>JAWBYA010000002.1:0-431330 GCA_038867615.1 Sulfolobales archaeon | reverse complement strand
TTATCGGGCTAGCCTTTAACATTGTTGTCAAGTGGAGTTCTCTATGGATTCTTGGTCTCTGGCTCATCCTCGGGCTTGTTATCTATATGAGTCGCAGAGAGTCCAAAGGGGTTCGGGGTTCATAGCTGTTGATTTTTATACCAACTGCTCTTCCCTTGGCTTCGTTGGCCTCTACCCATTCGGGGTGATCCCGAGCCACAGCTCTCCTTCATAGCATGCTCTGATCAATGATGTGGGAAACCCCCGTATCCATACAGCAAAACTCACTATGAACTTTCATGAAACACGAAACGGTTGGCTAAGGCTTTTATATAGCTTATCTAGGATAGAGTATTTGATCTCATCTTCTCTTCTGGGGTCTCTTATGAGCCCTCTCACAAGTATTACCACGCCGGATTTCTCTATAGATTCTATATCGGCCTTCACATCATCAAGCCCTAGTTCTCTTGCTATTTTTCTAGCATCCTCCAAGATCCTGTCTACATCAACCTCGTGCGGCAAGAACACCTGGATCCTTATCTCATAGCCCTCTTCAGGCTTGACCCTCTTAAATGGTGTGTGAGTAAGCATTGTATATGGTATGTGGATAAGACCCTTCCTGGAGTCCTTTATTATTATTGATGTGTCGTCTAGAGCAGTTATGTACCCCTTTATGCTGCCTACCTCTATATAGTCACCAACCCTCAGGTCATAGGCTTTCGACGCAAAGATCCCGGTAACATATTCTTCGAGAACATGTCTAGCACCCATGACGATCACGAGGAAGCTTATTATGAATAGTGTGAATATTAGGACAAAGATCTCGTGGGCTCCATAGAGATATGAGGTGAATGCTAGGAAGACAGAGATCGAGAGCAGGATCATGGCTATTCTTAGCACAATCAACATCTCTTTCCCAAGAACCCTTGCCAGCTGCTTAAACAGAGTTACACTAGATATTACATAGAGCATTATCGATGCAGCCGTAGCAACTATATATGTTATATACACCTGGACATCCAAGAAAACACACCCTTAAAGCTTTGCCCCATATATATGAGAGATTATAGCTCAATATATTCTTGACCAATATACAATCACAGACTTTCAAGCTTGCAAGATCTATCCACAAGCTTCAGTCAATTAGCGTTATAGATCACTATGCAGACCTTATGGTGAGCTGAATAGTATATAGCTATGCTCTGCGATCACAAGGGCCTAACCGTTATCAATGGTGCTGAGCTTGGTTTCTTTTGGGTCGGGTTCATCAGTACAGGTTTATTGAGCATATTATCTAGGCTGTCTTATAGATATTTGGATAGAGCATTATAGCATGCTCATATCAACGTTCAGCAAGCATTTTACTCATCACATAATCAGATCCCGGATTCCTCCTCATACGCCGCTCTCTAATAACAAATATACTATAGGGCTGTTTTATTTTTGCCGTTTGGAAGGAGATTTGAGGCTTTTTGATATTTGTTCTTGGGATGGCTTGTTTTACGGTATTGACCCCTTGATTCCTCTGGGGTTGGGGGCTTGCTTCAACCTTCTGGGGGTTATCTCTTGGTAGGCTGGGTTCTATGTTGTCGGGCTCAATAGTAGCTCACGAACTTATTGGGATCCCTAGGTTTCTATGGACGATATTGGGATCCTTTGATTTTTATTGATACTCCTTTATGTTCTTCTATATTCAGGGACAAACAGCAGACTACTATGCTACAATGTTTTCTTAGAGATCATGGGTATATAGGTGCAGTATATGTATAGGAATCAATGAATATCGATTGATGATCTAGTTTTTGAAGAAAGAATCATAATTGCTCCTAAGTGGTATTAGCTTTCATAGCACCGGGTTTCTTTTCGTAGGGGCTTAGCTCTGGGCGGTTGAAATGCATCTTCCATTATTCTATGGTAATTTGGGTATAGCTAAAGGATAATTTTAGATGATGGAAACAATTTTAGATCTAAGTTGCGGTCTTTAACCACCCCAAACGGATCTATTGTTTCATTTATTATAGAGCTGTCTTGGGATTAACAGTTAGGCAGTATTGTCTCTAGTCTCCCGTAGCAGAGACGCCATTGATGTGGATATTAGTATTGATATACTCTGCTCTCTATAGTGTATGGCAAGCTCGATTCATGCATACCGGGTATAATACTGTTTGGTCTTTATTGGTGATATTTGCCCGGGTATTTGTGCATGGTTTAAAAGCAGTTAAAAACCAACCCGATCTTGGTTCTATCTATGTAGCAATATTTGCTAATATTATTATCTATCAGGATGCTGGGCTAGCTCACCGATCACCGCTTTTAACCCTCATCATCTCATGAATAGTATGTGGGGGCGAGCTTTTATATAGATCCCTCTCTGATGATAATAAACGGTGGAAGCAATGCTACTGATGTCATCTGAAGTGATAAACATACTAAGCTCGTTCGTCAGGGTATTATCTAGTACTAAGGATATCATGTTATATGCAGGGCTAGTGATAGTTGGGGCTGTGATAATCTCATATGCCCTTTATGGCACATATAAGCTTGGCATCTATGCTTTAAGACAAAGACCACACTATTTCGCTCTCATGATGTTCTCGCTAGGATTGGTCTTGGTACTCATATCGACTCTGATCCCTGAGTAGGGGTTAGGATTTCCCCGCGTTGTGGTTGATATCTTTTGATATCGGTAGCTCATTTCACTACTTTCTGGGCCTCGGGAGCCCCTATCATTGGATTTATCCCCTGCTTCTACTTGTTCGGGGTGTCTCTCTTCCAACCATCTTTATAGATCTTCATAAGCGGGGTGCTGATGAGAAACTCCCGAATCTACTGTATCTTAGATTTATGTCTATTAGCAATCTCGCGGGACTTTAATGAGTTTTCCATAGTTTTTACCCATAGTTATAACCCCTACGTGGTGTTTCTATCAACATACAATACTATGTTTAGCTTAGCTCCTGCATCTTCAAGATTTAGGTAATGGTTAGTATTATTAATTTCTAACCGGACTCAGAACCTCATGCAAGTTGTTCTTAGTTTGGCAATATCTATAATCCTCTCGACATCTCATCTAAACATTCACTTATAGTTCCCTAGCATTGCGGGTTTATATGTTCTCTATCCCAGAGTTATGACTGATCACCGGTTTCTCATATCTTCCTAGATCCCCATATACTTCCCTAACCAAGAATCCATGTCGATTTGTGGCGTAATACGAAATCTGGGATAGTTGGCTAAGGTTTAAGATCTGTTGAGAAACCTATTTATACTCCCAAGGTTTTATCTTAGAGGCTGGTGCCCTTAGTGTCGGATGAGGGCGGGCTTAAAAACTTGGTTAAGGAGGATTTGATCTCGATAATAGTTAATGCCGGCCTTCTAGATGAGTTTATAAGGTGGCTTAGCATAAAGCTCGGAGGACATGTGGATCCTGTTAAGCTTGATTCCGTCGATATTAAATATATGGTGGAGTTTCTGAGAGAGAAGAACATGGTTTCCGAGGATAACTCCCCTCTAGAGATTATAGCTGAAAACCCCGATCTCGAGAAGAGTATTAGGAAAATTGCTAAGGAGAAGAGGACTAGGAAGTATAAACCCACCTAGTCTTATCCTTTTCATCAAGGAGTTTTATGCCTAGCCTCATCATCTGTTCTCTAATCCAGTCTGTCTCTTCGTACATCTTCTTCTGCCTAAGCCTCTGCCTCACCTCGACCAGGAGTCTCACAAGGTCCTCGGGATCTATGTTCGCAATAATAGATCTCTGCTCAGGCTTTGGCAGTACATCTAGAATCTTATCCATTGTTTCGAGCACCGAGAGGGCTTTGAGAGCTAGGGAGCCGCTATCCCTCCTGATCACATTACTATAGATTATCGATAATAGCTCGTGGAGGCTTGCCATGGCCCTCGGCGTGTCTAGATCATCCTCCAACGCTGTTAGAAAACTCTCCCATGTCCTCGATAGCCCCATCCAAACCTCTATATCCTTCTCCCCCAGGCTGTGCTCAACCCCCCTCTCCCTAACTATGGATCTGAGGAGCTGGTGGGCCTCAACAATCCTTCTATAGGTTATTCTTGCCTGTTCGAGAGCCTCCTCTTTATAGTCAAGGCTTTTCCTATAGCTTGCAGAGGCTATCCATAGCCTTATAACCTCGGCGCCCCATTTAGAGGATGCTTCTTTGAATGTGACTATATTGCCGAGGCTCTTGCTCATCTTCTCACCAGAGATCGTTAGATAGCCTACGTGGAACCAGTATCTAACCCAAGGGGATTTTCCGAAATAAGCCTCGCTCTGAGCCCTCTCATTCTCGTGGTGTGGGAATATTAGATCCTGGCCTCCGCCGTGTATATCGATCTCGTTTCCAAGATATTTAGAGCTCATAACACTACACTCAATATGCCACCCAGGCCTTCCACGCCCCCACGGCGAATCCCAGTAAGGCTCCCCAGACTTTGCAGCCTTCCATAATGCGAAGTCATACGGGTTTCTCTTCTCAGACAGGTATTCCTCCTCCTGCCTCCACTCCTCAGAATAACCCCTACCACTCAGCCTCCCATAGTCGTGGTATGTTGATACATCGAAATAGACAGAGCCGCTTTCGGCAACATATGCATGACCCTTCTCTATAAGCCCCTGGATGAATGCTATGATATCGTTTATATGGTCCGTAACCCTCGGGTGAAGATCTATAGAGATCCTGAGGAGCTTCATAGCGTCTAGATAATCTTTCGTATAGATATCAGTAAGCTCTCTCCAAGAGATCCCGAGCTCTCTGGATCTATTAATAATCTTATCATCAATATCCGTTATATTCTGCACATGGATAACACTATAACCCTTAACCATCAAAAACCTCTTCAAGATATCGAACGAAACATAGGCCCTAGCATGGCCTAGATGGAAATAATCGTAAGGAGTAGGGCCGCAGAAATAAGCCTTGACATAACCCCTAGAAGATGGAACAAACTCCTCGACACGCTTGGTAAGAGTGTTATAGAGCCTCAGCAAGCCCCACCGGAGACTATATAGTGTAAGAAGCCATATTAACATATAACACCAGAGAGCTATGAAGACGGAGATCCAGGAGCACTATAGGTTTAGCTAGCTCCAAGTGCGGGGGGTGGGATTCGAACCCACGCAGGCCTACGCCAGCGGATCTTAAGTCCGCCCCCTTTGACCCGCTCGGGCACCCCCGCCAAATAAAATAATATATAGGGAGAGAAAAAGCATTGTAAGAATAGCTCTACCCTATCCTCTTCCTCTTAACCATATATATGGCGATACCGGCTGCTACTAGGATTATTACTGTTACTACTATCATTATATCTATTGGCGGCTTTCCGTCCTCGGGTTTTGTTGTCTGGGTTGGTGTTTGCGTCGGGGATTGTGTTGTTGTTATTGTAGGTGTTGTTGTTATGGTTTTTGTTGCTATTGGTGTTATTGTTTCTTGCTTCTGTATTGTTATTGTTGTGTCTGGTGTGTTCTTGCTCTCGATGTTTCCTGCGGCGTCTTTTGATATTATTGTTATTGTGTAGCTTCCTGGCTCTATATTGCTTAGATCTATTGTTTGGGTTATAGTTCCTGTTGTTGTGTTTGTTGCGAAGTTTCTTTCGAAGCCTTGTGTGTTTTTGAGGGTTATTAGGGTTTCGAGGCATCCTGATCCTGTGTCTGTGCATTGGGCTTCTATTGTGAGTGTTTTTCCATCGATCCTGGTATTCGTAAGGATCGTTTTAGGAGGTTCTAGATCTGTTAGGAGTGTTATGATATTGGTTCTTAGGGGTGGGTTGTAGTCGAATACTATGTCGGCGTAGATCTCGATGGTGTCTCCTGTTTTTATGCTGTCTAGTGTTTTTGCTTTGAATAGGACCCAGCCCTGACCCTCTGGGGGTTTCTTATTGGGTGGTAGGTTTATGTTTTCGAAGATGATTCTATACACTATAGATCCGGTGGAGGTGTTTATTGACCATGATATGTATGCATCCCTCCTACTAACGTCAACAACCTCTACAGATCTCGGATCTACGGGTCCCTTGATCACGAGGTTCACGGTGACATTCACGGCTTCAGCACTAGCATTTGCATAGTTCTCAAACTCAGCAAGTATACTGAGCTCCTGGCCTGGAAGCCTTATAAACCTCTCGGGTGTTACAGAAACCTGGTTGGGATCTCTGGAGGCTATGATCCTCACAGAAGAGGATCTCATAGGAGCCTTGTCAGGATCTCTGGCTATTTTGAGTGTGTAGATGTTATCACCTATTCTAAGGTTAACAGTATCCCCCTCCTTCCCAACTTGTTTATATTTTGCACAATCCTCTAGGGTTTTACCTCTATAGTTTGCGGCAGCCTTGAGGAGGCTTATATATGCATTTACATCACCACCTGATAGTAATGGATTATTGATGAGAGCTTCTAGCGATGATCCAAGCTGATCGAGGGAGGATTGAGTTTCGTAGGCTTTTTTCGCCAGCTCTGCAGGGTCTAGAGCATCAATGCTTCCTAGATCGTTGCCTGATGTTAGGGTTTTGACAAGGTTACTGATATCTTTATTATTAAGTGTCTTTACGTTGATCTTGTCTGGGCTGAGGCCAAGCCTACTCCCCCAGTCAAGGATCTCCTTGAAATTACCCTCTATCATAAGGCTCTGGAAAACCTCTTCCCACCCCTTGTCGCCGTATTTATCTCTAAATGCTTTCAACAGTTCTGGAGAGATCGCGTCTTGATCGAGGGAGAGGAGTTTTTTATAGAAGCCATAGAACTTAAGGGCTTCTATGGCGTAGTTATCAACCTTACCCTCATTTCTTAGGAAATCTAGGTACTGGGAGATCGCAGCCATCTTATTCTCTCCAAGCTTATCCATGAGATATTTAATCTTTCTGTAGTTGGGGTCGCTGGATTTTATATACTTCACATAGTCTTTCACCTCATCGGCACTGATGAAGAAGGTATCTGCGCTCTGGGAGTAGGCGTAGGGGATAATCTCTTTCTTCGGACCGGGCAGGATGCTCTTGTAAATAGTAATGTCGGAGAGCTTGATCGTATCGCCATCGATCTCAACTGTTTTGGCGACGCTTGAACTCGATACTATGGAGAGTGTTGGTGTATCGTCAGCCTGCCTGGACAGTGTGATCGTGAAGCCTCCTGCGGACTCAACACCGCCGGAACTTCTAACATCTATAATAATGTTTCCTTTAGCCTTCTTCAAGCTTTGCTCGAAGATCTCGTATCCATTCTTACTCACAACCTTCTTATCGCCAACCTTCTTTAGATCCTTGAGCTGGCTTGTAGCGGCGGCTTCGCTGAAGATACTTTTCAGAATATCCTCGCTACCTTCTCCCCACTTACGCTGTGAGAGTATTTTGATCAAGGAGTCCTCCAGGCTGTTTATAGAGATCTCGTTCACCGAAAGGATCCTGGTGTTGCTGAGATCAAGCTCGTCTGCAAGCTTACCAAACTGCACAGCGATACCCTTAGTGCTAGCCGTATACATGGTACCAGCTTTTACCAGATCCTCGGGTAGGGATTTGGCGAAGCTGCCTAGGTCGTATAATGCTATACCGATGCTAGCCATATTATAGAGAATAACGCCTGGGTCTCCCTTGTAGGCGTACTCAGAACCCCCTACATAGATCCCGTACCTAGCTAGGACTGCTGAGACGCCGCTGTTATCGAGATAACCAACTAGGACGGTGTCAAGTGCGCTTGATAATATGCCTGTTAACAGGCCCATCAGGGGAGTCTTGGCGGCTTCATCCAAGCCCTGGGCAGTAGCCTGGACAAAAATAGGGGTGCCTTTGAGTAAGTAGTATAACTGGTTCTCTAGGCTTGTGCTTTTTAGAAGGTCGATGGCTTCGTTCACCATATCCCGCGCCACTGGGTCGTTGGGGTTGGTCTTTAACCTCTCTAGAGCCATTTGGAGGATCAGTGAGGGGTCTGCTGTGCCGTATTTCTCGACTAGTTTTGCTCTCTTGGAGAAAATGGCTGAGAGGATCTTGTCAACTAGGTAGCGGGCAAGGGCGTCGGGGTCTTTGTATATGGGTAGGTTTTTAAGGGCCTCATTGAGTTTGCGGATTTCTTCGGGGCTGAGTAGGGCTGCTTTTATCCCGAACTTTGCATAGAGGTCTAGACAGTTCTTTGTCATTGCATCCATATAGCCTATCACTGTGGATCCCTGGCCCTGGCTTTGGAGTGCGATGGAGGAAAGGGATTTGAATGCGCTTCCGAGGGAGAGGTGTGAGATTGTGGATGATGATCCTGCTCCTTGTTGTGGTGTTTGGAGGGATGCTGATTGTGGTGTGTTCTCGATAGCTACTGGTATGTAGCTATACTTAGGGCTCACTGCTTTTGAGAGTAGCTGCATAAAGCTATAGCTCTGAGACACCTCTACGATCATCTCTATGTTTATCGGCAGTTTGGATCCTCTGCTTGTTGTAAGGAGCTCTGGGTTTTTGTCAAGCACCTTGTTATATCTATACACAGTCTCTTCATGCACTATATCGAGGGGGGAGGTGTAGAAGCCGCCGGGTCTCCCATTTCTCTTAAAATCCTCTACGTAGCTCCATATCTGTTTTCTATAAAACTTGCTTGTTATAGCTTCCGCTAGTTTTTTCCCAAAGGTGCCTGAGTCTTCCAACATGGCTAGGTCTTTCACTATTTTTGAGGCTTCTGAGCTGTTACTCCACCACCTATCTATAAGGTCGTCGAAGAATTTCTCCTCAAGTTCTAGCCCTATCTCTATTGATTCGTTGAATATTGTTGGTATGTTGTTTCTATGTTTCTTTGTTAGGTTGTTCCATAGGTCTGGGGGTAGGGTTGCTACTTGGACTGGGAGTGGGTTGTAGCCGTTTGTGAAGCCTGCTCCGCTGATCGATATTGAGAATCCTTTCCAGGATCCTTGTGGGTTGAATTCATATATATAGTTGCTTGGTGCTACTGCTATTACTTGTATTGTTCTCATACCTCCTGGTGGTATTTTGATTGCTGCTAGTGCGACCATGTCTCCGTCTTCAACCTCTCTTGGGATTAGGTAGAGGTCTGCTCCTAGGACGCTCTGGGCTCTCATGTAGAATGGCATTAGGAATGCGTATATGAATACTGCTTCTATATTACCTACGTTTGTTATGTAGAAGTTATATGGTGTTGGTACGCCTACCCTTGCAGTTGGTGGGGGGCTTGTTATTGCTGTTGAGATGGCGTATTTTATGCTGATATTATAGGAGCTGTGGTTTGTTATAGCTACATAGTTTGTTACTTGGCCTATGAATAGGACTCTATAGCCGTATAGCGTTACTGGTGGGCTTTTGCTAGGATTGTTGGGCGGGTAGAGGCTCTCGGCCGGGAGTCTCAGTGTGTAGGCTCTTGGTCCTGCCACGTTTGGCTTTAACTTTACGTCGAGGATGAATCTCTCCTTATACCCTGCTTTTGAGAAGTTTCCTCCAAGGATTGTGAAGCCCTCAGAAGAATATGCTATATCTCTGAACCCTCCTGAGAGTATTTTCTCCGATAGGGGTTTGCCTAGTTTGGTGAGCTTTATACCCTCGATCTTATAGGTGACCTCATCCCCCACCTTAACAGATCCTAGATCAATGGTTGTTAGGAAGAGATTGGATGCTGCTATAAAACCATCGCTGCTATAAATAGTGGTATCCCTAGTATCTATGCCAGCCCCTGTTGGGAGAGATCTGAATCCTTCGTAGCCTGGCATGAGGTATTGTGGGTATCTGAATATAGTTTCAAGTTTGAAGTCTCCTCCTAGGTATTTTATCCTTAATATATTGGGGTTGGATAGTGTTATTTTATACGATGTATTAGGTATTGTGACACCATCCTCCCCGACTACCAGGGGGCTGTAGCTCTTAACACTTATGTTGGCAACACTTTCAGGAATCTCTTCACTTATAACCCATTTCTTGAAGGAGAAGCTCCTCACGTTTGAGAAGATCGCAAGGAGATCGCTCTTCCTAGCATAGCCAATCTCAAGACCATAACCACTAAAAATATCTTTAAACTGCCATTCACCAAGATCTGTGTATAGATAGCCATCACCATCCTCGGTCTCAACAGCCCTACCATAGCCCCAAAGGATCATTGAGGCAGCAGCCCTGAAATCAATAGAATCCCATACACCAGGATCATACCATGATGTTGTGAAAACACCGCTGCTCATATTGATCAAACCGAACTGACCATAGGGACCATAAGCAGTAGCCCCCGTGATACCCATCACAGCCAGATCGCTCCCTAGTCTCTCCAGATAATACAGCTGGGTTCCCGCACCATTGCTTAGAAGAACATTCCAGACCACATTACCCCTAGGATCTATCATGAAGGCTACATATCCATAATAATATCCCCCGGGGTATGTTCCGAAACCATATGGTGCTCCACCTATATTGGTGCCTATCAAATACCCCAGTATAGATCCGTTGCCAGTCCTCACCTCCCTGACATGGGGGTAGTAGTTATCAACCGGGGCAATCATCGGTATACTCGCCAGCCCTGCTGCATATTGATAGAGCAAGAGGCCTCCGCAAAGCTTAGCCCTCACACTTGGATCGAGCTTAAGGATCTCTTGATAGGCTTGGTAGGCTGTAACGTATGCCTGACTTCTATTACCCCAGCTCTTTGACGCTATATCCATTAGATCCTCGTAGTATGCTGTTAGATTCACATAGTAATTCCTAAGCCATTCAAGCCCCATGGAGCTGTTGAGCTTAGCAACATAGAATCTGCACCTATTCCAATCATCACGATTATAACCATCTCGTAGGAAACCACTGCTGCCGGCTAGTAGATAACCACCATCGCTTGTCCTAATAACCTTGCCGTAAAAACCTATGCTATCGTTTCTGACAAGTCTGAAGAGGTTTACCTCTAGGCTCATGTTGTTATAAACTCTTAGCATTGCAACACCCCTGCTCCTATACTGCACATCTACATCGTTGTTTGTTTCCGAACCTGAGGATATATCGACCCAGTAATAATATCTCTGATATATATAAGGAGAGAGCCTGCTGATAGAGATTGCTGAGTATCCTAGCGAGCTAGAGTAGTATATATTTTCGTTAGCTGTTCCTAAAACCGAGTCTGAAGCTGAAGATCCTGGTATTATTACCCTGGCCTCGGGTTTCTCATCGCCTAGTTTTAGGATCACGAGGACATTATCCCTGTTAAAGTTTTTCATATAAGAGGTGTCATTGCTCCAGCCAGGCGTTGCAACAATCCCTGTGAGTGATGGGTTTCTTGTTATTAGAGCTATTGTGTAGTTGCTTAGCACGACATATGATAACCCGGCTCTTTCTTTATTACTTCTATAATAGCCATAGTCGTAGGAGCATAGTATCGGGTCTGCTTGATATATATGGGTTCTCTCGACCTCGTCTGTGTAGTCGTTGTAGAGTGTGTAGTATATGTAGCATCTATCCTCGAGGATCTCGGTTTTTATGACTATGAATTTTCTGTCTTTTAGGGGTATTGCTAGATCCCATCCCAGTCTTTTTCCCTCGGGGTCTTGTTTGCCTATTATTCCTAGTAGGGATGATACGTTTCTAGAGGGATCTTCTAGGTAGAGTAGTGTTCTGTGGATATAGTCGAGTGGTTTGTATGATTCTCTCCCTAGGGGTATTATAACCTCTTTTCTAACTCTTAGGGTCTCTTTTATAAGTGAGTCTGCAGTTGATATGGTTGCAAAGCCTAGGTTGTATGAGAAGGATATTACTAGGAGGGCTAGAAAGACTATAGAGAAGATCCTGGATCTCACACCAACCAAACCCACCATAACCACCTCAACGCAAGGGGAAATAGCGGCATTATATATCCCGGGTTTGCAGTTATCTGCAAACCCGATCATTTACGCCTGACAGTTTATGGGTGTTTGTTGGCATTCTTCTATATCTAGGGGATCTTCATATATAGCCCACAGGAGTCTCTTTATCCTGCGGGTTATGATTTCTGCTAGCCCAACGGTATGGGCTCCCATTTACCAAGAGAGCATCATCTGGTGATTAGTATCATTGCCTCTACTATAATATACCAGAATCGATACAGGGATCGATGTATAGCCAAAAACATATAGATCAAAGGTACGAATCTTCTATGAATACCAACAAGCAGTCAGCCCGCTGGTTATAGATATTAAGGATCTTGGAGCGCTGAATCTTCGGCCTGGCGCCGGGGGCGGGATTTGAACCCGCGCGGGGTTTCCCCCACCGGCTTAGCAGGCCGGCGCCCTACCAGGCTAGGCGACCCCGGCCCTATCTTATCTATGCGTCTAGCTTTATTAACTTTATCCCGAGTGTTTCTGTCTCTGTCCTCACGATCGTTGTTTCGATTATCTCGTTCCTGAGAAGGCCCTCATGATCAGTGCCACTATTAGGAGAACCCATCCCAGGGCTAGTATTATTCCCAGGATTTTCTTAAATGATGATACTAGCACGAGGAGTATGTAGATGGCTGTGAGGGATACTAGCATAGCTATTGCAGAGCCATAGTCCTGAGCTATTGATGGATCATCTTTGAGTATTGTTTGTTGGAGGATCTGTGTTAGGAAGTTTGTTAGCCAGTTATAGACGCTTATGATAACATCAGCTATAGTGTTCAGAGTTATCTCACTAGCCATGGTGCCTCCCGCTATGTGGAGGGCTACTGGGTTAATAAATAGGGTGGCTATTATTGCTAGGATCTGGTTATCCATGAAGTGCGTTTATTGCAAGTATAAATGGTATGTAGATCGCTATGTTTGTAGCAGTCACTATACAGCCTATCTTGGCGAACCTGATGAAAGAAATAGTAACCCCCATCCTGGTCTCAAGCGCTTCGAGAATTATCATGTTTGATGCAGCCCCGAGGAGGGTGAGGTTCCCGGCTATGGTTGATGCCATAGCCAGGACTATCCAGCTCGATGTATCAGCCCCGCTGTAGCCGAGTTGATGCATATATTGTATGAATAGCTTTGTGAAGGGTACGTTGCTAAGGATCTGGCTGAGTGCTAGTGAGAGGAGCGAGATAGAGAGGATCCCTTGGATCTCGCCTAGCTTCTCTGGAAGGACTATTGATAGGAGTGGTAGGAGGATCCCGCTCCTCCATATCCCCTCCATTGTTATGAACATAGTTATGAAGAAAACAATGGTTCCCCAATCCACACCTGCAAGTGTTCTTCTAGGATTGCTTGAGAGCATATAGATCCCTGCGGCTATGATAAAGGGTATAAAACCCCTCTCCTTTATATGGGGGAGGCCGGCGAGCTCTAGAGCATCGTTGATCACGAGGGATGTGATCACCGCGACAAGCCCTGCCCCAGCTAGTATCGCATCCCTCCTATCGATGATCTCCTCTCTAGGGACTGCTGATAACTCAAGCCCTGAGGATCCTATCCCATAGATCTTTTTAACTATATAAGCCGTTAGGAGGAGATTAACCAGCGTTGGTATGGCTAGATATTTCATGAACTGGATAAATGGTGCGCTCATACCCGACTGTATTGCTATTAGAACATTCTGAGGATTACCTATAGGTGTCATTACAGACCCTATCGTTATTGAGAAGGCTAGGAGGAGAAACATAGCCTCAGGATGGATCCCAGCTGTCCTGGCTATAGAGAACGCTATAGGAGGACCCATAAGGGCTATGGTATCATTAACAGCCATCGCTGATAAAAATCCAAAGAGTATTGAGGAGGCGTAGATCAGTGGAGAGACGCTCCTAAACCTAGATATGAATTTAGAGGCAATGGCCCCAAGGAGTCCAGAGGATTCTGCAAGCGATACAAGGCTAAACATACCCACTAGGAAAAGGATAACATTGAGATCTATGACCGAGCCTAGCTCGTCTATAGGTATAATACCGCTTACAACGATTATGAAAGAAGTCATGGCCATTATAGACCACACGGGGATTCCGGGCTTTCTAGCCCTAAGGATCAGCGCCGAGATCAGGAATAATAGAACGGCAAGAGCCACAGCTTGATCGAACGAGTCTCTGGACACTTAAACTCACATATTTCTCTCAAGTGAGGGCATACTTATATTTTTAGTCCTGTTGAGAGGAGCATAGCATGCTTATAGCGGTTGCTTTATTATATAGCCCTTCCACCAATATTCTTGGTGTAGCTCTATGTCCAGGGATCTTCGTGTTATGATCGATGATATTGTTAATAAAAAGAAAAACGATCTGGTTGAGGAGGTTAGAAAGTTTCTCAGAATGCCCAGCATATCCGGGAGTGGTGAGGGTATCGAGGAGACGGCCTCCTACCTCAAGGAGTGGCTTGAGAATAGGCTTGGGGCTAGAGCGTCTCTCCTAAGATATGGTGGGCACCCCATAGTGTATGGTGCACTAGATGTCGGTGCTGAGAGAACTGTTATTATCTATAACATGTATGATGTTCAGCCTGTAGAGCCGCTGGAGCTTTGGGAGGTGCCTCCATTCGAGGCAAGGATCGTTGGCGATAGGATCATAGCTAGGGGTGCTTTCAATACAAAAGGAGCGTTGATGAGCAGCCTCCTCGGCATCGAGATCCTAGCCAGAGCAGATAGACTCCCAGTAAACTTGATCTTCATTCTAGAGGGTGAGGAAGAGCTTGGAAGCCCCTCAATGCCAAAGCTTGTTGAGGACAAGCTCTCAGAGTTGAAGAAGGCTGATCTAGCCTACTTCCCATTCCCCTCCGAGAGGGTTAGGGGTAAGCCGACAATAATACTGGGTAATAGGGGGATAGTTTTTGTAGAGCTTAGGTGCAGGGTTTCTAAATATGATGTTCATAGCAGCTATAGCAGGGGTCTCTATAACCCAGCAGCTGTGCTAGCAAGGATAGCATCACACCTAATAGATCCTCTCGAGGGGCCCAGGATACCATGGCTCGAAGAGAAAACCGTAGGACCGACTGAAGAGGATCTCAAGTATCTAAGCGACATAGAGGAGGCTACACCGCTCGAAGAGCTTTTAGAGCTCTACGGGGTTCAGAGACCAAGGCTTAGGGGGAGGGATTGGTATATTGCTGTCCACTTCAAACCAACCGTTAATATAGATGGCTTCTCCTCAGGCTATACAGGCCCTGGAACTAAAACCATAACACCTGGCGAGGCTGTTATGAGACTCGACTTCAGGCTTGTTCCAAACATAGAGCCTGAGGATGTGATCGAGGGGTTAAGGGATCTGGTTAAAAGGCTTGGGTTAACGGATCTGGTTGAGATTAGGGTCATGGATTCATATACATGGGGCAAGACAGACCCTAGATCCCCATACGTAGATATAGCTAGGAAAGCCTATAGCGATATGGGGCTTAAGCCATACATAATACCAATAATCCCAGGATCTGCGCCAAGCTATCTCTTCACAAGAAAGATAGGCATCCCCATGATAGCCACAGGTCCCGGGCATGGTGGAAGGGCCCATGCACCAAATGAGTATATAACGGTAGACACTATACCGGGTATAGCTAGATACACAGCATACCTCCTCCTAGGAGTTGCGGCACTCGGTGAGAAAAGGTCTTGAGGCTAAGAACGTTCTATATATTTCTCTCTATATTCTCATTGTTCATGCTACAGGTTATGTTGACAGGATTCGCAGGATTGCTATACGCCCAGAGAGTGGGTGGTGTAGAGGTTGATGTGAGGTTCGAGGTGCCTCTTATAAAATACTATATAGATATAAACCGGAGTGGGGCTCTTGTAGAGCTCGAGATAAGGATCCCGGACTCTATAGCTATATGCTCTTCCAATGGGGATGCCAGGGTTCAGCAGGTCTCGGCATCAACTTATATAGCTAGGATTAGTGGGGCTTCCAGTGTCGTGACGTGCATAGCGATATCAACTATATCTATCTATAACAATTCTCTAGAAGCCGTTATACCACCCCCGCTGATTAATGGCAGTGCGGCTACTGTAAAGAAGATCTGGTTTCCACATTATGTTGCAAACATATCGACAGCGCCAAACCCCATAAGAATCTCTACATCTAATGGTGAGGGCTATGTTTTCGAGTTTAACACGACGAGCACTATATATATAATCGGCAGGATCATACCTACACAAGCGATCCAGAAGGAGGAAGTGGGTAGCAGTAATACATATAACGATCTGGTCTATCAAGTAGCCCTCCTAGCGGTCGGAGTGCTGATAGGTGGCATATCTGTAAGGCTCTTATCAATAGCCAGATCTAGGTTCAGAGGAAGAGATATAGAGGAAGAGATAGTGCAGCTGCTATCAAAGAACCCAAGGGGCATGTCGCTTTCTATGATCTCTAAGACTCTCAATATACCAAAACAACACACCTGGAAAAAACTGCGGAAATTGGTGGAGGAAGGCGTGGTTGAGGAATTCGAGGGGCCTGGAAAGGGAAAGCTATATAGACTGAGGAGAAAAGATACAGGCCCTGGATCAGAGAGTCTCTGATGCATCAATAAGATCTTGTGGTTTACTCTAGCGATACTATAGATCCATATGGATCTTTGGGATCCCTCTGAACCAGATTAAGGGGTATCGATATAGAAGAACATAAAAAATCGATAACCTGGGATGGTGAAAGTTATATCGCGTACAAGCTCTGGGCTGGATATATATGTCTGGCATGTTTTCTCTGTAAACTAATAATTTAAGGCGGGAGTCCTAGAGCATGCTTCGTTTAAAAGCGTTCAAAGTATCTATGAATTAGTGCTCCTAGTAGTAGTGGTGTTGCTATTGAGGCTCCCCCTGGATCATGTGTGTGTGAAGACAGGGATTCTTTGTCCCAGGTGCGAGCGTTTAGTCTCCTCGGGTGCGGTTGAGGAGTTTGAGATAGAGGTTATGAGGAACTTGATAGATCTTGAGGAGAACCAGGATCTAAAGAAATATATGCAGAATCTGAGCTATGTAAAAGCATATAGGTTCAGGGACTCTATAGTTATTCTTATACAGAGGATGGGTGAGGTTCCCTACGATATATATCAGAGGATCTCGAGATACCTTAGCGAGAGCCTTAACGCTAAAGTGAGGGTTATCAACGGATCCTCCAGGGATCTTAAGAGCATTGCGTCACAACTCCTATTCCCAGCAAGGATCCTTGGCATAAATATCGTATGGCTACCAGACGGGACTAGCTTCCATATTCTCAGGATCCCCAAGAGGGATCTCAAGTACCTCTCTCTTCCCCTCGATGCTGCTGAAAAGATACTCTCAATGATAGCAGGATCCGAGGTTCAGATCAGGGGAGAGTAGAGTAGGTGTGTGTTCCTTAAAAACCTCCCTTAAAAGGTTAGTGGCATAGCCGCCGCTATCTAGGCAGAATTCCAGGATCTCGGCTCTGCTTCTAAAGCCTATCGGGAGTACTAGTGGTCTTGATATGGATCTATTGGTTCTCGGTTTACAGCTTTTTATCCCGTATCTATCCAGAGCCTCTATAACAATATAGCTGGGCTCTCCGCCCGTGCTTATAGAGATCCTAACGCCCGGGATCTTTGAACCATATATATGAGATCTCAGAAGAACTTCCCCTCCAACAGGCTCTAAACCTAATCCATAATCTCTCCACCTGAGGCTTAGGTATAGGTTGAAGATGTATGATAGCAGGGCTGATATGTAGAGCTCTTGATAGCTCTTCGGGAGACTCTTAACAGCTTTTCCAGGATCTCTGGTCTCTATATACTTCCTACACACAATTCTCTCTATGTTCATCCACCCCGCCCCCTTTGTAATTATCTCGCCACACATCTCTACAAGATCTACGCTGGGGTCTGCATAGGGGTCTCCAGTAACTATAGCCCTCAAAGCATTCTCATAAGAGCCGCACAGAATCCCCATACCAGCGACATGGGTTATAGGTCTCTTAACCCCGAACCTCTGGTATGAGTAATAGTTAGGTATAAATCCTGTCTTCTCAATTTCGTCCAGAACTTCAGAGATCTTTCGCGTATCGTTATAATTAATAAGGGGTTCTAGGGGGATTTTGAAGCAGTTTCCAATATTGCCTCCCCTCCTTGCATGCTTACCAGAAATCCCTAGCATTACGGCCTCGATATTTCTATCAAACACATAGGTCTCGGTATTCTCGGGTTTCTCGACAATTATTAATTGGTATGATGTAGATCTAGAGTCTTTAAGTCCGTGGTATGAGATTCTCTTAGGTTTCAAGATCTTTTTGACCCTATTTATAGCTCTATAGGTATCAACCCCTCTTTTGATCAGAAGATAAGCATATAGTTCTCCGCGGGTTCCGTGAAAAGCTATGGGTGGTTTTAAAACGCCTATGCCACCGATATATTCGTATACATAGAAGTTATCATGGTTAAGAACCCCTTTAGGCCTTATCGACTCGGAAGCTGTGAGATAGCACTCCATACCCAGAATAGTATCTAAACGAGATCTTGTCTCAGTACATTTAGCCCCCACAGATATCCCCAGTCTAGTATAATTGCAACTTTCCAGTGATCTCGTCCACTATGTTTGAGGGGGCAGGCCCTACACAAACCGCAGTAAGGGTTCCTGGTTCAAGTTCTGTTCTCCCAGCATCCCTCACAATAGAGCATGGTAGATCTCTCCTAACACACTCTTCATAGATCCTCAGCAGATCCTCCTCACCACCGCCCTTAACGACAATCTTCTTCATACCCTGGGATATCCATTCATCAAGCCATCTCCTCCATCTCTCATTCCTTAAAGATCTCAGAGCAGCGTCTACAGAGGCATGGGCAACCTGGACGGCTAGCTTTCCAGGGCTCATCTTGAGATCTGTTCTCACAGCTATGACCTGTTTAAACTCGTCTAGCCTCATTAACACAACCACTAATAATGTAGCTAACGTTCTTTAGTGCTTTACACCACCATGGTGTAAAAATAGTAGCAAGGATCTCTTCTCACGCGATCCATTCTTAGCTCCGGTCTACTTTATAACATCTAGCTAGGAAGAGAGCCGTATATAGGAGAAATCTAGCCAGCGCTTCATCGTTGAGCGACACCCTGTGACCCATATCTGGTATAACATGTAGCTCAAAGCTCTTGCCAAGCTTGACAAGCTTCTCAACGAAGTCGAGAACCGGTTGGATAGGTGTTCTCGAATCGTTCTGAGGCTCTACTATACATAGAGGAGCCTCTATGTTCTCTACATAGGTTATAGGTGATCTCTCTCTAAACAGCTCCTTCTTCCCTCCGAAGAGAGTTTCCTGGAACGATCTGAAATACGCATCTGCTAGCTCATACATCTTCTCCCAGTCAGCCACAGGTGCCCCGGCTACACCGCATCTCCATAGCTTTGGCTTTCTAGTAAGCTGCATCAGTGTTGTATAGCCTCCATAGCTATAGCCCACTATAGATATAAGACCTTCTCTCCCCAGTCCATTCTTTATAGCCCAGTTTCTAGCTGCTGCGACATCCTCCATATCAGCCCCGCCCGGGTCTCCTATATCCATCTTCCTGAAAATTGCACCATAGCCCGTTGATCCCCTGTAGTTTGGCGCCACTACATGGTATCCTAGCGCTGCTAACGACACTATTATGGGCGACCAGGAGTCTGCCACCTCGCTCCACGGGCCTCCATGAGGATATACTACCGTTGGTCCAGGCTTGGGAGCGGCTCTAGATTCTAATACAAACGTGGGTATCTTGAGCCCGTCAAACGACTCCACCTCTATAAAGGCCACATCGCCCAGCCTCTCCTCTATATCTCTTGGGAGTCTGCTTCCTACAATCTCTCTAACATCTCCTCTATTGATATCTATCGCCAGTATTCTCGGCGGTGTTTTGAGGCTTGAGTGGGCTATGAAGGCCATGTTATCCTTAATCGCTGCTGAGGATACCATTCCAAAGCCTATACCAAGATCGCGTCCGTCTAGAAATAGCCTTGAGGTGCCGCGTTTCTTACCTATACTCCATACTCTCCCATCGCTAGTCCAGCCAATGCTGATAAACTCTACGGGATCGAATCTATAGATGTCGTCGTATTTAAACCTAACCTCTTCTAGCTCTCTAGTCAAAAGGTTGAGTATATAGGGTTTCATCTTGTCACCATCCTCGAAGTTGCTTATGAAGAGCACCCTGTCTCCATATAGCTTTGGCGATGTGTTGTTGGAACCCTCTTTCGGAGTATAGATCTCGAAGCTCCCTTCCTTGATATTAATTATAAATATCTCTGTTGAGTAGGGATCTCCCTTGAGACGACCATAGCCCACGATGTATTTATCGTTGACATCGCTTACAAACTCTCTCCCCCTGGTGGCCGCGACCCTCTCAGCCCTTCTCTCCGATATCTCTGCTAGGTAGACGCCTCCAGAGGCTTTAGTGGCGCCTGACCACGCGATCCTTTCACCATCAAAGGCTAGCCCAGCTATTCTCTGCGGCTCGATATTTTCAGCCACATCGATCTCACAGCCCTCCTCTATATCAACCATCATAACCTTGGAGAGCTCGAAACCCTTGCTAACATCCCTAACAAACACAACCTTGCTAGATGCTTCGTGAGTAGCTACTAGCATATGGATATTTGGTGCGGCCAGCTTCTTCTCACCACTTTTTATGTTTATCGCATATACGCTGTAATCGCCTCTCTCGGTGGAGCTATAGATGAGATGATCTCTAGCGACCCCCTCAACATTGTATCTCGGAATGGATACTATCTTGCTAATTATTCTAGAAATCTCGGTAGGATCCACGGCCAAAAAGATTTCACCAGATTAATATGATGTAGGGACTAAATAATGGCTATTCCATTTTCTATGCTGGAGTAGGGCTCCATCTCGCTATAGCGGGCCCGGGGGGATTCGAACCCCCGACCCCCGGCTCCGAAGGCCGGTGCTCTATCCTGGCTGAGCTACGGGCCCCGTGTATGTGTTACTCTATGTATCATATTTTTATTATCACGCTCTCCACAATATCTATTTTCTCTCCACTTATCCTATAGATCTCGAAGCGGCCGTTTTCGAGTTCTTTCCATTCCATGTCTATGTTTGGGTTATAGAAATCTATTAGTGTTGATGAGCTATATATAACCAGATCCTCGATTTCTCCTCTATATATTTTGTAATACTTTCTCCTTACCTCATCATCTCTGGCTTTGTAGAAGCTTCCTACAGCCACCCAGGCTTCTTGCTCCTTTATCAGAACTACGCCTATGTTGAGGGCTGTTTTTGTAAGCCTCACCGCCTCATGGATAATACTTAGATCTATACCCTTAGAGATCTTTTTCGCCATATATTGCGCTAAGAAATACGTATCATTATAGATCTTTGCCTCATTACTCTCGGCATTGATATTAAGAATCCTTAGTAGTTCTTCTTTATCAACAGTCCCGTTATGGATTAAGAATAATCTGTAACCATTGCTTGTAGTAGCCTCTACTGGGTGGGTGGAGAAAATATTTATAGGCATGCCCTTGCTAGCGGCTCTGGCATGGATCATGAGTACTGCTTTCCCACTTGACGGGAGATACACCAGTCTAGGGGCATTTATAGAGGGATCTTCGTATATGGATGTAGTTGATCTACCAAAATGGAGAGCCGCTCCCTTACTATCTAGATGTAGTGCAACCCAGCCCCACCCATCCCTATGGCTTATCTCCGCATTGCCAAAGAGGGCTTGCCCGTGCGGGTCTTTCTTAGCCGCGTTCACGAGACTTGTAATCATGCTATCTCTAGCCCTATCCACAGCATCTGAACCACCGATCATTACAAACATTCTACACAATAATGACCCCTTAGTCTAGCTATCCTTATTCTCCTTTTATACATTGCCATGGATAACCATTATTTGGAAGGGAGAGAGATGGATGGCAGTTCTCAAAGCCTCAGGGCTTGTTAAAAGATATAGAGACATAGTGGCCCTCAATGATGTGAGTCTCGAGGTGCCTAGAGGCTCTCTCTTCGGGCTCCTTGGCCCCAACGGTGCTGGTAAGAGCACATTTATAAGGATTTCTGTGGGGCTTTTGAGACAGGATCAAGGATCTATAGAGGTTCTCGGTCTCGATCCTATATCCAATCACAAGGAGATCCTCCATAGGGTGGGGTATGTTCCTGAAACACCATCCTTTCCCGAGTTCATGACTGGTGAGGAGTATTTGAAACTAGTATCAGATCTATATGGTCTCGGAAGGGGTTCTAGGGAGAGGGTCTCAGAGATACTTTCGATCGTGGGTCTACAGAAAGCTTCTAAGAGGAAGATAGGCTCCTATAGCAAGGGTATGGTTCAGAGACTCGCCATAGCCCAGGCCCTCCTCCCGGATCCAGAGCTCTTGATACTTGATGAGCCTCTCATGAGCATAGACCCCGAGGCTAGGATACAGTTTAGAGATCTATTCATAGATCTAGCATCGAAGGGAAAGACGATCCTCTACTCCTCCCATGTGTTGGAAGAGGTTGAAAGGGTTAGTAGCCATATAGCTATAATGAACAAGGGAAGGATAGTTGCAAGCGGCTCCAAAGAAGAACTCTCAGGACTCATTGGGGGAGGAAGGGTGCTTGAAATAGAGCTCTTCAGAGATATCCCTGGCATAGAGGAGCTTATCAAAGGGATCGATGGTGTTTTGGAGGCACGCTCCACAGGGAATATTATAAAAATTATTTTGAGAGACGAGGATAGAGATAGGATTGTGAGGAAAAACATCTCAGAAACGATCCAAAGTAGAGGGGGGATCATTATCGATATGAGGATAAAACCAGTAACGATTGATGAGATATTTCTAAAAGCGGTTAGGGGTTCCTAGAAGATTAAGGGTTTGTTAGGACTTGCGAACCTGTATCACAGGCACCTCGACATCTCCTAGGTGTTCGCGACCTATGCTATAGATGGCGTTTATAAGCTCAACCTTAAAGCTTCCTGGTACTGAGGCTTTTCTAGATGCGAGCTCTGCAGCTCTTTTGAAGAAGACTGAAGCGTGGATCGAGGATCTCAGGGGGTCTGTATTAACGGCTGTGAAGGCCGAGACTATGGTTCCCAGCATACAGCCCATCCCCGTAACATATTTAGAGAGGTAGGAGCCTCCACTGATCTCTGCATATCTAGAGCCATCTGATATTATATCAACCTCACCGCTTGCGAAGACCGTGGTGGAGAACTCACTAGCAACTTTCTCAACGATCTCCACGGTGGCTTTGCCGAGGGAGTCGACGCCCTTAACAAGCCCTTGGCTTCCTGCGAGTGCCGCGATCTCTCCCCCATTTCCTTTAAGCACTGTTACCTCAGCCTCTCTAAGTATCTTTATAGCTGTTTCTGTCCTTAGCTTTGTAGCCCCGGCGCCTACGGGGTCTAGGACTAGGGGTTTGTTATTCTTTGTAGCGGCTTTGGCTAGGATTATCATTGATGGTATCCAGTGGTTGTCAAGGGTTCCTATGTTTATGTAGATCACATCTGCAATTGCTGCAAGCTCTTCAACCTCCTCTATCGCGTGTGCCATTATTGGTGAGGCTCCTATTGCTAGGGCAACGTTTGCAGCATCGTTCATGACAACATAGTTCATTATATGATGTATCAGGGGTCTTTTTCTTCTGATCTCTTCCAGATCTCTAGCTATATCCTCCCCCAAGACCTTCAATGCGGATCAAAGATCAGTTGATTATATGCTTATAAATCTATTTATAGATAGTCTATTGAGCAGTATTACTGGTTGGTGTGATCCCTATCACAAAAACCTCTCCATCGATCTCCCACTCCCTCACCAAAGATCCTCTGACCTCGCCACTAGATCTCTTGATAGTTATTGACGCGCTTCTAGTCTCCCTCGCTATGTGATCCTTCACCTTCTCGATCGATCTTGCAACATCCTCCTCAGCATAGATCTCGACCGAGATGACATCGGTGAGGCTTAGACCTAGCTCCTTCCTCATAACCTGGATCCTTCTTATGATCTCTCTCGCTAGTCCAGCAAGGGCTAGCTCTTCAGAAACCCTTGTGGATATAGCGGCATATCCCCAATCCCTCTTTACTACTGAGTATCCCTGGAGGGGTTCTTCAACGATCTCCACATGGTCTCTTGTGAGTGTTACCTCACCACCCTGCACGGGGATCTTTATAACACCTGCCTCGAGATCTCTTGCTATATCCTCGCTCCTCGCCTCTATATATGATATGATCTCTCTGGCAAGACCTTTGAACTCCCTACCTATTGATGAGAGAACAGGCTTAGCCCTTCTCACAAAGATCTTACCAACAGCCTCACTAAGATCCATCGGGATTGTCTGCTGGCAGTTTAGCATCTCCTTGATAACGTTGGAGGCCTTTGCGACAGCCTCGAGGAAGCCTTTATCGCTGCTTGCTATTACACAGAGCTCTACAGGTCTTCTGAGCTTTATCCCTGCATTCATCCTGGCCGAGGCTAGGGCTTCGAATATCTCTCTCAGTTTTTCAAACACCCTCTCCAGCTCCTGATCCTTGAACCTCGCTAGTTCCAGAGGGTCTGGCCATCTCTCTAGGTTGACGCTCTCCACAGCGCCTTCGTATAGGCTTCTGACAAGTTCTTGATAGATTAGCTCTGATATATGGGGTACTGCTATCGAGGCCATAATGCTCCATGTTTTGAGCGCTTTGAAGAGTGTTGCATATACAGCTATCTTATCTGGTGTGTTTTTCTCTTCCCATACCCTTCTCCTTACTATCTTTAGATATGTTCTCGATAGATCCTCGATTAAGAAATCTCTCAACATGTTGACAGCCTCGTGCACCCTATACTCATCCATAGCCCTTGTTACACCATCTACCAGCGATGCTAGTCTAGAGAGTATCCATCTATCCTCTAGTCTCAGGTGGTCTGAGAGCTTCTCCAGATCGTCTTCCGAGTATCTATACCCATCTATCTCCATATAGGATTTGGCGAAGAGGAGAACGTTCCAGACTATATTGAGGTCTCTTGTTACCTCGTCAAGCTTCTTCATAGAGAACTTGAGATCCTCCCAGGTGGTGTTGGATAACACGAACAGCCTGAAGGCGTCTCTCCCATACATGTTAACAACTTGCGATACCTCTACATAGTTACCTAGGGATTTATGCATCTCCCTGCCCTTCTCGTCGAGAACGAAACCGTGTACAAGGACAGATTTGTAGGGCACGGAATCCAGGACTATAACCCCGGATCTCAGCATACTGAAGAACCAACCCCTGGTCTGGTCATGCCCCTCTACGACGAAATCGACAGGCCCTAGTTCTTTGAACCTCTCCAACCCACCCTTGCCTAGAGATGCGTAGAAAGCGACTCCTGAGTCGAGCCACACATCAGCTACATCTGGTACTCTTTCGGCAGCCCCGCCGCATTTGGGGCATCTGAGAATCACACGATCTATCCAGGGTCTATGGAGATCCTCCGGAGGCTCGCTAGCGCCATATGCCTTTAATTCCTCAAGATCCCCGATCACTATTCTATGTCCGCATGACTTGCAGATCCAGATTGGGAGGGGTATTCCCCAGAACCTCTGTCTCGATATGACCCAGTCCTGCATGTTCTCGAGGAGGGGTTTTATTCTATCTAGCCCCCACCTGGGTATCCACTTTGCTTTGGATGCTTCTTCGAGGGCTTTTGAGGATAGCTTCGAGGTTCTTATGATCCATTGTTTAGTTGCTCTGAGTAGGAGTGGTGTTTTACACCTCCAGCACACGGGGTATCTGTGAGTGATCTTTGAGTATGAGAGGAGCGCCCCTCTGGCCCTTAGATCCTCTATGATCTCTTGGTTAGCTTCTCTAGCACCTTTACCCTTGTATTTACCTGCCTCCTCAGTGAATCTTCCTGAATCATCTAGCGGGGAGTATACCGGGAAGCCTTTCTTCCTAGCCACTTCGAAGTCCTCAGGCCCATGCCCTGGTGCGGCGTGGACAAACCCCGTTCCCTCGTCGAGACTCACATACTCGTCGGCGAGGACTATTTTGTGATAGCTCTTCAGGATCTTTTGGAGGGGTATTATGTCCTCTAATGGGTGGTCATATTCAAGCCCCTCAAGCTCTCTACCAGGGATCTTTGTGATCACTTTATAGTTCTCCATACCAACCTCCTTAGCGATCCTCCCGATAGTGCTCTCAGCAACTATGAGGATCTCGCCCATGTATTCCACCTTAGCATAGATCGCGTCACTCCTGGCCATGACAAATGTGTTTGCGGGAAGAGTCCACGGGGTTGTGGTCCATATAACTATATACTCGTTCTTAGCCCCTCTTACGGGTAGTTTAACATATATCGATGGATCCTCTAGATCAACGTACTCTTGCGTAACCTCGTAATCGGCTAGAACAGTCTCGCATCTGGGGCACCAATGGAGAACCCTTATATCTATGTCGAGGAGGCCTTTAGTCTCTGCAGCCTTTATCAACCTCCAGGCTTCCTCTATGTAGCTGTTGTTCAGAGTCATGTAGGGGTTGGACCAATCCATCATCACGCCAAGATCCTTGAAGCCTCTGGATAGAGACTCTACGTTGTTTAACACGAACTCTTTGCACATATGTATAAACCTATCGATTCCTATCTTCTCAACTATCTCCTTCTTACTTGATATCCCTAATCTCTTCTCGATCTGGTATTCTATTGGGAGTCCGTGTGTGTCATAGCCTGGTGTATCCATTGCATAGTATCCCTTGAGCCTATAGTATCTGAGAACAGCATCCTTGATCACTTTGTTCCATCCTGTTCCCGGGTGGAATGTAGGGGAACTGGGGTATGGTGGACCGTCTAGGAAGAAGAAGATTTTGTCACTTTTCCTAGACCTTACTTTCTCATAGATCTTGTTCTCCTCCCAGAACCTCTTGATCCTTGTCTCTACCTCTTCCGGGGCATATCTAGACCCAAGGTGAGCCATCCTCTCACCCCAGAGTTTTCTCAACCTTCGCCCAGGAGATGAGCCCTTTATCTATATAACTCTTCAATATATTGTTTATGCTATCTTCGGAGCTACACTCTATTCTGTAGTAGTAGAAGCTATGGACAACACCGCTCCTAACCTTTTGCACTATCCTGGCTATCCTGGATAATTCTCTCTCCACCTCCTCAATAGATTTCTCACTATAAGAAACTATATATACGTTGTACACCGTCAATAGCAGCACCTATAGAGTTATCTCCTTGTTGTTAGCTTTCTAGCCTCTCTCTCAGTCTCCCTCAGGATCACTATATCCCCTATCCTCACGGGACCCTTGATGTTGCGTGTAATGATTCTGCCCTTATCCCTTCCCTCAAGAACCCTTACCCTGACCTGGGTTATCTCTCCAGTAACGCCTGTCCTTCCTATGATCTGTATAACCTCGGCTGGTATTCCTATCTCCTCTATTATTGATTTCGAAGCCTTCTCAGCTTGCTGTGACAATCGCAGCCCCATAGATATATTTGTGGACGCTTTAAAGAGCTTTAGACATAATTATGCATGGTGTGGGGAGATGGTCAGCATCCATAGGTGCAGTTTCTGCGGCGGCCAGGTATCCCCCGGAACGGGGATCATGTTTGTAAGGAACGATGGAAGCATACTAAGGTTCTGCTCCTCTAAGTGTTTTAAATACTATAGAATGGGGAGAGATTCGAAGAAGCTTCCGTGGACTTCAAGCTATATGGGTAGGCAGAGGAGGTGACGCTATTGCCGGTTGAGAGAACATTCTTCATGCTAAAGCCAGATGCTTATGAGAAGAGAATTGTTGGCGAGATAATATCTAGATTGGAGAGAAAAGGTCTAAGGATCGTTGGTATGAAGCTTAAAAAGCTATCGAGGGAGGAGGCGGAGAAGCTATACGCTGTGCATAAGGGTAAGCCTTTCTTTGAGGAGCTCGTGGGTTTCGTCACAAGAGGGCCTGTAGTGCTTATGGTGATAGAGGGCGACTCGGCTATAAGTGTTGTAAGAAATCTCCTTGGCCCTACAGATGGTAGAAAGGCTCCCCCGGGTACTATAAGAGGAGACTATGCTCTGTCGGTTAGCGAGAACATAGCCCATGCATCTGATAGTCCTGAAGCAGCTAAGTACGAAATCTCCCTCTTCTTCAACCATGAGGAGCTCGTCTAGAGATGATCTCTATGGGCTTTATACTAATCCTAAACACTCATTTCAATCCGAGCCAGTGGGAAAAGGATGGCGAGGTTCATTACCAGGGAACGAGTATTGATGAGAAGCTATTGCAGGAGATAAGGGGATTATTGCCAATACCAGCTATAGGTATATATGGTAAGGGGCCTATCAGGAGGGGTACTAGGACAGATAGGGTTGACTACACATCACTCCCCCCAAGCTTTCTAGTGGTTGACGATGTTGTTGTGAATGATAAGGGGGAGCCTACTTTTAGGTTTAGAAGAATAGCTGGGATCGAGGGTGTTCAGAGCAAGACTCTCCTCTCAAAGCTGAGGGACTGGCCTCTATACTATCTAACAACATCCGAGAAAGTGATGAAGATCCTGGAGGAGCTCGGGATAAAGCCTCCTAGCGAGTGGGCTGGATATATAAGGTGAGGATCTGGATTGATATTTGCAGACGCCCATGCCCACACAAACCCTCTCAAGGGGTTAGGAGCGAAAACGGTTTCCGAGAGGTTCAGAGAATCCGGGGGCTGGTTCATAGCACTTGTCTCTCTACCACCGACCAGCCTTGGGCTTAACCCAAGCCCAGAAGGTTTTGAAAGATCCATAGAGTTGGTTATATCCGAGTGCAGAGCTGCTAGAGAGGCAGGGTTAAGGGTGGCATGTCTGGGCGGATACCACCCAGCTATGATTGATAAGATGATAGATAGGCTTGGGATGAAGCCCGAGGATGCCTATAGATATTCCATCAAGATCATAGATCTCGCATGCACCTATATAGAGAAAGGACTTTTACACGGAATCGCCGAGGTTGGGAGACCCCACTACCAGGTTAAACCCCACTATGTGGTTCTCGCCGAAATGGTTCTCGACCATGCCTTAACAAAGGCTAAGGATCTTGGGGCTATTGTGCACCTACACCTAGAAGAAGGCGGGTGGATCACTGCCAAGGATATCGAGGACAGGATCAGAAGAATAGGGATTAGTAAGGATAGGGTTGCCATGCACCACGCAAAACCAGGGCTTCTAGAACACGCTATATCAATGGGGATCCCGGCTACCGTGCCAGCGATCTACCAGGTGATCCAGATTGCAAGCAAATACCAAGGATTCTATATGTTCGAAAGCGACTATATAGATGACCCAGCAAGACCAGGAAAAGTCCTTTACCCATGGGAGATCTCTGAAAACACATTAAAAGCAACTAAAGAAGGTTTCCTCAACGAAGAAGCAGTATATAAGATACATGTAGAAAATATAACCAGATTCTATAGAGTAGAACCTCCATAACTACATTTTGCTATTTACTAACTATTGTTGATTGTTGTATGTATAGGGGTTTAGACATCACGAGATAAGCCTGGAGAGTTTCTTTATCACCTGCTGAATCATGGATATTATTAAGCTCAACAGAAAGAGATTTCTATACCGGGGAAATATTTTTCTTATGAGTTGGAGCATATTTTTGACTTACCCAGAGTTATAGAGAGGTTCTTCTGGGTGTTTAAACCATGAAATATCTAGCATCATGGTCTGTGAGGCCAAAACACCAGGTTATTTAAACACTTCAAAGCAGTATCTCTTTCTATCTTTCATAGATTATTGTGGGGCTAATTCTCGTCGCAGGATCTATGATTTCTGGACACGGTTTCCATGCATCAGGGATAACTGATTTTTAACATATTTTATTTAAAAACAAGATTCAACTAAGTATTATGCTTATAAGCTTTTTACATGAATGTTGAGTGAGGGATAAACTTGATCCGGGATCCGGTGCTCGTCAATGACTGGTTTGTTGTGGCTAGAACCTCCGATCTCCCTGTAGGTGGGATCCTCAGGGCTAGGGTTCTTGGAGAAGATCTTGTTGTGTGGAGATCTCGCAATGGGGATGCGATGGCTTGGCAAGATCTTTGTATACATAGAGGTGCCAGGCTCTCGCTTGGATGGGTAAGTGACGACAAGCTCGTATGCCCATACCACGGTTGGGAGTATGATACAAGCGGTAGATGTGTAAGGATACCGGCACACCCGGATCAAAAACCTCCTGAGAAGGCGAGGGTTCGTGTGTATAGGGCTGTTGAAAAGTACGGGTATATATGGGTCTCGCTAGGGAATCCTAGCAGGGAAGTACCTCGGTTTCCTGAGTGGTCGGATCCTTCTTTCAGAAAGATTTATTGCGGACCTTATAGAATAAAAAGCAGCGGTCCCAGAGCTATAGAGAACTTCCTCGATGTAGCCCATTTCCCCTTCGTCCACACAGGGATTCTTGGGGATCCGTCTAAACCTGAGATTCCGGATTATGATGTGATAAAGAGCGAGGAGGGTATTATTGCAAAGGATATAAGGGTTTGGCAGCCAAATCCAGACGGTACAGGTGTTGGTAAGTGGGAGACCTATACCTATATGGTTCTAAGGCCTCTCGTCGCATATTTTACTAAGGAATCTGGTGGTAAGAGGTTCTCTATATTCTATACAGTGACTCCGGTAGAACAGACTGAGAGCATTGGTTGGATGATAATCGCGATGAACTATGCACACGAGATCCCTGATGATGAGATCAGAAGGTTCCAAGACAAAATAGTATCTCAAGATGTTCCTGTAGTCGAGTCCCAGAGACCCGAGCTATTACCTCTAGATCTCCAGGCAGAGCTTCACTTAAGATCAGATAGAGTGTCAATAGCATATAGGATGTGGCTTAGAGAGCTTGGAATAACTTTTGGTACAGCGTAGGTGGATAGCATGAGAACATCGATCCTAGCTCTGATTGTGGTAATCATAATCGCTGTAAGTGCCATAGCCTCGGTTTATTTATTAAAAAGCCCTGGGGGTATCGCGGTTGGGGTTAATACTACCCAGACACCTGCGCAACCAAGCAAGATAAGGGTGGCTGTGATTTATGTGACACCAATTGAAGAGCCATGGAACCAGGCTATGCATGAGGCGATGAAATGGGCTAGGGATAACCTTGGAATCGAGTATAGCTATGTCGAGAGGGTCTCCGAATCTGACGTTGAGAGGGTTATAAGACAGTATATCCAAGCGGGCTACGACATAATAATACCCCACAGTTGGGGGTATTACCAGACAACAATCAAGGTTGCAAGAGAATTCCCCAATGTCTTCTTTGCACAAGGCTCGGGCCCCACTAATATTCAGTATCCGTCTAATGTTGTTGTATACGACTATTGGATCCAAGAAGCTGCTTATCTCGCGGGTATAGCGGCTGGCAAGCTTACCAAGAGCAATGTCATAGGCGTTGTTGCAAGCTATCCGGTTCCGGATGTTGTTAGGCTTATAAATGCCTTTGCATATGGTGCAAAGTCTGTGAATCCCTCTGTGAAGATAAGAGCTGTCTTTATAGAGAGCTGGTATGATCCTGTAAAGGCTAAGGAGGCTGCAAAAGCCCTTATAGATCTTGGGGCTGATATAATATACTCAGAGAGCTACGGCGCAACAGACGCTGCTGAAGACATGTATAAACAGGGTAGAGTGATATATACATTTGGAACGGTGATAGATTACAGTAATATAGCGCCAAATACCCTTGTTGCCAGCATTGTATGGGATCTGAGACCCTTTATAAAACACCTCGTTGAGCTGAGAAAGAACGGGTCATGGACCAGCGGGATCCTTGAGTGGGGCATGAAGGAGGGTTGGGCTAAGCTCATGTGGAACACCCGTTTTGCCAGAGAGTTTCCCGAGATAGTTAACCATGTCGAGGGGGCTAAGAAGGATATACTTGAAGGAGTGCTCAAGGTTCCTATTATGGAGAATTGGGACGATTCTAGGTGGAGCTAGGGATCTATATGAGCGAGGCTAAGGCGCCCATAATAGAAGCCAGAGATATCTGGGCGGTCTATCCGGGAGGCTATACAGCATTATCTGGCGTGGATCTCTCGATATACGAAGGAGAAATCCATGTGATCCTTGGCGAGAATGGGGCTGGGAAGACAACGCTTCTCAAAATACTAAGCGGGTATATGAGACCAACAGCCGGGGAGATCAGGATTGATGGTGAGAAGGTATTTCTCAAATCGCCCAGAGTAGCGCTGGAGAAAGGCATATCTATGGCCTACCAGGGTTCATCATTGATAGGAGAACTAACTGTAGAGGAGAATATATCGATCATCTCGAGATCTTGTAGAATGAATCCTCGAGGGATTCTTAAGAATGTCGAAAATACGTTGGGTAAGATGGGGCTTAGGGAGATAGATCCTAGTGTAAAGGTGTCAAACCTGTCTCCTAGTGAGAGGCAGCTTCTCGAGGTTCTAATAGCTGTGGCTGTTGGGAGGAGGGTTATCCTTCTCGACGAGCCTACCTCTCTCTTAAGCCCCGAGATCTCCAAGGAGATCCTAAGAATCCTTAGAAAGGTCTCTATGGATGGGAAGGCAGTAGTTATGACAAACCACAAGATCAGAGAGGTAATAGGCTTTGGCGATAGGTTCACAATACTCAAGAGAGGGTTAAAGGTTGCTGAAGTTGGGTCGTGCGGAGAGTGCTTCGAAGAATTCTTTCCGCATGTCATTAACAATGATGGACAAGGATCTGTAGCAGGGATCACTGATTCTTCTATTGGTAATGGTGAAGAGATACTTAGTGCGAAGGATCTCACGGTGATTGATGATAGAGGTATCTATGTGATGAGAGGCGCTAGCTTCAAAGTTTCTAGGAGAGAGGTTGTGGCTATAGTATCGCTTGATGGTAGGGGTGTTAGGGAGATCGCTGAGACCATATATGGTATTAGAAGCCCGCTATCTGGAGAGATCTGGGTTAAACCGGGATCTCGGATCAGCTATGTACCAAGCGATACTGAGCGTGGTTCTGTTATGAGCATGAGCATAGCTATTAATGCGTCTATGAGGAGATTGCTTGAAAAACCCTTAAGGATCGGGGATGTGCTCATAAGTCACAAGGATCTTAGATCATATGCTGAGTCCTTGATAAGAGAGTCGAGCATCAAGGTACCATCGATCTGGAGTTCTATGAGAAGCCTCTCGGGAGGCAATGCTAGAAGGCTTGTGATCTGGAGAGAAGCACTTAGAAAACCAGATCTCATAATATTTGAGGAGCCATTAGCCAATCTGGATATAAGCTCTATAGAGTTGCTCAAAGAATTAATAAAGGATCTAGCTATGAGGGGCTCAGCTGTTGTGATAATTACAAGCGACCCAGAGGATCTAAAGGAGCTGAGGTGCAGGGTATTTTTCTTGAGAGAGGGGGCTTTAGTGGGGCTTGAAAAGAGCCAGGTACAGGGGATCTAGCAGTGGGGAAACTATATTGTTAAGATCAACCAAGAGGATCAAATTACACAGTATGCTCAACAATTTTCTCCTAGCACTCCTTTTCTTAATAATCTTGGCTGCTATTGTAGGGTTATTAGCGTTAATAACAGGCGCCAATCCTCTTAACGTGCTGTACTGGATCCTCTGGGGAGGCTTCTCACCGCAACAGATTCCTGAGACTCTTTTAAGAGCCTCTCCAATCCTGATTATAGCATCGGGTCTCGCCATCCCCTATATGGCCAAAGTCTGGAATATAGGCTCTGAAGGCCAGTTGATCTTTGGCGCTATTGGCACTGCATGGATAGGTATTCATCTATCAGGTTGGGGATCTTTTGGGATTCTTATAGCAGTATTATTTGGGGGTCTATGCGGTCTTGTTTGGGCTCTAATACCAGGGCTTCTGAGAGTCTATAGAGGATCTAATGAGGTGCTCACGACACTCATGATGAACTATATAGCTATATATATGGCTAGCTACCTGCTTAACGGTCCCCTTAAGAGTAAAGCTTCTCTTTTCCCTGAGACTGATCTCGTTGGAAGGGATCTATGGCTAGATCCTCTCTTTCCTGGGACAAGGATTCATGCTGGGATACTGATCTCTCTCGCACTCTTACCCTTAGCAATCCACATATTATTTGGGAGGAGTCTCATTGGACTAAGGCTCAGGATTATTGGTGCCGGTGAGGTTCAAGCAAGATACTTCAAGCTCAACTCAGGTCTCATAGTGATCCTATCAATGATCTTCAGCGGATTCATGGCAGGCGTTGCAGGCTCGCTTGAGGTGCTGGGAGTCCATCATAGAGCTCTTCCAACAATATCCCAGGGATATGGCTATCTAGCAATTCCTGTGGCTATGGTTTCAGGGCCTAGTGCCCCTATGCTCCTAATAGCCTCCATAGGTCTTGGGGGTGTCACCAACGGTGTTACTGTTGCCCAGATGATTACAGGCATACCTTCTGGCATGATGTATATACTTCAAGGTTTTCTTCTAATCATGGCATTAATTATCATCAAGATCAGGGGCTGATCTTATGGAACAAGGGCTATTGGCAGGGCTCCTAAGCAGCACAATAGTGATAGCAGCCCCATTACTCTTGGTAGCATCGATAGAGCTTTTAGTCCAGAGGAGCGGTATGATCAACTTAGCTATTGAGGGCGCTATGCTTTTCGGCGCATTCTCAGCCTATCTAGCGACTCTGTATAGCGGTAACCCTCTCATCGGAGTTCTCCTAGGGGTTCTCTCTGGCATCATAATCTCTGGGGTCTTGGCTATACTTGCAATCAATATGAGACTTGATCAGATGGTCTCCGGGCTCTCAATAAGCATAGTAACCATAGGGCTTACAGCGTATCTCTATAGGCTCTTCATAGGTGCTGGGAAGCCTCCTCAGCTTACCACTACTCTAGGGGATCTTGGTTTCTTCTCCATTGCCACTTTTGCAATGCCCCTAGCTATATGGCTCCTTCTACATAGATCCGGGCTTGGTATCTTGATAAGAGCGTCTGGAGAGGATCCTGAGAGGGCATGTAGGCTAGGAATTAGAGTCTCGAGGCTCAGGCTCTATTTACTGCTCATCGAGGGCGGGTTTGCAGGGTTCTCAGGAGCTCTTTTAAGCATAGGGTTCTCAGGGCTTTATATGGATAACATGACGGCTGGGCGGGGCTATCTAGCCGTAGTTCTCGTAATACTCTCTGGCTGGAATCCTATGAAGCTCTTACCAGCTATACTAGCATTCAGTTTTCTCGATGCTGTTCAATTAAGAATGCAGGCCTCAGGCCTGATCCAGATCCCGTATCAGCTAGCCCTAGCAATGCCGTACATATCAGCAATAATAGCATTAGCTATAGCTGGAAAAGGCTTGAAAGCTCCAAAATCCCTTGCCGCACACGAAAGCCCATGCTAAACCTAAAGCTTAGAAACCTCCTGCTTTTAGCAGAATACCATCGCTATGCTCGATAAAGATACAAAGGAATGGTAATTGTGCAGTATACCTGGTTCTAGTTCTATCCGATAATGAATTTCGATGATAGCCTGATCCTGTTTCTCTAACAGTTTTAGTTATCATTTATAGCGGGGACTCTTGCTGATCGGTACTTAAATCGCCCAGATAAACATGTGGAAGCTCTGTAACCTATTATCATTGGTTATTTGCTTTTTCTCCTCCTGGTTATTGTGACCTCTACGAGTTGGAGCAAGGAGGACGCTATTATTACTGTCACAACTATTGTTATAAGCCCCTGGAATGTGTTGCTGCTCCACATAGCATCAACGATATCCCTAGCAGTGGCCGTGTCAGGGAGTGAGAGGAGCACTAATCCTATGTCTCTTAGTAGTAATGTGAACATAGCAACCATTGTTAAGATGACTGCATATCTCCACGCCCTAATAGATCTGGAGAGGATTCTTTTTATCAAGGGTCCTAGGAGAAGGACTGATATTGATAGGCCGTATAGCCATGAGACATTTTCAAGAATATTACCAACGATCTTGAAATCCCTCTGGGGGTGTTGCAAGGCCTGGGCCAGGCTGAACCATGTAAGCATTATAGCTATGCCCATAACGATAGCCCCCACCGCGGCTAGTATGGTTCCGCTGGGATTTCTCTTCCACATGTTTATCAAAGAATCCTCTAGGTTAAAGCCCTTGATTATCATTACGATGCCGAGGAAGATCAGCGATACCATTAACGCTTGTTGGAGCAGATCGAAGAAAAGCATGAGGCCTACGAGTATAAGAAGAAGTCCTGGGTATCCTATAACGAGCCTCGAGAGTCTTGGCTCGCTGAGTACTTTTTTAACATATCTCCAGATAAGAATATAGGTTTGCTCAACAGCCCTTGCCTGCTCTATAACAACTGTCTTGACATAGAAGATCGGTACTATGGATTCTATTACGGGGATAACCTTCTCATCCTCGCCCCCGTCTGATACCACTATAACTGATTTAGAATCTGTTAGATTGATCACATCTATTAGCTGGCTCCTGATCCTCTCAACAGCTTTCAACCCTCCCCTCTGATCGCCTGAGATCGCTGCCACCTCAACCCTATATCCCTGATCCACCATGTCTCTATATATCTTTATAGCTGTGAAGAGAGCATTTACATCCGGATCTTCTGGTCTCTCTAGGGCATAGTTAAAAGCTGTTTCGGATACTCTCTTTACACCAACTACCGGGGTATCTATCCCTGCCCTTCCTAGATCGTCGTCATAATCTATAACGACTATCAATATTTTTTCAGGGGTTTTCTCCACCACTCGTACCATTGCTCTCTCCGTCTAGCCCTCCATAGAGCGCCTGTAGCTCTTCGAATGTTAACCTCTCTCCAGAGGATAGCTTTTCTTCAGCCTTCTTTTTCAGGATCTCCAGCCGCTCAGTCCTGGATTTTTTGTCCTGTCCTGTCCTGATCTCTCTTAGCCTGCTTCTAAGCGCTTGTATCTCTTCCCTCTTTCTCCTGATCTCTTCAGAGATTTTCGATCTATCTGTGGCTAGCCTGTCAAGCTCCTTTGAGATCTCATCTATTCTTGCACTTCTCTTCCCTATCTCTTCTATAAGCTCGCTCTCCTTTTTCTTGATCTCGTTAATGCCGCGTGAGACCTCGGCGATGGATCTCCTTATATCGTCTATCTCTAGCCTTGAGGATGCTATCTCAGCCCTTATCTCGGTGACCATGTTTTTAACATTCTTAGCCTTCAAGATCTTGTCAAGCTGTGTTTCAAGCCTCATTACCTGTCTAATGATCTCCTCCTCTTCTTCAGGATCTACCTGTCCTGTTATGATCTTCCATTCAAGAGAATCTATTCTCCTCTTAAGGGAAGATATAGAGACCCCTGCTATCCTCTCAAGATCCGGGTATGTTCTCCTAATCTCTTCAAGCCTGGCGACACTGTTTCTCAGCTTCTCCCTAGCCTGTTTAAGTCTTTCCCTGAGATCTCTAACCATCTCTATAAGCCTGGCTTTGCTTTCTCTAACCTCTCTTAGACTCCCTCTTAGTTCCCTGATCTCTGATATGAGTCTCCTTCTCTCCTCAACCAGTTTTAAAAAACTCTCTCCAGCTTTATCTCTCCTCTCCATAAGAATCCTGAGATCCTCTCTCAGCCTATCAAGCTCAGCATAGATGGCTTCCTCCACCCATTAACACCCCCGTGGCTAGTGTCGGAGTTCGTTATGAAGAGCCGGCAGTCACCATAGATCTCGAACAGATGAGACCATCCCATCTCAGTCACACTTTTCATACTATTAAAGGCAAGGAGCTATATAAAATAGGCGTGGTCATCACATAAATATCGGTTAGCTAGGTGCATCTGGAAGTCTGTGTTTCATTGTTGTTATTTTTGATTTCGATTGCTTTTCCTTCATAGAATGCCTCTAGCTAACTGTTGTGAGGGAAGCTTTTAGCTGTGCAGAAAGTGGATCTACTATCGTTTATCCGCTGTTTATTTATGTGTATTGATGCTCTCTCGTATTTAGTAACTTCTGCCTAGCCTATAGGTATCCTGATGGTAAAGGCTTCCGCAAAGATAAGCTCTGGTTTGCTTAGGTATTTGTTCTTATTAATATCAAATAAACTTTGAAGGGCTATTTTGGAGGCGAAACAACTTAGAAATAGGTTCAGTGGGATCAAGTTTACTCATCGCTCGTAATTGCGGGCTACACTCATCATCGTTTGTTAATAGCGCTTGTGGCGATTTAACTTTTAATATTTTAAACGTTCGGCCGGATGCTCTGGGCTAGAGTGATCTGGAGGGCTAGGAGATCTGTGTGTGAAATAGATGTTAAAACTATATCTCTATGTCGGTGAGTTTGAATCTATAGAGAGTAGGGATATGTGGTTTTGAGCCCTAACCCTTATTAGCCTTTGGGATACTGCGGTACTGGTGAGGAGATGAGGTGGCTTGTCTCATCACTTGTAGCGTCGTTCTCAGCCATTGCCATGCTATATATCTCGTGGGAATTCCTGGGGATCCCATCTATAGGCGTGGTTTTCAACGATCCTAGATCGCTTGTATCTCTCTATATATCGATCCTTGTACCGTTCTTGGTACTGGGTTATATGTTAACACATGATCTAGATGCGAGGTATAAGGCTATTTCTCAGGATCTCAAAAGGCTTAGAAGCTTAGTAGACGCCTACCAGGTTGTTCTCAACAATATCAACAGAGAAGTAGAGGATCTTAAGAGGAGCGTTGAGTCCCAGTATATGCAGAGCATTAATAGGAGCATATATAGCCTCGAGAAGAGGGTATCGGCGTCGGAGAAGCTGCTATCAACGATCATAGAGCTCATCTCGTCAGGTAAATAGGAGACTATATTTATTTTTCTCAAGAGACGATATATAGAGGGTTTTACAATGAGGGCGTTGGTTTTTGATAAGAATGGGTTAGAGAATCTAAAAGTAATGGATGTCGAGAAACCCCAGCTAGATCCACACTCTGTTCTAATAAGAGTGAAGGCAGCGAGTGTTAATCCGGTTGACTATGCCACTGTAGTGAGTATAAGGAATGTAACACCGATCCCGCATATTCCAGGGGCGGAGTTTGCAGGGGTCGTGGAAGCTGTTGGCGACCATGTTAGAGATGTAAAGCCTGGTGATAGAGTTGCTGTTTACAGCAGGCTATTCGATGGTTCGTGTGATATGTGCCTCGCGGGTCAGGAGATGTTGTGCAGAAGGGGAGGGCTTATAGGGATAGTCTCCAACGGTGGTTATGCTGAGTATGCTGTAGTCCCTGCCAAGAACGTGTTTAGAGTGGGTGATAATATTGAGTGGGAGCTTGCTGCAAGTCTATCGATTGGGGCTTTAACAGCGTATCACGCCCTCAGACTAGCCTCGGTATCACCTGGAGAGGTTGTTGTTGTGGTTGGTGCTTCAGGCAATACCGGCATCTTCGCTGTCCAGCTTGCTAAAATCATGGGGGCTAAAGTTGTTGCAGTTACTAGGAAGCAGTGGTTGAGGGAGTTTGGTGCCGATGAGGTTGTTGATCTCGATAATGCGTATAAAGCTGTGGAGAGGATCTCGGGTGGCTCTATGGCTGATGTGGTGATAGATCCTCAGGGAACCCAGACAATATCGAAGAGCATTAAACTCTTGGGGACCAACGGAAGAGTCGTGACATTTGGTGCTCTAACAGGCGATGAGCTCAGGATCTCGATAAGAGAGGTTTTCTCAAAACAACTGAGGGTAATAGGGTCGACGGGTGGTACGAGAAGAGAGATGCTGGATCTCGTTAGAATGGGTGAGGAGAGGAAGCTCAGGGTGAAGGTGTGGAGAAGCTATGATCTAGACAACGGGGTTGATGCTCTTAAAAACCTCTTCTCTAGTGAGAGAGACGGTAAGATAATGATTCTACCATAGATGATCTATAGGTTTTTCTAGAGATCTGTAGATCTGTTAGATGTGTGTTAAGGTATAGTGGGTAATTAGCAGCACAATTGGGGGTTTGTCTTAAATACCCCGGAGGGTAAAAGCATACTATTCGAGGTGTGTAGATAGGTGGGAAACATAGTCGACATTGCCAAGAGATGGGAGGGTGGAGAAAGTGTTGGTGAGAAGATTAAAAAGGCCTTTGCCAAGAGAGAGCCTATAAAGTACAAGCTCCTCATGGCTAATTACAAGATAAAGGGGCTGGTTAGCAGGATAGGAATCCAGCTTGAGAGGATGAAGGAGAGGGATAGAGTGTTATTCGAGAGGGTGGTTGATGCCCTCATATCTAAGGATACGACTAGAGCCACTATGCTTGCCAACGAGATAGCTGAGATAAGGAAGGCTGTCAAACAGCTGACGGTGGTTCAGATCGCGCTTGAGCAGATCTCGATGAGGATAGAGACAGTGGTTCTAATGGGTGAGGCCTTCGTGCAGCTAGCACCAGTAATAGGTGTTGTTAGAGAGCTCAGAGGCCTTGTTAGGGGGATAATGCCTGAGTTCTCATACGAGATGATAGAGCTCGAGGAGAACCTGAGAGAAGTAGTGACAGAGAGCGGTGAGGGTCTCAGCGTAGGCTTCACAGAGGCTACATACTCATCGCCAGAGGCTAGAAAGATCCTCGAGGAAGCCAGAATCGTTGCCGAACAGAGGATGAAGGAGAGCTTCCCAGAGCTACCCTCTGTATCTGCAACCGAGAGTAAAGCTGAAACGAAGGTTTCCTAGACTTAAAAGTAGAGCTCAAGTGATGTTCCTTATAAATAGCACTGTCGCCTTTTTACCCTGCTTTCTAGAGAATTTTTATATTTCTCCACACTATTCTTCTTTTGGTGTTTGTTTGAATAGAAAGAGGGATAAGGGGCAGTCGCACTCAACAAGGCCTGTGAGGGCTGGGCCACCAAAATGGGTTAAGATGAGGCCAGAGGAGATAGAGACTGTTATTGTTGAGCTTAGCAAGATGGGGTATCCGCCCTCAATGATAGGCCTCATACTAAGGGACCAGTATGGTGTTCCCCTCACGAAATCGGTTCTTGGTGTGAAGCTAACAAAGGTTCTCGAGAAGCACGGGCTTGCTCCAGAGATCCCAGAGGATCTGTTTAACCTTATAAAGCGTGCTGTGAACCTCTTAAGACATCTTGAGGAGCACCCCAAGGATATTCACTCGAAGAGGGGTTTGATAGAAATAGAGTCAAAGATAAGGAGGCTGGTTAAGTACTACAAAAGGGTCGGAAAACTACCACCAGATTGGGAGTATGATAGGGAAAGGGCGAAGCTTCTAGTCGCGCAGCAGGTAACTGTCGGAAAGGCTGGGAGCTAGCTATTGGATCAGCAGAGTGGTAGTCAAGGTATTATCGGTGAGTTTCTTAAAAAGCTTCTTGATAAGAAGTATTGTGAGATCTATGTTTCGCATGATGTAGATTCCGTGATAGCAGCATCCATAGTTATAAGGTTGATGAGCGCACATAGGATCGATGTAGGAGTCTCCTCCGCATCAACACTTTTAACAACAATACCGCCTGATACCTCGCTCGTGATAGGCTCAAAACCTCCTAGGGGCGGAGGAGGCCTTGTTATCCTTAGGAGGAGGGATGAGAGCTCGAAGATCAGTGAGTGGGTTATAGCATATGCGTCGGGATCTATATCTCAGGAAGTCTTAGGAGCGGTCTCGCAGTTCTACCAAGTTCCGAGAGAGCTTAGGGGCGCGGCTGTGGCTGGTCATATGGCTTCTTTTTCAAAGAATCTCCTATCAAGTGTTGATGATAAGATTATCTCCGCTCTTGGAGAGATCTTTGGATCTGATGCTAGTCATATAAAGGAGGGGTTGAAGGTCATGGGCTTTGGGGTCTGGGACAGCTTATCATATGTTTTTGAAAACACTCTGGATCCATATATACCAGGAGTCACGGGCAACCCCTCCAAGGTTTCTGAGATTGTTGGTTCTATACAGCAGAGTGATAAAGAGTCGCTTAAGAAACTCTCAAAAGCTATCAACGATCTCACGGGGTTGGAGCTTGTCTCGGTAGGGTTAAAACCTATATACTGGGATGAATATCCTTTTGTGGATCCTTATGAGCTCCACATATGCTTGTTAGCCTCTATAGCTAGCGGATCCCCGGAGGTTTCATCCTATATATCAACAGGCATGCCGGGGCTGTCTAGAATAGCATATAGGTGTCTAGATCATAAAAGAATGATTATTGACTATCTAAAGGATATTATTGATAAGAGTAAGAGAGTATCCACATACTCGGTAAAGGGCAGGATGGTGACCATATATCCGAAGGTCTCTGTGAACATAATATGGCCCGTGCATAGAGTATTAGCACTACTTTCACACTATAATGGCTATGCTGTTTACGAGATAGAGGGAGGCTACGCTGTACCTGTTGATAAAACAATAGACCCCGTATCCATGAAGGGGTTGAGAATAACACAAGGCGGGCTGGCTATTGTCGAGAGTGTCCAAGAGGCTGCTGAGGTGGTTAGCTTATTACAGTGATCATCAGGGTTGAGGTAGAGATAAGTACAGAAGATCTAGACCCAGATATCGTGATCAGATCTCTAGAACCTGATAACATAGATATACCCATGGGGGTTGTTATACATATGGAGAAGAGAAATAGATCTATATATATGGTTTTTGAATGTCATGAAAATAGGATACTCACATGCAGATCAACGGTTGACGAGATACTCATGTTAATAAACAGTGCCATAAAGAGTCTAGGGAGTTCGGATGATGGCAAGATCAGTGGTCATGATCTGACTAGGTGATGGATTCTTGATTGGCTTGTGATAGAGCGTTAAAAAAACATTTGTATCTATAGTTTATAAAAAATCTTATTCTATCTCTTAAATATGAGGCTTAGAACATCGCCGCTAAGCTGATAGGATCCTGATGTAATGCTGGCAAACCCTATTTTGATCTCTATAGATATCTGGGAGCCGGTGCTGAACCCAGGTATGTTGCTCCTATTTATGGAACCACTTATCGAAATTTTATCAGAATTCACCGTGAGGCTTGTCACATTCACCATAGCTAGGTATACGTGTTTACTACTCTTAGCTTTTACAGTCAATAACAGGCTGTGGTTGCCTCCTTTCTTGAGAAGCACCAGTGAGGCTTTATCACCAACTGAGGTGTTGGGTATATTTGTATCGGTTATATTGATGAATGCCGAAAGCACTGTTCTCCCAAACATGTGTGAAGGATAGTAACGATCATCATGATCGTCATCATGGCCTTCACCACGTTTCTGAGTAGCGATATGTTTAGCGAATGCGTAATAGCCATTTTCTAGATCGTCGTCCGAGATTGCTACATAGCTGTGGGGGCTTTGCTTGCTTATGTTGCTGGTCGCTATAGAGAGAGCTGAGACTGCTAATGGATATGCGAGTCCTATCGATACTGCTAGCAGAACTCCTATTGCTAGGATCTTTTTCATGCTCTGCATCTTCTCACCTTCACCATAGTATGTTTCACAGGTTGTTTTAAGGGATACCGTGGTCCATATTGTTCCGATAAAGGTTATTATTCCATCCAAGCGGGACATAAGAATAACAGTTATTTTTTCATGGTGATGCTTGAATATATTATTTTAGTGTCTCTCTGAGCAGGCTATAGAACCTCTCCGAATCGATATCGTATCCCACCAGCGCTTTCCCATCAGAGTTAGAAGGCTCTGTATATGCATAGCTTCTGCCCCTCTCATAACATGTATCTATCGAAATATACAAGTCTTTGAACGCAACAATGCTATGGTCTATTTTCGACGCCATAGCAATGGCGTCGTGGAGCTCGAAATATCCTCTATCGATGAGTGGTTTGCGGGTTATTCTATATATAAGATCCCCACCTTTACCAATCCTCCTAAGATCCTCGGCCCTTTCTCTGGTGAGCATCGATGAGTGGTTTTGGGTCACGTCTAAGCCAACGATCCTGATCCTAGCCCCTGACCTGATCACAATCTTAGCAGCCTCGGGATCTACGTAGAAGTTATATTCAGAATATGGCGTTACATTACCCTTAGCGTATCTTGTTAACCCAAAGCACCCGCCCATAACAACGATCTCCTCGACTTTAGAGGAGATGTTTGGCTCGATAAGGATGGCTTTAGCTATATTGGTAAGGGGACCCGTAGCCACTATAGAGACCCTCTCACTAAGGGTCGATTCGACGATGAATTTAATAGCATTCTCTCTAGCGGTGATCTCTTTTCTAAGAGGTAGGTCAGAATCACCAAGACCATCGGAACCATGTACATGTTCAGAGGTCACCAAATCTCTTATGAGAGGTTTCTCAGAGCCTTTATAGATATCAACCTTCTTACCTAGATAATCCGTTATTCTAAGCACGTTCCTAACACCCTGATCCACATGAACGTTGCCTGAGACAACTGTTACTCCGAGGATCTCTACATCTCTAGACCCTAAAGCCATTACGAGCGCCACAGCATCATCTATACCAGGATCCATGTCAAGAATAACCTTCAAAACATAACCACCACACTTTAGATTTTTGACCGGCAGAAAGCTTTGATACGAACCACTATCACGCCAATCCTTATATTCCTTGATTGCTTTGGTCTTTATGAAGTAAACCGTGGGCTGGCATCTCTGTAGAGTATTTCACCGGGTCTTGTGTTCTCGTAGAACCATAGATTTAGTATTGGTTTTTGTAAACCCTAGTAGGTTTCGAAGCGTTGGCCAACGGTTTTCTGCTTAAAAGCGTTAGTGGTAGAGGATCGATGGTGGTTCTATGCTCATAGGCATTATGAGTGATAGCCATGATAATATTGCCAAAATAGATGCTGCTATGAGCTTTTTCTCTAGCAGTGGGGTTAGGATGATAATACATTTAGGAGATTATGTGGCGCCGTTTTCTCTTGCAAGGATACTGAGAAGCGGGGTTAGGTTTGTCGGGATCTTTGGTAACAATGATGGAGAGAAGCTGGGTTTAAGGGAGATAGCTGTGAGGGCTGGTCAGGAGCTCTATGAACCACCGTTCGAGTTAGAGATCGGGGGTAAACGGGTCTTCATGGTCCATGGATATGGCTCTAAGGAAAGGACGAGGGCTATTATCAATAGTATTGCCAAAAGCGGTGACTATGATCTGGTTCTCTATGGACATACACATGAACCAGATGTAAGGGTTGAGAAAGGAACCCTGATCATAAATCCGGGAGAGGTTTACGGAATCCTTACTGGGAGATCTACAGTTGCGGTTCTTGATATAAGTAGGATGGAAGCAAGGATAGTTGAGATTTAGCACTAAGGTGTGTTTTTATGAAGCATTTGAAGGTATATATGGAGCCGCATGCTGGTGAACGCCCCTCTAGGGTTGATGGTGTATACATAGATCTGAGGGGTGTAGACTCTGTATCTCCAGCCATGATTGTTGATGCTATGAAGAGCTGCGGAGTCGATCCTAAAGAGCCTGCGAGGGAGCTTGAGATCATAGCCCTCATAGATCCAGAGAAACCACCAAGAGGCCTAGATCTCATAACACCTCTCTGGAACTTCGTAGTAGCACTAGACCTAAAGCTGCTTAAAACTGTGGAGACATTGAGGATTGCTCAGGAGGCGTATAAGAGCATAGGTATAAGAATCCACGAAGATCATTTGCAATATAGTCTAGGCATAATAGCCCTTCTAGTCCCCGACATAACAATCATTCCTTTAAGAGCAATATCCATAACCAGGGATCTCAAGATATACGCGGGGGCGGCAGCTGGTAGGATTCTGGTGGAGACTTGCAACCAGAAGGCCTTAGAAGAGCTTCTACCAATAATAGATGGAATAGCAATGGTTTCATGCGGCTAAACCCTAGTCTCCCAAGAGTCTTATTTGGCCAGGTCGTCTGTTTCTTGTTTCATGAGGCTTATAATGATGATATTAACTCGCAGTTCTGCAATAATGGAACATTATATAAGCCCTGTTATTCTATGGAGATGCCCGTCCAACAATGATGGTAAAGATAGAGAACCTGAGTAGGCGGGTTAAAAGAGATCCAGGATATAGAGGTTTTTCACAGCGGTGGATCTGAGGCATATTATTGGGGGCTGTGGGTTGGGGTCTCTCTGAATAGGTGGGGGTTAGCGATGGGGGCTCTGATAAAAGAAGTACTACGTGTGAAGCTAGGAACTGAGCGGTTGGTACTAAGAAGACCAATCCCTATGAAAGCCCGACTCTGTATAAGTGATTTCTATCATATTTAGTTAATGGTTCGTCACGTCTAACCTTTAATTGTTTTGTTGTTTTTATGTGGTCGGGTATTTTGTATTGAACGTTAACGGCCCCTATGTTATGGGATTCTCTCAATAGAACTGATGATGGGTATCGATTCTAAATCCACTGTTGCCCTTGTTGTCCTACAATGTTTGTGTAGAAGCCGCGATTCGATTTAGCACGATTATATCGGTGTGAATTAACAAGCGTAGAGAGGCAGGGATACTTGGTAAAAAAGAAATCAATATTATTAATAATGATAAATTATTATTTACGCCTTGGCTTATTATTGTGAGAGGCTATGTAGTGTTAATTCTATTTTTCTTGGTGATGCTTAAAATCTTTTCATATGGTATTCTGCGATTTTCGCGCGGTTGCTTAATATATTCCTCTACAGATCAATAGTAAATGATCTGTATGGCTGTCGAGAGGGTAAGACATATGGGTCATGGTATGTCCTCTAAGGGTAATGTGCGTTATCATTATCCGGTTATTTCTGATTTGTCTATCCCTCTGAGGTGTAAAGCTCTTAAGAATGCTGCCAACAGTCAAGTCATAGTTGTAACCGGCCTTACTCTGCTTGCCACGTTACTTTCCGCTTTATTTGCATCATTCATCCTTGGGGTCTTCCAAGGAAGCGCTTCTCAGCCTATGATCGATGTAAAGGTTATGAGGATCTCTAAGGTTGCTGTTGTAGAGGATAGGGTTATGTGGGATGTAGTGCTTAGTATAAGGAATAATGGAGGCGTGGCCTTCGAGATCCCCTACATAGATATAGTGATTAACGATGATATTGTTACACCTACGGGATTTCCCAATACAAGGACTCATACACCGGCGGTTATGCCAGGCGAGTTAAAGGTTCTTAGGATAGTTATCATCAATCACGATGATCCCAGAACCGTGGGTGGCGATGCTATAGTCTTTAGCGATAAGAGATTCACCAGCGGTACAATGATAAGCCTAAGAATCACTGACCCCAAGGGCTATATGGTTCTTATAGCACTGCCTCTACCCTAGGTCTCTGCAGACAAGATTGCTAAAAGAGGCGTTGGCGTCTGGGCTTAAAATAGCCTCGAATCTCTCTTCTAGATAAAAGCTCTTGTTTCCGATCATAACTAATACTTGGAAGATCTTGGCTAGAACGTCTGTATCTCTAAACCCCTCTCTATATGTTGTTTAGACGACCCGCACCAGGGCTAGATTATAGACTTCGCTATTAATTCGGGACTGCTATTCATATTAAGGGGTGTATTGCTTTAGAGATCAGCATTGGAGTTGACGGTATATACTTTGAGGCTATGCATATAACACATGGTTTTCTAGATATAGACTTGATACCGCATGGACATACCTATAGGCTATCTGTAGAGATTTATGGGAAGCCGGGTTCTGAGGGCTATATATTAGATCTTAGAGAGCTTGAGAGAATCGTGAGAAGTGTGGCAAGCAATCTAGACAGATCTTTGATAGTACCTAAAGGCTATACGATCAGCGACGAGGTCCAGACGATATTTAGAAAAATCACGATATGTGATAAAGGTAATCCAACCCTAGAGAACATGGCATTGATGATAGCCGAGAATATATACAAGCTGATTGGAAGAAAAGATATAATTGTAAGGGTAACCCTATACGAGGGAGCCAGCTACTTCTGTAGAGTCTCATACCCCTAGTTAAGAGTTCTGGCTGCACAGCCTGTTTATACCTGGGTGTTAGTTTCAATCACTTTATCTTTATTCATAGTTATATCCAGGAGTTTCCACCGCCCGCAGGATCTCTATCCCTGTTGATTCATGGGCGTACTATCAACTTTACTATTATGAAACTGCTATTAACAGTATGTTCGATTTATTATCCCCTTATATATAAGTGATCTATGGTGATACTATGCCAACATTAAGCTCTGGTTATGTAATAGCTGGTGGGTATGCTGATAAGCTTAGGAGAACAGCGTTTGCCCAGCTCAGAGACGAGATTAGGGGAGGAGTTATCTCGTCGCAGGAGGTTGCGAGAGCAATTGGTGAGCTCAACAGTACGTTGTATAAGATTCTTGTTGATAGGTTTAAGGTTGATAAGGGCGATGTAGTCAGGATAAGGATAGACTATCAAATAGAGGGTGGAAAGATCGTATGGGATCCTTCTAGATTATCGATAGAAGTATTCAGGAGGGATAAGGAGATCGATAATATAGTCAGATCCATTGGTGGTGCAATGCTTTGGCAAGAGGCTTTTGGAAAAGGCGTTGAGTATCAGGTTGTAAAGCTTGGCGAGACCCTGGATGGCGATCTAGTATATACTCTAAAACTAGGTGATGAAGAGGTCGGTTCGCTTGTTGTAACCCGGCTTGATAACGAACTGTTTATAAAGAAAGGGGCGATATTGCATCCAAGCCCAATGGTGTTTGAGAGACTAAGAATCCCTATCCAAGAGGGAGAGTCGCCTGAGGGCGTGCTGGCGCAGAAGATACTGGAAGCCCAAAAGATAGGTAGGCACGTTGCTGAGGATGAGGCTAGGAAGATAGTTAACTATCTCAGGGAGAGGGTTATGACACCCCCCCTCGAGAGAAAAGTTTACGAAGAATCCCAGGAGGAGTCCTGAAAACACCGTGGTAAAACAGGCGTCGGTAAATACTAAAGCCTAGCCGTATCTAAACTTAACTCCATGTCCGCTTCTCTCTGGGTTGAATGAAATGACATCTGGAGGACCGATCACCCAGCATGTTCCGCATGAGACGCACGCAACATGATCAAACCTGATCTCAGCTCTAGCAACGTCTCTCCATGTCTCTTCGAGGGCTTTTTTCTCGAGATCCTTACCACTAGATCCTGTTTTTTTAAGCCTCTCTAGGTTATGTTTATATAGATCCCTATATGAGGCGAATATACCCTTTCCGGGAACCGATAATGTGTAGCAGTTGGTTGGGCATGCTGGGACCCAGAGCTTATACGGATCTCTATTAGCTGCGGCGTAGTCTATCTTTATGTGTGAGTAGTTCTTATCCTCCTCATATACTAGGAGCCCTGTTCTCTCCTGGATCTTCTGTAAGGCATCCTTATTATTTATCCTCTCCCCTATGGTTCCCAAGACCTTTTTCCCGAGAAATCTTAGGAGAAGCCTATACCCGGGACCATACAGAATCCTGCTCTCGGATAGGGTGCTGTTTCTAGCAGCCCTCCTGATATCCCTATAGATCGGTTGGAGGAGATCTAGGTATATTGAGAGAGTCTTTTCGCTGAAGTCGTTGTTCTTCCTAGCATATATATAGGTCTGGGCAGCCATGATCCCTGTAGCTATGGCTCTCCTCATACCGTCTATAAGACCTCCTATCTTTACAAACGCTCCCAAAGCATCCCCAGCTACTAGAAAGCCGCTTCTCAAAGGCTTTTCTAGAAAAGTCATGGGTCCTTTGGGAATGTTGTGTGCTGAGTACTCAACAAGCTTTGCACCATCTATAAATCTGCTCACATACGGGTGCGAGATCATATCCTCTAGCACGTCCAACGGCTTTCCAATCTCTTCGACGTTTTTTCTGAGACTCTTGAGCATGCTGCTCATTGTAACAACAAGGCCTACCGAGATCGTATCCCTGTTTGTATATATGAAGCCACCACCGATCATTCCTCTGAGGAAATCACCCATTATAGCTATAGCCATCCCCTCACCGTTTTTAAGCCCGAACCTCTTGTTAATTTCATCCTCACTCAGTTGGTAAACCTGTTTGATACCATGGTAAACCTGGCTAGGATCTAGGGGTTTTCTAAGCCCAGCCTTTATTACGAGCTTGCTTGTAATACCGCTAGCATCGATAACGAGATCCGCGTGTATCTCCTCCTTATTTGTTCTTATACCAACTACCTTTTCATCCTCGATAACGAGATCCTCGACAGCTGTTGCTGTGACCACAATTCCCCCAACTTCTTCAACTTTTCTTGCGAACCATCTATCAAACTTAGCCCTGATCACTGTGTAGTCATGCCCTGTGGATATACCTCTATGGATAAATCTATCGAGCACTGACGTCTCATCTATCTCTAGAACCATATATGATCTCTCGTTAGGAGCGACAGCCCTATATCTATACTCAGCGGGGTATGTGGGGCTTGATATCATTGCAAGCCTGTATTTTACCACCTTCCTCTCGAGGGGGGCCTCGCTTTCAAAATCCGGTATGAGGTCTATTAATCCATACCCCGGGATAAAGGATCCGTAGAGAATGCCTCCAGTAACGTTCCTCTGCCCAGGTACTTTGGCTTTTTCAACCAAGAGTACATCATAGCCCCTCTTAGCTAGATAATATGCAGCAGCACTCCCGGCCAGTCCTGCCCCTACTACTATTACATCGTGCTTATCTACCACTATCCTCACCTACTCTCAAGCTTTTTCTGCAACGCCTCGTAAAGCTTAGGTAAGGCTCTATATAGGTCTTCTATTATTGAGTAGTGAGCTATCTCGTGTATCGGTGCTCTGGAGTCTATATTTATGGCAACCACACTGCCGGCCCTCAGGATCCCTACTCTATGTTGTATCGCACCACTTATACCAGCAGCTATATATACCTTGGGCGATACTGTCTTTCCGGTCTGTCCGATCTGTATATCGTGTGTTATGATCTCCCTCAGCTCCTTTACATCTGCATGTATAAGTGCTCTAGAAGCTCCCAGTGCTGTCTCCACACCGAGTTTTCTTCTGACAAGATCTAGGATCTTTTTAGCCATGTCGACAGCCTCTAGAGGGTTCTTGGCGTTTCCCTCGGCATCCCTCAAGATCCCTAGCCCTAGACCCACTATCAACTTCGCGCTTAGGAGCTCAGCGCCTCTATCCTCGATCTTCTCGTAGTCCACGATCCTTACTTTCTTCTGGTAATTTTTAAGTGCTGGTGTGTATCTATATACATCCCCAACCCTAGATGGATCTCTCTGGAGTGGTTTGAAAGAGCCCGGTCGGAGAGACGCTATCTGGGGTCTATGTCTCGGCGTATATATCTTAGCTATCCTTGTAGCAAAGTCAGGCCTTATCTGAGCCAGTATGTTTGAGAACTTCTCTTTCAAGAGTCCGTGGAAAAAGTCCTCGACATCGAAATCAATATTATCTGTAGCAAGCCCTGTGACAAGCCTGTAGGCAAGTCTTGGGGCTAGATCTCTGCCCACCTCATCGGCCATAAATATAAGAGCCCACGGCTTCCTAAGCCTCACAATCTCTTCCAAAGCCTCGGTATAGGCGAGGGGCTCGTAATCAGCTAGGTATTGGTGTTCTACAGCAACTACATAGTCTGCGCCGTGTTCTATCAGTGTTTTAGCAATATCATCGCTAACTTTATCGCCAGCTACGAGAGCCCCTACTTTCATGCCAACCTTAGAAGCTATCTTTTTAGCAGCAGCTATCCCCTCAAGGCTATAGCTTATCAGTTCTCCTCTAAAGATCTCGACGAATGTCCAGACATCCCTATAGCTCTCTATATCTGGAGTTGATGGAAGCATGTTGAGAGTCGGTGCCTGCCGGTTTTGCGGCTGCATAGAACCATCTACCCCCTCAATATGTTTATGATCTCTTCAGCAAGATCCTCGTAATCAAAGGTCTTAGCCAGCCCCTTTGCTGCTAGATCCCTCTTAAGATCCTCGGGCAGGCTGTCAAGAAGATCTCCTTTTTTGAAGGGACCATAGGTCTTATCACCATAGCTGATCTTATCGATATCCTTGGCAGCTATGATAGATAATCCAACAATCTTTCTAACATGAGGTCTACCAATATCAATACCTGGGCCAACCACGGTTGGCGATCCAGCAAGTCCTATATATCTTGGATCAGCCTTTATATCGTCAGCAGACCATATAGTTATATTGGTGTTTTTGCCCCTATATGAATTCATAAGAGAAGCTCTCCTGCCAGAGAGAGGTACAGGCGGTGCTGAGTAGTCTACATGTATTGTTAGAACAGACGGGAGATCTAACTCTATGATCTGCATGACGTTTATGAGCCTCCTCTTAACTAGGAGAGAGTTCCTCTCACCGATATACTCATAATCAACCACAAAGGACGCATGGGGTATTGTGAGCCCAAGCTCCTGTGAAAGGGCCTCAGCAACCTGGGGGCCAACGTTACCAGTCTCTCCATCAGCTGCTTTCATCCCACAGAAAATAACGAAGTTCGTTGTAACTCTCTTCGCCTCCTCCTTGAGGAGCTCTACAGCATCGCTCCTAGAGATCTTTCCCTCTCTAAGCATATTAATAAGGGTATCCCTTATTGATGGCTTATCACTATAGATCTTGTTGGGTATAAGGTTCCTCCTATATAGATCTGTTGCTAGGGCCTCAACCTTATCTATAGCCTCGCCAGATTCTATGGCGTTAGCCAGCATCTCAACCGCTTCTCTATGTATAGATAATACTTTTAAGATCCCTCTAGAGAGCGTATATGATGTAGCCCATGTATCAGCACCAGCCATTCTCTTGTCGCTTAATATATATGCCTCATCTATTCCAGAAACCTCTGCATCGAAGATCTCTCTCATTATAGGTATGATCTTTGGGTGGGGACCCATAGACATTGCCACAAGCTTTCCCCCAACCCTTCTCCTCATATAATCAGCAGCCTCGATTGTTTTCCTATCATAAGGATTCAGAACTATATCCATCTCCTCCCTCCTCAGGATACCGCCTACAGTCACAACCCTTGCTGTGTTCGCTGGAACTCCTTTCACGAGTGCGAATACCAGTATTTCAAACCACCAGTATATAGTTCATACTAGTCAGATATATGTTGTTATCTGTTTGTCTCTTGATATTTGTTGATATTATTTGTTTTCTTCTACATACTTCTACATCCCATCTAAAAACTCTTACATACTCTAAGGAAGCTCTATCACACGTTCGTGATGCTAACGCTGAGCCAAGCGATATGAAGATCTCTAGGATAAGCTCTTTCCGCCTAAGTGGTATTCTTCAACCAATCAAGGGTTGACATAGAAATCAGCTTATTAGGGCAGAGCGCGGGGCTATGGCATGTGTGTCTTATTATTGTCAAGGATCTATGATACATTAGTATGATAGATATATTTTTAATTGAAGATATTGTTATGGTGATCGGGTCTTGACCATATATGTTGTAAAAAGAGATGGTAGTAAGGAGGAATTCGTGTTCGAAAAAATCGTTGTGAGCTGTATGAAGGCAGGGGCTACGCTTGATGCCGCTAGAAAGATCGCTAAAATAATTGAGGGAAGGCTTCTAGATCAAGGTGTTAAGGAGGTATCTGCAAAAGATCTTACTAGAATGGTTCTAGAGCTCTTGAGGAGGGAAAACGAGGAGTGGTATAGAAACTGGATAGTGTTTGACGCCGCCGTTAAGAGGAGAAAAACCGAGCAGGAGCTTGCTACTAAATAGTGCTAGAAAGATATAACCTGGTATCCTTTTTCTAAGAAATACTTGATTCTATTGCCCACAGGTACTAAGGCGAGCCCGAGATCTTCCAGAGGCTTTTCGATCCCTAGATCCTTGGCTACGCCTATACATGCAGCATCGACAGCTCCTCTTTTCTTTAGTTCATCCAGCATTTTCTTCATCTCACCACTGTACTCTAGGATCCTCTTCTGGCTAGGGCCGAAGAATATGACTTTCAGGTCTTCGAACCTCTGATTCTCTATTGATCTATAGGCGAACCTAACTCCAAGATCTGCTTTTTCGTCGCCTGACATGATTAAGAGCAAAACTTTCACCAAGCTCATCACAATGTGTGATAGTGTTAGCTTGATTATAAGCTTTTATAGATCAGTTGCGCTTGCTCTGCTCCTTCGACGATGTCAAGATCTTTTTGGCATCTACTCTTTCGAATCTCTTAAGCCTATAGATCGGTATTGGGAAAAACCTGTTATCCCTATATGTCTCGTGGAGCGTTCCTACTATTGGTATTTTCTCGCCACAGAATCTACACCTATTATCTTTCGTAAGTCTCCAACTCACTATCTCGAAGCCGTATCTCTCTATCACTACATTACCGCATTTTGGACAGTATGTGTGCTCATCTGGATGGCCTGGTACGTTGCCTATATAGACATATTTCATCCCCTCCTCCCTAGCTATTTTGATATGCTTCTCAAGAGTCTCTATAGGGGTCCAGGGGTAATCCATCATCTTGTAGTCGGGGTGGAATCTTAGGAAATGGATAGGTGTCTCGGGACCAAGGTTATCGTGGATCCATTTCACAAGCTTTCTGGCCTTCTCCAGATCGTCTCCAACCTTCGGAATCACTAGATCTGTGATCTCTATGTGGATCTTCTTCCTCTTAAGCTCCAAGAGAGCATCGAAAACAGGTTTATAGCTTGGTATAAGTATGAATTTCCTTGCGAAGGTATCATCGGCATTCCCTTTAAAATCAACTGTAATAGCATCGAGGAATTTTGATAAATAGTCAACAGCCTCATCCGTTAGATAGCCGTTAGAGACGAAATTGTTGAAAAGACCCCTCTTGTGAGCAGCAACCCCAACATCGTGGGCAAACTCGGCGAAGATGCTTGGCTCGTTATAGGTATACGTTATCCCCTGTGCGCCCACCTTCAAAGCTATGTCGACAATCTCCTCTGGCGATACCTCGAAACCCTCTACAACCCTCCTTTGGGATATATCGAAGTTCTGGCAATACATACATGCCCAGCTACAACCTGTAGTGGCTATCGAGAGAACCATCGATCCTGGGTGGAAGTGGCTTAAAGGCTTCTTCTCAATAGGATCTACATGCATCGCTATAACCTTACCATATACCAATAAATATAACTCCCCCTCCTTGTTACCCCTAACCCCACAGAAACCTATCTGTCCCGGGGCTAGCCTGCACCTCCTCGCACAGGCTAGGCACTCAACCCGCTTATCTTCAAGCTTTCTATATAGTTCTGCTTGCTTCATATACCCTCTGGTATATCTATCGCTAGGACAGTTATAACCCGCTTTCGAGCAAGTGATGTTATCATATATTATCTCGTTATATATATAGAAGGTTAGTTATTAAAGAGTCAGGCGGTGGCTCCGAACGAGATGATTAGCGACAATCCCAGGAGCGAGGAGGGGCGTGAGAGATCCGGTGAGATCCTTTCCACGCTAGCCGATGATTTATCGCTAAAGATCTTAATTGTGCTCTCCTCAATGCCATCTAACCCCAGGAAGCTCAGCACAGTTTTAGGTGCTGATGAGACAGCAGTATCTAGAAGGCTCTCTAAGCTAGAGAAGCTCGGTTTGGTAGAGGGTAGGTGGGTTAGAAGGGAGGGTGTTAATGTTAAGCTCTACTATGCTAGATCCCCTGAGATCTTGATCAGGGTAGGTGCTGGGGGCGTTAGCATAGATCTTGGCAGGCCTGGCGGGAAAGCCGCGCATGACATGTATTTCCTCCCACCCCCTACACCTGTTTTCGTGGGTAGAGATAGCTATATAGATGCTTTGAAAAAGGCTGTTGGAAACCCTGTTTTTGTAGTAGGCATTGCAGGGATAGGGAAAACCTCTCTAGTGGCTAGGGCTCTGAGCGACTCTAAGATCCCTGTGCTTTGGAACCAGATCTATAGGGGGATCACGTTCATACAGCTTCTTAGAAGGATCTCGCTCTTCCTCAACTTACTGGGATATCCAAGACTACTAGAAGCCCTTGATAGTGGTGTTACTGATGAGAGGCTCTTAATGAACCTATTGCTTGAGGAGCTTTCGACAAGGGAGCTGGTTATAGTTATTGATGACTATCACCTAAACACCGATCCCGTTATACACGATCTTGTTAAGTCCGTATCAGAGCTTGGGAGGATCAAGAGCAAACTGATCATAATATCGAGAACGATGCCTAGAGACTGCCTGGGAAGATGTGCATCAATAGAGGTGAGGGGTATGGGGTATGGAGAGGCTAGAGACCTTGCTGAAAGGGTAGGCTTATCGCTGGAGGATTTCGAGAGGTTCTATAGCGTATTTGGTGGGCATCCCCACCTGTTATTGCTATACTCATCATTACTAAAGAGCCATAGAGGCTCCGAGGCGATCTCAAAAACCATGGAATATATAGTAAGCGAGGTTATAGATGCATTATCTCCTGATGAGCGTAGAGTATTGGAGCTGATCTCGATAGCGGAGAGGCCAGTGCCTTTCTCAATGATCAAGCTTCTCAGGATCAGCGATCCGAAACAGGCTGTCCGCACGCTTGAGAGAATGTTTCTGGTCAAGAGGTTAGGGGAAGGATATACTGCTAACGAGCTTATCAGAGAGACATGTGCACGGGTTACAGAGGATCCCGAGGAGCTTCACGCTATTATAGCCTCATACCATAGATCTAGAGGATACGTCGAGGACTATCTAGTAGCTATGAAACACTATGTAGATGCTGGCATGTATGAAGAGGCTGCTGAGATGCTCCCCAAACTTGTTGAGTCGATCAGTCAAGGAAAGATCGGTCTGCATCTATATGGCGAGGTGCTCAACAAGATTTCGAGAAATACGGTTAGGTGGAAAAGCCCCACAAACCTCGGCTGGTTTGAGCTTGCTCTGGCTATTGTTGAGAAGCTTAGAGGAGATCCGTGGAGCAGCCTGGATCATCTTGAAAGGGCTAGGGAGATAGGTGAGGCTTATTCCAAGAGACTCTTGCTCCGAGTTAAGATCGAGATGGGTATTATATACAGACATTTGGATAGATATGAAGAATCGCTTAGAGAGCTCAACCAAGCTTTAAGGATGTCAATGGAACTCAGGGATCGTGAGGCCCGTGATAGTGCTCTCTATAACATTGCAGCTACTTACCAGCAGATGGGGGATCTAGAGAAGGCTGTAGAGATTCTTGAGCATATTGTGAAGAGATACATGGTCTTTGGGAATAGGTTTGGAGAAGCACTGGCTAGGGGATGGCTTAGCATGGCTTATAGGCTTATGCTTAGGTATGGGGATTCCATCGATTCCCTTAAAACGGCCATGAAGATCTTTGAGGATCTCGGTGCGAAGCATAGCCTGGCGATAGGGTATAAAGAGTTGGCTAGCACCCTCTTCATGTTAGCGGATCTTAAGGGCTCTGTGGAGATGCTTGAAAAAGCAGCAACAATCCTAGGGCCCGGCTACCCATATTTAGAGGCTAGCATATATATAGATATGTCAATATCAAAGCTCCTCTTAGGAGATCTAGAGGCTGGCGAGAGAGATCTAGACAAGGCCGAGGAGATCATGACTAATAACAAGATCAAGATGGGCGAACCATTAGTGCTTGCTAGAACTGGTAGGGCGTTGGTTAAGTATCTAAGAGGCGAAGATCCTTCGGAAGATGTTGCATGGAGCCTTGGTAATATCCATAGATGTAGCTTTTATAGAAAGATCTATGTGATGGCTATCTGTGGAGCCATCCTATGGAGTATAGATAGTATGAAAAAGAGGGGCGAGGATATACTAGCCCAAACACTAGATATGCTTGAAAACGCTGCAAAGGGGAGAGAAGAAGAAGCACGCCTATTCATAGAGAGGCTGAAAAAACAAATATCAAGTATCAGGAGGGATAAAAACCTCTAGGATAGCCTAGAACCGCATTTAGGACAGAACTTGGCAGTTGCAGAACTTATAGGCGTTCCACAGTGGGGGCATATCCTCTGCCCTCCAGTCTGTGCTGCCTGTTGCAGCTGTTGTAACTGGGATCCACAGCTTCTGCAGAACCTAGCCGAAGGCGGGTTCTGATATCCACAGACAGGACATATGATCCCCAGCTGGGTTGATGGCTGTGGAGGAGCTTGAGAGACATGTGGTTGTTGAGGCAGCGGTGTTTGGGCTTGCTGAGTTGTGGGTTGGGGTGGAGGGACGTAGGGAGTAGGAGGTGGTGGGGGTGGTGGAGCCGGCCTAGCATAGCCGTCTCTTCTGAGTGTATTTCTCTTCTTCAGTATAAAGAGGGCTATCGCTGCTGCGCCACCACCAGCTATGGAGCCTATTATAAGCGGGTTAGAGTACCAGGCCTGTGTCTGGGTTGCCTGTGGGGGTGGTATTGCACCTATATCGCCTCCACTGCCTTTGCCTGTATCCCCACTCCCTGGTATTGTCTGTGCTGTTGTTCTAGGCGGCGTCACCACCTCTGTTCTTGTGGTTGTTGTGTTTCTCGGGGTCTGTGTTGTTGTCGTTGCCGCTGTGGTTGTTGTCTGGGTTTGCGCCGGCTGTACCTGGGCTTGTAATGTATAGACCTCGATAACCATTGTTATTGTTATGTTTTGCCTGAGATCTAGCTCTAATACAGGGTCTGTATACTCCCTTGAACCAACAACCCACTTGATAAACCTATAATAACCCTTACCATCGCTTGTAGCATCCTCGGTTACCAATGCCGCAATGGCATAGCTAGACTCCTGAAGCCTCAGAATCCTTGAACCAGTTAGATTGAACGTCGAAACAACATCGCCAGAATCAAGATCAGTGATCTCTATAGGCACCTGAACACTTGCAGCCGAATAGTTACCCTCCTTTCTAAGGATGAAAGACACATAATAACTCTTAGGAGCAGGCCCTATAGTTGTTGTCGTTGGTGTTGCTGTGGTTGTAGTAGTAACCGGTGGCGGGGTTGTAGCTGTTGTCGTTGTGGTAGTCGTAGCAATCGTCGTGGTTGTTGTCGTTGTAGTCGTAGTTGTACCTCCATACTTAGCGATGGGATCTGGGTCTAGGTTATATCTTACTAGCTCACTCTTCTCTGTAACGACTTCAACCCCGTTGATGGTTCTTATAGTTTGGCGTTGGAATGGTAGTTTGAAATCATTGTTAATCAGATAGACTTCGGTGTAGGAGTCGTTGGAATAGCTCTCTTGACCCTCAGAGACCGTGTACGTCTGAACATCGACTTTTTGGATAACTATGTATGCTGGTACCTTAACCCCTTTGATCGTTACCCAGGTGGTGCCATTCACGCGATAGTTTATATAGAATGTGACATTGCCTGTGTAGCTGCCAAACAAATACGTCTCTGCTATTGCGATAATGCTCCCTGAATCCTGGGACGATCTTGGATGGATCACGAATGGCATGGGTTGCTTGAAGATGACTTTAGCAGTCAGCAGGAATAATATATCCATCTCTTTAACGCTCCAGTTAGGGTACATGGCGATCATGGTCACAACTCTTCCCCTGATCCCGGTCTCATTAAAAACAGATGTTTGGTTGAGAATATAATAATCGCCAGTTGCTGACTGGATGGTATATATGTCGTTTGCTGTTAAGGTGAAGTTATCCGGACCCTGGGGGTTATATACTCTCTCATTACTATATCTATTGTAAAACCACTGATCCCCTACCTTGGGCTGTATAGACCCTGACGGCGTATATGTAGTCGTGGTAGTCCCGGTCGTCGTGGTTGTGGTAGTCGTTGTGGTATATGTGGTGGTTCCTCTATACTTAGCAATAGGGTCAGGATCTAGCCTGTATTCCTTCAGCTCTTCCTTGCTGCTAACGATATCAACGCCCTCTATGTTTTCCACGAACTGGTAGCTGAAGGGTAGTTTGAAGTCATTGTTGATCAGATAAATTAACGCTAAAGAGCCGCTGGAGTATCCTTGCTCAACATCATATTCCTCGTAATCTATACTCTCAACAACCATGTATGCTGGAACCTTAACGCCTTTGAAATCCACCTGGATGGTACCGTTAACACGGTATCTCAGGTTATATGTTATGTTGCCAAGATAAGTCCTACCACTGCTACTCTCCTGGTACTTGTCAGCCACCGCGGTAATGCTACCCGAATCCTGTGATGATCTTGGATGTACTATGAAGGCAAAGGGTAGTGGTTGCTTGTAGGTGTAAACGATTGTTTCGCCATATCCCGTGGGTTGTCTCTCCTCCTTAATCTTCCAGTCGGGGTAGAGGGTATATAGGACTGTGTTTATCACATCACGATCGGAGTTCAATGTTGTTTGGTTGAGTGTATAGTAACCACCACTAGCTGCCTGAATAGTATTTATGGTGTAGCCTACTAAGACGAAGTTATCAGGACCCCGGGGGCTATATACTCGCTCGTTGCTATAGATCTCGAAGAACCACTGATCCCCTATCTTGGGCTGTGTATCCCCGCTTGTAAGCAGCACGCTGGGTATATTCATAGAGATGTTTGGTAATAGGGCTAGGAGTAGGAGTAGTGATAATACTATCCTCTGGATCTTTGCTCGGCCTTGTCTATATCTATTCATAACAAGCTCCCCTAGATCTTATCGCTACTGATCCGCATTGCAGTATGGGCATTTAGTGCTATCCTCAGGTATGATCTTACCACAGTTTATACAGAACTTATAGCCCGGAGGAAGTCTGGGTGGTTGCTGAGGCCCTGGCGATTGCAATGGCATCTGGGCTGGGCTCGGCGGTTGCTGAGGCTGCTGATATCCCCACTGTTGCCCGTATTGCCACTGACCCTGCTGTCCCTTTACCTTACCAACCGCCTCTTTCCTCCTCCTTAGAAACATATACCCCGCTCCCCCACCAGCAGCTGCTCCAACCGCTATTATGGCTATCATTGTCATGTCTATGGGGAACTGGGAGGCTTCTTCACCTCTGAGTATGGCTTTCTGGGCATCGGTTATGTAGTCATCCACGAATGGGAATCCTGGGTATAGGTTCTTGACTATCTGGAACCTCTCTATAGCGGCTCTGTATTGTTTCTGATAGAATAGCCTGAGACCTTCCTCATAGAACTTTATAGTCTCGCTTTCAACATTATTAACGGAAAACCTTCTGATAATATCATAGACATACGATGCCGGAACGAAGAAATTGAACCCAGGAACCTCTCTACCGCTATCCGAAGGATCCGCTGATCCGAAAGACGTTACAGCAACCACGATACCGTTTGAATTAACAACAGGCCCACCGCTATTCCCATGCGTAACTGTTACGTCAGATTGCAAAACACTCACACCAGCTGTCTTCGTCCTATAACCACTCACGGTACCCTCTGTTATAGTAGGCTCTAAGAGCGTTTCCACACCCAGCAGTTGATGGAAAGTAACAACACCTGGGTATCCTAAAGCCCAAACCCTCTCTCCTACTCTGGCTATGTTCTCCTGAGCCACTCGGATAGACGGGGCATTCTTTATCTCTATCTTTAGTAAAGCTAGATCTTCCTTTTCAAAGGGGGAGGAATATGCTATCCTTGCTGTATAGAGCTTACCTATGTTGGCGAAGCCTGAAACAACCCTGCCAGCACCAACACGCACATCTACAGTATAGTCTTGGATCTTCAACCTATTAGTTAAGTACGCCCTAATAACTTCTCTAAATAGTTGTTGCATCTCCTCTTGGCTCGGCTGCTGGCCGGTGGTCTTTGTCCTTGCTTCAAGATACTGTTGCACAAAGTCCTTCAGAAGGGGGAGGACTCTTTGGAACTCTGATTGGTAGTCGTTAACAACATGCCCGTTTGTTATTATATAGCCATCGCTAGATACAAAGAACCCCGAGCCAAAGGCTATGGTGCTTACTTCCACCACAGGATCCATCCTAACCTCTCGAAGCTGTGGTATAAAGTCCTCCCATATTATCACCGCCTTTACTATTGTTATTATAAGCACCACAGAAGATCTTACTTTCTCAAGCATTATGGTTAGATTTATATCCCTCTGAATCTGGGCTGTGGTTATACTGATCATTGGGGATAGCAGTCCAGAAACTAGGATGGCTGTCAATATAATGGGTAGTATCTTTCCGGCACGACCGATTCTCGCCATTATATTCACCAACTCCCCCGGTGGTAGAAAGATTATATATTCTGGGTTTGCAGTTTTCTGCAAACCCGATCATTGCGATCTCTCCCTATCAACTATATACATCTATCTCTGCTGGTAGGACTTGTCTCCATATTGACTAGCGATGGAAGCAAAGCTCCAAGCCATCTAGGTGATGATCTCTTAGTAGATGGGAGGCAGGTGCTGTTTGGCTCGACAGACTCCCATGACCCCGCAGGGTTAGAGATCCTGCGGGTTGGGGCGGAAGTCCTTGGATGTGACCATGAATAATAAAATGAGTAGAATTAGCATCCAGGGTCAAACTGTTGTGAATGTCTTGTTAATAGGATGATCTCTGTGTGGCAAGATCGTGGAGAGCGGTGGTGGTTAGGTTATCTGGCAACGAGATCTATGTGTATTCTTAGATAGTCTCTTAGGTCTCTTGTGATCAGGAAGTTCCTCTTAACATGTTGGTGTCCATTGGCACCAAGCATTCTTGCTAGCCATGGCTTCTTTGTGAGCATGAGGGCTTTTTCGTATGCCTCTTCTATATTATTGACTAAATAGCCTGTCACACCATCTATTACCTGTAGTGGTATTCCTCCGGCTCTTCTCCCTATAACTGGTGTGTATTTCCAGAGAGCTTCGCTTACTGTTAGTCCGAAACCTTCTCTTATTGATAGTTGGAATGCGAAAACCATGGATCTCTGGATAGCGTTTACCAGAAAATCGTTGTGCTCGTTTATAACATACACATCACTAAGACCCTCGGTTTCTTTAAGAACCTCTTTATAGATCCTTTCCCCCTCTGGATCGTCGTCGGCAAAGGATCCTAGGAGCACTAGCTGTAGATTCTCCACCTTCTGTCTCAAAGCCTTATAAACCCTAACCACTGATTGGTGATCCTTCCAAGGGTCGAACCTGGCTACTTGTCCTACCAAGGGTTTCTCAGGATCTATTCCGTATTTAGATATAGTTCTCTCAATCTCTGTCTGGCTTAGCGGCTTATTCTTATCGGTCAGAGGGTCTATTGATGGGTGGGATATATAGATCTTGATCCCTCTGAGATCCCTGGGCACATATATACCGTGGGAGAATATAGCTGCATCATACATGGTCACAAAGCCCCTTAGAAAGCTCCAGAACTGCTCATTGGGATCCGAGAGGTCTATATGGCACCTCCAAATCCACTTCGAGCTCCCTTTATTCTTATAAGATATCAGGGCTGCAGGCTGTGGATCGTGGATCACGATAACATCGGCATCAGTATCGATTTTCCCAGCATTTATCTCGTTAGTTTCTAGATACTTTCTAATCATGTCTCCTCCAAGCTTTAGCACCTTATTGCCCTGGAGAGCATTGTGGAAACTCTTAGTTACTTCAAAGAACTCTCTATCCCCGCTTATCACCTCCCACCTAACCTTAAGCCCTAGAGAGTTTGCTAGTGGAACGACACTCCTAAGGATCTCGGCAACTCCTCCACCTTTCTTTGTTGAGTTTATATGGAGAACCCTGGCTCCCTTTACGTTCTCTGCCAACTCCTTGATATACTCGATCTCATCTCTATCAACGATCCCAATATAATCCTCGATCCTTCTTGTTATATCCACACTCCTTACCCCAGGGGATTTATATGTTCTCTCACTATCGCTCTTATCACACTCATCCTTGTTAAAACCCCGGTGAATCTTCCCTCCTTCTCGCTTACAATCGGTAAGAGCCCCACATCGCTATCGATCATGGTGTCTATGGCTCTGCCTATATCTTCACCCTCTCTAGCTATGATCGCTGGCGAGCTCATCACTTTAGTAACACCCACCTTGCCAAGTATATCTGCGAAACCAACCTCAACATCTGTTCTCAGAAGCTCTATTATCTCCTCAGTCACGAGGGGTAGTTTGAGTATATCTTTCGCAGTAACAACACCGGCTGGCAGGTTCTTATCGTTAAGAACCACAGCCTTGCCCTTCACCTCTTTTATCATAGCCTCGGCAGCCTTCAAAGCAGTGTCTCTCATAAATACTGATGGGAATACGGCCTCAATGGCTATTGACACTTCTTCTCCGAATGTTCTCCCCTTGAGGAGTTTTAGCACGCGGGTCTCGTCGATTACACCCATATATGTGCCCAGATCATCTACTATCGGTATCATTGGTATGCTATTCTCACCCATATGTTTTATAACCGATATTAGGGGTGTGTCCCGAACCATTGTATAGGGTGCCTCGTCGGAGAAAAGGATCACCTTCTCCCTGAGAACCCTGGTCAAGCCTCTCAGCTTAACCATCACAGAACCCCTGAAGCCTAAGAGGATCTCAAGGATCCTGAGGGAGGTGATCACACCTCTAACCTTCCTCTCCCTATCTATTATAACAATCCTCCTGGGAGATCTCTTTGCAGCCAGTATATCTAAAGCTATAGCTAGCGGGTCATCAACATAGCATGAAGGAACATCAACTAATGCGTCAGAAACCTTTAGATCCTTAATAAGCTCATATAAAACCATAAACCTAAACCTCTCCTAGTAGTTATTGAGACATACACTTATATCCTATAGTCACCAATGCTATATAGCTGGGCATGTGTTTATGGATTGAACCAGTTCTTGCTCTCTGAAAACCTTAGGAGTCATGGATATCAATTATAGAGGGGATGCTAAAGTAGAGTCGCAATTAGAGAATCCATCGATTAGGAAAATATGGTGAGAGAGCACAACCATATATAAGGAGCTCTATATTGTTGGTTTCAGCTTAGGATGGAATAATAAAAAATAATAGTAGAGGTTTCTAAAGAGCGAGATAGTAGCAAAGCATAGGAAAGGATCAAAGAATAGACGGTGTTGAAGGCTATGTGTAGGTGTTCTCTATAGCTTCTATAACGCCTCCTATGTTAACCCTATATCCCATATCACTTAGTGCTCTCGCTAGCGCTGTGAAGGCTACGATCAAGTGGTTTCTTGATGCTTGGACACCCATATGCCCTATCCTTATAACTCTTCCTGCAAGTCTGCCCCAGCTCCCTGCTATCATTACGCCATATTTGCTCCACATGATCTCTCTCAACATAGCTTCATCGACACCTGTAGGAACCTCGATCGCTGTGACTGTTGGTGAAGAGTACTACTTAGATTCTGGGTATGGTTTTAACCCTGCTGCTTCGAGGGCTCTCCACGATGCCTCTCTAGCCTTTCTATGCCTCTCATAGACATTCTCAACACTCCCAACATCGATGCTTCTCCTCCAATCACACTCAATAATCTCTGGAATACCCCCATACATCCTCACAAGGTCAGCGAAACCCTCACCAAAAACACCGTTAGAGACTACAAGCACTTTATCACCACGCCTAACTATGTTGGCTATAGCGGCCTCTAATCCCAACATGGCTTCGCCAACCATTATATAGAGGCTGCTCCTACCTATCCCTAGCAGTTTTCAGCTTGTCAGAGACCCTCCTAGAGAATTCCAGAAAACCAGGGTCGAGATCCGGGTTGGTCTCCTCGCGTATCATGGCCATCCTTATCCTTACAGGGATCTCTGTAGGACCGGGTGTGAGAATAAAACGATCGGTAAAGAACCTGGGCAAGGATTTCACCATAGATCCTTTCCTAGCCAACGCTTAAATCCCTATTCTTGGGGCCGTGTGGAAAGAGATCCTAGTCATCTACCATGATCGCTTATAGCTTACTATTCTCTTTCATTTAAAATGGGAAAGAGGCTATTATCGTTTTTAGTGGTTAACTCTCCTCTATATCCTAGAGATCTGCTTATTGCTGCCCAGTCCTGGTAAGTGCTATAATAAGCACCCTAAACCCCTGGATTTAAGGGAGCAGATTATTATATATGGTGAGTGATGAGCTCGGGAGATGTGAGTGATGAGCATGGTCTTGAGTGCTGATCCTCTTTGAGTTTGCGGTTGCTGGGCTTCTTATTTACAACACAACTGGTTTTAGATGTTCAACTTCATATATTTCTCTATAAGGTCTTTAACATGTTCGTTGGTTAACACGTATATTTCGTGGTTAATACTCCTGATCTTCTTATCCATGAAAAGGCTAAATTCTTTCATGTCTTTACTGATACCTACTAAAACGTGTATCGGATTATATGATGTGATCCTAACGTTATTGCTACTAATGCATATTGATGACAAGATCTCAGAGAGGATTCCTCTGGAGACAGGGTTAGCTATAGCCTCTTCAAGCGTACTTGGTCTCTTAGAAAACATCTGATACCTATAACTCCTAACAGGCCGAGAACTCTGAGAGGTATCCTTATCCTTTGTCATCTCGATTCCTTTCTTGATCTTATAGATCAGCTCCATTATGGTGTTAGGCCCAACAGATCTTGGGATCAGTATTGGTGCCTCTACAGATGGCGAGGGTTCAATAGGACGCTTATCCCTATACCTCCTCATGGTGAGGATCAGGGGTAGGGGGTCCGTGATCTCAGAGGCCACCAAAAGATCTACGAGGTAGTTGTTTTCACACGTATTAAAATTAACTATTGTGAAAGGCCACCATATTAGGAAAAGCTTTCTAGACCCATAGATCTTGACTAAACCCTCATGTGGTTTTAAGAACATGGCTTATCTAAATATAGTTATGCCTAGTAATAAAAACCTCTAACCATGGATCTTGGTTTTGCGTCATAGAGTCATTAAGATTTCATAGATCAAAGTATTTTTCCCTTAGGCTATTATATTAGGGTATTATAAGATAAAATATTTAAAAACTACTACAGGCTATTGTAAGTTTTGTGTATCAAGCTACTATAGGCGGGGCGGTGGTTATTTTGATTACGGTATAGCACATAAGTCTTCGGATCTAATGGTCTCCATTATCTATTTACAGATCCTAAATAGCTATTACACTGTTTGTTTTAGAGGCGCTTGAAATAAATTAAGATCTATTCATCCATTGAGCTTACTTCCCTGTATATCTTATCCCTATCACGGTCATCTATAGGCTCGCTTGAGAACTGGATAATCACGTTCTTGATTCTCGGGTCGATGCTGGTTATCTCCCTTATTATTCTCTCCCTCAGTGCTTCGAGATCGCCTATGCTCTTCCTCGGGTCGACACCTATTGTTGCCATTATCACAATGTTATCTGGGGTTAATACATAGCTCTTAAGGTCGTCTATATCGACAACATCAGAGATCTTTGATATTCTGTTGAGTATCTTGAGCATCACATCTCTGGGAGCGGATCTTCCGATAAGGATCTCTATGTTTTTGTAGATAACATATGCAGATGCCATGATTATTATAGCGACGATCACTATAGATGCTATAACATCTGCTATACTAGTTATCCCAATCATATATAGTGAGGCAAGAGCAATGGCGTTCCCGCTAAACGAGAATAAGTCCTCAAGGATGAGTGCCATGAATAAGGGTCTCATCTTAGACGATGGGTTCCTCCAGGCATCTCTCGCCATAAATATGAAGAGTAGTATACCTACATCCATGAATGTCGCTATAGCTAGTAGATAAGCTCCGCTGATCACATCTCCATATAGCCTTCCTCCCTCATGGAGCGCCTCATAAGCCTGGGTTAGTATGTTGTTCGCTATAGCTCCTACCAGGATCGAGATCGAGATTATGCTAGCTATATAGGGAAACCTACCAAAGCCGAAGGGGTATTTTGGCGAGGGTTTCTTATTAACAATTATATATGATGCTAGGTATAGTATAAAGCTGTTAATAACATCGCTCACCGAGTGGAGTGTCTCGGCATAGATTGCTAGAGAACCTACTATGATAAAGGCTGCCAGCTTAACAGCTGCTTGGGCGGCATTCAGAAGAACAGATGCTAGAAAGACGAGAGGCGTTTTCCCTGAAGTCGGCATATGTTTGTTCACCATATAGCCAGGATATTGTTAGTCTTGGAGGCTATTAAACATTAAACCATGTCTTTGTACTTTTAAGTAAGGTGTTGAAATATGACACGCCGCGTGCCTCAGGAAGATATCGAGAAATATGCAGAGTTTCTTAAAAAGAAGCTAAGAAATATACCGTTTTCAAAAGTAATCGAGGTCACTACAGGCTGTAAAGTGTATCCAATTTCAGAAGCTGATAAGAATGTTATAGATGAGATTTTTAACGCTTCTAAAGAAGTTTTAGAATGGGCTAAGACCCAGAATTTTTCTAAGTTGAGACCAAACGAGATAAGTAATAAATTAGAGAAAGAACTTAGAAATAGACTACACGGAGTTATACCAGAATCGAAGATAGCCGGTTATCCTGATATATTGATAGAGAGGAGCGGTAAATCCTATTACATTGAAGTAAAGTTTGTTAGCGTAGAAGAACTGAGCAGTAACCTTAGATCCTTTTACTATGAACCTACAGAGCATGCTAAGATTACTAAAGATGCTAGTCATGTTCTGGTAAGCTTTATTCATAGAGATAAAAAAGTGTTAGGTTTTAAGATAGTCGACCTGTCTAAAGTTAGGGTAACATTGAAAAACGAATTTAACACTAATAATCCAAATCTCTACAAAAAGGAGAATATCATCAGAGAGTTTCCTTAACATAGTATAGTAGCTCCTGTTTAATCCTTTTTTCAGCTATTTTTATATAGTTTTCGTCTATTTCAAAACCTATGAAGCCTACTCCAAGCCTTATGCTGGCTATAGCTGTGTTTCCTATTCCCATGAATGGGTCTAAGACAAGCTTAGTCTTCTTCAGCCCGTGTAGTTTGATACACATCATTGGGAGTTTGACTGGGAAAGTTGCTGGGTGGGGGCGTTGTTTCTCTCTTGACATTATAGTCTCATATGGTATGAACCATGTGTTCCCTCTACATCTTAGATCTTGTTTTGCACTTTTCCACCTCCCAATATTGGTTTTATCCTGGTATGGAACTCCTATAGCCAGTCTGTCGAGCTCGACATCGCCGTTTTTTGTGAAATGGAAAATATACTCGAAATTGTTGTTCAGAAAACGATTTCCTGGAATTGGTTTATAGTGTCCAACAGCTATATCTCCTCTGATATTAGGGTAGTCTCCTACATCCTCTTTTTGAATTGCTATTGATTTGACCCATATTATCACATTTTGAAGAACAAAATGCTTCCTAAGTCTAAAAGCAACCTCCCAAGCCACCCAGGGGTCAGTAGGCTTATAGCCCATGTTTAGGAAGAATGAACCGTCATCTTTCAAAACACGCTTAATCTCCACACCAACCTGCTCGATCCAGTCAAGATATTTATCTCTAGAAATAGTGTCATTGTATTTACCGTATTTCACCCCAATATTGTATGGAGGGGAGGTAACAACAACATCTACCTCTCTAGGTTTAAGAATACTTCTCATACCCTCTAAACAATCCATATTATATATCCTGACCCCCTTTAACTCTAGCAAGCACCCTCCCAATCCATATTATATATCCTGACCCCCTTTAACTCTAAAACCCCTTTAATTCTACCAAGTCTCTCTTCGATATGTAGCTGTCAATACGCGATCTCTCATGAAACACTGTGTCAGTGAAATAGAGTAAACCTTATGGGAACGCTCTGTAACGTTGAGTTCAACGCGATCTATAACCCGCAGGAGTGAGGGAAACTCCTACGGGTTAGATAGAAGTTCTAGATAAGATATTATAAAGGAAAGCTCAATGAATATTCAAGGATAAACAGTAATATAATTAGTTAATATGGTATTACTTAAACATAGAGGCGACTATACCTGGGAGGTCCATATATACGTATCTAACCCTAGCCAGTCTTGGGAGATAAAAGGCGGCTTTTGCTGATGGTGTTGCTATACATCTATATCCCAAGGTATTGAGAGGCGAGATGACACCACAGATTCCGGTGAACACCTTTACTCCCCTTGATATCAGAAGATCTATTAAGCCCTTTCTAGATAGCTCTTCATACACGTGGTGCGATGTGAACACCCATACGGGCTTGGTTGCACTGACATTTTTCTCAACAATAAGCCTGGCTAGATCCTCTATAAGCTCTACAGAGGCATGTGGACAGCCTATTAGTGCTGCATCGACCTCGTTGCATATAGCGTCCTCCGAGACTCTTCTGAGATCCTTATCGTCTATGGAGATCCTCTCGATATTATTAAGAGATCCCTCGATCCCTATTGCGTCGGGGGATAGCCTATCGATCATTACCAAACCCATACCTCCACTAGAACCTGCAGCTGCTAGGAATGCTTTCACCTCTTCATGACTTTGGGGTTTTAAGCCGACTACATATGGGATTCTTTCTCCAACCATTTCGCCGACTAGTAATCCTACAAGACCGTAATCAATGATGCTTCTCACCCTTGCCTCTATATTAACCAGGATCTGGGGCTTTCTATTCTCATCAACCAGGAGCCCTGCTCTATAAGCCTTACCCAATATTGCTTCGAATAGGGCTAGGAGCCCGCTTTCTCTATTGCTCCTAGCACCATAGATGCTGTTAGCGATCAGAACAGCGTTGCTCTCAGCCCATGCAAGGATCTCACCAGCTCTCGGCTCTCTATAATAGTAGGGGGTGCATGTGAATGCATTGATTCCCATCTCTTTAAATATGCTCAGTATCTCTCTCTGCCCCTGTATAAAGGGGGCACCATAGTTGAAGTAATAGCTACTATCGTCATCAACAGATCCCGGATTAGCTGTTGTGTATACGTTAAACCTAGCACCACCGTCGCGCAGGTCTCTTAAGAGCGAGAGCCCTGCCTCACCTATGTTGCCATAACCAACACCCGAGATATGGGCATGGGATATGGGTATAAGCCTATCAGCCCCCATAGCCTCTCCAACCTTTACAACCACCTTTATAGCCTTCTCAAGAACCCAGCCCGCTTCTCCCTCATAGATCCTTTCCTCCTCTCTCGACAGATACATAGGGACTCCTAATATAAAAAGACTAGGGCTGGATAATAACGTAACGGTTACCAGGATCCCTGGCTAGGCATAACGATCCCCGAGAAGTTTTTAACCCCCTAGCCAACTGATCCTTTTCTCCGGCTTTTTCTGAGGAAACTTATTACATCCTTAGCAGCTATCCCTGTTATTTCTAGCTTCGATAGCTTTTCCAGATAATCCTCCCACCCATACCCATCTTTAGCCCATTCTTTATAAACCTCGACCAGCTTTTCATAAGCTTTCTCGTGTATGGGGCAGAAGCCGTGTTCATTGTTGCTGGATGCATAGCCACATATGGGGCATCCCCCGGTTTTTATTCCGAGGAGCCTTGTTTCCGAAGGATCGATGTTCTCTATGTTTTTGAGGAACCTCTCGATGGCTGTTCCAACCACGATCTTTGTCTTCTCGACAACGTGCTCTCTTCTAAGCTCTCCTCTCCTTATCTTCTCCATCATTTCCTCAAAAGACCTTGTAAGATCTATTCTCGAGAGGTCTGGGAAGTATTTCTCTATAGCTGAGTAAACCATAAGCCCTAGATCTGTTGCCCCGGATCCGTCGACGTATTTCCTTCTAAACAGGGTCTCTATAATTTCGGCCCTGGTGGATTCTGTCCCTATACCCTGGCTCTCCATCCATTTAAGCAGTGTTGCTTTGTTATGCGGAGCCTCGGGTCTTGTGTAGGATATGGCTATCCTTACCAGGGCTATCTTTATCCTATCGCCTGGCTTAACATTCGGTACGGTTTTCTCTTCTATTTTATAAAATGGATATGCTTCTAACCACCCTTTATAAGTTACCCTGGTTCCGTGGAGCTTGTAGGCTCTACCGGCAACCTCTATGTCTATGCTTACTCGATCTATTGTGGCGGGGTCCATGAAGGTTGCTAGATACCTTCTAACAACAAGATCGTAGATCTTTGCATGTTCTCTTTCAAGCCTCCTAGGAATCTCTCCCGTAGGGTATATAGCCGGATGTGCTGGATCATCCATGGGTCCGTTATTTGGTGTGAGGGTCTCTTTCCTAAGGATCTTCAATGCTATAGATCTATAATCACCCAGTCTCCCCATGCTCTGGATAATATCCCTATGCCCTATCGATGCGGGGAGCTTCTGGCTATTTGTTCTCGGATAGCTTATGAGCGAGTCGAGGTATAGATCCTCAAGGATCTTGAGGGTTCTCGCTGGGGAGATTCTATATATTCTATGAGCCTCTTCCTGCAGATCTCCTAGGTTAAAGGGGTATGGGGGCTTGTATGAGATAACCTCTCTCCTAACATTTTTCACGATAGCGTATCCAGAGCTTTTAGCCATCTTGGCATATTCCTCGGCTAGTTGTTTTCTTTTGAAGGGTTCTTCGGCGTTCTCTAGCTTATACCTCTTACCCGCTACCTCTATGTAGATGTTAACACTATAGAGGGGTGTGGGGACAAACGTGTTTCTCTCAATAGTATTTCTAACAACCTCGAAGAGGGTTGGTGTCTGGACCCTGCCAGCGCTTAGAACCCTGCGCTCTCCCGAGATCTTGTTGAAAAGCATCATAAGAGCCCTCGAGACATTTATACCCCATATCCAGTCCATCTCATGTCTCGCCAACCCAGCCTCGATCATATCTATATCAAGGGGTCCCAGGTTCCTAAAACTCCTTCTCAGCTCATCCTCAACGAGGGAGGAGAACTTCATCCTCTTCATTTTTCTCACGTCTCCCCAGTGTTTTACGATCATATAGCCGATCAGTGATCCTTCTATGTCGTAGTCGCAGGCATTTATATAGGCCTTAGCCCTTGGAAGGATCTCTGAGAATGCTTTATAGAATCTCTCGAGATGCTTATAATCATTGTTAACCACATGCCTAGGGATCCATTTATACTCGAAAACAGGTATCCCGCCCTTATTAGTATCTATTGAGAATAGATGCCCTGCTGAGGGGATCACTACATACTCCTCACCATCTATTCTGAAGATCCATATGGGTACACCTTTATAGAGGATCTTTTTAGCCCTTCCCTGGGAAATAGCGCTGGCTATCTTAGCAGCGGCTCTCGGCTTCTCAGCTACTATAGCTATACAATCATTACAGATCTTGCTCATTACCCTACCCTCACAGGGGCAGGGGGATTGTCATGGCTAACATTATGATCCACAGTATAGCCGCTATAGCAGCACCCAACCCCGGCTTAGCCTCCCTATAGGCGGGGCCTGGATGGGATCTCATCCCGGTTGCTAGGAATATTATGAGTAGGAAGAACGCTATGGTTATGAGGATCTCGGCTCTGAGGAACATTGCAGCAACGATCATGGCTATGGAGATGGTCACGCCAATCATCATGTGGGTTCTCATGCTAACAAGAGATCTGAGAACCTGACCCCCATCAAGCTGTGCCACGGGAAGAAGGTTTAGGAAATGTATTAACATGAGGAAGTAGCCGGCATATGCGACTGGGTTTAGGATCACCACCTCGTCTTGCCCAGGATTTACTAGCGTGTTAACCATAAGCGTGAAGAGCAGTGGTGAGAAGCTTATCTCCTGAAAGCTTGCAGCCATACTGCTTGGAATCATATATGAGGTCGAGATCCCATAGATCGTCACTATAAGGATTGCTGCGAAGCCGGCGAGGGGTCCTGCTATAGCAACCATGGCAAGATCATCGGCTGTTGCTGGTAGAAATCTCATGAGTATCACAGCACCAAAAGTACCTAACCCTATCCCAGGGGGGCCTGGTATGAAGTAGGGGGGTGTTGCTGGTAGTCTCAGGATCCTTGAGGTTAGGAAATGCCCCAGCTCGTGTATAGCTAGAGGTCCTAGTATTGATAGTGCTAGTATTGCTACATATATGGTTCCGAGTCTTAGGGATTCGGTCTCTATGCCGAATCTTCTCGCTATCTCGAGATCTTGAGAATACCACATATAGGAGGTTATGGTGACCGTTGCTATGGATGCTAGCAATAGTATGACTATTGTTAGGGGGTTATAGCTTCTTCTCTTCCCAATATTATATATTCTTAGATAGTAATTGCCATCTATGCTTATCAGCTGTGGATAATAACCCATGCTTATGACTTCTCTATATAGTTCTTTGAAGCTCCTCTCAATGCTGGAAGGATCTTGGGGTGCTACTCTATATATATCAATCTCGATTCTATCCTCGTCATCACCCATAGAGCTCTCCTTATGATGATCAAGCACTATGAATCTGCGTTCTATAAGCGCTAGTACTTCTGTGATCAGCTCTCCCCATCTAGTGATATGGATATCCCAACTAATATTTAAAGACCGGGCTTGTGTATTATTTAGCCCCTCCACTATACTATCTCGGGACCCTGGTTGAGAAGGCTAGGCCCTGGTGATAAGGCTCCAAATGTTGTTAACGTGGTCATAGAGATCCCTGCCAACTCTTCTGTGAAGTATGAGTATGATGAGGAGTTGGGCGTGATAAGCGTTGATCGTGTGCTATATACAGCAATGGTGTATCCATTCAACTATGGCTTCGTACCAGGAACACTAGAGGAGGATGGAGACCCGGTTGATGTGCTGGTTATAAGCGACCATCAATTCCTCCCAGGATCTGTGGTTAGAGTGAGACCAATAGCTATTCTAGAGATGGAGGATGAGGAGGGGATTGACGCTAAGATCGTCGCTGTCCCTGATGATAAGGTTGAACCGAGATACTCTAGCATAAGGGATCTAAAGGACCTGCCTGATATAATAAAGAGAAGAATAGAGCATTTCTTCCAACACTATAAAGAGTTAGAGCCAGGCAAGTGGGTTAAGATAAGGGGTTGGAGGGGTGCTGAGGAGGCTAGGAAAAAGATCTCTGACGCTATCGGGAGGGCTGCGGGAAGAGGTAGTCCATAGGTGCTAGGAGTAGCGAGGATACCCCCGCAGCTATGTGTTAGGTGTAGGGGTTCTCGATATCTTTGTGGACTTCCATACTGTCCTATAATAGTTAACTCTATCTCATTCAAGGTTCTAGATAGAGTAGAGGGAGAAAGGCTCGACGGATCCTCTCCCCCCAGCGTGTTTGTTGGCAGGGAGGGTTATCCGTGGGTGAGGGTATACCCCTCATCGCCCCCGATCAAGGGTGATACCTCGATCCACGAGGATCCGTCTAGATGGGTGCTCATGGATCTAGAGGAGTTCCTCTCACTCAGAATCTCTCTCGTGAGGGGGTATAGGGTATATAGAGTAGGTGATGCTATGCAGCCATCCCGAGAGCTTGGAGAGATCATAGAACTGTCCCTCAGCCCTGGACCGGCTGATGTTGAGATGCTTTTTGAGAGGAAACCAAAGGGAGGCGTTCTTGTAAGCGAAACCACACCGCCAATGGGTCCTTCGGCTCCCCTCAAGAGGGTTAATATAAGCTCTATCAAGCCGCTTGAGAGGGTTGTTGAGAAAGTCTATAACGATCGTGATCTTACAGCTAGGGAGGGTGTGTTTATGCTATATTCCGGTGGTGTAGAGGTACACAGGATCTCGAGGATCCTTAGCGTTGGTGCTATTGGTAAGAAGAGAAGGCTTGTTCCAACCAGATGGGCTATAACAGCTGTCGATAAGATCGTTTCCGACAGGCTTCTCGAACAGGTTAAGAGTTATAGCATTATAGATCGCTATATGCTTTATAAGAGAAAAGTTGATAGGAATCTCTTCATATCCATACTAGCACCCCACGCATGGGCTTTCGAATGGGGTGAAGCGTGGTATCCTGGGAGTACGTGGAATATGTGGGGCTCGGAGCCATGGGTAGAGGTTGATTATGAAGGGTATAGGGGTAGGGATAGCTATCCAGGTATAGGGGGTTGTTATTATGCATCAAGACTAGCCTCTCTAGAAGCTCTAAATGCTATGAGGAGACAAGCCGCGGTGGTAAGCTGGAGGGAGATTTATGAGGGTTTCAACCTTCCTGTTGGTGTGTGGTTTGTTAGGGAGAATATGAGGGCTATGTATAGATCAGAGCCTGAGGTTTTCGACAGATTAGAGGATGTTATCAAGAGGATTGCCGAACTCCTCAGGACGCCTATAAGGAGCTTTCTAGAGAGGTCAGGTGTATTCAGGATTCTTAGAAGCAAGAGGATAACAAGCTATATGGGTTGAGCCTTGCTCCCCAAGAAGATCATAGAGATAAGGGTTTCCAAGGCCCTCTATAGATCCAAACTGCCTGATCTTGATTATAGCCTCAACCCGTATCAGGGCTGCTCATTCGGGTGTGTCTACTGCTATGCTATTCACTTCACAGGAATCGAGGAGGCTGCTAATAATTGGGGCGAGGTTGTAGCTGTTAAGGTGAACCTGGTCGAGGTTCTCAGGAGGGAGGTTATGCATACTACTAAGAAAGGGGTTGTTGGAGTTTCAACGATAACGGATCCCTATATGCCTATCGAGGCTAGATATAGCCTTACTAGAAGATCTATAGAGCTTCTGCTTGCATATAGATTCAGGGTATCTATACAGACCAAGTCGCCTCTAGTCCTTAGGGATCTCGATGTGCTGAGAACCCATAGGGATAGGGTTGATGTTGGTATGACAATAACAACCATGGATCCTTCTCTCGCGAGGGTTATAGAGCCTGGGGCTTCCCACCCGCTTGCAAGGGCTAGGGCTCTTAAGAAGATCTCCGACTCTCTGATCTACACATGGATCTTCCTCGGACCAATAATTCCAGGGCTTAACGATAGTGAGGAACATATCGAGGGCGTCATAGGTGCTGCTAGCGAGAGCAACAGCCTAGTAATATTTGATCTTTTGAACATATATGATAGAACCTGGAGCTATATGAAGGAGAAGCTGGATCGGGATGAGGTTACGAAGATCTATAGGGTTGTGCGGTACGGGAGCAAGGGTTACTGGTCTAGGATAAAGAGTCTTGTGCTCAGACTATGTGCAAAGCACGGGGTCATGTGTATTGACTTCCACCTCAGCGATCCATTCGAGACCAACAGCTGGCCTAGTATTAGAAAAGCTGGGTATATAGGAAGAAGTGAAGGGTCTCAGAAACGTCTTTTCTAGAGTTCTCTAACGGCATATGTATCCCACGCTTTATATACTCCTATCGCTATGAATGATGGGGCCTTGCTTGGCAACGATCCACCTCTATAGGGATGACTCATATTTGAAAGAATTTAGAGCTAGGGTTGTTAGCATCACAGATCGGGGCCTTGTTCTCGACAAGACAGCATTCCACCCAGATAGTGGTGGTGTCTCCAGCGATACTGGATACCTGGTCATAGGTGGTAAAAACTATAGAGTACTTAAAGCCATCCACGATAGGGAGAGCGATGAGGTATACCACGTGCTTGATAGCTATGAGGGGATCTCCCCGGGCATGGAGGTTGTTGGCGTGATAGATTGGGATAGGAGGTATAGGCTCATGAGGCTCCACACAGCAGCCCACATAATATCGGCTATAATGTATAGGGATTATGGTGCTATGATAACAGGAGGACAGGTTGAGCCTGAATATGCTAGGGATGATTTCTCTATAGAGAGGTTCGATAGACAGGTATTTGAAGATGCTATTAGAAAGGCTAACGATGTTGTCAGAGCCGGGCTTGAGGTTAAGATCTATTATTTGAAGAGGGAGGAGGCGATGAAGATCCCCGGGATCGTTAAGCTCGCAGAAAAAATGCCCCCGGGATATGAAATCCTAAGGATCGTGGAGATCCCCGGGGTAGATATGCAGGCCGACGGAGGACCCCACGTTAGGAATACAAACGAGATAGGCGAGATAAAGCTCTTGAAGGTTGAGAACAGGGGGAAGAATAAAAAGAGGATCTACTATACAGTCCCATAAATACATTAGTAGTTATTACATATCCAGCAAAGTCTCTCTGGGGATCTATGTGAAAGTCGGGAAACTCCCAGCCGAGCTTCTCGAGAGATTCGTTATGAGCAGGATTGGGGTTATAGATCCTGAAGTTCTGGTAGGCCCTAAATATGGAGAGGACGCTGCTATAATGAAGATTGGAGAGTCCTATATAGCAGCCCACAGCGACCCGATAACAGCAGCTGTTAAGAACGCTGGGTGGCTTGCCATAAATGTTGCCTCGAACGATGTTGCTGTTAGGGGCGCTATGCCTAGATGGGCGCTCAACACAATACTGCTCCCCCACTCAGCATCTATAGAAGATCTCGACGAGATCACGGGGCAGATAGATAGGGCTGCAAGAAGACTCGGCATCATGATCGTTGGGGGTCATACCGAGGTTACAGATGTGGTTAGTAGACTGGTTATAGTGTCAACTGTGATAGGGCCTGTAATTGGGAGACCTATATCTACGGGAGGTGCGGGTGCTGGCGATATGGTTATAATGACAAAGACCGCTGGCATAGAGGGGACAGCTATAATAGCGACTGATTATAGAGACATATTATTACGAAAAGGAGTACCTCAAGAAGTACTGGATCGCGCGTCGAGTTTCTATGACATGATCAGTGTGGTTGACGAAGCACTGATACTGGCTAAGAGTGATCTAGCAACCTCAATGCACGATCCAACGGAAGGAGGGATCGTTGGGGGTGTTGCCGAAATAGCATATGCATCAGGTAAAGGGGTAGAGATCTGGGAGGAATCGATACCCATAGCACCAGAGACCCGAGAGATTGTTCAGGCTGTCGGGATAGATCCCCTAAGGCTTATAAGCAGTGGTTCTCTTATAGCAACAATACCTAGGGATCGTGTGGAGGAAGCGATTAAGATCCTAAGGATGAGGGGTGTAGGGGCCAGCGTAATAGGGAGGGTTCTCCCAAGTGGTTCAGATGTTATGCTGGTTAAAAAGGACGGCACCAGGATGAAGATCCCGATGCATGTAGCTGATGAGATCTATAGGGTTAGCGAGATTGTCAGGATAGTGTGACTACTTGGTACATACTTCTCGTGACCATATACTAGAGATCAATTCATAATAACCCGGATCACCGTGTAGATCTGATCGCAAACGCGATCCTGTAGAAGATAGAAAATATTCCTAGGATCTTTATCTCTAGATGGAAAGCTCTTCTCAAACTTTTAGACAGCCAAGAGGCTATTGGGGATTCAGTATAGCGGTTTAGTCATTATTTTCCAGCAACCCGTATGCTTTTCAGAAACACTGGTGGGGCCGAGATTCTCTCCCTATGCTCTATCTCTTTTCCGATCATATGTATTTTGTTGATGAGCATTTCATAGAAGTCGACGGAGATAACACCACCATTTATAGGGGCTACTATCTCTCCATTCTCAATGAGATAGGCGTTTGTTATTGTTGCATTTAGATTTCCGCTCACGGGGTTTGAGAGCCACTCGCCTATAGTGCTTAGAACATATATGCCTTTCTTCGTGCTTCTGATCATCTCGTCTATGCTGGAGGCTCCTGGCTGTATTGATAGATGGTTTGGACCGGGTGTTGGTGGTGATGAATAGCTCCTCCACGCATTCCCTGTAGAGGCTCTCCCCTCTATTTTTGCTGTATAGCTATCATAGATATAGCTCTTAAGAACCCCTTTCTCGATAATGACATTCCTAGATGTTGGGTGCCCCTCATCATCAAAGGATCTAGCACCCAGGTATCTCGGATCCGACCCCTCATCAACTATAGATAGATCATCAACAGCTATTCTGCTGTTTATCTTACCTATAAGCGGGGATCTTCCGCGCTGGACCGATAAAGCTGATATGGCTGGGGAGAGCATAGTGCCTATGAAGGATGCAAAGATCCTGGGGGCTAATATTAGATCGTATATACCGTTCTCAGGAGCCCTACCCCCTATAAAGCTTCTAGCCATAGATCCAACCTTAACTCCTAGGTCGCGTGGTCTGAGATCCCTTATAGATCTAGATGCATGGTAATCGCCATAAGTACCCTCGCCTTTATCGCTAGAAGCCTTAGCATATACATAGACCCACGAGCCCGTCTCCTCTCTGCTCACTGGACCGCCATATGGATTAATTATCTCTACGCGGTGGTAGCTCGCGCCACAGGATCCTCTAACAGGCTTTGTCGATGGTGACGAGCTCATAACACCCTCTATCGTGCTTACAGCGATCTCAGCAAGCTCTTCAAGACCTATGCCAACTGTAGCCTTATCAGCAAAACCCTCACTAGAAACCGAGCCTAGTTTCTCGTTAAAGCCCCTCCAACCAGGATCTTCGGGTGCTGCCCTAGCTATAGATATGGCCTTTATCACGGTATTCTCTATACATCCTAGGCTCAGATCCTGTGTCCCCACTACTGCAACCTTCTTACCGATAGAGACTCGTATCCCTAGTGATTTCGATTCCACAACCTCGGCCCTCTCTATATCCTCCGAGAAGTCAAGCGATAGATCTCTAGAGACAGAGTAATAGATTTCTGCTTCTGAAGCCCCGAGATCCAACGCTCTCCTATAGATCTTCTCTATATCTATATCGACACGGTTCGTCATCCTATCTCCCCCCAACTATTATTTCTCTCACCATTATGTGGGGACCTCCGTCACCAACTCTCACAAGCTGTCCATTCTTTCCACAACCCCCGAATACAGATGTCCTGATCCTGAGATCCTTCCCGACAGCCTCAACACTCTTTAAGGTCTCCAAAATATATCCAGAGATCACCACACCCCTAACCATCTCCCCGATCTCTCCGTTTCTTATGAAGTACGAGGGCCCTGCAGAGAATGTGAACGTACCAGCCCCTGTATCAACTTGACCCCCGCCGGCCCCTCGTCCTAATAGGTAGAGCCCGTTCCTTACTTCTTTTATCTGTTCCTCCACGCTCCACCCACCAGGTTCCATGTATATATTGGTCTGTCTAACAATGGGAGCACTCTCAAAGTCCTGAGCCCGTCCATTGCCAGTGACCCCTACTCCTAGAAGCGATGCTGAGGTTCTGTCAGTTAGATATCCCCTAAGCATGCCCTTCTCAACAATCACTGTTCTCTCTTTAGGATTACCCTCATCGTCATAGGGTACTGGGTATCCCCCCATGACTAGTCCGTCGTCAACTATGGTAACGATCTCAGAAGCGACACTCACCCCAACCTTATCCTTAAGTATAGATGTACCTGAAGCGACGAGATCCCCTTCCGACGCATGTCCAAAAGCTTCGTGGAGCAATAGCCCTACGAGGTCTGGATCCATAACAACCCTCGTCTTTCCAGGAGGAGGGGTTGGGGCTTTCAGAGCTTTTTTAACGGTCATGCTTATATCCCTAGCAAAGCTTTTCCAATCGTTGTTTTGAATGAACTCCCATCCAGACGCCATTGAGCGGCTATCATGGAGCCTCTCCATAGAGCCAGCCTCTCCAGCAACGCTGGTATGGGATATGCCTACGAGCACCACCTCCCATGTTACCTCGGCATCGCTAGAAACTACCGATCTAAAATCCCTCTGGATCCCGAGCATAGTTATAGAGGATCTTATCCCCTCAACCTCTAGACCAGCTCTGTTAGTCTCTAAAGCAATTCTGATCTTCTCCTCAGGAGGTACTGAGAATGGGTCTATACGTATGTTGGGAATCCGCTTCCCTTTCACATAGGGTCTCTCGGCTAGGGTGACTTGTTTCTTCGAAGCCTTTGCAGCAGCAACAGCATTTTGGACAGCTGACGTAAGATCCTCTATGTTGGTTGAATTGGTTGCTGAGAAACCAACCCTATTGTTGTAGAGAACCCTCACGCCAAACCCAGCCCTGCTTGTCACTGAGTAGTCTTTCAAGGAACCATTATCTGCTCTCACAAGCTCGTATAAGTATCTATGAAACCTAGCCTCAGCATAACTAGCGCCGAGGGATTCAGCATGTTTAACCAGTCTATATAGCACATCAAGATCATGCTCCATACTAGTCCCAAGGACTATACGTTAGAGAAGATATTAAAAGACACAGAGACATTGCTAATAGAGATCCGAAGGGTTGATGGGTTGTATTGATACTACAATGTTTTCTTAGCCTAGAACAGTCATGTTTAGGGGGCTCTCCACATGGTAGGATTCATAAAGCCCATACTGATTAGTTCTCAATAGCTGGAAAACTTTAAGCAAACAGGCCATGAACCCATGGATAGGGATCTTTACTAGCTATTAAGCCCTCTATAGAATTGTATCTTGGTGTGTTTGGCGGATGATAGATCCAGGCCTGGTTGTGGGGAATGTTGAGAGTTATAGGGATTTTGCAGTGAGGTTTCTAAGGGAGATAGTGTCGATCCCTACCGTTTCTCCTTGGGGTGAGGGTTATGAGGAGTTTGCAAGAGTCTCTAAAGAGCTTCTAGAGAGCATGGGCGTCTCTGTAGAGATCCACAAGGTTCCCCAGGAATACGTAGATCCTAGGGTTCCTCAAGAGGGTAGGGGGAGGGCTAGATATATAGTGCTGGCGAGGATCGGTAGCAGAGATAATGTGGCTATCCACTTCAATGGGCATTACGATGTAGTCCCAGGAGGACCTGGCTGGAGTGTTACGGAACCATTCAAGCCAAGGATCGTTGATGGAAAACTATACGGTAGAGGATCCACAGACATGAAGGGAGGCATAGCTGCTATAGCGACTGCTATGGCATCATTATCTAAGAACGCTGATCGCCTAGGCATAGGTGTTGAAGCCGTATTCGTCCCAGACGAGGAGATCGGGGGATCAACTGGTACGGGATACGTGGTTGAGAAGGGCATGGTTAGGAGTAGATATGTTGTTATAGCAGAGCCCAGCGGTCTGGGGCAGATATATATAGGGCATAAGGGGGCTGTATGGGGTGAGGTTGTTGTTAAGGGAAGGACTGGCCATGGATCAACTCCGTGGCTTGGTGTGAATGCTTTTGACAAGGCAACCCTTATAGCTAGGAAGATGTTTGACGAGCTTGTTCCAAGGATAGAGGCTAAGAGGAGTAAGTATACATATGATCTTGAGGAGGGTAATAGGGCTACAATCATGATTGGTGGGTATCTAAAGGGGGGCGAGAAGATAAACCAGATCCCTGGTGAGGTTGTGTTCAGCTTTGATAGGAGGCTTATAGTTGAGGAGAGCATTGAGGATGCGTGGAGAGAGATAAAGGAGTTCATAGAGGATACCGCTAGAAAGGTAGGGGCTGATGTGGAGCTTAGGCTTGTTCACAAAATGGAGCCTGTAGTGGTAGATCCAGGCTCAAGGATCTTTGGCGCGATAGAAAAAGCGTCTGAGACTGTTCTTGGGGCAAGACCTAGAAAGATAGTATGTATAGGGGGGCTTGACATGAGATACTATGTCGCAGCAGGCTACGAGGCGGCTACCTACGGTCCAGGGGTGCTTGGAGCAGCACACACGCCGGATGAGTATATAGAGATCGAGGATGTGGTATCTGCTTCCAAGATCTACGCGTTATTACCGCTGATTCTCTCAAGCAAAGGCTCATAGCGTCTATCACATCCTATCAAGCCTGATCACGGTTTCTAGCAGTACTTTTAAACCATTCACCAGATCTTCGTCTTTTGTATATTCATCCTTAGAGTGGCTCTTCCCACCAACAGATGGGACGAATATCATGCCAGTCTTTGAGATCCTCGCCATGTTTTGGGCATCATGACCCGCCCAGCTCCACATCTTCTTATAACTCAGCCCCAGATCCCTGCATACTGATTCTATTGTTGATACTACTTCTTCGTTGAAATGTATCCTATCTAGTGTGAAGCTTCTCTTAATCTCGAATTCGAGCCCTTCTTCCTCGGCTATCGTTTCTCCGATTATTTTTAAGAACTTCTCAGCCCTCTCTATGGCTTTGGGGTCGGGGCTTCTGGCCTCTATTGTGAAGCTAGCAAACCCTGGTACAACGTTATGAACGCCTGGATATATGTTGATCTTACCTATAGTGATCCTAATGATGCCTTGGTTTTTGAGGGCATATTCACGAGCCCTTGTGGCGAATTTTGCGAATCCTGCTAATGCATCTCTCCTAACACTCATCGGTGTTGTCCCTGCATGGTTGCTTTCACCCTTGAAGGAGGCTTCCCATACTGTTATAGCTACTATGCCCATAGGTATCCCTATTTTAATACCTTCTGTGTCGAGCTCTGGTCCTTGTTCTATGTGGAGTTCTAAGTAGTACTTGGGAGGATTGTTTGCTAGGTTGTTTGTTCTCTCACCCTTAAACCCTGATCTTTCGAGGGCTTCTCCAAAGCTAATACCATCCCGATCCTTTCTATTGTATATGTAGCCGGGATCATAGACTCCTGTTGATAATCCTGAGCCCATTAAAGAGGGCGTCCACCTAGACCCCTCCTCGTTGGTGAAGTCTATCAATGAGAGCTTATGCTTAAGCTTTATACCGGATTCTCTAACTATCCTAAGAACTTCTAGGCCGGTCACAACCCCTAGGGCTCCGTCATATTTTCCGCCACCTGGTACTGCGTCTAGGTGTGATCCTACGGCTATTGTCTCTCTCCCATCACCTATCTCGGCTATAATGTTCCCAGCCTCATCGTATTTTATCGAAGCGCCCAGGCTTCCAAGCATTTCTATCAAAAGTCTTCTAGCCCTTAAATCGTTCTCGTCAAGGGATAGTCTCTGCATACCCTTCTCACTATCCCAGCCTATAGATGAGAATAGATCGAATGTTCTGAGAAACCTGTCGGGATCTATCCTTAAACCTTCAACCACGCATCGCCACCGGTAATATTAAGCCGCTTGCTATTTATGCTTATTAAGCGCCTAGCACGGTCTAGCTGGTAATGCCAAGCGATCATTGTAAGCTGTTCGCAATATTAGCTGTGTAGTGGGTGGTTAGTCGGTGCTATAGGTGGGTAGGGAGTTCATAGTGTCGGATCTGGAAGATATGTGGCTGGAGTATGATAGGTCGAGCGATATACTTTACATAAACTTTGGAGATGATGTTGAGGATATAGACGAGGCACTATTGGTTGGGGAAGATATAGTTGTGAGGATCAAGGGTGGGAGGCTAGTATCAATAACTATTAATAATTTCTCCAAAAAGGCTGGTATAGAGCTCTAGCTATTTAGAACACAATGCGATAGCTGTTATAAAACCTACTAGGGGGGTTATGAATGATTCAACAAAGGCGGCTACTAGCAAGAGGGCGGCGCCAATGAGTATTGCTGGTAAGAGGCTTCTAAGCGTCTGGGTAAAGATGGGCTTCTCGGCTCTCTTCCCCTTTTTCCACGACACATAGTCGATCAATGTGAATGAGAGCCTAGCAGATGTTGCCATGAACACGCTTATCCCAGGTATCTCGAAGATCCCGTGGGGTATTAGTAGGGCTGCTTTGAGTATAGATATATCAGAGGGGCTGAGCGTGCAGCTAGAGATCGTTGATAAAGCCTGTTCGATACTCTCGTCAATTCCCGTGTAACCTATGATCGCTCCGGTTGCAAAACCTTGAAAAGCTATGAAGAGCCATGGACCAGCTATTGTTGGGAATAGTGCGAGCATTATCAAAGACACCATAAGGTTATTGCCGAAAATAATGAGGGGTAGTAGGAGTAACCCATAAACGCCAGAGCCTGAGATGGCCTGTTCTATCTCCCTAACCTTCTCACTAAGAGATCCGTAGAGTGTTTTTTTGACCTCTTCTGGTGAGAGCGAGCCTATTATTGCTGATACTACGAATAACACTACCCCGATTGCTGCTAAACGTTTGATCCCAGATCCCTTGCTCTTAAAAATATCGCTGGACACTCTATCTCTCCCAGTATGGTTCGCTATAGAGGATTTTATATTGCTTTTCAAGATCTCTCAAGCTTGTTGGGATCTGTTCAGCAAGGTGATCCCAAGGATCACTATGCCGGATACTGCTAGCGATATTCCGAGGATATTTATGGGCTCTACTAGCTCTCCTAGGAATATGTATGCAAGGATCCCGGCACCAACAGGTTCTAGAACAGCTATGGTGGATACTATAGGCGCTTCCACATATCTAAGCATATAGTTAAGCACTGTATGCCCGCCTATCATAGGGCCTATCGCGATCGCTATGAATAGCGCGAACTCCCTAGGATCAGTGGTGAGGAGATTATAGCGACCCTCTAGAATAGATATTACTGCTAGGAATACTGAGGACCATAAGTAGGTAGGGATCACGTATTCATAGAGACCAGCGCTTTTCCTAACAATCCTTCCTATCACGAAATACCCAGAGGCTGCTAGGGCGCCTATTATAGACAGGATCGAGCCTAGCACCCACTCGCCAGCAAGAGAGCTAGGCTCTCTATACGATGCTAACAAGCCCCCTGAAAGGGATATTATTATCAATACCCACTGCTTCTTCTCCAGCCTCTCTTTAAGGATAGCGTGTGATAATATCCCAGTAAATACTGGGTGGAGATCGACAAGCGTTGTGCTCACAATAACCGGGAGTAGTCTGAGACTCCATATCCATGAGTAGAAATGAATTGCTAGAAAGAATCCTGATAGGACTGTGAGGAGTAGGTTCCTCTCCATAGATCTAGCTATAAGACCAAGTCTGTTGGTAATGATCGAGTAGAGAAGCAGTATTAACACTGATATGAATAACCGCCAGAAAGAAACGATGCTAGGAGGAGATGTAGTGGCTTTTATCAATATAGATGCAGAGGATATCGAGATCAATGCTACTATAGAGAGGATTGCTAGTGTTAAGGCCCTACCGCCAGGTCTCTTCACCATTGCTAACCAGATCTAATAAGACGGGTCTCCTATTAAAAGCAGGCTGGGATATTCTTTTCCCCAGTATCTGAATAAAATGATAAAAAAGCTGATAGGATATCATGGGGGGAGATATTGAAGGGGCTGCCCCTCAAGACTGGAAGGGATTTCATTTTCCCTGGGTATAGGGCTAGGTATGCTAGGGAGTATTGGTTTAGGATAAGACATGCCGATATATATATAAGAACTGATGTTATTTCCAGAAGCATTAGGGGTAGGGTTGTCCACGATATAGAGGTGATCGATGATAGGGGCTATATAGAGCTGGATGCTGTTGACATGTCACTGAAGGCTGTTAGGATCAATGGATCCGAGGCTAAGTACAGCTATGATGGTTCAAAGTTAACTATAATGATCCCGAGGGGTTCTGGGAACAATTTCCAGGTGGAGATCCTATATGAATCAAAACCGATCAAGGGGCTCCATTTTGTACTGCCTAAGAGTAACGACGATTACCCACAGATGTGGAGCCAGGGTGAGGCTGAGGATACTAGATACTGGATCCCTATATATGACTATCCCAACATGAGGCTAACCTGGACCCTTACGGCCGAGGTTCCAAGCATCTATAGTGTTGTGAGTAACGGGGATCTCTTGTCCGTTGAGGATATCGGTGATGGTTATAAGAGATGGAGATATAGGATGGATCATCCGATGCCCTCCTACTTAATAGCACTAGCGGTAGGTGTTTTCGACGAGGCTGAAGAGGTTGTCGATGGTATAAGGCTCCGATACCTCGTTCCCAAAGGAATGGGTGGGTTTATTAAGAACTCCTTCTCAAAAACCCCCGATATGATTAGATTCTTCAACGAATACCTGGGGGTTAGGTACCCATATAGATCCTATACACAGGTGTGTGTTAAAGAGTTCATAGTAGGCGGTATGGAGAACGTGACAGCAACCTTTCTAACGGACTTAACACTCCACGATGACATAGCCCATAAGGAGTTCTCATCAGATCCTCTGGTTGCCCACGAGCTAGTCCACCAGTGGTTCGGGGATCTTGTCACGTGTAAGGATTGGAGCAATATATGGCTTAACGAGAGCTTTGCAACATATCTCGAGGCCCTTTATACGAGGAAGGATAAGGGTGAGGATGAATTTATATATGAGCTTTATGGTGATCTGAAATCATATCTCGAGGAGTATAGCAGGAGGTATTCTAGACCTATAGTTATGAGGATATATAGAGATCCAGACGAGCTCTTCGATTCACACTCATATCCAAAGGGAGCCCTGGTTCTACACACGCTGAGGAATATCGTTGGTGAATCTAAGTTTAGGGAGGCTTTGAAGAGCTATCTCTCTAGATATGGTTTTGGGAATACAGATACAGAGGATCTTAGAAAGGTTTTTGAGGAGGTAAGTGGAAAGGATCTCGAGTGGTTTTTCGACCAATATGTCTATAGCTCCGGACACCCGGTCATAAGTGTGAAGACAGAGTATGAGCCTAGGGATAGGGTTCTCAAGATCTCTATAAAACAGGTTCAGAGCCAGGATAGCCTTGAAATCTACAGGATACCCCTAAGACTGCTGATAAGATTCCCCAACAGTGTTATTGAGAGAAAAATGATGCTTGAGGAGAGGGAGAGAACGATCTTCTTAGAGGCGGAGGAGCCTCCCAAATATATATGCCCCAACCCTGATTTCGACGCATTCGCTGTCTACGAGGTTGAAGAAGATGTGGAGATCCTTGGGAACATGTTAGAAGATCCCCATGTCTTCTGCAAATTGCTAGCAATAGAGGGGCTATCGAAAAAGACAGGCTCGAGGGTAGTCGAGATCCTTGCCAAAGCCCTTGAGAGGGAGAGCTTCTGGGGTGTTCAGGCAGAGATAGCTAGGGCTCTTGGAAAAGTGGGTGGGGAGGATGCGAAGAAAGCATTGATCGATGCTCTGAAGAAGATCGATAACCCGAGATCCAGGAGAGCTATTGTGGAAGCCCTGGGCAGCTTTAGAGGTGATGAGGAGGTTGCGAAAACACTTCTAGGGATCTTGAGCAATCCTAACGAGACATACTATGTTAGGGCTTCGGCGGCATTATCCCTCGGTAAGACTAGGATCGGCTGGGCGTTCAACGAGCTAGTGAAATACCTAGATACGCCGAGCCACGCAGAGATCATTACAAGAGGTGTTCTTCAAGGACTTGGCAATATTGGTGGGGATGATAGTCTCAAAGTGATCCTGAGATACCTTGAGCGTGATAAACACACAATGGTTAGGGTAGCAGCAGCATCATCTCTCGGGAAGTTCCCGGGGAGGAGGGAGGTTGTTGAGAAGCTCATGGAGATCCTTAGAACAGATCCGAGCCATAGGGTTAGGATAGCAGCCATATCATCTATGGAGGAGCTAAAGAACCCAGAGTTCCTAGAAGTGCTTGGGGAGGCTGCGGAAAAAGATCCTGTGGGTTTTGTTAGGAGAAGGGCTAGAGAGGCTGTGAAAAAGATAAGAGATCATATGGAGAAGGGTACAGAGTATAAACAGCTAAGAGAAGAGGTTGAGAAGCTAAGGGAGGAGAGCAAGAGGATTATTGAGAGGATAGAGAGGTACGAGGCAAAAGGGGCCGGTGTATAGCATGCAGATGGTCATACTAGCTGGGGGGAAGGGTGAAAGACTTAAGCCAATAACAGATACAAGACCCAAGCCGATGATCATTGTTGCTGGCAAGACTATCGTGGAAAGACTTATCGAGGCTGGTTATAGGGAGGGGATTAGGAGGTTTGTTGTTGTCACAGGCTATATGTCAGATCTTCTATCAAAGCATGTGGGAGAGGTAGCCGATAGACTGGGGGTAGAGGTTGAGACTGTAAGGCAGAAAGAGGAGAAGGGGAGCGGTGATGCTCTTCTAACAGCCTCAAGCAGTATCTCTGAAGAGAGCCTTGTAGTCTATGGAGATCTATTGATAGACGATAGCGTTATAAAGAAGGTGGTAAGCTTAAGAGCCCCACTAATAGTTGGTGTTCGCCATAGAGAACCCTGGAACTACGGTGTTATAGTTGAGAGATCCGGAGAAGCGGTGAGGGTAATCGAGAAACCAGACCCCTCTGAAGTAAAAGGTGAGACTCTTATCAACGCTGGTATCTATGTGCTAAGCCCTGATATGGTTAGACATGTTGAGAAAATCCAAGAATCGCCGAGAGGCGAGATAGAGCTGACAGATCTGGTCGAGATACTCCATAGAGAGGGCAGAGGCTTGAGAGTGATAAGCATAGATAGCAGTGAATGGATGGATATAGGGAGACCCTGGGATGTTTTAGAGGCTAACAAGAGGGTTATAGAGAAAACACCCGAGAGAACAGTCCTAGGAGAAGTTGAGGGTAGCGTTACTATAAAAGGTCCTGTCTACATAGGTAGGGGAGCAAGGGTAAAGGGGCACACCTACATAGAGGGCCCTGTATATATAGACGAAGGAGCCCAAGTGGGTCCCAACGCCTATATCAGGCCGTTCACCTATATTGGTAAAAACGCTGTGGTGGGTTTCTCTGTAGAGGTTAAGGCTAGCGTTGTATTCGAAGGCGCTAAAATACCCCATCTGAGCTATGTGGGGGATTCTGTTATATGTGAGAAAGTCAACCTAGGTGCTGGCACGATAATAGCCAACTTTAGATTCGACGAGCAGCCTGTTAAAGTATGGGTTAAGGGTTCTAGGATAAGTAGCGGGAGGGTTAAGCTGGGAGCGTTTATAGGGGGTTATGTGAAGACAGGTGTGAATTCATCAATACTGCCCGGGGTTAAGATTGGTGCCTACGCAATAATATATCCAGGGGTTGTTGTCTCTAAAGACGTGGAGTATGGTGGGGTTGTTAAATCATCTATATAATAAAACAAAACAATAATAATAGCTAGCTTCTCTTCTCTTCTTCCTTATCGATCTCTTTTATGACGTCCCTTATAATATCCTTTAGCTTTGCATCGCTTTTGATCTTCTGCCTAGGCCTAGCCCTTCTGATAAGAACCTCTAGCAATTGATCCTCGTACGGGACGCCTATAAATTCAACTCTACCATTAATGGCCATAGAGGGAACCGAGCTCACGGCATATCTCTGCGCTATATCCATGTTCTCATAGGCCTCAACAACTATTGACACAACGTTATTAAGACCAGCTCTATACGATTCGAATGCAAACATGTTGGCCATGAGAACTGCGTATGGGCAGTAGGGGCATGATGGCGTCACGATTGTTTCGATCACAACGTCTCCAGGGATCTTCTTTATCCCCTCTATCGTTTCTCTACTAAGTCCGCTCTCACCCTGGCTTATCCTTATCACGGTCTCGACGAATGCCCTGATCTCCTCTCCAGCAGGGATCCCATAGTACCTTATAGCACCATCTAGAAGCAGTATGGTTGGATATCTATTCACATTGTATTTCTTTACCTCATCGGTATCAACCTCCTCCTCATAGATCTTGAGATCGATTAGTTTCTTTCCACCAACCTCCGGCGCCTCGTCTCTTATTGTCTCGAGCATCTGCCTTGTCTGTTTACAAAAATCACATCTATCGCTTAGGAATAGCATGAGTGTGACTGTTCCTTTCATATCGCTTAGGGCTTCTCTGAGAGCCTGTCTCTCATATTCATCGAAATCCGTCTTAAACCCGTAAAATACTGCCATCCTACTGCTACACCTCTTAATATCTCTCCTCTCCGGCTTATAAGCGATAGATCACGGGTCTAGAAGGCTGGCGATGCTCCCCCTTCCCTACACCGTCTCCCAGCGGCTCTTGGTCTCTGTTAAAGAGGATATGTCTAGGTTTATGGGTTGCGGTGAAAAAGATCATATATGGATCTGTTGACTCTAGGCTGATCCTTGTCGGTCACTATCTTCCCAGCGAGATCGTATGCCCGGCTAACTCTTTCAAGGATCACTGCATCGCTTGTCGCCACAGCTCCTCCTTCGCTAACCACGGATCTCTCGAGATCTATGATCCTCCTGTCGGCCTTATTATCAACTACACCGTTCACATCTGCTGAGAGTGTTTTCTTCATCATATCTTCCGCATGTGCGAGTATGCTGAGACTCATTGGAGCTTTTCTATCTATAACTAGATATATCTTTCTAGGCATAAGCAACGTTAAATGATCCGTAATGAGTCTCAGGGCCTCTGCAACCCTCCCCTTCTTCCCCCTCCAATATCTAGAGCCTCCGAGATCCCTCACGAAGCCATCGTCGCATAGGTATAGGCATTCGCCCTCTAGGAATGCTATTATTGTTGTGCACACGTTGAGAAGATCTATTATGAGGGGGATTCCACGGATCTCATTGCTTGAGATAGAGCTCCTGAGGATCTTTAATGAGTACGCACTATCATGGACACATCTTAGGAGAAGCGATCTCTCAACCCTACTGAGAATATATCTAGATACCACAAGATCCAGCGAGGGTTTTCTAGGATATCCTCTGTCTAATAGGTATCTATAATCTCTGGCAGCCTCGAGCACTCTATGGTCAAGATTGCTGCATTTCTCTAGCGACATTTCTAAGAACCCTTAGTATTGTATCGGCATCAGCCCTGATCCTCCCAGTAGCATGGGAGCTGCTGCCCCCTCCCCTACCACCAAGGATCCTCGAGATCCTATCTACAAGACTGTTGGCAGCAATTTTACCCAATATATCCCTTGATACAGAGACCTCTATGTTGCTTTCATCGCCCGACTGTACTATCATAAGGGCTATGTAACCCTCATCCTGGCTCAGGATCTTCAGGATCTCTCTTCCACCCTCGACCTCTGGTGGGTTTGTTATGACATATAGCTTCGCCATACCTATGTTCTCAGCAGCACTTCTAGCCTCCGCTATCTTGCTCCTAATCCACTCAGTTCTATATGCTGAGAGAGTACCCTTAGCCTTCTCTAGCTGTGTGTTGAGAGCCTCAACCCTCCTCACTAGATCGTCGCGAACACCCCCGCCGGTTATTCTAGATATTCTATCCAGTATATCCTCGTATAGGGACATCTGCTCAGCAGATCTGGTGCCAGCTACGTATTCGAACCTAAGCACACCGTCGGCGATTCTCTCGACATTAACTATCTTGAAACCCCCTATTTCACCTGTGTTGGCTAGATGGGTTCCAAAGCATGCTTCAGCATCCCAGTCATCGATCTCAACTATCCTGAGGATCTTCTCTTGGGGGACTCCTCCTTGGTATATCGAGTACCCATACTTATTCTCAGCCTCATATCTATCCATATACTTGACTCTCACAGGTCTCCTTTCATCGATGATCTTGTTGACAGCAGCTTCTATCTTCTTTACATCATCCCTTCCTATGGATAGATGATGGGTTATGTCAAGCCTGCCCTTCTCCTCCGTCTTCTCGGCTCCTGCTTGCCACACATGATCCCCATAGATCTTTCTGAGGGCTCCTAGTAGCGCGTGTGTTGCTGTGTGGTGTCTCATTATCCTGTATCTTCTCTCCCAGTCAATAATCCCTTCAGCATTAGAGCCGACAAGATCTTCTGGTAGCTTTCTATCGACCCTATGTATGACTACATCACCTATTTTGAATACATCTGTAACACGTACCCTGAGATCTCCTATGACTAAGAGCCCTGTATCGTTTCTCTGTCCTCCTCCTGTTGGGTAGAAGCAGGTTGCGTCGAGGATCACAAGATCCCCTCTGATCCCATGAATCTCTGCTGAGAAGCTCTTCATATATGGGTCTTCGTGGAAGAGTCTTCTGGTTGGGTTGAATCTTGATGCCCACTCAGCAATCTCTTTTTCGATCTCCTCTTTCTTTTTAACAGGTGCTCTCATATGTCTTGAGGCTACTATTGAGTAGAAGTTATGCGGCAATGAGATCTCTACTCCTCTGCTCCTCATCTCTTCCTCTATTATCTCGGGAGGCACTCCGTGGCTGTCATAGATCTCTACCAGGTCTTCGGTGGAGAGACCTCCTCTCTGGTATCTAGCAATAATGGCTGGCGCTTTCCTAATAATATCCCTGAACCTTTCTTCCTCTAGTTCTGTGGCTTCTAAGACATACGATCTGGATCTTCTTAGCCTGGGGTATAGATCTCCCCATCTTCTTACCTGGAGATCCACTAGCTTTGCTAAGGACACATCGATCCCAAGCCTTCTAAGCGTCCTCATAGTTCTTCTCGCAACAAGTCTTGCAAGGTAACCCTCACCACTGTTGGATGGCACTATCCCGTCGCTTAGCATCAATGCGATCGTTTTGGTATGGTCTATCACGGAATAGACATTGATAGCTCCGCCCAGCTCCTCTTCAACTGTTTTCTCACTATACCCAGTCTCTCTGGCTATTTCGGAAAATAGGCGCTTGATCGATGAGGGGTCGTCGGGGTCTATCCTACCAGCTTTCCTAGAAGCTAGGATCAGGAGATCCCCTCTGGCCTCTGGGATACCGAGTATTCGGTGAAACTCAGAGACAAGATCTCTTCCATAGACAGCATGGAAGGCTGTTGGTGATTTTTGAGAGAGCCACGCGATCCTCTCGATACCGTAGCCGGTATCAACTATCTTTAGGGGGAGCTCCACCAGGGTTCCGTCTTCCCTCACCTCGTACTGCATGAATACCAGTGTAGCAACCTCGAGCCCTCCCACCGTTACCTCTAGGCTTGGCCCTGCGTTGCCTCCACCCTCCCACCAGCTCTCCTTGAATGTGAGCTCCTCGTCTGGTACGCCCATTAGGTCTACAAAGAATCTCCTTGCATATTCTACAGTCTCGTCTTTCCAGTAGAGATGCTTATCCTTATAGTTAAATGCGTGGTGGCCCCCCATGGTGAAGTTAGTCATATGCCTTCCAAAGGTTCTGCCAACGTTATCTATATCCTCAAGCCTTATACACGGCTGGGCTATAACCAGGGGATTGGCTGGTGGAGGTACTTTTCCAGATGTTACATGGGGTTGAAACACTACTATAGATGCTATGGTGAGATACAGATCCTCTCTCCACCTCGCAACAACAGGTGCAGGCTCTATAACCCTGTGACCTTCCTTCTCAAAAAATTTGAGGAATGTTTCGAGTGCTTTCTCATAGCTAAGCCCGGTTAGTTTGAGATCTATGTCGAAGAACCTGTATTCACTACATGGTGTGTCGTTACAGGTTTCATGAGACCCTCTGCTCCAGAAAGGCGTATTACAGGATCTACATATGGCTCGTCTAAATCCACTGTCTATAAAATACCTAAGCCTATACTCAGACGGCTCTCCAAGTTTAACCATAGTTGGTAGCCTAATAATAAGCTAAATGGCAGAAATATATATTCTGCACTCTATTATTTGCTTTACAGCCCTTTTTGTGGTATTATTTGTTTCTCTTCTATAACAGGGGCTTCTACCCAGGCAACATGGTGCCTGGTTCGAAGCATGTCATGGCCTATTGTGTCGATCTACTATAGGATTGAGAAGAGACGATCTACTATGATAAGGCTATCCTGGGTTGGTGCGGGCTGAGGATAAGGGCTCTGGTGAAAGAGGGACTCTAAGGCTAGGGAACCGGAGGAGGAGCGAAGTGTACCAAGAACAACTACTACAAAAACAGCTTCCAAGCTCCTGGTAATAACTCCGTGGCTATAGATCAAATTTCCTAAAGGCCCTCATTTAGGCTAGCAGAGAGGGAGAAGGCCGTGCGAGTCGTTTAAGGGGTTTTGATGTGTGTAGTTCAGAACATATTCACAGGTTTTCTAGATGGTTCGTCGATAATGATGTACAACGGTTCTGGGTGGCAAGGTTGAATACAGTGTCTATTGATATATTTTAAATAATATATTAATAATAATGTATATGAATATCTTGGTTTTAAAAGGTTTAACGGACACCATGTAATTATACGTCTGTCCAGTTTATCGATCTCCGCTTGGAAGGGATAACTGATATAATAAATTTATAAAATGCGGGGGATAATATAATATGGGAGGAACTGTGCCTGAAAAGAGGAGGGAGGGTAAAGGCAAGAAAGAGGAGGGATCGAGGAATGTTGTGTATGAAGACGAGGATATAGTGGTTATGAGAGCTCCGGACGATGAAGAGCTCATAGATCTTGTTAAGAAGAAGATCGCGGAAAACGGGAAACCCATATCATGGAAAGAGCTTAGGACATACTTCAGCGGTCTTGCTGGTGAGGATAGACTTAGGAAGGTTCTGATAAAGCTTATAGAGAACGACGAGATCATAGAGATGCCAGACGGTACATTTGCACTACCAGGGATGGAGAAAGGATATATCCCGAGATCTGATGTAAAGAGGGTAAGACCGCTTGCTCCTCGCAAGTTCAAGGCTAGATGGGGTTCTATGGCCTCAAGGCTCAGAAGACTCGGGATCATCGAAGAGAGCGGAACAACGGCAGAAAACTAACCCATAGCATCTACAAACGGTTATGGATTCCACGAAGATCTACGTAGCCTGTATTGGCTCCCCTACTAGATCCTTATAATTTTATAATACGTAAGTAAGAATATATATTGCTATTTATGCTATATATCTACCCGCTATATAGACCTATCAGATCTGTCTCATGCTTAACTAGCCTCGTGATGTATATATTTAATGGGTATGTAGTTGTGAACGAGACAGGATCGGAAGGCTTTGATAGCATTGCTATAGAACCTATGGTTGAGATGCCTGTGGATGATCCTGAGTGTGGCTCAGGTGGCTTTATGAGGATCGTGAAACGGACTGATCCTGTAGCGGGTCCGCAGATCTCTGTAATAGTGATATGCCCAGGGAAAGGATATAGATATTTTGACGAGATACCAGAAAACATAGGTGGCGAGAGGATGCTCGTGATCAGAGTCAAGGGGTATGAGGATCTCTCCAGGGTTATTATGAGGTCTAGAAGTGCTACGATAATGATCCCTGAGATCGGGCTTATAAGCACTCCTAGATCTGCTGCTGTTGACGAGATACTTACCGTGGATGGTATTCTAGAAAAATACATAGATCATCTAGAGCCTCTGTGCGGCGACACCGAGAATCCTGTTAAATGTAGAGAGGTGGTTGAGTGGATGAAGAGGGCTATGAAGGGTGAGGAAAGCTTCACACTCATAATAGACGATCCTACTGGGAGATCAACAGAGATCTCTATATAAGTCAGGCTTCAAAACCGGGATTGTCTGTTATGACCTATAGTAACCCTATAGATCATCTGCAAATAAAACACGGTAATAAATCCCCAGGATAGACTTTATCCTGGGAAGTGTTTGGAGAGCTTGGCTAGTGGTAACGTTCTTAAATGTAGATCCTGTGGCTGGAGTTTAAGCGAAGAGCTCAATATATATATGTGTCCTAAGTGTGGTTCTCCACTGGATTTGGAGTATAGGAGAGGCGATATACTCCCAGAGCTAAGGGATATTATTAGATGTAGAGACGGTATATGGTGCTTCCAGCAGCTTTTACCGAGATATAGGTATAGGGCAACCCTTGGCGAGGGGTTAACAAGGATCGTTGATTTGAGGGTAAATAATATGAAGATTATGGCCAAGATGGAGAGCCAGAATCCCACGGGTAGTTTTAAGGATCGTGGAGCAGCACTAGCAGTATCGATGGCTCTCTCGATGGATGCTAAGGCTGTAGTCGAGGATTCGTCGGGAAATGCTGGGATAGCTACTGCGTGTTATTCAAAAACACATGGCGTTTCACCAATAATAGTAGCACCATCAACTGCTCCTAAAGGTAAGCTGGATCTTATCAGGCTGTGTGGCGCCGATGTCGTGATCGCAAGGGATAGGGAACACGCCGCTGCTCTTGCTCCTAGAATAGCTATTGAGAGGTCGGGTGCATATTTACCCCACACGTGGTTACCCCACCATATAGAGGCTATGAAAACAATAGCCTTTGAGATACACTATCAAGTCGATGAACTACCAGAAGCTATCTTTGTACCAACATCGAGTGGGACGCTTCTATTGGGACTATACAGGGGTTTTAAAGATCTCGTTAGGCTGGGGTATAGGGATAGGATCCCAAGACTCATAGCAGTTCAGACCAGAAGCTTCCACCCAATATATACTGCCATGAAGGGTGGAGAGCTAGAGCCGGATGAGGAGAACCTGGCTGACGGTATATCTATAAAGAGACCGCCGAGGCTTAGAGAGATCGTTGATGCTGTGAATGATAGTAAAGGCGATGTTGTTGTTGTGAGCAACCAGGAGATCAAGGGGGCGTTGAAAGAGCTTATATCCAGGGGGGTGATTGTAGAGCCTACCTCAGCTGTGTCTCTGGCAGGGTTGCTTAGATCCGTTGAGTCGGGATCTGCCTTCGAGAGAGCTATGGTGATCCTCACAGGATCCGGTTTAAAGGTTGTTCAAAGAATGGTTGAACTCGTGCAGCTATAGTTGCCATGGTCTTTTGCTTTTCCTCAGAATCTTGCTCTTATTGATAGCTCCTCAAACTGCTTATAATCTCATCAACACTCTCAGCTGTTGATAATATAAGCGGGATCCCCTCTGACTCTGCTAGATAGATAGCCAGAGGATCTACCCTCTTAGTCCCGTGTAGAACTACAGATGCGGGCTTTACAGGCGCTACTCTTATTGCTATCATTGGAGACCTACCGGTTGTTACGCTGGTGAATATAAGTGCCCTCTCGGATGTCATTCCCATTATGTTCCAGAACTCGTTGCCCGAGAGGGTTGATATGGCTTTGATCGAGTCTATCACTGTATAGCCATACAGCTCTCTATCCTTATAGGTGGCGTTCAAAAGAACACCCTTTACCCTGGTTATAAGGGTATCGATTGACATAGGGACCTCGAACTCTCTCGAATCTATCACAGCCTCTATGTTAAGATTAAAAGACCTCGCTAGGCTTTTCACAGACTGGTAACCCCTAGCAGCATCGAATTTTAAGAGACTCTCCACATATCTCCTAACAAACTTTGCACCAGGGATCCTCCTACCCTTCTCATAATCGCTAATAACGCTCTGAGAAACCCCCATGAGCTTGGCTATATCGCTTCTAGCCGCACCAAAGATCTCTCTCCACTTTCTAAGCCCGAGCGATATGTCATTGCTCCAGATAATATCACCAGCTATCCTCCTGGCTATGTCATCGAGTATGTGTTGAGAAACCATGCCCCCACCAAAAGTACTTAGAGCCTATGGCAAATAATATCCACACTATCAAGCTAGAATACACACGGAACTCTTCTACTATTCTGCCTTGCTATAGTTCTCTATATTGTCTACTTATAAAGCGTGTTACCAGAATAATAGTTAGGTGTTTCCTAATGCCACCTTCTATCTCTAGACCGCTGGATGTGAGGATGATTCTATTGAGTGTTAGGAAGGCTATAAGGGATTATTTTGGGAGAGATCCTGGTGAAGCTGGTGTTGCTTTTGTTAAGGCAGGGCGGGGTGTTCTGGGATATGTTGAGCTAGGCTCTAGAATTATAAAGATAAATGCTGACGCTTATCGAAGCTTTATAGATGCTGAGGGCGTTGATGCCTCAACAGAGTATCTCTTTGTTGTTATGCTTCACGAGTATCTCCACATAATGGGGATACTTGATGAGAGGGAGGTTAGAAGGATATCGATGGAGATTGTGGAGAGGGTTTTTGGAAAGGGTAGCAGGGCCTCTAGGATAGCTGAGATGCTTGCAGACCCAAGGGATCTGATCCTAAGGAGGCTTGGAAAAACACCCTCGCCATATATTTAGTTAGTAGATAGTAGTGGTGTTGCTGATGACATGGCCCATGGATCATCTGCACTTAGCTGTGAGGAGCATAGATAGCTCTATCACCTTCTATAAAGAGGTGTTGGGTTTTGAGGTTAAGAGCCTCGAGAGCTATGTGTGCCTTACACCCAGAGGTGCTGATAGGTGTATTGTGTATCTAGAGGAGGATCGACTACCATATAACAAGGAGAACTATATATATCACTTCGCGTTATTATTACCAAGCAGAGCCGATCTAGGAGCACTCTTGGAGAAGGTGCTGGATAGATGGGATAATATCGAGGGATACGCTGATCATCTGGTCTCGGAGGCTGTGTATATAAGGGATCCGGATAACATAGGGATCGAGATCTACAGCGATAGGGATAAGACTAGATGGGCTAGGGATTCTAAAGGCCATGTAGTGATGGACACACTACCTCTAGATATAGATGATCTCGTACTCTATGGGAGGAGATTCGGTGGAAGGGACTATATCCCCAGCGGTACCCTCTTTGGGCATATTCATTTAAGAGGCACGAACCCCGGTCTCGCCGGCGGTTTCTATTCAGATGTGCTTGGCATGAGACTCACGGGAGTCTGGTTCGGTGCAAGGTTCCTAGCCTATGGTGATTACCATCACCACGTTGCTATTAATAATTGGCCTATACCTACGCCAAGCCCTGGCTCTGGGCTTAAGAGCTATGCAGTCAATCTTAATGATATGGGTGTTAAGCTAGAAAATGTTCAGCTTATCAGTGAATCTCTATGCGGGGCTAGGGGTATTATAATCGATCCCAATGGCTTTAAGATCGAGATCCTATGATATATCTTTAGGAAGAGCTAGTTATATGTGAGGCTTATGCTGGATAGGCTCCAAGCCGCCCGTCTGGTGGCTTTTGTCTCGTTGGCAGAGTTGTTGATCCTGAGCTTTGTGGGGGGCTTGGTCAGCGGGCTTGGCCAGGGCTTTGATCTAGGTATTGAGTGGCCCTCCGAGCCTGTTAAGCTGATCAGAATTCTTCTACAGGGGAGTCTAGAGCCTCTACATAGGATACTCACAGTATTATCAGCGCCTTTTCTCATTATCCTCGCCATCATAGCCTCAAGGATTAGGAGGAGCTATCCGTATATCTTCTTTTCAGCCTTGCTATCCGTTCTATTCCTTACTCTAACCGCTATAACTGGGAGGATGATCCTCTTGGCATTGGGTGGATATATTGAGCAACCCATGGCCTCTCTCATATATTCTCTCAACAATCTCCTAGCAATGCTCACAATAGGTTCTGTTGCTATGGTGGTAGGGATTCTGGATCACGGATTACGGGTTAAAATCTCGGAAGAGAGAAGAATAGCTGTGATCCTGCATAGAGGAGCCTCGGCATGGGGCTTGATAGCAGCTTTTCTAGGAGCGTATATGCTTGGCTATACAAAGACAACACAGAAACCACTACCAAGCGATCTATTTTCCCTATCTACAGGCTCGGTAATAGATATTGTGGTTAAGGTACACGTATTATCAGGCCTAGCTGCGGTGCTGCTAACACTAGCGGCATATGCTTTAAGGAGATCCAGAGATGCATGGTCGACAGCGGCTCTAATAGCATCGCTATTCCAACCCCTGCTAGGCTTAGCCCTGCTCTACAGAGCCTCCCACTATGCATGGGCCCCAGGGATCTATCTACCGCTCCACTTGATAGCTGCACAGGTAATAATAATAGGCAATGCTATCCCCTACCTACTATATCTATATAACAGGGTAATTCCGAGCAACTTGTCTAGGAGAACCACATAGTCCTCAGGGTTAAAGGGAACGATTCGTTCTAGTCTAGCTAGTCTATTGTTATAAAGCAGGTATGGACGGGCTGGGGTGGCTAGAGGTGTAGATATTCTATATAATCTATTGGTGATGGCATTGACGAGACTCTTCTCGCTTCATCTCTCTTGACTTCTATGTATGTTTCTAGGAGATCTTTTGGAAATGCCTTTAAGAGGTATTGGTTATCGCTCTCTAGCTCGTCTAGAGCCTCTTCAAGGCTTCTTGGAAGACTTTTTATCCCTAGCTGTCTTTTCCTCTCGGGAGTCATTCTATATACGTTCTCATCTACAGGGTCTCCAGGATCTATCTTCTTGGCTATCCCGTCGAGACCTGCGAGGGTTATTGCCGAGGCTGCTAAGTAGGGATTAGAGGTTGGGTCAGGGGGTCTGTATTCTATTCTAACCTTGTTGCTTGAGAGTGCTGCGGGTACCCTTATCGCGGCGCTCCTATTAGACCTACCCCATGTGAGGTAGACCGGAGCCTCATAGCCTGGGACAAGCCTTTTATAGCTATTAACTGTAGGCGACACTATGGCTGAGAGGCTTCTTCCATGTTCTATTAAGCCTCCTATGAAGTATCTGCATAGCTGGCTAATCTTGGCATAGCTATCACTCTCATCATAGAAAGCATTAATCCTGTTCTTCCACAGGCTAACATGTATATGAAGCCCAGAGCCATTATCACCCCAGAATGGTTTTGGCATGAAGAGTGGTTGGAGACCAAGCTTACCTAGAATCTTCCTCATAGTGAGCTTTATCATTTGGAGTGAGTCTGATACTGCTGTCAGTGAGCCTCCAGCAAAGTTTAGCTCGAACTGCGATGTGGCTACTTCGTGGTGTATAACCTCTGCCCCGATTCCTATCGCTTCAAGCCCTCTGATAATCTCTGTAATAGCGTGTTCGTATCTATTCTCTAGAGGTAGCTGGTAGCTTCTTTTTACTGGAAACAGGTGTTCTAGGGAGCCTTCGTGTGAGTATATCTTTAGCCTCTGTTTATAGGTACCCATGCTCTTATCAACACTAACATCCACTTTCTCAACTATGAAGAACTCAGGCTCTACCGAGACATAAGCTTCGAAGCCGTCCGCACCAAGTACTTCTTCTGCTTTTTCAGCAACTAGCCTGGGATCCCTGGTAAACCTCGAATCTCTATAGTATACTTTTGATAGTACCATGTATCTCCCAACATCCCAGGGGGTTTTCGATAGCGTGCTCTCTATCGGGTAGAGGAATAGATCGCTATCCTCTATACCGGTAAAGCCGTATACAGAGCTTCCATCGGTCTTGCCAACTATTCCTGTTACTTTTGACACATCCTCCTCATTAACCCTATAGCTAACACTCCTCAGAACCCCCAGGAGGTCTGTGAACATTATGTCGAGCCATACCTTGCCTGGCATTTTTATCACGGAAGGATTTGACTATAATTGGTATTTAAATATGCACCCCGTACTTGCTATCATGTTTACAGGATAGTCTTAACCAGCCTCTAGGAGATCTGTAAAACTAACATTAATACCCCGGTGAACTATAAAAAATGGCTGGAAAATTGAGGGGGGATATGGACGAGCTTGATATGAAGATCATTGAGAGGCTGTTGAAAGACTCGAGAAAGAGTCTAAGAAGCATAGCAAAAGAGCTGGGAACACCGACATCAACAGTGCATGAGAGGGTTAAGAGGCTTGTCAAGCTCGGGGTGATAAGGAGATTCACGGCAGAGCTGGATCTAAAACTCCTGGGTTTAGATATAACAGCACTGATCCTAGTGTCTGTCGATGGTGCACATATAACCGATGTTGAGAAGACCCTTTCGACATATGACCAGGTAATTGCTGTTTATGACATAACTGGCGAGTTCGACGTGGCATTGATAGCTAAGTTCAGAAATATGGATGAGCTCAACAACTTTATAAAAACCATATTGAAGATGCCATATATAAAGAGAACAGTGACTAGTGTGGTTTTCAATGTAGTTAAGGAGAAACTCTGCATGGATATTGTACCAAAATACTAGGCGTTGGTTCTAGCCATCATCCGGTTTAGAGGCTTTAGCATTATACATAGTATGAGAGTATATACATGAACACGCCCAGTATTATGCTTATAGTGGCTGATGCGTAGGAAGCCCATAGATCTGGGTCTCTATTTCCGCCAACACTACTACCAGCAACCGATGCTCGCAGTATGTTTAGGTAATAGTATACAGATATGACGCTGGCAGCTATGCCAAGTATTACTAGCCATGGGATCTGCCCTATATATAGCCCCCTGAGGTTCTGGGCAGCAGCCATGAATAGGAATAGCTTGCCCCAGAAGCCAGGTAGAGGCGGTACTCCTATTAGGTTGAGTAGATGCACTGAGAGGGAGAATGTTAGCTTGGGATCCTTGGCTGTGGAGCTCCTTATAACATCAAGTTCCAATCCACCGCTATATCTTCTTATATAGTTAAGGGCTGCAAAGACTCCCGATTTACCCAACGCATAGGCGAGTGTGTGGAAAACTACCCCGAGCAAGGCTAGCCTGTAGGCATGTGGGTTATCGTGGGATACTGCTAGCACGGATAGGCCTATGAATATAAAGCCCATATGGGCTATAGAGCTGTATGCGAGGATCCTCTGGGCGTTTGTCTGGGTAAGGGGGAGTATGCTGCCTATAAGCATGCTGGCAACTGACATGAATATAACCACTGATAACATGCCTGGGGAGATAGGGCCTAGGTAGCTGAGAACATATACTGCTAGGCCTACAACACCCAGCTTTAGAGACCCCGAGATTACTGACACTACATAGGGCGAGGCTTTTCCATAAACATCTGGAACCCATGAATGTGATGGTGCAGCTCCCAGTTTAAAGCCGATCGCTATCATGGTAAAAGCTATAGCGATCAGCCCAACAACATATAACAGGCTCTGCTGTTGTGCTAATACTGCTGGGAACATATAGGGTGTTGAGAATGCAACGCCTATTATGAGGAGCTGTGATGCTATAGCACCAACTATTGAGTACCTAACAGACGCTTCGAGGGACTCACGATCCCTGGCAAGGGCTACTGCTGCGAAAGTGGTTACTGAGAGAAGGGTCCATGAGGCTATAATAGCTACGGGATCTCTAGCCATTACCAGCATTATGGATGCCAGAACACCCATGAGGATCATTGATAGATATGGATGCGCGCTATCGGTGGCCTCTACAGGGAGGCTCACAATACCTATGATCCCTCCTAGCAGTATTGCTATAGCTATTGGATATGATATTGCATCCACATTAGATAGAAAGCCCGAGATTATACTAACACTCCCGCTTGGTGGTGATATGAGCACTGTTGCAAGGGCTATGACGAGCCCTGCTATAGAGATATATTTAGATGTCCTCTTATCTACTCCTAGCATCTCTGCTAGGGGTATTGACAGAGAGAACCCCATTAGGATTGAGAAGATTAGGAGAACCTGATCCACTGGAAGTAGTGCCATGATCATCACCCCATCATCTGAAGGATCACAAGGATCGCTATCCCTAGCAGCATTAGAAAGAGATAGCTGTTTATAACACTAGGCTGGTAGTTTCTGAGAATCCTGCTCAGGGACTCCATGATTCTTGGCAATGCTTTGTGGTAGATATTATCTATAACAGCCCCCTCGAAACTCCTACCAATAGCCCTAATCATTTTTGAGCCGCCATCCACGAATACTATATATAGAAGCGGGTTGAAATACCATCTATCATATAGAAATCTGTTTATGGCTGCCAGGAATCTCTCGCTCCTGATCTTTGGAAGGATGCTGTACCCGAAAGGCCCGTAGATCGCGAGGGCTAGTGCAGCACCTAGGATCGATACTAACGCCGAAACCACGGCCACTTGTGGGTTATAGTGAATCTCTGGTATATGTAAGTATGTTCCTCGTAACGAGATCTCTGAGAAATAGTTGATCCAGAGGGCCCATGCTACACCAATAATCGGGGTTGCTATTGCAAGTAGGAGGTATGGTATGAAAGCTACAGGATCTTCCCCATGGGCCTTGCCATGCTCGGACAAGGCCTCTAAAGATTCCTTTTCTCTATATAGGTAGAGTATCGAGATCATTCTGAACGTGTAAGCAGCTGTTAGGAATGATGTTATGATCGCTAACACAGATGCTTGGAGAAAACCGGCTTCTAGCGATGTATCTACGACAAGGTCTTTGCTCCAATAGCCGGAGAACGGGGGTAGTGCTGCTAATCCTAGGGAGGCTAGGATCATTGATAGCATGGTGATCCTAAGGCTCCTCGCCTTAATACCGATCCCATCTATATATCTGCTTCCAAGCTCGTGTATCAAGATCCCTGCTCCTAGGAAGAGCGAGGCTTTGAACACAGCATGGCTTAATAGGTGTGAGAGTCCTGCGACAATCCCGAGACCTGGTTCTTTGAGCATCCCGGCATAGGAGGCTGCCATGAACATATAGCCTATCTGCGATGCTGTTGAGAATGCTAGGATTAGTTTAAGCTCCCTCGCAACTACAGCCATTGTCGCCATCATAAATGCTGTGAAAACACCTATTCCCCCAATAATTGCCAGGTAATCCCTAGTCTGGGCTATAGCCGCATCACCCACCATGCTGGATGCGGCTATGAATATGGGGACGAATCTGAGCATAAAGTACACCCCAGCCTTAACCATTGTCGCGGCATGTATTAGCGCTGACACGCTTGCCGGGCCTGTCATCGCAGTTACAAGCCATTCGTGTAAGGGGAACTGGGCGCTCTTTGCAAGGGCTCCTAGTGTGAAGAGGAGGAGGAATCCTGTGAGAAGCCCTTTTGAGGCGAGATCCCCCATTAGTGGTGCGAGGCCTTTATAGAGATCCGGTATATATGCTGTACCGCTCACCAATATCATAGCCGTTGCCCCCAACATGAAGCCTATGTCGGGTACTCCTGTCATTATAATTGCCCTCACCCCTGCATGGCTTGGTGTGAACCACATTGGTTTCTTAAGGGCGCTTCTGCCAGGGTCTCCCACCCATGCGTGCTCCTCATCTCTGTACCAGTGTCCTATTAGGGCGTAAGATGCTAGTGACGTTCCCTCCCACCCTATTATCAGGAGTAGGAGGTTGTCTGTCATCACCAGGAGAAGCATAGACCCGACGAAGAATGAGAAGAAGATCCAGTATCTATGCTCACCATAATCCCCTTTCATATAGCTCAGGCTATAGACACCAATTAAGAATGAGATCCAAGCAACCATTGCTGTTAATACAAGCGATATGCCGTCCAGGAATACCCCTAACCCTACATCAACCACACCTTTGCCCAGAGGTATTGTTAGCCATGTATATCTAGGGCTGACTATCACATCGCCACTCCCCACATAGACCATTATGAGAGGTATTGTCAGCAGAGCACTGATCCCGAGGGATATAGAGCCGAGTATGGCTGCGAGTCTCTTATTAAAAATCCCTGTTAGCCCTGCTACTAGGGATCCTAGGAACGGGATACCCCACACGAGAGGAGCCCACCAGATCTCGACAGGCATGAGAATCACCTCTGGAAAATAATGCTTAAGGTTGTGACAGCTGTTGATAATGGATTAACTATATAGGATCCTGCGATGAGCACTGCTATGCTTGCCACACTTACGACGATCAAGGCTATGGTGGCTCTCATATGGGGTTCTCCCGATTTTATGTCTTTTTTAGCAGGGCCAAAGAAGATCTTTCTCATTGTTATGAAGCTATAGGCTATTGTGAGACCGAAACCTATAATGGCGGCTATGATGAGCACTGCTATGATCGTTGCTGGTAACGTTGAACCTGCGAAGAGCATGCTTGAGAACCCCATAAGGATCAGGAATTTCGAAACTATCCCTATAGTTGGAGGTAGCCCCGATATGGTGAGAAAGCCTATGAGGGAGGATGCTGCTGTGTAGGGCATAGTTGAGGCAAGACCTCCCATCTTATTCACATCCCTCAGCCCCCCAGCCCCGACAATTATGTTTCCAGCTGTCATGAAGAGGGATGCTTTGCCGAGTGCGTGGCTTAGGTAGTGGAGGAGGGCTCCAGCTATACCTGCAGGCGTCATTGTTGCTAGTCCTAAGAGCATGTAGCCCATCTGTGATATGCTGCTATACGCTAGAAGCCGCTTGAAATCACTTTGGTGGAGTGCTAGTATGCCGCCATATATTATTGTGATCAAGGCCCACGCTATGATCACCCATTGGTAGGAGATCATAGTGTCGGGATATAGTATTACTAATATTCTATAGATACCAAGCCCAGCAAGGCCTATTAGGTTAGGGCTTAGGAGGGCTGAAACAGGCGTTGGGGCCTCTGCATGGGCGTATGGGAGCCATATGTGGAATCCAAAGGCTGGGAGCTTGACAAGAAGGCCTATTAGTATTAGTAGGAATGATACCCACTTCATAGCTATATCAGCTATAGATCCTGATCCGCCGATCGGGTATAGCGAGGCTTCCCTGAAGGTGATGTAGTCGAAATTACCAACCGAGAGTCCATAGATAAAGGCTCCTGCGAGGAAGAGGAAGGCTCCTGCGTGGGTCCATATGAAATAGAGGAAGGCGATCCTCACCCTATCGCCATAGCCATAGAGGAGTATTAGAATGAATGATGTTAGCAGGGATATTTCTAGGAATAGGTAGAACTCAATCATATTGGTTGATAGAGCAACCCCGAGCATTGATGCGGAGAACAGTGTGTAGTTCATGTAATAAACGCCCCAGGACCCTCCTCCCAGCTCTTCGAACCTATGCTCCATGTATGGTCTTGAGTATATTGCAACCATTACTGAGACTATTAAAACGCCCGCCACGATTGGTAGGTTGAACTGGTCTATTATGAAGCCTATGAAGCCTATGGGCGGGCCTAGATATATGGGTGTATCGTGGTATGGTAATCCATAGATCGCGATTGCCGCAGAGATCGCGACGCCTGAATAGACTAGCGAGAGTGTTGATATTGCTGCAAGAGCGCCTGGGGATGCTTTTCTCGAGAGTGCGAGTATTATGAGGGAGGCTATGGACGGGATTATTACCGAGCTTAGGAGCAGGCTCAACAAGATCACCTCTCCCTTGTTACAAGCTCCTCCGTATCTATGTTCCTCACAACCCTGAACCTAAGAATACCGATCATTATGGAGAACATCAGCACTATCTCAGAGACTGCAAGGGTTATTGCAAACACCACTATAGATACCATTGTAGGGATAGCGTTCTGATAGCCCGAGGCAGCCATGATATTGCCTATAGAGAGCACAGCTAACACCACGGCGTTGAACATAACCTCCACTGATATCAGCATTCTAACCATGTTCCTGCTACTAAGGATCCCGTAGATGGATACTAGGAATAAGAGTGCCGAGATCAATAGATATATATTCATTTCCTCCCACCCCTCGCCCTCGTTATACTAACAGCAGCCATTAGCGAGGCTGAGAGTGAGAGGAAAACCAACAGGGCTGGCATCCAGTAGTTCTGCGCTATATATCTGCTAATTATGGCGTAATCCGAATAAGCAGGCTGTGGTAGCCCTTGGTTCTCTGTGACAGCTGCTAGGTAGAATAGTGGTGATGATACTATGAGGGCTACTAGGAGGCTTAGGGGTTTGTTAACCCTTCTCTCAACAACCTCTCTTATCATCGAGACGCTCATTATTATGAAGAGAACACCGGCTCCTACATAGATTATTATGTGGAGGATAGCCACTATAGGGTAGCCAAGCATAGCTATTAATGCCGCTACAACCAGCCCTAGGAGGGAGAGATGTATAGCTCCATATACTATATTCTTCGATATGATCACAAATACTGAGAATGTGAGTGCCAACAACCCCGCTAGGAGGGATATGATCAACGATATGTCGAGGAACCTAACCACCCCCGTTCTTCTTATCCGTAGGCTCGTATACAAACCCTCTCTTCTCATCAAACTTGATCCTCATCCTCATGGCATCCTTGCTGGGATTCCTCTCCCTCGGATCCTTTGTGAACTCCTCGAGATTTGTTAGCATATCCTCATATTTATCAAAAGCCATGTCATGGATTGTTGTTGTATCGAAAGCCTCGACAGGGCATATATCTACGCAGTAGTAGCAGAAGATACACCTACCCCAGTTTATAACTGGTCTCTTTTTCTTCTCAGGATTAAGTACCATTCTTATAGCATCGGAGGGGCATATTATATCACATAGAGAGCACCCTATACAGACATTCTCAAGGAGCCTGAACATACCTCTATACCAGGGAGGCTGTTCGAGAACCTGTCTCGGGTAGTCAATGGTGATCCTCATGGGTCTTATAACATATTTAAGGCCTGTTGTGATGGCCTCGATGTTTCTCACAACACTAGGACCTAGACTTGGTGTTGTAACCCTGTAGAACCTCTTCTTCTCGGGTGCAAGGTTCTCTACAGATGTCGAGATCTCTTCCGATATTTTTTCAAAATCTACTTCTAAACCCATCTAATCCACCCCCCATATACGAGGATTATCGACCAGACTAAGGAAACTATAGAAAGTGCGAAAACATGGATCCAACCGATCCTTATGGCCTGGTCTATCCTATATCTCCCATAGACAGCTCTCAGAAAAACAGCTACGAGGCATACAACAGTTAGTTTGATAATCACTATAAGGCTTGGTATTAGGAAACCACTTATGACACCTTCCCCCGACACTATTGGGAGCCACCCGCCTAGAAAGACGAGAGAGACCATCAGAGCATATACATAGAGTTTTATATAAGCCAGCCCCATTGATAGTCCGAACATCAGCCCGCTGTATTCCGTATAGGGGCCTGCAACGATCTCTGTCTCTGCTTCTGATATCTCGAAGGGGAATCTAGATGTTACCCTGAGCATAGCTATGAACGATGCCAGGAAGGCGAATGGGTTTAGAAGCATTCCTGGTAGGAGTGACTGTCTCTCAACGATCTCGTAGAAGTCGAGGCTGCTGTACATGACCCCCATCGATAGGATCGATATTATGAAGGGTATCTCATAAGATACTATGAGGAGAGCCTCTCTAAGAGAGCCCACGAATGCAAATTTATTATCAGAGGCCCATCCCATGAGTACTATAAAGATTGGCGCCACAGATATGACCGCAATCGCTGCTAGGAGGCCTATATCGCTATGTATCGGAGGCTTTATATAAGGCGATACAGGCATGAAGGCTATCGGCAATACTGAGAATAGAATAGCAAGTCCTGGGGATAGGAGGAACGGGATCACGTCGCTCCTCCTTGGTATTATTACCTCTTGGAAAGAGAACCTAATGAGATCCGCGAAACCTTGGAGAGCGCCTCCGATTCTCCTTGAAATCCATAGGGGGCCGTATCTTAGCTGGACTAGTGCCACGATCTTCCTTTCTGCCCAGAGGAGCAGTGCTGCTGCTATGACTATCATTATAAGGCCTGGGTATATTAGCATGTATCCTAACCCTATCACGGTTCTATAGATCATCTCGTTGTTTCCCAAGAGTTCTTTGAGCAACAATGTCTCTTGGATCATTACCTATCAGCCTCCGGTGGGAAGTAGTCTATAGAACCATATATAGCTGGGAGATCCGCTAGCCTGTGCCCGGGTACTAGGTATTTAAACAGAATGGCATTTCTATATGATGGTGTTGTCCACCTAAATCTATAAGGTTTGGGCGAGCCGTCGCTAACAAGGTAGAAGAGAGCTTCTCCCCTTCCAGCCTCAACCCTTGCTGTAGCCTCTCCCTTTGGTGGTTTGAGGCTTGCGAAAACCCCTGGGAATTTGACTCTCCTGCTCTCCTCATAGATCTTCTTCATAAGCGGGTTGAACATTCTGGCTATCTGTGGGTGTATTATATCTCCTCCAGGCATCTTCCTGAGAGCGTCTCTTATTATATTTATACTCTGTTTGATCTCCTCGAACCTTACTAAAGCCCTGGCATAAGCGTCACCCTCATCAGCTACAGGCACCATGAAATCCAGTTCATCGTAAGCCTCATAGGGATCGGCGATCCTCACGTCATACTCGATCCCTGACGCTCTTAGATTAGGCCCAGTAATCCCTAGCTTTGCAGCATCGTTTTTCCTTAGAATGCCTACCTCGCGTAGTCTTTTCTCCACAACCGGGTTGTTCAAGAACATCTTATACCAGTCTGGAAGTCTTTTCTCAAAATATCTCAGGGCTTTCTCAACGTTATCGGGGAAGCTTTGTGGCATATCCCTTCTAACACCCCCTGGGATTACATATGCATATGTGATTCTAGCCCCGCTAAGCTGGTTAGCAAGCTCTACAAAGAGCTCTCTATCCCCGAAGCCCCACATGAACCCTGTTGAGTGTCCAAGGAATATTGCGAAGATCCCTATTCCGTAGAGGTGGCTGGCTATCCTTGTTAGTTCAGCAAGTATTGTTCGCAGATATTTAGCCCTGGGGGGAGGCTCTATTCCCATGAGCTTCTCAAGGGCGTTTATATAGCCTATAGTCATGGGTGTTGTGTCGAGGAGGCTTGGTCTCTCAACAAGTGGTATGGTTTTCATATAGATCCTGTTCTCACTGAGCTTCTCAATGGTTCTGAATACAAAGCCTATGTCAGGGTCGCATCTAACTATTATATCACCATCAACCCAAACCCTTATCCTCATGTGTCCAGATCCTGGGTGGGTGGGCCCGATCTGGAGTTCTATTAGTCTCTCACCCTCCTCGGTTACCCCGAGCTCCCTCTGCTGGATCAGCTCTTTGCTAAGCTCCTCAATAGCCTGTGTCGAGATACTCTTGCTATCTACTTCCACGGCTCCTCAACCTCCCCTGCTTTTCTCGTTACTATCGCAAAATCCCTCCTACCGGGCCATAGGCCCTCAAACTCCTCGGGTAGTAGGAGCCTCCTAAGGTCTGGATGACCCTCAAAAACTATCCCGAACATCTCCCAGGCCTCTCTCTCCTGGAGCTCTGAGCTTGGCCATATGTTGATGAGGGTTGGTGCTCTAGGATCCTTCCTATCCAGCTTGGTTCTCAGTATCACCATAAATCTCCTCAGCCCTTTCCTATAAGACCCGATATGGATCACGAGCTCTATGATCCCTGTCTCCATATGATCGACTCCTGTGAGGGATTTCACATGCTCGAACCCAAGACCTCTAAGGATCTTTGCCGCATCAAGCAGCTTAGACTTGTCAACCTCTATGTTTATAGCCATGCTTTTCTTATCCACGGTGATAGATCCTGTAAGGCTTCCCAGTATGTTCTTTAGCCTAGATGCGAGCTCATCGAGAGCCTTTATAGCCTGGAGCCTTTCTTGTGATTGCTGAGCCTGTGGTCCTGTTGCGCTCTGCGATGCCATCTCTAACACCGTCAATACCAGGTGCTATTTACTACCATCGATTCTCTTGATAGGGCTCTCTATCATCTCTAGATCATGCCTAGCGAGCCCTCTCTTCCTTATCCTCTGCTGGAGGAGCAGGATAGCCCTGGCAAGAGCCTCGGGTCTGGGAGGACATCCTGGTATATAGATATCTACGGGCATAACCTCAGAAGCTCTGACAACATTATAGCTATTCCAGAAGAGACCTCCATCTATGGCACAAGCCCCCATTGCTATAACGAACTTCGGATCCGCCATCTGCTCCCAAGTGATCCTGGCAACTCTCGCCATCTTCCTGGTAAGCGTTCCCTCTATAACGATCAGGTTGGTCTGTCTCGGAGAGACAAAGGGCAGTGAGCCGTATCTCTCGAGATCGAACCTAGGAGCATATGCAGCTCCCAGCTCAACACCACAGCAGCTTGTCATGAGGTGGACTGGCCATAGTGAGAACGCGGTTGCCCACTCCACTATGTCTTTTAAAGGCTTTCTCTCAACAAGCCATCGTAACACCTTCCTTGTTGTTAGATCCAAATCGCCTATGAATACTAATCCGCCTTCCATAGATCTATCACCCCAGCTTTTTTAAGAGCATATAGAAAAGATGGGAAAATAATGATGGTTGAGAGGATTATCAATAACAATGAGTTAAGAACAATCCCAGCAACTGTGGAGAGGGCTATGAATATTATGAGAACAACATATGACTCCATAGCTATGAACATGAGGAGATATGGATAATATTGCATGAGAAAATAACCCCTACCCCTACCATAGGGAGGATTACCGCTCTCAAACCTCTCAACCTTTGTAGGGAAATCCACGGGCGGCGAGAATATCCTCCCAACCAGGTATGCTATAAATGGGAGGGCGAGGAAGGCGATACTAACCACAGTTATGGTTATAACACCAGGAAGATCCATATAAATCCGCCGTCCGTATAAATAAACCGCTACTAAGCATATAAGCTTAGAACCCACTGTGGAGAAACAATTAAGCAATATTAACGCTTATACATAGCAAGAGGAGTATAACTAACCATTCATCAACGCGGATCAACAACCAAGAACCCCACACGGATCTAAGAGATCGTATAAAGGGGTGAGGAGGATCTATAGAAGCCTTAGTTGCTTTACCAACTAGTATATATGAGGCCTGGAATATAATACTAAGCCGGGCGTGAGGGTAACACATAGGATGAGGAGATCTGTGGAAGCACTGATAGTCGGGGGTGGTTTTGCGGGGTTGCTAACAGCATCAAGGATCCCGGGGGCCGTGGTTTTTGAGGAGAATCCCCACGTAGGTATACCGCCTCACTGCACAGGGCTTGTGAGCGAGGATACTGTTAGACTTATTGGCAGCCCTGCTAAGGAGAGCATGATCGCGAGATATAGATCTATAGTGGTGGAGAGACTCAGAGGCGGGGAAATAGTAAACCTGGTTCCAGACCAGGCTGTGGTTAAACTCGATAGGGTTCTTTTAGAAAAGATCCTTGAGACCGAGGCTATTAACCAAGGCTCAGCAGTACATACCAAAGCAAGGGTTCTTGGTATAAGCGATAAGAGTGTTACTGTTGGCAGCAAGCATGGTGTGCATAGATACACAGGATCGCTTGTGATTATCGCAGAGGGCTCTCAACAGAAGTTCTCAAGATCTCTTGGGCTTGTTAGAAAGCCGGAGCTCTTAGTAGGGATCCAGGGGTTTGCAAAAACCCATGGGGGTTTAGACGAGGAGGAGATATACGTGTTTGTGGATGACGAGATATTTAGAGACTTCTTCGGATGGCTAATACCACTAGACTCAAGAACAGCCCTAGTTGGGATGGCAACACGTCTAAGAGATACTCATCATGGAAGGCTGAGCCTCTTCCTAAGGATTCTCTATAAGAGAAAACTCTTGATGGAAAACCTGCTAACAAGAATGTACGGAGGTCTAGTGGTTAGGGGAAGCCCCTTGGAAAAACACTACACAGGATCTATAGTGGCTGTTGGGGATGCATCCAATTTCACAAAACCCTTCAGCGGAGGCGGTCTCCACCCATCATCAGTCCAGATAGAAACACTGGCATCAAAGCTAAGGATATACGAGCCTATGGAGGCCCTTATAAGATATGCCGGTGAAATTAGAAATTATGTGGAAAGCCTTAAGCGACAACTAGCAATAACCAGAATTATTGAGAAGCTAGGTATCGAGAGAACACTCCTTATGCTCTCAGGACTAGGTATTCTTAAAAGTACAGAGAGCTTCAACTACGACTACCACGACAAAAGCCTCTATACTAAACTAAAGAAGCTAATAGGGATGAGATCCTAAACATTAGCATTATACAGAAAGCAATGTTAAACCGGCTTTCTCTATTTTAGGGTTATTAGCTGTGGTGATCCAGTTATAATGGGATCTCTTTCACAAGATCTTTTGCTAAGGGTCTGTCTATCACTAGTCTTAAGATATAGGTGTTCTCTCTATAGCCTATGAGGATCGTATTTTCCTCTCCGAGGATGCTCTTGATCTCCTTGGCTATATCCTTCATATCTAGTGTTTTTTCGTGTGTTATTATGGTGAGGGGTCTACATATTGGTAGCTCTGTTTCGAAGGATCCCGCCCCTCCTGAGTAGATCTTGAGTGGGGCTTTCCCAATAAAGCTCCCACGGATCTCCTCCCCGATTTTTATCTCAACTCTATACGATCTGGCTCGTTTTATCATTAGGGTTGCTATGTGTCCAACGACCCTGCATCCTCTGAACTCCAGTCTGTAGATGCATAGCTCGCCGTCTCCTTCAATCTTTTCCTCAACAATCTTATGGATTGTAATCCTGGGTGTTATTGGTATGATGATTATATCTCTATACCTACCCCCAGAGATCCTTAGGATCTTTCCGTCGAAAAAACCCTCATTGGTTGGGAAAATAGCTAGGATATTGCTAGCCCCTAGCTCCTTCAAATCATACCCAGCAGAGACCTCAGAGATCTTCTCAAAACTCTTGGTGGTAATATACTTTTTAGTTGTTGTATGTCTATGAGCCCCACCGCCGATAGAGATTGACACGGTAGCTGTGGTTGTTTTAATCTCACCCTTAATGGTGGCTCTATAGAGCTCTAGCAACTCTCCCGGGGATGATGCGAGCCCAGAGATCTTCAACTTATCGGAGAACTCCCTCAGAACCCTATTCTTTTCGGTGATAAGCAGTATCCATCTAATAAGCAGTAGAAGCCCGACTCCCCATATAAGTATAGCTATGTAGGTTGCTATAGGATTGTTAATTATCCGCATCATTATAAACGTGATGAATGCGAATACAGCGATAGAGGGAATGCTACTGAGTAGAGACATTACAAGATCTTTCTCAACGACAATTACAAGAGGATCACGAGCACTAGTCAAGGCTGCTAAATTTTATAAGAAAAACCCTTTTAAATCTTCAATGTTTAGTTTCGTTATCATAAAGACTCTTAATACTGAGAATGAATATCGTGATCACACCTAATGGATAGCCCTATCCTTGATTCCGGGGAAGCTTTATAATTTCAACAATTACCAAAGCCTGTGCCATAACAAGCCGTTTCAAGTTTCAAGGAGACCTATAACGGCTGTTACAAACCCCCTCACTAGATCCTTTTCTATGGATAAGCCCAACAAGAATGCTTGCAGATACCCGTCTACAATGCAAGCATAGATAAAGACCTAAGCAGTGTGGTTGGGGTTCGGGCTTCATTGCGGTTGATTTTTATACCAACTGCTCTTCCCTTGGCTTCATAGGCCTCAGGGCTCCTTTCATTGGGGCCCATATCCTTGGCCTCCACCCGTTCGGGGTGACCCCGACCCACAGCTCCCCTTCATTGCATTGCTCTGGTTCATTGCTGTGGGGAAACCCCCACATCCTGGTTTTTATTTAACCCGCCCACTTGGGTCTTTATAGCCACCCTCATTGTTGGGCGGGCATCCCCATAGAATAACAGGGCTTATATAATGTTCCATTATTGCAGAACTACGGGTTTAATATCAATCCTTATAAACCATCATGAAACTCGAAGCAGCTGGCTACGGCTTCGAGGAGTGCTTGTGGCTATGAAGCCTTGAACATCTACTGTTTATTAGTATTTCTATCCTGTTTTTCTTTCCCTAAACATGGTTGTGAATCACAGGTTCATTGGAGCGTTATTATTGTCTGTGAAGAGATCATCTGACTACTGTTTCTTCTTTACCTTGAGTATAAAGCCTTTTTTATCAATAACTATTACGGTTTCGCCAGCATTTATTTTCTCATCTGAGACTGCTCGCCATAGTTCGCCCTCAACTAGTACAAATCCTTCTTTACCCGGTTCTATATCGTCTCTGGCAACACCCTCTTTTCCAACGATCTCGAAGATCTCGGATTTTTTCTTCCTGAGTAGCACTAGCTGCCATGCTATGAGCCCACCTATTATGGCAGAACCTATACCGATTCCGAGTGAGAAACCATAGATCGTGCCCATTATGTTGCTCGAACCAGCTATCAGTATTCCTCTCCCCGTTACCGGTAGAAGGGCTGTCCCGATCGCTGCCATAGCTATCCCAGCTGTCATAAGTATACCGCCATCGGCATGACCTATAGCTATTCCTGCCGCTATGAATGTGATTCCGAGCAGTATCAGTGCTATTGTTAAGAGATCCACTTGGAGGCCTGAGCCGAGCAGTCCTAGGAGTATGAATATGAGTGAGAATGGCAGTGCTATTAGATGCCCAGAGGATATGGCGAAGATAGCGCTAAACACACCTATTGTTATGAATACACCAGCCACCATGGGGTCTGAGAGGAAGCTGAGTAGCCTGCAGCTCAGGCACTCACCAGCAGGTGTTAATTGATATATATTGAGTCTATATTCAACCCCATTGATGGTTATTATCTTACCCCTCAGCTTTTCAACCAGCTCGCTAACGCTCCTGGCTGTAAGGTCTGCAAGCCCTAGCTTAACAGCTTCATCGCCATTTACTACGGTTGCGTTTAGTATGAACATCTTAACCAGGGTGGTATTCCTACCACGCGCCTCAGCATAGTCCACGAATTTCTTGACAAGGGGGTTGATGATCTTAGGCTCTGTTATTGGTACAAGCCTGCCCGTCTGATCTATTGTGACAGGCTGGGCATCCCCTACCAGGGATGATGGGTTGACAGCAAGTATGTGGGTTGGGATCAGTATTAATGTTGCCCCGCTGAAGCTATCTCCCGATGCATAGCCAATTATAGGGATCTTTGCGTTAAATATCATATCAGCTATATCCATGGTATCTCCTAGAAAACCTCCTGGAGATTGAACGTCGATTATGAGAGCGGCTCTCTCGTTATGCGCCCTATCTATGAGGCTCTTTATATACCTACCCATCCCCTGATCCACAGTGCCTCTTATATCGGCAACAATAGCCTCTCCGATCTCGACCTGTTGTTGAAGCATAATACTGCTACTAGACTCCCGGCCATGGAGTAGTGAAGGTGGCAGAAACATCGCTTGGATCGTTGGAATAATTAGCAGGACTATGGAGAGGATAGTGAGGCCTGTTGCTATAGGAAGAACCATTCTAGATCTAAAGGCTACGTTCATTTGTTTGTCCCTTGCTGTCCTCTACTGAAAGCTGCGGCTCCTAACTGGAACCCCAGACCCGAGAGATCGGATCTAATAGTATCAGCTATCAATACCATGTTCTTCTCCTTAGCAACCTCGACGAGGGTTTGGAGCTCTCTAAGCCTTATAGCTATTGGGCTGTTGGCATACATGCTTGCCGCCTCTGCTAGTATCGATGCAGCTTGTCTTTCACCCTCGGCCTCGATTACCCTCGCCCTCCTAATCCTCTCGGCCTGGGCCTGCATAGATATAGCCCTAACCAGTTCCTCTGGAAGCACGATATCCTTGATTGTTACTGCAACTATCTTTATACCCCAGGGTTCTGTTATATCGTCCACTATTTTCTGTATCCTCTTACTAACCTCTTCTCTGTGTGTTAGAAGCTCATCCAGCTCCACAGTCCCGGTAACATCCCTGAGAGTTGTCATTGCAAGCTGGACAACAGCATAGTTATAGTTAGCAACCTTCACAATAGCCTTAACTGGATCCTCTACCCTGTAATACACAACAGCATCCATGAGAATGCTCACATTATCCTTTGTAATGACGTTTTGTTTCGGAAAATCTATCGTGTTTATCCTGAGATCTACTTTGAAGAGCTTATCGACAATCGGTATTATGAAGAAGATCCCTGGGCCTGCTGCCCCCTTAAGCCTCCCAAGCCTGAAGATCACTGCCCTCTCATACTCCCTCACCACCTTTACAGAGGCTGCTAGGAAAGGCAGAACTATGATCAGTATGGCTATTATTAAGGCTAATTGAGTACCATCCATGATAGATCCCTAGATATACTTGGTTTTCAGGGCTAATAAAAGGTCAGAGACGCACTATACCACTACGGATAAAAACCCCCAAACGGGTATTGATGAGATAGGGTATGCTTCAGGGCTACAGTGATCATATGTGTGGAAAGCCTAACAGGCTTGTTAACTCCAAGAGTAGGTATCTCAGGCTCCACGCCTGCGATCCTATAGATTGGTATGAATGGGGAGAGGAGGCTTTCCAGAAAGCTATGGCTGAGAATAAACCGATATTCCTATCCATAGGATACTCGTCGTGCCATTGGTGCCATGTAATGCATAGGGAGAGCTTCCTAGACCCTGAAGTAGCATCGATACTCAACACGTATTTCGTACCAATAAAGGTTGATCGTGAGGAGATGCCGGATGTTGATGAGATATACATGACGGCAACAATAGCCATAACAGGCTCAGGCGGCTGGCCTCTAACCGCTTTCCTGACACCGGATCTCAGGGTGTTCTATGCAGGGACGTATTTTCCTAGAGATAGGCTGGTTGAGATACTCAACGCGATCAAAGATCTATGGGTGGGTGATAGGGATAGGGTTTTAGCAGCAGCAGAAGAGATCCAGAATGCTGTGATCAGCTATCTCTCGGCGCGGGAGGTTAATAAGGGCATAAATATTAACGACATATTTGAGAAGGCGTTTACAGAGATATCAGCGTCCTTCGATCCTGTCTTCGGAGGCTTTGGGTTCTCGTCTAAGTTCCCTATGATACCCTACCTAGACCTTCTCCTGAGATACTGGTTCAGGAGGGGTGATGACACAGCACTGAGGATGGTTGTGAGAACGGCTAACAGCATGGTTAGGCTAGGGCTTCAGGATCACCTGGCCGGGGGTTTCTTCAGATATACCGTTGATAGGGGTTGGAGGATCCCTCACTTCGAGAAGATGCTCTACGATAACGCGCAGATCGCAAGGATCCTTGTGGATCTCTATAGAGCGACAGGATCTCTAGAATATATAGTAACAGCCAGAAAGACTGCTGACTTCATGTTCGAAAACATGTTGGGTAGGGAGGGGCTTTTCTACTCATCCCTAGATGCTGAGGCTGGTGGTGTTGAGGGGGGAGCATATCTATGGAGCGAGGAGGAGCTTATAGAAGCCCTTGGAAAGGATATGGCAGAGATCGCTAAGAATATATATGGCTGGTCCCAATCAACCCTCATACATGAGAGGATGCATCCAGTGAGGGCTATGAGCCCTATGGATCTTGCAAGATTCCTTAAAAAACCATACGACGAAGCCCTCAGGATCTATAGCGAGATCGAGGCAAAGCTGTACGAGTACAGGCTATCGAGGAAGCCAAAACCCCATATCGATGAGAAACACCTAGCAGACTGGAATTCCCTGGCTATTATGGCGCTTGCGAGACTCTATCTAGTAACATGGGATCAGAGATACCTAGATGCGGCTAGAAAGGCTGCCGATGTTATTAAGAGCAAAATGTGGATCGGTGATAGGGTGGCCCATGTATACTATGAGGGAGAGGCTAGTAAGTGGGGGTATCTAAGCGACACCTCGCTATATGGCTCTGCATGTGTTGATCTATATATGGCTACCAATGACGAGAAATACCTAGAAATAGCGGTAGAGATCTCGCAGAGCATCGAGAAGGTATTCATAAAAGATGGCGTGATTATCGAGAACCCAGACGCTCCTGGCTCGAGGAGTATTGCTATATCAACATTTGTAGATAACGTTATACCGAGTGGTGCCTCAGCGACAATAGATCTGTATTCGAAGCTTTACCTCTATAGCGGCGATAACTCATATAGAGAGAAAGCCCTAGAGATCTTTAGGAGATCATCTAGATACATAGACCAGGTTCCGCAGCAATACGCAGCAATGATAACATATATAGATACAATAGCGAACCCATCCTACCAGGTTGCCGTAACATTGGTTTCAGAGGATCAGGGGTACGAGCTATTCATAAAGAATCTATGGAAGAGATACTGGGTAGGAGTCACCTCTGCGAGCGCGCCTAATCCGAGGTCAAAGGTTCTGAGGGAGCTATATAGAGGAAAAGTGTGGGGAGAAAAACCTGTATATTATATATGTTATGGCACTATATGCGCACTACCGACCCAGGATCCTGAAGAAGCATTGAGAAGATTCGATGATGTTAAATCCCAGAATATCAGATAAGCCCTGATCTATTACGAAAGACTCTCGTACTCCAGCCCCTTATAGAGCCCTAGCATAACTATTTTTGGGGCTTTATGGCGGATCTCGAGGGTATAGTTAGGAAGGGGATATCTAGGGGTCTCTCTAAGGAGGAGATCCTGTGGAGGGTTGTTGACGAGATTGTCTTTTACAAGGATCTAAAGTGGGATACGGCTTCGAAGTACGCATTAACTGTATATGATGAGACACTATCGTCCCTCAAGGCTTGTGGTGGTGACATAGATCCTATACTGAGGAGGATACTCTGCCCCAGCGATTCCGGGGTATCCGCGGGTATTGTTGGAATAGGCTCAAGAGGCTCTGGCGATTTCTTTTTCCACAGGCTCCTAGCGGGCGTTGCCAGCTGGGGGAGTAGTGAGGGTTCTGCGATGGATCTTGACGATGCTGGGTGGGTTAGAATAGGTGATATGTGGATCGTGGTTGCTGTTGATGGCATACATAGCAGGCTCTCCTACTTCCCACTCATAGCAGGGTTCCATGCTGCTAGGGCTGCTGCTAGGGATGTTATGGTTAAGGGGGCGGTGCCTGTGTCTTTCGCCGTAGATCTTAGGATTGGGGATGACGGCGATCCCTCATACCTACTCGACCTAGAAGCGGGCGTCGCGGCTGTCTCGAAATACCTGGGGGCGCCGATAGTAGGTGGATCTACCCTGAGGATAGGGGGCGACATGGTTATAGGGACAAGGGTTGTTGGGACCGTGATGTGTGTTGGTGTATCTAAAAATAGACCTAAGGCTAGGAGGTATGCCCGTCCTGGTGATAAGATACTCATGACAATGGGTGCTGGGGGCGGGACTGTGGCTACAACAGCAATATATGGCGGTAAGCCTGAAGTGGTTCTAAGAACCCTGAATTTCAATACGCTTGGGGCCCTGAGGACTATTATTGAAAGCGATGTTGTGGATAAGATCCACGCCATGTTTGACATAACCAACGGGGGGATCAGGGGGGATCTTAACGAGATCTCGAGATCCTCAGGGGTCGGTTTCTTAATAGATCTAGAGGAGATCTATAGCCTCATAGATAGTGAGGTGCTTAGGATGCTCAGAGAACTGGATATAGACCCTCTTGGTATCTCGCTGGACAGCATAGCCATCATAGCGGAGAAGGATATTCTAGAAGATATAGAGAGGCTTTTAAAGAGCAGAGGTATAGAGAGTAGGATTATTGGTGAGGTTATAAGCGAACCAAAAGTTCTGTATAGAGATCCTGAGGGCAAGGTTGAGGAGTTAAAGACGTATCATAGAGAATCGCCATATACAAAGATAAAGAAGCTTGTAGGGATAGAGAAGCCAGAGAATTGGGAGACTGTGAGTAAGAGGCTTGAAGAAGCATATAGAAAAGCCCTAGAGGTTAGGGATAGGCTCTACAGCATAGCCATAGGACAAACAAGAAGCTAGATCTTATTATGAATTATTGCTGTCATAGATCATAATAGAGGGGTTTTACTGGGAGGTGTATTGGGGGCCATGTTGGTAGTCTCTGATATAATTATTATATATTTCTCTCGGCAATTTATCAGTGGGATGGGTTCTGTGGGGATCTTTAGAGAATATCCAACATATAGTGATAGTGGTCTGGATAGATATATCATGATTATAAATGGGGCTCTCAATACTTCTTCGCCAATGTTGACTGAGGAGCAGTCTACAATAGATGTGTTACAAGGATTGTATAGAAAGTGATGGAACATGGGCGTAGATCTAAAAGATCTAATACCCGAGAAAGCTATAAGGCAGATCAACGACCTTAGGGAGCTTTCCGGCAAGATCATAGCTATCGATGCTTATAACGCACTCTACCAGTTCCTAGCAGCGATAAGACAGCCTGATGGGACTCCTCTCATGGATAGCAAGGGGAGGGTTACTAGCCATCTATCAGGCTTATTTTACCGCACAATAAATCTCGTCGAGGCTGGTATAAAGCCTGTATACGTGTTTGACGGAAAGCCTCCCGAGATCAAGGCCGCAGAGATAGCTAGGAGGAGCATGGCTAAGCAGAAGGCTGAGGAGAGGCTTAGAATAGCTAGAGAAAAAGGGGATGAGGAAGAGATGAGGAAATACGCACAAGCCACGTCAAGGCTATCCAACGATATGGTTGAATCCTCTAAGAAGCTTCTAAACTATATGGGGATACCATGGGTCCAGGCACCGTCTGAGGGAGAGGCCCAGGCGGCATATATGGCTATGAAGGGGATAGCCTGGGCTACTGCGAGCCAGGACTACGATTCCCTATTATTTGGTAGCCCGAGGCTTGTCAGAAACCTTGCTGTGAGTGGTAAGAGGAAGCTTCCAGGAAAAGAGATCTACGTCGAGATCAAGCCTGAGGTGATAGATCTTAACCTTCTGATGAAAACCTTAGAGATAACGAGGGAACAGTTGATCGACATAGCGATACTGGTGGGCACGGATTTCAATCCAGACGGTGTTGAGGGGATAGGTCCTAAAAAGGCATACAGCTTGGTCAAGAGCTATGGGAGCATAGATAGGGTTCTCAAGGTGCTCCCGGGAGCAAGATTCCCCGTAGACCCTATGGAGATCAAAAAATTCTTTCTAAACCCACCTATATCAGAGATCCCTCGTATCGAGTGGAGAGCCCCTGACCGCGAGAAGATAATAGAACTACTAGTAGAGGAGTATGAATTTTCTAGAGAAAGGGTGGAGAACAATCTAGAAAGGCTCTCCAAGGCTATCTCTAGAGCGTCAGCTGCACGTGGTCTCGACAAGTGGTTCGGATAGAAAGGGCGGGGTATCTATATTATCTATATCGATAGGGAGACTTCCGCTAGCAAGAAAAGCGGTTTAAAACTTAGTGGGGTTTTTGTTGTTCTTCACGAACTTCTAAGCGACAGGATTCCCTTCACAAGTCTGAGTATTTCGTGGTATTTGAATTTCTTTCTAACAATCCCGGCATCTATTAGGGCTTCTGTTGAGCATAGGTATCCTGGTACTCCGCTAACCCCTCCTCCTGGGTGTGTATCCGCGCCGCATAGGTAGAGCCCTTTTACTGGTGTTCTGTAGTTTGATAGCTCTCTATCTGGTCTATTGCTCCATAGCTGGTCTGGGGACATGCTTATGTGGAAGATATTTCCTCCTGGTGTTTGGAACATTTCCTCGATATCCCTTGGTGTTATTATCATTATCTTCTCAGCGCTCTTCCTAAAGCCGCTATAGTAGTTCTCAAGCACCGTGAATACTCTCTCAGCGAGCTTCTCTCTATCCTCCTCACCCCAGTTTCCAGGACTCTTTCTACTTGTGTATTGCACAAAGAGTGATGCTATGTGCCATCCTTCTGGGGCTACTGTTCTATCTAAATAGCTCTGCACGTTTACCGAGACCCAGGGGTTCCTGCTCATCCCCTCCATCAATGCTTCTGAGTATGCTTTCTCGACATAGTCTATCGATGGGATCGTTATTGCGGAGGATCTATATGCCAGATCCTCGTAGCCCGAGTATTTATCAACAAGTTTTGGAAGATTCCTTGTGGCAACAACTATCTTTGACGAGGCTCCGACACTCCTAAGGCTCTTAATCCTTCTAATAAGATCCTTATCAACAGGAGCCTCGGGGTCAAGTAGCTTAAGCATTGTTGTCCTAACATCAGCACTGCTTAGAACCATCCAGGATTCATAGAACTTTCCACCGGCTATAACGCCCCTAACCCACCCAGCATTAGTGACAACGATTCTCTCGACCTCTACTCCGAGATGGATCTCGACACCAAGCTCTGAGCATCTCTTAGCAAGGATCTTTGAGAGGGATCCCATACCACCCTCTACATAGCCCCACTGACCCCTATTCCCTGTTATGTTCCCCATATAGTGGTGGGCCATGACTATCGAGGATCCCGGGGTGCTAGGAGAGATCATCTCACCTACTAGGGCGTCCTCGACGAGGGCTGCTTTAACCTCCTCGCTCTCGAAATACTCGTCAAGGATCTTCGATGCTGGTGCGCTAATAATCCAGGAGATGTCGTTAACATATCTAGAGATCTCCTCTCCGCCATGCTTAGCAATACTCACAGCCTTCTTGGCAAGCTCCAGGGTATCTTCAAGGCTGAGGGGTTTACTCATATATATAATATCTAGGAGTGCTCCCACAAATCCCCAGAACTTGCTCCATCTAGCATACTGAGCAGCGTCTCTCTCAGAGATCCTCGAGATCTCCTTAGCGGTCTTTTTAGAATCGCTCCATATGCTTAGAACCTTTCCCCCCTCCAGAAAGACAGTCAACCCGGGATCTTTTGGTATTATTCTCAAACCTCTCTCGAATAATCCAAGCTCCTCGGCGATCTCTCTCCTGAAAAGGCTTATCACGTAAGCGCCTATAGGGACAGCAAACCCAGGCCATAACTCAGGCGAAGAGGCCATGCCCCCAAGAAACCTATTTCTCTCAAAGACAGCCACTCTAAGCCCTCTCATTGCGAGATTGCATGCAGCCACAAGCCCGTTATGTCCAGCACCTATGACTATAGCATCATACTTGGCCATGCGATGTGCACCAACTAACTATCATAGCAACCTTATATAAGGTTATCCTCAGGATCTGGAGAGCCAGGATCTATTTTAATAATATAGGAAATATATATATTTTTGGCTCTATAGTTCTCCTAGAAAATTATGTTGTGGTTATTCAAATATATTAACCCCTTAGAGTAGTGAGTGATGATGGTGTGTTTTAGATGAATGTGTGGCAAAGAATAGCTATATATATACTACCAATAATGATCTTGACAGCATCGGTATCAATGTCATTATCGATCCTTCAAGTAGATGCTCAGGTGGTTAAAGGGCCTGCAACAGATACCCTAAGGATCCAGAGGGTACCAGTAACAGAGGTTGCCCAGGCATTTCAGGCAGGAAGGATTGATGTCTATCTATACGGAGGTATACCTCCCGCTACTGCAGAGGTTCTTAAAAGGGATCCCAGCCTGAGGGTGCTCAACGCGCCCGCAGGTCTTGTAGACTTTATATTCAACCCGGCGCCTGTCTATATAGCAAATCTATCTGGTGATCAGACTAGAAGATCTTTAAGCGAGCTTGCCAGGCTTACAGGAGGATCTGCAGAGGCTATAGTTAATGTTTACTATGATCCCGATAAGGGTCAGACTTTTGTTGAGTATGGAGCATATCCTGGCAAGGGCGCCAATCCATTTGCATTCAAAGATGTCAGGGTCGCGATGAACTATCTGATAGACAGGGATAACATAGTTAGCACGATCTATAGGGGTTCGGCGTCTCCTATGTATACATTCCTATCTTCATATGATCCAGATTTTCCACTGATCTCCGATATAGTGCTTAGGTATAAGTTCGCATATAATCCACAACTTGCAGAGCAGATCGTTGCCAGCGCGCTCACCAAAGCAGGGTTCCAGAAAGTGGGCGGTGTGTGGAGCTATGGAGGAACCCCGGTACAGATTAACTTTATAATAAGGGTAGAGGATGAGAGGAGAGATGTAGGAGATCAGCTGGCAACAGCTCTTGAAACCCTGGGCTTCAGGGTTAACAGGCTATACATGACCTTCGGTCCGGCTATAGATACGGTATACGGGACAGATCCTGCAGAGTTTAAGTGGCACATATATACAGAAGGATGGGGTAAGACCGGTATAAGTAAGTATGACTCAGCATCCATAGCCCAGTTCTGCGCCCCCTGGTACGGCTACATGCCAGGCTGGGCTGAGGCTACGTTCTGGAACTATAGGAATGCGACTCTGGATGATATAACAGAGAGGATCTATAGTGGTAACTTCACAAGCAAGGAGGATAGAGATTCCCTGTATAGAAAAGGAGTCGAGCTATGCATAGCTGAAGGTGTGAGGGCTTGGGTTGCTACGAGACTTGATAGCTATGTCCTGAGAGCAGATATAAGGGGATACACCAACGATGTCGGTGCGGGACTGAGGGGTCTGTGGAGCCTGAGGGAGATGAGAGCACCTGGCAAGACGACGCTTAACCTGGGTCATCTTTGGGTATACACAGCACGAACAGTGTGGAACCAGGTAGGCGGCTTCCAGGATGTCTATAGCGTTGATGTTATGTATGGTACATGGGATCCCATGACATGGTTCCATCCATTCAACGGGCTTCCAATACCATTCAGATCATCGTTTGATGTGCAGACAGCAGGTCCCACAGGCAAGCTAGACGTGCCCTCCGACGCATTTATATGGGACGCATCGAGGGGTGCGTGGAAGCTTGTCGGGCCTGGTGTTAAGGCTACTAGCAAAGTTGTGTTCGACATGTCTAACTATATTGGTGCTAGGTGGCATCACAACATAACGATCACATGGGCTGATGTGTTGGCGCAGCTCTACCAGTTCTTCGACATAACCTATAACGCTACGAAGGCTGCTTCCGAGCCTGCTGTGGCTTCTCTATGGAGGTCTACCCTTGATACTATAGTTGGTTATAGAATAGATGAGGCTAACAAGAGGCTTGAGGTCTACCTGAACTACTGGCACTTCGAACCAGCATATATAGCTAGCTTTGCAACTATAAACATCTATCTACCATTCGAGCTAGTTCTGGCGGAAGATCATCTCGTGTTCACCAGGGGTTCCTATGCATACTCAACATCAGCAGCAACAGCCAAGAGGGTTCCACAGCTTAACCTTGTTCTATCTGGCCATGTTGCTGATGTAGCTTCAACCCTTCAAACATTCTCAACCCAGAGATACTTCCCAGCCAATGTATTCACCGTAGGTAACAAGCAATATGCAACACCAGATGAAGCTGCTGCTAGGTATAGGGCTGCACTCTCATGGATAGCAACCTACGGAAATGCATGGATAAGCAATGGACCGTATATGCTTACAAGCTTCTCAGCCGAGGCACAGTCAGCCGAGCTAAGGGCTTTCAGGGATCCGACATACCCGTTCTCCCCAGGCAAATGGGTATTTGGCGAGCCCAGGATTGTTAGGGTAGAGAACATAGGCGTCCCACAGGTTGTGAGAGGGCAGGAGGCAAGCGTGCTGGTTGACCTCAACGGTCCTCCGCCGTTGTTTGTTAAATATATATTGAGAGACTCAGTCACAGGACAGATCATAGCTGTTGGTCAGGGAAGCCTCGCAACAGGGTCTAGATTCGTGATAGCACTTCCAGCCACACTAACAAGGGATCTAACAGCAAGATTCCCATACGAACTTACGGTGATAGCTTATAGCGATGCAGTAGCGTTCGTAGACACAAGAACGCTGTTCATAAGCGTCTTCGATCCAGGGATCATTACAGCCCCAATAGAGCAGGAGATCTCTAACCTCCAGAAGAGCGTTCAAGAAACCGTGGCGAATCTCCAGCAAGCGATCCAGGCTATAAATGCTTCAAGCGCTGCAGGCTTAGCAGCGGTGAGCAACAGTATATCCCAGCTAGGTACAGCTGTTGGTAACAGTATATCCCAGCTGGGTAGTGCTGTAAACAATCTAGGTACAGCTGTTAATAACCTAGGCGGCACCCTGTCATCCAAGATAGATACTGTGAGCAACAAGATTGACACATTCGCCTCGCAACAGTCACAGACAGTATCTGCGCTTCAAGCCAGCGTGAGGGATTTGAGGGATACTGTTAATACTCTCATGTATATAGTAATATTCCTAGTAATCCTCCAGATCGTAACTATAGCATTGGTGTTTATGAGAAGAAAGTGATGAAAGATCCACATATTATAAAAAGAAAACTTTTTTCTCCTTAATACCCTGCACACGATAATACATATGGTTTGGTGCAATTATGGGGCTCACGCGAGTCCTGGCAATAAGGGCTATAACCCTCACGGCAACTCTTATAGGTATTGTGCTTGTTACAGCAATCATACTTGGCCCAACATCTGACAAGGTTCTCAGCGCGATAGTTAATGAGGATGTGAGAGCCTATAGCCAGGCTTTAAGACAGAGAGCTGCTGGGGGTGCCCTTAACCAGAGTGAGATAGAAGCACTGATTACCAAGTATAGAGAAGAGCTTGTGAGAGCGTATGGTCTCGATAGGCCATGGTATGAGAGGATTATTCCTCTGGCTCTAACAATACTCAAACTCGATCTAGGTAGGACAGGGACTATAACCTCTTTCACAGGATCCAATAATGTTAGGGATATAATACTTGAAAGAATACCGCCAACAATCATGTTCCTAACAACAGCAACTGTGATAAACATAATCCTCGGGCTAGTGCTTGGTACGGCTCTCGCCTTTAGAAGGGGAGGGGTTCTAGACAGGTTCTTCAGCCTCTACTCAGCTATATCCTATGCGCTTCCCGCATGGTGGCTCGGATTGCTCTTAATATATGTGTTTGTCTACAGGATACCGATATTCCCACCTCCAACTGGTCTTTTATCGCCAAACCCGCCGGCAGATCCTGTTGGGAGGTTCCTCGACATGGCTAGCCACGCTGCACTGCCAATAATAACTTTTGTAATAGCCACATCAGGTGTTTGGATATATATAACAAGGGCTATAGTGATAAGGGTTGTTGAGGAGGACTTCGTATATGTTGCGAAGGCAAAGGGTCTTCCCGATAGGGTTATCATGAGGGGCTATATAATGAGAGCAGCAGCTCCACCAATAGCTACCAACGCTATACTTGGTCTGGCGGGCTCTCTTGGAGGAGCTATACTTACAGAGACGATATTCAACTGGCCAGGGCTTGGGAGGCTTTTCTACGATGCCATCGGGGCTCAGGAGCTAACAATAATACTTGGGCTTACATATATAACCGCAATGATCTATGTGATCGCTAGAATGATCCTAGAGATCTTATACATATTCCTCGACCCCAGGGTGAGGTACTAATGTCACTCCAGTCAGCCAAACTGGGTGAGGTTTTCCTGCTGGTGTGGAGGGCATGGACAGGAAGGGTAGGAATAGTATTTTTAGGATTAATGGTGCTCGCATCTATATATACACTGCTAACAATGCCCCTAGACTATGGTACAAGAGTGTGGAGCAATAGCGATTACTGGAAGGACTACCCCAAAATGGTGCCTCCCGACTGGTATAGAGCTCTATTCGATAGGTCTCTCCTACCCCACACAGTTACAAAGCTCGAACAGCCTTCAAGCGATAGGGTGCTAAACTATGGGGGCTATCAGGTCAGGGTTATGACATACACCTTCACATATAGCTATGAGAGCCCTACTTATCCTCAGAACGTGAGGATAGCGATCTATGGTATTCAGGTGAGGAATCCAAGCATCCCGGTTGTCCTGAGCGTCTCTTTAGAGAGGCCTGATGGGAGGATTAATCAGCTCTATTTCGAAATAATAAGGATCCCGCAGGAGCTGGCGGGTCAGAAGATCTATACACCTGTTCCTAAGGATGTCAACGCCTATGGTAATATGTATATCGCTAGTCAGCTCTCAAGCTTCTTATCAACTAGATATGGGCTATCGATAAACCCTGCGGATCTAGCTCAAATCGGTGTTGAGAGGGTTATGTTCGGCGCCCCAACATCTCCTGGTAATATATCGTCTCTAGAACCCCTTAATGGTATATATAGATTTACCGTCGAGATCCAGTTAACAAGCCCCCAAGATTCCGTTGACATGGTATCCCTAGCCGTGGTTGGGAGGGCATATGGCATTATGGGTACGGATTTCGATGGAAGAGATCTGGCTCAAGCCCTTCTCTTCGGCTTCCCTGTAGCCCTTGCAATAGGATTTGTAACATCAGCCTTGGTCTCAGTAATAGGCATGATCCTAGGCGTGTTCTCCGGGTACTACGGAGGGATCCTCGACGAGGTTGTTCAGAGAACAGCAGATATCCTTGGCAACATACCCCTCTTACCATTGTTGATACTCTTCACATTCATAACCCCAACCTATCTAAGGCTCCAGATCATTATCGCAACTCTCATAGTGTTTGGATGGGCTGGGTTAGCGATCATAATAAGATCCATGGTTCTATCTATAAAGGCAGAGCAATACGTAGAGGCGGCAAGAGCGCTTGGAGCATCGAACACAAGAATAATATTTAAACACATAATCCCCCAGGTGATGCCATATACAGTCGCGCAGATGATATTCTTCGTCCCAACCGCGATATTGACAGAGGCGGGGCTAAGCCTACTAGGGCTGGGAGATCCTAGCATCCCAACATGGGGGCAGATATTATCGAGAGTACTTGACAAAGGCGCGGTGTCTATCGCATGGTGGTGGATATTACCGCCAGGACTATTAATAGTACTATCAGCAGTGACATTCGTGCTGATAGCATTAGCACTAGAACCTGTGGTAGATCCCAGGCTTAGAAGAAGAATATAGGCTACCAACAAGCAACTTTGCTGATAGCATTACGCGGATAACGATCCAAGCTTCCTGCTCCTAGTCAACATTTTCTCAAGCCAGAGCCAGCTGTTTCGCGTTTCATGAGGGTTTATAGGGGTTTATATCGGGTTTGTCTCTGTGGAACATAGTATAAGTTCTGTTATTTTACGGTTGAGCTGAGATGGGGGTTTCCCCACAGCAATGAACCAGAGCAAAGCTATGAAGGGGGGCTGTGGGTTTGTGGTTTCTCTGGATGGGTGGAGGCCAGTGATAAGGGCTCCAATGAAAGGATCCCTGGGGCCGGTGAAGCCAAGGAAAACCAGTTGATTAAAAAGAGACAACTGTTATGAAGCCTGAACCTAGAGATGGGCCCGCGGGGATTTGAACCCCGGACCGCCCGGTTATGAGCCGGGCGCTCTACCTGGCTGAGCTACGGGCCCCTCTATATGGTGGTATTCTTGGGGGTTTATAGCTTTTGTTATAATAGGTCTCTGGTTTGAGGCCTATAGAATATACTGCTTAACATTATCATGCGGTTTCTCTAGATCTGTGGCGTCTCGCTCGGTTGACATGCTTATAATCCTCTTCGCTATATGTGTATTAGTGTGGTGTGTGTGAGCGAGGAGACGGCTTTTATAGTTAGAATCGTTAACACGGATCTCCCTGGGATGCTTCCGGTGCCGTTAGCACTATCTAGAATCAAGGGTATTGGGTATAATACTGCTCTTGCTATTTGTAAGAGCCTCGGCATAGATCCCAGGGCTAAGCTTGGGAGGCTTGATCAGGAGACATTATCAAAGATAGAGGCTGCTGTTAAGGATCTAGCTGCATTTGGTTTTCCATCATGGATGCTTAATAGGAGGAAGGATCTAGAGAGTGGGAAAGATATCCATCTCGTTGGAAGCGATCTTCTGCTCGTAGTTAGAGAGGATATTGAGAGGATGAAGAGAACCAAGAGCTGGAAAGGGATAAGGCATGCTCTGGGTCTTAAGGTGAGGGGTCAGAGGACAGCCACTACAGGTAGGACAGGGATCACGGTAGGCGTTAGAAAGAAGAAAGAGGGACAACAGCAGAAATAGGCTGGTGAGCACTATGGGTGATCCGAAGAAGTCTAGGAAGAAGTGGGAGAGACCAGGCCACCCATGGATCAAGACTAGGCTTGAGGAGGAGATGAAGCTTATGGGTGAGTATGGTTTGAGGAATAAGAGGGAGATCTGGAGAGCCCAGACGCTTCTGAGAAGAATAAGGGCTAGGGCTAGATCTCTACTAGCACTTCCGCCAGATGTTAGGGCTAAGGAGGAGGCTGAGCTTGTAAACAAGCTATACCACATGGGGCTTCTAAAGAGCTCCACAGCATCTCTAGACGATATACTGGGGATAGGCATAAGCGATGTTCTTGAGAGAAGACTCCAAACCATGGTTTATAAAAAAGGTCTTGCAAAGAGCATCCATGCTGCTAGACAGCTCATAGTCCACGGACATATAGCAATAGCCGGGAGGAGGGTTACATCACCTGGCCATCTGGTATCGAGAGATGAGGAGGAACTTATAGGCTTCTACAGAGCAAGAGTCGCAGAGGCTGGGTGAGAACATGTCGCTGGCTTCTAGAGAGCTTAGATGGGGTATAGCCCATATATATGCTTCTTTCAACAACACGCATGTGCATATAACAGACCTCTCGGGAGCCGAGACAATAGCTAAGGGCTCGGGTGGTGTTGTGGTTAAGGCTGATAGGGAGAAGCCGTCTCCATATGCAGCAATGATGGTTGCTTATAAAGTAGCCCAGGAGGCTATGGAGAAGGGTTTCACAGCAATCCATATTAAGGTAAGAGCCCCCGGTGGTCATGGACCAAAGACACCTGGTCCGGGGGCACAGCCGGCTATAAGGGCTTTAGCCAGGGCTGGCTTTGTTATTGGGAGAATAGAGGATGTGACACCAATACCCCACGATACTACTAGAAGACCTGGTGGTAGAAGGGGTAGGAGGGTCTAGGGATCCGCGTTGCCTGCACAGGGTTTTGGCAAAATAGAGGTAGATGTTCTTAGGAGAGACGAGATATCCGTAGAGCTGGTGGTAAGAGGTATACCGCTTCCTGTGCTTAACGCTGTTAGGAGGATCATGCAGCTAGAAGTTCCGACAGCAGCTGTTGAGGATGTTATATTTTATGAGAACAATACCCCGATATATGATGAAATAATAGCTCACAGGCTTGCTATGCTACCGATACTCTCGGAGGATGCTCTCATAAAGCTCCGATCCCCTGATGAGTGTTATAGATGCTTCCAGGAACCCTCTGGGATGACTCCTGAGGAGATGTCTAAAGAATGCGGGGGTTGCTTCACCATAATGAGGTTCCAGGGAGAGGCTGGGTCTGAACCCATAGTGGTTCGTGCAGGGGATCTGAGGACAGATGATCCTGATATAAGACCCTCATACCCGGAGATCCCTATAACAGTGATAGGTCCTGGCCAGAGGATAGCTTTTGATGCGAGGATAAGGCTTGGAAGAGGTATTGAGCATATTAAGTGGAGCCCGGTAACGGTTGCTGGGACCAGGTATGTTGCCAACATATCTACAAACAGGGTTTCTGAGGATATGTTTTCAGAGGCTGAGAAATGTGTTGAGGTATGTCCTGTAAAGATCCTGAGTTTCAATAAAGAGGAGGGTAGGATAGAGGTGAGTGATGTATATAAGTGTACTCTGTGCATGCAGTGTGTCAAGAAATGCCCTCCAGAGTCGATAGATGTGAAACCGAGATCCGACGAGTATATATTGTTCTACGAATCAGCTGGTCAGCTGAGTGTTAAGACCATAGCGCTCCAAGCTATAGATATACTTATAAGCAAGATAGATCACTTAATAGATCAGGTGAAAAGCCTCAAAGGTGGCTAGGCATGAGGAGAACAGGACCCACTAACTATGTTGTGAGGATAACGATCGACGAGCTCTTAAAAGCATCGACTAGGAATAAAGCCCCCATATGGAGATATGTAGCCGAGATGCTTTCCAAGAGCTCGAGATCCAGGGTTGTTGTGAATCTATCAAAGATCGAGAGATATGCCGAGGAAGGAGACATAGTAGTAGTCCCGGGTAAGGTTCTGGGCGGGGGGATCCTTAGGAAGAGGGTAACAATAGCCGCTGCACAGTTCTCAAAAACAGCTCTAGAGAAGATCAGGTCGTCGGGTTCTAGGCATATGCATCTATTAGATCTATTAAAGGAGAATCCAGAAGGTAGAGGGGTGAGGATCCTAGCATGAGCACACTTAGATCTGTATTGGAGGAGATCTCTAGAACAGCAGGATCCGGGAAGACTGTCGTTATAGATGCTGAAAAAGCAATACTGGGTAGGATGTGCACCATAATAGCAAAACTCCTGCTAGACGGGTATAGAGTGTATGTTATAAATGCTGAGAAGGCAGTAGTATCTGGCGAGAGAAAAAGAGTCATCGAGGGTTATAAGCTCTTACTAAAAGTTAGAACACATAGAAACCCCTATAGAAGTGGTATTAGGAGGCCCAGAACACCTATCAATATTATTAAGAGGACAGTGAGGGGTATGCTTCCAAAAGAACGTACAAAGGGTATGGAGGCTTTAAAAAGACTCAAGGTATATATAGGTGCTCCAGAAGAGCTCTCGAAACTACCTAAGGTAAAGCTGGAGATAGCCGATGCGTCGAGGCTTGGCGGTAGATATGTTTATCTAGGAGATATAGCTAGGGAGCTTGGGTGGAGAGGATGAGCGAGCAGGAGAAAATAGTTATAGCTACTGGGAGGAGAAAAACAGCTATAGCTAGGGCTGTTATTAGGAGGGGGAGTGGTAGGGTCAGGATCAATGGGACACCTGTCGAGCTGATCCCTATAGAGGTGGCTAGGATAAAGATCATGGAGCCCCTCCTACTGCTTGGTAAGAAGATCAGGGAGAGCATAGATATAGATGTCAGGGTATCTGGCGGTGGCTTCATGTCCCAGGCAGAAGCATGTAGAATGGCTATAGCTAGGGGGCTTGTTTCTTTCTTTAGCGATCTCCAAGAGGTTGTGAAGATCTTCAGAGAGTATGATAGGACAATGCTCTCAGGCGATCCCAGAGGTACAGAGCCTGAGAAGTGGATGAGATACTCGGCTAGGAGGTTTAGGCAGAAGTCATACAGGTGATTCTATGATCATTCCTGTCCGTTGCTTTACATGCGGCTACCCTGTATCGAGACACTGGGAGGAGTTCTCTAGAAGGATTGCTGCTGGTGAGGATCCGAAGAAGGTTCTCGATGATCTTGGTGTTAAGAGGTATTGCTGTAGAAGGATACTTCTAGCCCACGTACCCCTTGTAAACGATATAATATACTACTCGAGAAAACTATAGGTGGTGGGTTTATGAGCAGCTATGAGGAGGCGGGAGGCTCTGAAGAGATACAGAGAGAATCTGCAATGGCTACTAAATACGCTACCGTGGAGCTCCTAGTCCCGGTAGATCTGTACCTCTCGTCAGGAGTACATATAGGAACGTATTTCTCCAACAAGCAGCTTGAGAAATTCATATACAGGGTTAGGCCTGACGGTCTCTATATCCTCGATGTGAGGAAGATAGATGAGAGGATAAGGGTTGCAGCGAAATTCATAGCGACATTTGAGCCAAGCTCTGTGGTAGCCGTTGGTGGGAGGCAGTATAGCTTCAAGCCTGTGGAGATGTTCGCAAAACTAACAGGAGGCAAAGCCGTGCTGGGGAGGTTTATGCCCGGTACATTCACAAACCCCCGCTTCAGCGGCTATATAGAGCCTGAGGTTGTTATAATATCAGACCCCAGGGTTGATACACAGGCTCTCACAGAGGCTATGGAGATCGGAGTGCCTGTGGTTGCCTTTATAAGCACCGATGCCAGGATCTCAGGGATAGATCTTGTTATACCGGGTAATAACAAGGGTAGGAAATCACTAGCATTGCTATACTATCTCTTAACAAGACAGGTTCTCAGGGAGAGAGGACAGCTAGGCGCTACGCAGGAGCTCCCTGTACCCCTCGAAGAGTTCGAAGCAAAGGTGGTGATTTGAAGAAGAGAAGATACCCAGCAGTTGCTGGGTATTTTTACGAGGCTGATAGAGAGCAGCTTATCAATAGAATCGAGTGGTCCTATAACCACCCCCTAGGTGTTGGCAAACTACCTATTAGAGATGCTCCGAGGGATAGGCGTGCGAGGCTCTTCATAGCACCTCATGCCGGCTATATGTACAGCGGTCCCGTCGCTTCTCATACGTATTACCACATATCGCTCTCAGGAAACCCGGGTACCTTTATAATAGCAGGGCCCAACCATAGCGGTATAGGCTCGATGGTGGCTACGGTTATTGACTATATCTGGGAGACGCCTTTAGGCGAGGTTGAGGTTGATAGCGAGCTTGCGAAGGCGATAGCGAGGAACAGTAGTTTCCTCGACATAGACGATATACCCCACGAGAACGAGCACTCGATAGAGGTTCAAGTACCATTCCTCCAACATATATTCGGATCTAGTTTCAAGATAGTACCAATAGCCATGGCTATGCAAACAATAGAGGCAGCCAGGGATCTTGCTAATGCTATAGCAAAGGCCGTTGAGACCCTCGGGAGGGATGTGATCTATATAGCCTCAACTGATTGGTCTCACTACGAGCCTCACGAACCAACGGTGAAGAAGGATCTTGAGGCTCTCTCGTATGTTGAGAGACTCGATCCGGAGGGTTTTTATAGATATATAATAGAGAGAAACGTCACAGCATGCGGTCCAGGACCGACGATGGTTTTCATATATCTAGCAAAGATCTGGGGGTATAAGAGGGCAAGGATCTTTAAATACGCTACATCGGGAGACGTGACAGGCGAGAAAGCCTGGGTAGTTGGGTACGCATCAGCAACAGCTATTTATGAATAGAGGTAACATTTAAACCACCCAGTAGCCAGAATATTATTGGGGATTTCTATTTAGCGAGCTCATGGTTGATAGAAGGAAGCTGAAGCAGATAATATCATATTTAAAGACATGGCAGGCTAGCGCAACAATACTCCTCAGCCTCTATATACCTCCGGGAAGACCTGTAGCAGATGTTCTCGAGGTTCTTAGAAGAGAGCTATCAATAGCACAGAATATAAAGCTGAAGAGGACGAGGGATGCTGTCGAGACAGCCCTATCCATGGCTATAGATAGGCTCTCAAAGATACCGAAGATTCCTCAGAACGGTCTTGTCATCTTCGCAGGTGTCAACCCAGACACAGGTGATCAGGTTTCCTTTGTATTCTCTCCCCCAGACCCCGTACCCCTCTATTACTATAGAACCGATAAGTGGTTCCACACAGAATTCCTAGAGCCGATGGTTGAGGAGTCAGAGGTATATGGGATCATCATTATTGAGAGGGATCAGGCTACAATAGCGGTTCTAAAGCCAAGCGGTTTCCTAATACTTGAGGAGATAGAGGACTATATACCGGGAAAGCATTCGAAGGGCGGGCAGAGTCAGAGGAGATACGACAGGATCATAGAACAGATGGTGGAGGATTTCTACAAAAAAGTTGGCGAGAGGGCTTCTAGGTATTTCATACCACTGCTAGAAGAGAAGAAGCTTAAAGGGATCTTGATCGGAGGGCCTGGTTATGCTAAACTGGATTTTGTGAGAGGAGACTATCTAGACTATAGATTGAAGAGCCTCATTATAGGAGAGCCTTATGATGTGTCATATCAAGGCGAGCCGGGAGTGAGAGAGATCATTATGAAGGCCTCTAACGCGATAAAGGGTCAAAGATATATAGATGCTATAAGCGCCGTAGAGGAGTTCAAGATCCACCTGGCTAAAGATGATGGGCTAGCCCTCTACGGAGTTAGCGAGATAAAGAAAGCCCTAGAGATGGGGGCTGTTAGGAGGATAGTTATACTCGAGGAATCCAGCGAGGCTGACGAGCTGGAGAAGCTGGCCAAGAGTAGAGGGGCTGAGGTTCACTTCATAAGCAGCTCGTTACCAGAGGGCGAGTGGATCAAAAAGACGTTTGGCGATGCAATAGCGATACTTAGGTATAGGCTTGAATAGTTCTCAGAATCCCCAAGCCGTGACCAGCTGTTTCGGTTTTCATGATGGTTTGTATGGATTTGGTGTTAAGCTCTTGGTTCTGTGGGAACATAGTATAAGTTCTGTTATTTTACGGTTGAGCTGGGATGTGGGGTTTCCCCACAGCAATGAGTCAGCGAGTATCTATGAAGAGAGGCTGTGGGTTGGGGTTTCTCTGGATGGGTGGGGGCCGAGGGAGACGAGGAAAAGCGGTTGGTATAAAAATCAACTGCTATGAAGCCCGAACACCTTAGATCTAGAGGTCGAGTCTATATAGTGTTGTGAATACAGAGGCTATATTAGTCCAGGGTCTAGAGGATCAGTTTCTCTGGGTCTATGTATCTCCTGGCAAGCCCAAACATATCGCTCCTAATCCTTATACCGCCATAGAGTTCTACCTCATCATATCCTAGGGCTAGGGCTGATGCTATCCTCCCTATAGCGTCTGCCTTCATTATCCCAGAGCCCGAGGTTCCTGCAACAATCTCTATATTTCCTACCATGAATATCACTGGTTGTCCGTCGATCGGGTTTATATCGTAATAGCCTGCCCACATTGCATCAGGGTATGCTTGGGAGAACTGGGGTAGGTATTTGGTTAGCACAGGGTGGATTGAGTATCTATAGAAGCTCTCCTCAGCCTTTAACTCCTCCAACCCATACGGTCTTCCTAGGTTATCTGAAAGACCTACCCAGAAGCTCTTCTCCCCGATCTCTGGCTTTATATACACACCTCTGGGGAGTATTGTGAACGGGATCACGTTATACGCATTATATCCCTTCGTGTTGAGGAGATCTGCGAGTCCTTTTGTGTTAGCCCTTATAACGAAGATCTGTCTCTTTTTGGGATTAACTATAGGATCGATTCCTATGGGTTCTAAAAGCTCCCTGGTATATGCGCCTGCAGCAACAACTATGCTTCTAGCCTCTATATATCCTGAGGATGTCTCGACACCCTTAGCCTCTATGTCTTGCCACGCAAATGGCTCGCCAGGTATGCCGAGGGGGTTCTTGGGGCCTAGCACGATTCTCTTCACCTCAGTGTTATAAAGGATCTCTCCGCCGAGTGATTTGAACGCATGCTCATAGTACCTAACCAGAGAGTCTGGGTCGAGCGTACCAGCCTTTGGTATATATATCCCAGCCTCTATGTCTGGCAACCCCATCAAGCTGGCCTCAGGGTCTGTTGATACATCTACATTGAAACCTTGGTTTTTCAGAGAATCTCTATCAATAATCCTATAGCTGCCTCCAAGCCTCTCAGCCTCGTCAAGCGCAGGCTTCATATCCTCAAGCTCTTCAGAATCTACTAGAAAGAGGTAGCCTAGGTACTTAATACCAAGATCCCATCCTATGTTTTTCTCAACATGCTCGAAATACTCGACAGAGCTTTTAGCCAGGATCATGTTTGTCTTCGAGCTGAAGAAGACTCTAAACATAGCAGCAGATCTAGACGTATCCCCCATACCCGGCCCGGGATTTTTCTCAATAACAACAACTCTCGAGCCGGGGTTCATTGACTTAATATGATAGGCTGTTGATAGCCCGATTATCCCGGCACCTATAATCAGGAAGTCTATGTCCGGCGATTTACATCCCCTCATATATCTATACCGGGGCTCTTATATCGGTATAGATTCCTAGTCTGAGTCTGATAGTGATAGGATTAGGAAGTCTGCCAGCAGTGGTGGTTCTTCATCGAACCCGGCCTCGAGGTATTTATAGCCCTTAGCTGTTTTCCTGATCTTTCTAGACAGTTTTATTGCTTTTGCTCGGGGGTGTGAGTAGCCCAGGGATCTTATCTTTATCCCGCTACCCAGCGGTATCGATATCTCCTCGCCTGCTAGTAATGGGTGGTAATATATATCGATCCTACCTCTAGAGGCAAGGATCTTGAGGATCTTCTTCTCATCTTCATCAGCCGTCCCAGCTATATATATGCTGCTAAAGATCCTCGAGGTAGCAGTATCGCTACTAAGGCTTATTGCTTCAACACCCCTAAAAGTTCTCCCTATAGTTGCGCCCCTCACACCAATGGATTGCAGAACGTATAGAGCTATATAGGCCTCAAAACCTCCCCCTATTACTAGAGGTGCAGGACCCAGGATCCTGGAGTATTTGAGCGCCAGCTGCACCTCCATAGCTATTATACCCTCAACACCCTGGAGCTCGCCTCCCACCTCAACAACATCTCCAGGATCTCCTGGCGAGAATGAGCACACAGAGTCATTAACCATCTTTGGTCTGTAAAACACGGATCTCCCAACAAGCTCTCTACCACTACCGCTCGGAGCCTCTATAACCCTCCCAACAGCTGTTATGAAAGACCTCTTAATAGCTGTGCAGAGATCCCCTGTCCCCATAGATGAGATGCCTAGGGCGAGGTTTTTTACAAGGATCATTCCCCAACCTATGTCTATAACATCTTCTCTTGAATAAACTATCCTGGAGTTATCGCATCTAACGCATAACAAGACCCCCACCTACGTGTTTCTCGTCCCGCTACATTTAATCCTCAGTCATTATATTAGGCTATCCCAATCTATCACGGGGTTCGGGCTTCATAGCCATTGATATTGCTTGATATCAACCGCTCTTCCCATAGTTATTTTTCACTCATTAGCCCCGCATTATATGCTGAATCTGTCAAATGCAATTGTATACTATGCCTGGAGTAGGGTTACCTCCTAAACCCCGGGGCCATGTAGAGAAGGTTTTGAAGAACCCAGGCTTTTATTTTAATCATTCCGAGACAATATTATCTTTAGGTTTGGAACACCTCTTGGGCGAGAGTAAGAGGCCAATTATACATGTTAGGAGATGGCTTGGTGATGAGGAGTTTAGGGAGCTGCTAGAGATAGCTGATTATCTAGGTAGAAGCCCTTCAAGCGGTTCTCTATTCGCTATAAATCCTTCTAAGATCATTGAGAGAGGGTATGATGAGGAGTACGTTGGAGAGGTTGTGAAAAAAGCAAGCCCCGGCATATCTGAGAAAGAGCTCGAAGAGATCATAGGCTATGTGAGGGAGAAGATCTCTGGATCTCATCCAAAGGCTATTCTTAGAAGCCAGGGGTCGAGGCTAGTTATAGAGCCCAGAGGCTTTCTGGGTAGCTATATTGAGGATATAAGGGGGCTTTTAAGGTATGATAGATCTGGTAAGGTTTTCGTAACATATCCAGCATACTATGTTAAGGTTAAGGAGCATCTGGTCTCGCGTGGCGTGAGGGTTGAGGATAGAACAGGGTTCTCGATGGATAGATATCTCCCCATAAAACCCTCAGTATCGGTTAAGCTGAGGGAGTATCAGGAGGAGGCTGTCTCGGCATGGGTTGCTAATAACTATAGAGGGATCGTATCCCTCCCTACAGGTTCTGGAAAGACCGTGGTTGGTGTTGCAGCGGTTGCAAGAAAACCCGTATGGGTTCTTGTGGTAGCCTTTACTAGGGAGCAGATGCTCCAGTGGAGGGATCATTTTATACGTATGGCCTCCATCCGGCCGGAGCATGTTGGGCTATACTACTCTGATGAGAAGAGGATCGCTCCGATAACCATAGCCACCTACCAGACAGCATTTAGGCATATAGATAAGCTATACCCCTACTTCCCGATGGTCATTATAGACGAGGTCCACCACCTACCAGCGGATAAGTTCAGGGCTATAGCTCTCGGCATGTTCTCACCATACAGGCTTGGCTTATCAGCAACAGTCACTAGAGAGGATGGGAGGCATGAAGAGCTCTTCCCACTAATGGGAGGTGTGGTTTATCACAAAAGCCCCCAGGAGCTCATAGAGGCGGGCTATCTATCTCCATACAGGATCGAGGTCGTTAAAGTGGATCTAACCCCTGAGGAGAAAAAGAAGTTTGAAGAACTTAGAAAGAAGTATAGAGAGCTGTCAAGGGGCATGGAGTTCGAGGATCTGTTGAAGGCTGCGAAAAGCGGCGATCCTATGGCGGTCGAGGCACTCAAAGTTAGGAGCGAGCTGAGACAGCTAATACATAACGCTAAGAGAAAGCTGGAGAAGGTAAAGGAGATCGTCTCCAGGGAGAAGGAGAAGGGATCTAAGATCCTGGTTTTCACCCAATACATAGACCAAGCCGAGGAGATAGGGAAAGAGCTCAAAGCCCCCGTAGTTACTGGCGAGACTGAGAAGAAGATTAGGGAGAGGAATTTCCAGCTATTCAGGGAAGGCTTGGAGAGGGTTCTCGTATTAACAACTGTTGGTGATGAGGGTATAGATATACCTGATGCTAACGTGGGGATAATAGTAGCTGGTACAGGGTCTAAGAGGCAGTTTATCCAGAGACTGGGAAGACTCCTAAGACCTAAGGAAGGTAAGGAGGCTGTTCTATATGAGATCGTGACTAGAGGAACTCCGGAGGAGTTCGAATCTAGGAGGAGGAGGGAGGCGCTCGAGGATAATTCTATATAGTTGAAAAATATTTACATAATACCAGGATTCTTTGCATTTAATTCAGTGGTATATCTGGGGGCAGAGGTTATTCGATATCCAGCAATATCCCGGGCATCGTTATCAGAGGATTGTCCATCTGATGAAATATAAATACAAGTTCTACCGGTTAATTCATATTAACCTTTAACCGCTATAAATATGAGAGAGTGGAGAAGTGGTAGCATGAGCGGAGTTGAAAAGACGCCTGGACCCGGATCACCGGATCCTCCTCCCGAGGGGAGCTCTGGAGAGGCTGGTAGCCAGGGTCCAGGTGTTAGGAGAAGGAAGGAGGCCTATCTAAGGGTTGCTGAGCTTAAGGTTAAGGATAATAGCAAGATCAAGGTTAAGATCGATATTAGTGTGATGAAAGAGCTAGGGATAAACCCTGGAGAGGTAGTGGAGATCGAGGGGAGGAAGAAGACAGCAGCTATAGCGTGGCCTAGCTATGGTGAGGATGAGCCGGATATTATAAGGATGGATGCTGTTGTTAGAAAGAACGCCGGGATCTCGATCGGGGATAGGGTTATTATTAGGAGGGCCTCTCCCAAAAACGCACAGGCAGTCAAGATCGGTCCTGCGCAGAGTAATGTTACATTCACAAGCATAGAGCCCAGCTTTGTTAACTATGTTAAGAAGAGGCTTGAGGAGACCCCTGTTGTTGAGGGCGATATAGTCTATGTCCCCCTGCTTGGACAGCCAATGCCCTTCGTAGTGATCCAGACGAGACCTCCTGGTGTTGTTATAATAACAAAGGATACAGTGTTACAGATACTCGATAGACCTGTAAGCAATATTAAAGTTGCAAGGGTTACCTACGATGATATAGGTGGTTTGGGCAATATTATAGGGAAGGTGAGGGAGCTTGTCGAGCTACCCCTAAAGCACCCAGAGATCTTCAGGAGGCTTGGTATTGAGCCTCCTAAGGGTATTCTTCTCTACGGGCCTCCAGGTGTTGGTAAAACGCTATTAGCAAAGGCTATAGCTAATGAGGCTAACGCCCACTTCATAGCTATAAATGGTCCAGAGATTATGAGCAAGTTCTATGGTGAGAGCGAGCAGAGGTTGAGAGAGATCTTCGAGGAGGCTCAGAAGAACGCGCCAGCAATAATATTCATAGACGAGATAGACGCGATAGCCCCGAAGAGGGACGAGGTTATGGGTGAGGTTGAGAGGAGGGTTGTGGCACAGCTCCTAACACTTATGGATGGGCTTAAGGGTAGAGGGGATGTGATCGTTATTGGGGCTACTAATAGGCCTCACGCAGTCGATCCAGCTCTAAGGAGGCCTGGCAGGTTTGATAGGGAGATAGAGATACCTCTTCCAGATAAGCAGGGCAGGTTTGAGATACTCACAATACATACGAGGAACATGCCTCTAGCCGAGGATGTAGATCTCAGGAAGATTGCGGAGATAACCCATGGCTATACCGGGGCAGATCTAGCAGCACTTGTTAAAGAAGCAGCGCTCCACGCGCTGAGGAGATACCTGCCTAAGATAGATTGGCAGAGCGATACAATAGATCCTGAGATCCTTGAGTCTATGTATGTGACACAGCAGGACTTCATGCAGGCTTTCAAAGAGATAATACCCAGCGGCTTCAGAGAGGTCTATGTAGAGATCCCGGAGGTTAGGTGGAGCGATATAGGAGGGTTAGAGGAGGTTAAGCAGGAGCTGAGGGAGGCTGTTGAATGGCCTCTAAAATACCCAGACGCTTTCAGGAGGCTTGGTATTGAGCCTCCTAAGGGTATTCTTCTCTACGGGCCTCCAGGTGTTGGTAAAACGCTATTAGCAAAGGCTGTTGCTACTGAGAGCGGTGCTAACTTCATATCGGTGAGAGGACCGGAGATCCTTAGCAAATGGGTTGGTGAGAGTGAGAAAGCTATAAGGGAGATCTTTAGGAAGGCGAGGATCTATGCCCCCACGGTGATCCTTTTCGATGAGATAGACTCTATAGTACCTCATAGAGGCTCTATCGATGAGGGGACAAGGGTTACTGAGAGGATTGTTAGCCAGCTATTAACAGAGATAGATGGTATTGAGAAGCTCAACAACGTCGTGGTTATAGGTGCTACTAACAGGCCTGATCTAATAGACCCAGCTCTTCTCAGACCTGGGAGGCTTGATAAGATTATATATGTCCCACCACCTGACTATAAATCAAGGCTAGAGATCCTTAAGGTTCATACTAGGAAGATGCCATTAGCGGAGGATGTAGATCTGGAGTATATAGCTAGATCCGCCGAAGGCTATACGGGAGCCGATATCGCTGCAATGGTTAGGGAGGCTGCTCTCTATGCATTGAGAGAGGATCTTTCAGCCTCTAGGGTTTATATGAGGCATTTCATCCATGCTATGTCAAAGATCAGGCCAACGCTCTCTGACGACATGATCAAATTCTATGAGGGTTGGAGAGAGAGGTTTAAGCAGAGACTTCCAAAGCAGGTTATGACGCCACCGATATATGCTTAAAAACCAACACACAGTTTATTGTTTAAGAAGTAATGTGACTCCGGGGTGGGGTCTTTGGTGTTCTCAAAACACCTTGTTGCTAGAAGGGCTATAGAGCTCTTGCTAGAGAGAGGAGGGGCGATGAAGGATAGAGAGCTGTATGAGCATTTGAGGAAGAGCTATGATATGTCATACAAGGAGTTCGTATCACTCCTACTATACCTTGAGATAAACGGCTTTGTCAACGTCGAAAGCATAGGCGAAGATACGAAGGCCGTTAACCTCAACTATAAAAGAGTAGGTACAGGGCTTGAGAAATGAGTCTCCAAAATCAGATGGTTCTTTGGTAACTATTGTTTCTTGGACGTTACCCCGATCCCCACGGAATCGAGCCTGTAGCGTTGTAGCATTGCTAAGGTTTAGCGGAATATATGAGTTAACGGTTTATTAACGATGCACTCTGCTCTCTGAGTATAGTTCTAGCTTCTAGGTCATTATGATGGTGCTTCAACGGCTATGTCTGTATAGCTATTAGAGTCTGGTATGGGCTATGAAGCATTGTTGTAGAGCTGTGGGTCTGTCTAGTGATTATCGATAGGTCTCTATGATCTGTAATGCGTCGCTAGCCGGCTTTCTATTCCTGTTTATCTATGATGATGCTAAAGATCTAGAGGTAAGGATATATCTTAACTATAGTACAACACCATGGTGTTTTGTTTGGTAACGAGACCTGAAGAGTTCTTCGGCTTCAAGATAGGCGAGGATAGAAAGCTTGCTAGATGGGATAGGATTGTTGAGTACTACTATAAGGTAGCTTCTGAGAGCAACAGGGTTAAGGTTATAGAGATGGGCAAGACCCCGGGGGGTAATAGCTTTATAGTTGCCTTCATATCATCGCCTGAGAATATGGAGAGGCTGGAGAGGATAAGGGAGATCTCATGCAAACTTGCTAACCCTGATAAACCCCTGGAAAGAGAGGAGCTTGAGAAGCTCGTTAGTGAGGGGAGGGCTGTTGTTGTTATAACCAACAGTATCCATGCCACAGAGGTTGGGGGTACCCAGACTAGTATTGAGCTCCTCTATAGGCTAGCCTCTTCCAACGATGAAGAGACCCTCAAGATCCTTGAGAACGTTGTTGTGATACTATTCCCGTCCTTCAACCCAGACGGGCAGGTTATGGTTGTTGATTACTATAATAAATACCTAGGGACAGAGTATGAGGGGACACCGCTACCATGGCTCTACCACACATACTGTGGGCATGATAATAATAGAGACGCCTATATGCTCAACCTTGTCGAGAGCAGGTTCTTTGCAAAGATAGCCTACCACGATTGGTGTCCCCAGGTATATATAGATCACCACCACATGGGTAGCTATGGAGCGAGGTTCTTCCTCTCACCAGAGATGGATCCCATATACCCAGACGTCGACCCAATAACTTGGAGGGAGACACAGTTCCTCGGAACATATGCTGCTACAAGGCTTGAGATGGAGGGTATAAGGGGTGTTGAGACAGGAGCACCCTTCACGCCCGACTTTGTCTCGGCCTTCCAGACCATAGCTTATTTCATGAATATAGTTGGGATCCTTACTGAGTCTGCTTCGGCGAAGATAGCAACACCGATCTATATACATCCACACCAGCTAAGGGGTTATGGGAGGGGTAGGTTTGCCGATAGACCTTATATGAACTACCCGAACCCATGGCCAGGTGGGTGGTGGAGGCTTAGCGATATTGTTAGGCAGCAGCTCTTATCATCGATAGCAATCCTCTATGCAGTGGCAATCAATAGAGAGATGTTTCTGAGAAACGCTTATCTAAAGGCTTTGAGGAATATTGAGAGAGGTCTTAGAGAGCCTCCATATGGCTTCATAATACCGGAGGGTGGGCATGATCCTCTAACGACTCTGAAGCTTATAGATCTCTTGCTAAAGCTCGGCGTGAAGATCTATAGGGTGCTTGAGCCAATTAAAGCCGGATCTGTAATATATCCCGAGGGTAGCTATCTAGTCCCACTCTCACAGCCGAGGAGGCCTCTGGCTAAGAGGCTTCTTGAGAGATACCTATACCCAGATATAGATGTCACGAGGGATAAGGATGGCAAGCCCGTGAGGCCTTATGACATAGCTACAGATACTGTTGCTGATTTCATGGGTGTTACGGTTATAGAGGTCACAGAGCCCATCAGCGCTAAGATTGCCCAGATATCATCGGTAGCCCCGCCGGCGGTGAGGCTTGAGAAGGCTCATGGATATGTTATAGATCCAAGGCTTAACGACTCCTACAGAGTTGTTAATAGGCTCTTGGCTGCTGGTGTGAAGATCTGGAGGTTTAGGGATGGGATCGAGGCTGGTGGTGTGGAGATACCCCCAGGTGCATTCTATGTTGAGGATTCTGGAAACACATACGATCTCCTGTTAGAGGCTGCCTCACAGGTCGGTGTTCAGCCAATAGCTGTTAACAGGGATCTCCTCGCAAGCTATCCAAACCACTACGAGGTAAAGATGCTGAGGATAGGTATCTATCAGAGATACTATGGAGGCAACATGGAGGAGGGCTGGACTAGATATGTTCTCGACAACTACGGCTATCAATACACGATCATAAGGGATGATGTTATAAAGAGTGGAAAGCTGAGAGAGTATGTAGACACCATAGTATTCCCCGACGATACCCTCCCAATGATGGTTGGCGAGAATATAGAGGAGGAGATGAGCAAGAGGTTAAAGAGGCCATTCAAGCTCCCACCCTACCCGCCGGAGTATAGGAGTGGTTTTGGTAAGGAGGGGATCCAGAGGCTTAAGGAGTTTGTAGAGAGCGGTGGTGAGATAATAATGATGGGCAGCGCTGTGGAGCTTGCCTACAAGGGTCTAGGTCTCGCGGTAAGAGATTTGACTGAGGAGATAACTGATACGAGGCAGTTCTTCTGCCCAGGATCTATGCTCAGAGCAGTCGTGAATATGGAGCATCCACTGGGCTATGGAATGCCGAGGATAGCCTATATAATGCTTGTCGACAAACCCGTGCTAGAGGTCATACCATCCCATAATAACGAGGACTACGTATCTGTTGTAACCTATCCAGAGAGGGATATACTGAGGAGCGGGTGGCTCATAGGAGAGAATATCCTTAGCAGGAAGCCAGCCCTTATAGAGGCTAGGGTTGGCAAGGGTAGGGCTCTGCTCTATGGCTTCAGACCAATATTCAGGGCCCAGACCCATGGTACGTTTAAGCTGTTCTTCAACGCGCTCTACGCTAGATAGGAGGATCTCATGGTCTCTATATCTTCTTATTTTTTAAACCCGGCTCGATGTTATTGATATTACCTCCTCCCCCTCTGCCTCTCGATCTCATTCTGGGCTTTTCTCCTCAGCTCCTCTTTAAGCTCTTTCGGCATCTCTATAATTGCTGTCGCCCCGCGCTCTTCGATCGGCAGTCCTGAGCCTTCAGCCATGCCTTTCAAGATCTCTGCTATTATTGTTTTCTGCGCGTTTCCCTCTCCGATTCCTCCAGTGTTGACTATAGTTATCCTATCATCATGCGCGATAGCTATTTTATGCATAAGCCCTAGATACTCTATTACTGAGTATACATCGCCCCCTATCTCCTTCATAGCCTCTCCCAGTCTCCTCCCATAGGCCCTGGGGTCCTTGTTGACATTTATATCGGAGGGTACATAGTAGAAGTTAAACATCTCCAAAAGAACCTGGATCCTTTTCTCCTTAAGGGCCCTTGGAGCGTAGTAACCAAGTCTCTCGAGCTCTATTGCTTCTGATAAAAGCTTCCTAAGATATGGTGACAGGCCCATGCCTCTTTTTCTCGTCACTTCTTTCAGCTTTTCCATAAGATCTCTGTCAAGCCCAACGGTTCTCCTACTCGGCAATGCTTATCACCATCGATATAACGCCGCTTGAGTTTGATATGCTCGATATGCTACCCCCCATCGAGGCTACAATGTTCTTCACAATAGTCTCTAGGATCGCTGAGAGTCTCTCTGAGGATATGTTGAGGGGAGGTGATATAACCAGCTTAAACTTTCCGGGGTTATTCTCAATCTTGGTTATATGTATATCTATGTTTGGTAACCATATCTGGAGCGCCACCTGGATATCATCTATATTGGCTCCTCTCTTAGCCTTGGCAACAACACCATACCATGCTGCTGCTTTACCCAGTTCCTCTACTATCTCTCTAAAATCGCTCTCAGGCGCTGCCTCTAGGATCTTTTTCACAATGCTTTGTGGGAGCATCACACACCCTATCCTTCTGAGATCCTCTAGCGCGTCGAGCATGTGGATTGCTTCTAGGAGGTCTGGTTTGTACCTCATATAACCAACGACAGTATCTAGGATCTTTTCTACGAGGTCTCTGACAGGCACGCCACTTCTCTCAGAGATCCTCATAGCCTCTCTCAATATGCTTTCAGAAACCGGTACGAATCTCTTGGGGGTTGACAAGGCTCCCTTTATAATCAGATATGCTGCCTAAAAACTCTTTTGTGCACAAAAGTATACATAGATCTATATGGGTGTTCGTATTACTTCGAGGTGCTGCTTAGCCTCCACTCAGGATCGACTGGGCTCGCTATATTACGAGCCATGGTAATACATAGCATATCGTGAATGAAAGTTTTGGCCACCCATGTAGAATATATACCTCAGTACGATCCTCTATAAGGGGCTTCTCTGGAGAGTGCAAGGAGAATAATGGAGGAGGCTTTTATAAAGCCCTCCGTATTTAGGAGGAAAGAGGCTCTCTACCCTGAATATGTACCCCCAAGCCTACCCCATAGAGAGAATCAGTTGAGAAGGCTCGCCGAGATCTTCAAACCCCTTATAGTCAATCCGGGCGAGGCTAGTATAAAGGCCGTCGTTGTAGGCGGCGTGGGGACTGGGAAGACTGTTACTACCAGGGTTTTTGGTACGGAGCTCAGGTCTATAGCTAGGAGGAGGGGTGTCGATGTTAGGTATGTCCATATAAACTGTCACAGGGATAGAACGCTCTATGAGGTTGTATCCGAGATTGCTAGGCAGGCTGATGTACCCATATCCCAGAGGGGTTTCTCACCCCATGAGATCTTTGGCTATGTTCATCAATACATAGATAGGCAGAGATCGTTTCTCCTAATAGTCCTCGACGAGTTCGATTATTTCGTAGACGCTGCTGGGAGTGATGCTGTCTACTTTCTGATGAGGGTTTATGATGAGCATCCCGAGCTCACCAAGAGGATCAACTATATATTGATTATGAGGAGCCTCTCGGGTCTCTCTAAAGTGGATTCGGCAACATATAGCTATGTTACGAGATATATAGTTAGCTTCGAGCCATATAGGTCTAGAGAGCTTAGGGATATACTGCGCCAGAGGAGGGATGAGGCCTTCCACCCAGGGACTGTTGGGGATGATGTTATAGGCTATATAGCGGATCTCGAGGGAAGCGATAAAGGCGGTTCTGGGAATGCCAGGGCCGCTATAGAGACCCTCCTCCTAGCTGGTGAGGCAGCGGATTCCGAGGGATCCCAGGTTGTTAGTGTCGAGCATGTTAGGAGGGCTAGGGGTTATGTAGCACCGGATGTTGTTACAATCTCGGACTCTCTGCAATACCTAAGCCTTCACGAGCTCCTAGTCCTCAAGGCGCTTATAAGAAGCCTCAGGAGATCCCAAGCACCATATGTAACCATGGGTTCTGTTGAGAACGAGTATAGGGATATATGTAGGCTCTATGATGAGAAGCCTAGGAGGCATACACAGCTATACGAGTATGTTGTTAATATGAGGAGAATGGGTATTGTTGAGGCCAAGCCTAGTGGTAAGGGTATGAGGGGGAGGACAACAATGATAGGGATCGGAGGCGCTCCCCTAGACCCGCTTGAGAAGAGGGTTGACGAGCTAATAAAGGTGAGGCTCGGTGGTAAGGGGCAGCGAGCTTGAAGAGATCCTTGGAAGCAGGGCTAGGGTGAGGATCCTGAGACACCTATTAACGGTTGGTGAGTCGAATATAACAAGGATCTCGAGGGAGACAGGGGTTCACCACAGCGTGGCTAGGAGATACCTAGAGGAGCTCTCAAGACTAGGAATGGTTGAGGAGATAAGCATAGGGAGGATGAGAATATATAGGGTCGTGTGGAGTAATATAAGGGTAAGGCTCCTGAAAAGCCTAATAGAATCGGTAGAACCAGGTGAGTAGAATGAGCATGGTTGACATAACAGCCAAGACAGAGGTCTATAGAGAAGCAGAAGCAGTGGGGAGGATAAAGCTGAGGAGAGAAACCATAGAGAGAATAAAGAGGGGAGAGATAAGAAAAGGAGACGTGGTAGCGATAGCAAAAACAGCAGGAATACTGGCAGCAAAAAGAACGCCAGAGATAATACCACTAACACACCCAATACCACTAACCTCAGTAAACATAGACATAGAGATCGGAGAGACAGAGATAGAAGCAAGAGCAAGAGTAAAAACAACATACAAAACAGGAGTAGAGATAGAAGCACTAACAGCAATAGCAACAACACTAATAACAATATGGGACATGGTTAAAGAATACGAGAAAGACGAAGAAGGACAATACCCACAAACAGCAATAGAGGAAATCAAGATAGTGAAGAAGGTCAAGAACACAAATAACCCCCCTACACACAGCACACTTGAACACTAACAAAAATCTAACCCACAGCTACGGTGATATAGATGAAAGTAATAGAAATAGAAAAAGTAGTTGTTTCAAAAAGAGTTAAGAGCGTAGAGAAAATGTACAGGATAAAGCAGTTCAGCGACCCTAATAACTGGGTCGTGTTTTAAGCAACGAGAACTATACTATTTTGATTCCTCCTGCATCCATGGAGGAATAAGTTCCCTCGGGATCCTTTCCGGTTTAAAATACTTCTTAATTATACTTGGAACAATCCTTGGCGCCATCTCAACAGCCTCATCAAGCCCAAACCATCTCTTCGAGCTCTCATCATAAGCTGCGAAGGATAGTGTCCTTTTATCATGGAAGCTTGGAGAACCTGTTCCTCGAAATGTGAATATGTATTTCTCTATATCGATGTTATAGGTGTTCAGGATCTCTGTTATTACTGCTAGATCTTCTTCTCTGCAGAAGAACTGGAGAAGGCATTTATTCCTCTTACCGCGATCGCAGGTTGCAGCCGCATATGGTGTTCTGGTTAGTCTGTATGCTAGTCCTATGGCGTCTCTCCCACTGATCACAGCTATCAACACCGTGTTAACTACCCCTGGGTTTGGTGGTCTCTTTAGATAAACTCCTAGGTAGTATCTATCCTTTATATGTCTCTTGAAGTGCTTCTCAAGCACTTCCTCGTGGAATTTTAGAGCACCAATTTTTCTATATGTCCATACAGGTGTTACTAGGTATTTTGCTTCTAGGTATGACATTATTATCACATCTAATAGATCTATAGGATCTTTTCTTCTCCTCACAAACTCTGTAGATTCTACGGGTTCTCTCACCTCTAGTTCTTTGGCTATGAGGTTCTTTGCACTGCTCATGGTCATCAAGACCCCTTTGTTGAAGTAGCTGCTGAATCTCCTTGGCTTTGTGTAAAATGTATGCCTGAATCTATAGACCTCTATACCCTTCTTGGGATCTAGTGCGGGGTGTTTTTCGAGGAGGGACACAACACTATCTATAGAGCTTCTGGCCGGTATTATGTACGTTATTATGAGGGTCTTTTTAGGTATATGCTGGATCCCCGCGTATCTTAGCCAGACGTTATATGGTAGTGATGACACTATTTTCCAGAACTCCTCCCCGCTTTTTGGTACCTCTTTGAGTGTTGCTACAATAGTATATCTATCCAGGTTCATTAGATAGGGGCTGAACCCCATTCCCAGAAAGTCTCTCTCAATTACTCTCCTCACAACCATGTCGAGGGCTACATAGTGCTTACCAATACCCAGTGCCAGGTTTTTCATCTCATCAAAATATGCAGTATCTATTAAGTACTGGGCAATCGTTATCATCTCAGAACCCAGTCTAGCGCTACCTTTCTTTACCATGAAACACCATCTATTTTGTTTAACGTGTGGTAAAATATAAAAAACACCCATTACCCATTTGTACCCATCAATGGTTAATATGGGGGATCAGTTGCTAGGATCGAGCTTCATTGCGGTTTGGTATTTTTGTACCAACCGCTTTTCCTCGTCTTCCTCGGCCTCCACTCGTCCAGAGAAACCCCAACCCACAGCCTCTCTTCATAGATACTCGCTGACTCAATGCTGTGGAAAAACTCGCCCCAGCTCTACCATAAATACATAGAGCCTATGTTCTTGCAGAGCTACGAACTTAATATCGTTTCTTGTAAACAGTAAACCATGATCAGTTGCCGGCGACATCACCTCTCAGATCGCTCGTGCTTCATCAACTTCGCCAATATTCTTGCCGTCAGCCCCCATATAACTTTATTACCGCAGGTGGGTGCGTGGAGGCATGGTGGTACTCGGATGGATTCTGGGCATGGTATTTCGGTTAGGTCTGTGATCCTGATTCTAAGGATCCTTTTGATCTCGCTTCCGGGAGAGGTTTTGAGGGGTTCTCTTGCAAGGAATAGGTGGGGTACGACTCTTACCGATCCCCTTGTGATCCATATGCCCATGCTCCCCAAATGGATCTCTCTCTCGAGGTCGGCATGGATCTCCTCCATAGCCTCTCTAACAGCTGTCTCATAGCTATTCTCGCCTGCTCTTCTAAAGCCTCCTGGGAATGCTATGTGGCCTGACCAGGGATCTCCTTCCCTCTCGATCCTCTCTATTAGTATGAGGGTATCGCTTGGAGCCTCGTATATAATTGCTACTGCGGCATCGTAGTCTCGGTATAGGCAGTCCCCCGAGCTATCTTGATCGATCGCCTCGAGTATTGTGTCGATAGGGCTACGGGGATCCATAGGTCTCAGCCAGTAGCCTGAATACCTCTCCCCTCTTATCGCTGAATAGCTTCACAACCTCCCCAGGCTCTCCCAAGACCAGGATCTTTATTGTTACGCCAGAGCAGATACCCATAAGGCTCACACACAGCATGAGGATCTTCTCAACCCCTATTCCTAGGATCGATGAGATCCTAGACAGGATCTCTCTATCCAGCTCAACAACTTCTAGAGAGCATTCACCAGTGCTAGGACACCTTACGGGGGGTATATCGCTCGATATTATTGTAAACCTGTTTTCATGAACAATAGAGGCCCAGTAACCATCATTATATCTAACAATAGAGGGTGTGCTAGATATAGATCCTGAGATCTGTTCCACAGTAGGGGCACCTATGATGTGTTCTCCTAGCACAAGCACTGCAGAACCTAGCATGCCTGGTCTGAGAGCATCGAGGGCAGAAATAGATCGTTGCATCCCCAACCAGGAGGGTTGTAGCACATATAGAACATCTATAGGTTCTCCAACCACCATGCCCCTTAGCATTGACCCCGATCATTGAGAACGGAATTCTCTAACCACCCATTATGAGAAGCACTTCTATCCTTATAAGCTGCTACACAAGCCATGGCAGGCTGTTTCGTTTTTCACTAATATTTATAAATGATCATAGAGGCTATCTGCTAGATCCTCCTAGACCTGCCTATAAATAAGATCTTGATATGCTTTACAGCTAATCCATCAACAATATAAATATATGTAAAGACCCAAGCAGGCTGGGTAGAAAGCCGGAGTGCAGGGTTTCCCCTACATATTGATATAGAAGGATCGTGGGTTGGGCTGCTTTGACAGAAGTCAAGGGCTGGGTAGATAGCGTCAAACAATGTTAACCTCTATGAAGCCCGAGCTCTTCAAATATCTTGTTCTATAACTAGATAGACTCGGGGTCCGGTTGACAGCTATAGAGATTATGGCTGTGAGCGATGTTCACTCACCAAGATTCCTCCCGCTGCTCATATCATCTGTAAAGTCTATGCTCAACTATAAACCAAACATTATCCTCATGGGGGGCGATATGATCGATAAGGGCGATGTGGGCTCTATGAAGCCTTTGAGGGATTTCCTATCATCGAGATTCCCAGGAGTTCCCATGGTCTCTGTGTTTGGTAATGAGGAATATATGGAGAAGATCCAGGTGCTTAGGAGTATGTATAACGATATAGTCTGGCTCGATGACGAGGCCTGGATGAACAGCATTAATGGTGTAAAGCTCTGCGTATACGGAACCAGGGGATCTTTGGAGAGGCTGACAAGCTGGCAGAAGAGAAACCTACCCCAGCTAGCAGAGATCTTTGAAAAGAGGGTTAAGAACACCATGGAGGCTCTTTTAAAGCTTAGGACAGACTGCGAGATCCTCATACTCCTAATGCACTACGCACCAACAACAAAGACACTCAAAGGAGAGCCTGAGAACACCTACCCATACCTCTGTCACAGAGGTTATGAGAACGTCATACTTGGTGCAAAACCCGATCTAGTGATCCACGGACACGCCCATGCATCGATAGTCCACCAATCAGAGGTTGGGGGCATCCCAATATTCAATGTAGCAATACCAGCTGTAAAGAGTGTAACCAGAATAAGGGTTGAGATCACCGGCAACAGGGTAAAGATCTCGAGAACATAGATCCTAGATCCCAGGCTCAATAGTCCTCTATACTAGCAGGGATTATTCATGTTTAAGCAGACCCTGTTTCTTTAAAACCACCAGGTTCCTAATACATGGAGAAACGCTTCCCCGGATGTTCTCTTGCATCGTTTTGTGCTAAGTTAGTTCTCCCAATAGCTCTAAATACTGGTGAGGGAAACAGCTTATTGATAGGGATGCCTCTGAGGATCCTGAGCATAGCTGGTGTGGCGGAGTGTGTTTTTATTAGGAGGGAGAATAGGTTTGTTGGGCTTGCTAGATGTGGTGGTAGGGATACGAGGGTTCATATAAACAATACTGGAAGGCTTCTGGATCTGTTATTCCCAGGGGCTGAGGTTCTCTGTATCGAGATCGATTCGCCGAGAACGCCTCTCAGGGTTGTTGGGACAAAGGTTGATGGGGATAGGTGGACTTTGATAGATACGAAGCTGCAGGAGAGGGTTTTTATTCTTAGTGTTGAGGGGGGTTATATACCATGGCTGGCTGGCTATAGGGTTGTTAGGAGGGATCTAGATCTAGGGGGTCTTAAGATAGACTTCCTACTAAGATCTCCCCACAGCGGTAGAGAAGCCCTTGTTGAGCTTAAGAGTGCTGTCTATTATCATCCAAGCGATAGGAGTGCTAGGTATCCTGATACCATAAGTCTTAGGGGTAGGAGGCATATAGAGGCTCTTATAAATAGCAGTGGTTATGAGAGATACCTGGTATTCATAGCAGGCCATCCAGAGGCAGAGATCTTTGGCCCTAGCAGTATCGACCCCATATTACCAGGGCTTCTCAAGAGAGCCTTGGAGGCTGGTGTGTTGATAAAGGCTATAAAGATCTATATAGATGGTAGATCCGTGGTGCTCTCAAACCCAGACCTCCCAACCACGTTAGAACCCCCGCTTATATAGCTTCGAACAGTTATTATTCTTGTGATATTTGTGAGGGTTAGCGGGGTACTTCTTTCCAAGAGCCGTGACGCTGCGATCATTGTAACGGATCTTTTCAAGATAAGGCAGAGCATGCTCCTAATATTCACAGGACTGTTTGGCTATCTAATAGCTTCCGGAGCCTCGGTAGATCTGCTTACCCTCATTAAGCTGTTAGTCGCACTATCGCTAACGATCTTCGGAACCACGGGCATTAACATGGTTCTTGACTCTGATATAGATAGCATTATGGCCAGGACTAAGCGCAGAGTGATACCCAGGGGTATGATCTCGAAGTGGGTTGCAGCGATCCTTTCAATGGCGTTCCTAATCCCAGGCCTTGCGATCAGCTATATGATAAATATGTGGGTCTTCATAGCAGGTATTCTTGGGTTCTTGATAGATATAGGTATATATACGGTGCTGACTAAGAGGAGAAGCTGGACGAGCGTGATCTATGGGGGCTTTGCAGGGGGCATGCCGGCCTTTGGAGGATATATGGCGTATACAGGCTATCCATCGCCGGAAGCCTTTATCCTTTTAACGCTTGTCGCGCTTTGGAGTAACGCCCATATATGGTATATAGTTATCTATAACTATGACGATTATAAGAAGGCCGGGGTACCTATGCTGCCTATAGTCAAGGGTGTTAGGGCTGGTGTTATGGGTTCTATAATCCACGTGATCCTCATGCTGATCCTCATTATAGCCTATTTTGTGCTCACGGGCAATAGATCATGGCTAACGCTAATAATAGGTGCTGCACTATCGATAAAGCTGCTAATGGTCATGAGGAGACACCTGGAGAAGATCGATAGGATAGAGGCTTACAAGACATTCAAGATCCTCAGCCCCTACCTCTCAATCATATTTATATTGATGCTTATAGACAGGCTAGTATTTCTCTAACCACTTAACCAAGACTAGATCGTATAGAATCATGGTTGACAGCGGATCAAAGATCCATGTAGGCTTACCATGTTAAATCCTGCGAGGATATATATATTGCTAGGGTTACGTGTGGGCCAGGCAGGCATATGCCAGGAACTTGGGAGAATCCCTGGAACAACGATCATTGAGTGCAGGGGTTGGAGGATCAGGGGTGCTTATAAGGTTACATCCAGGATCAAGGGTCTTGAGATAGGGTTTGTAGTATTTACTGGCAGGGAGAACTACAGACCATGGGTCGAGTTTAACGAAACAGATCTCTCAGAGAATTTCTATAACGCCTTAGGAGAGATCCTCCCGCATTTGCTGGGGATCTTTGGTGAGGGTCTGAGGGTTATGATCCCATATGTAAGGGATCATGAAACTGTCTCACTACTAAGCAGAGGGATCCATCCCGGGGCTACAAGGCTAGGATCTCTCATGATAGTGAGCGGCTACTACCTAGTTAGGGACATGTACTACCCAGAAGGTTTTGCAGAGGGTAGCCCGAAGCTCGTGGGGGAGGGGTATGTTGGCAATAAGTGGTACTTGGAATCGCTTCTCGAGGAGCTGAGGGTGTTGAGGGAGCATCTATCGAGGGGATGCGGTGATAAGGATCCCTCATGCCTATATGCTGAAAGGTCTTTGGGGGCTATATCGAGCATGCTCGAGAGGATCGGTTATAGGTAGTTAGGGATCTTCTATAAACCGGATCAGGAGTTCCAGCACACATCACATGATCAGAAGACCCTCTTCTCATCAGGGGGCGGCGCGGAGGGCCAGAGCCCCGCATCCTTGGCCGCTAGACGACCCGGCTTCAATAATAATTCTTTATCAGGATTTAAAGGTTTAACTAGCTGGGGGCAAGGGTTTCACAGGGATCGGGGAGAGAGGGATCTGTGTGTTTTGTATGAGAAGCTACTCAGAGATCTATCTATCATCGCTGAGACGCGGGATTACCTGGATAAGAGGGGGGTTTTAACATCAGAGGGTAGGGCGTATCTTCTCTCTATAATAAGGTATATGGCTATCAACAGGCTTAGATGTATAGATGTCGTGAGGCAGCTTCTAGAGAGGTTCTCAAAGATAGAAAGTGCGTATGAATGCATCCAGAATGCTTTAGACAGTTGTCGAAGTGAATAAGTGCAAGCCTTTATATTACTCATAGGAACTAGATCTATTTGGGATGACAGATGTACAGGTTAAAGAAAATTGGTGTGGGGTATTTTAAGAATCGTTCAAAGAAGAGAAAGCTTGCCCAGGATAGAAGAGTATCTGAGGCAAGGGATACCGTTATAAGCCAAGAGGATATTCTAAAGCTCGAATTAGAGATCCTGTATATGATAGGAGCACCAGCATCCTAGTCTACAGAGCGATTTTTAGCAAGTAGAGGATCCTGTGTAGAAGAGCCTGGTTACTGCCTAGCCATAGTATATCCTCTCAGCCATAGTAAGAGGACTATGACTAATACAGCTATCAACAATGCAGAGATGATTAGGATAGTGCTAATGCCATCGCTTAGTATAAGTGGTATTGGCCCTATGATTATTATTCCGAAGCCCTTCGTCATCGATCCTGGAATAGCTATGGCTATAGCTATAAACACCAGGATCAATCCCAAGAATATGAGGAGGCTTCCTATAACGAGTCCCTGGAGGCTCAATACTATATCCTTGATATATTATTCTCGAGGAATATTATAAGTTAGGATGAAGAGTTTGCCGAGAGCCGAGTGGTGACGAGTGAACCCCTGGCTGATCTGTTATAGCCTAAAAACATAAGTGTCGCAAACCATGCGGGACTGCTTTCTTGATCACATTTCTAGGAAAGATCTAGGACTTACAGGTTTAGCCTAGAATCCTGGTGCTGTAATTTGCTAACCTAGCTCGGCCTGGCCATATCTCCATGTGGGTTTAGAAGCTTTTAATATAACAGATATCAAAAACGGTAACAACACAGGGAGCAGATGTCCTGATGCGTTAATCAATTGTTTTAAGCACTGGTGCTTTAAGAAATTGGGTCGGCGTAGTGGTTAGTGTTAGAGAGGTTCCGGCGGATCTTTTCATAGAGAGGCTTGCTGAGAAGCTGAGAGAGGATTTCGGGGAAACAATCCACCAGCCTCCTTGGGCTTTATATGTAAAGACAGGGGTTTCTAAGGAGAGGCCGCCTGAGAATAATGAGTGGTGGTACTATAGAGCGGCATCTATACTTAGAAAGCTATATATAGCGGGAGAGCCGATCGGTATTGAGAGGTTCAGAATAATATATGGTGGGAGAAAGAGGAGAGGAGTTGCGCCTCCTCATTTTAGAAGGGCTAGCGGCTCTATTATAAGGAAGATCCTGCAGCAGCTTGAGAGGGCAGGGTTTGTTGCAAGAACCAGGAGGGGAAGGATCCTTACTTCGAAGGGTAGGTCCTATCTCGATTCGGTAGCACTCGAGGTATTCAGAGAGGCTGTTAATAAGCATCCTGAGCTTATTAAATACAGGCCTAGAGCGCTAAGGGGGTAAGTGGTATGAGTATAGAGGGCGGTGAGTACGAGATCTCCGATGAGGAGCTCGAGCTTATAAAGAGGAGGAAGATGGCTGAGCTTGCTAGGAGGGCTGAGCAGGAGAGGGTTAGGAAGGAGAGGGAGGCTGCTGAGGAGGCTCTGAGGCAAGAGCTTCTGAGGAGGATCCTGACATACGAGGCTAGGGAGAGGCTTGCCAACCTCAGGCTTGTTAAGCCAGAGCTTGTAAAATCCATAGAGGATCAGTTGATAGCGCTTGCACAGAGCGGTAGGATAAAGATCCCGATCTCTGATGATGAGCTAAAGACAATCCTCCAAAACCTATTTGAGAGGACGAGGAGAGATATTAAGATAAATATTAAGGAGAAGGGGTGGTGATATGGCGAGGACAAAGCCTCTTGCAAAGAAGCTCAGGCTGATAAATAGGGAGAAGAGCAACTCTCCCATACCAGTATGGGTTATAGCCAAGACTATGAGGAAGATAAGATATAGACCTAGGCTTAGGCATTGGAGGAGGAGCAAGCTGAAGGATGTGTAGGTGGTGTAGATGGTGAAGGAGAAGGATGAGGCGGTCTATGTCATACCCCTCAGCAGGGTATACTGGGGAGGGAGTAGAAGGACAAGGGGCAAGAGGGCTATTAGACTCATAAGGGAGTTTGTTAAGAGGCACTTCGGAGCCGAAAGGGTTATTGTGGATAACATGGTTAATGAACACATATTTAGCTACAAGATCGAGAAACCCCCCAGGAGGGTTGCTGTAAAGATTATAAAGATCGATGAGAAGATCTACAAGGTATTGCTAGCAGTACCGGTTAAGAGATCCTCAAAATAGCCCAAGCACCAGGGAGTAGGGATGGCTATAGCGGTTGAGAAGGCCGACATAATGGGTAACCCTAACATAGGCGTCTATGTTTTCGCAAACAACGAGCTTGCAATAGCACCCCCCCTTGTTGATCAGGGATTTGAGGAGATGTTGCTAAGGGTTCTGAGGGTGAAGAGGGTTGTTAAAACAAAGGTTGGGGATACAATGCTTCCTGGAGTGATGGTGGCTGGGAATGACAAAGGGATCCTGGTTCCGAGGACTATAAGGGATGAGGAGCTTAGAGCTATTAGGGAGGGCTTTAGCGGGAACATAGCTATTATAAAGGCTCCCCCAAATGCTCTTGGCAATATTGTTGTGGCCAACTCGAGGGCAGCAATGATCCATAGGGATTTGGATGATGAGGTGGCAAGACTTGTGAAAGAAACCCTAGAGGTTGAGGTCGTTGTGAGGGGCACAATCGCGGGGCTTATGACAGTAGGCTCTGCGGCTGTTATGACTAACAGGGGCGGGGTTATACATCCAGATGCTAAAGAGGAAGAGCTTAGATACCTATCAGATCTATTCAAAGTGGCCGTGGATGTTTCCTCCGTCAACTTCGGTGTTTTCTTTGTTAAATCAGGTATTGTGGCTAATGATTATGGTGTTATAGTTGGTTCGAGAACAACTGGCCCTGAAATATTAAGGATAAGTAGAATACTTGGTGGGGAGACTGGATGAGCGAGGTGAAGATCTACAGGATCCAGGGGCTCGCGCTCTTCAGCAGTGATAAGTATCCCGAGTGGAGGAAGTTCTCGCTAGAAGTGAGAGCCATTAAAAAGGAACACGCGATCGAGTATGTATACTCTGTTATGGGTAGCAGGCATGGGATTAAGAGGGCTAATATAAAGATCATGAGTGTTGAGGAGATAACCCCAGAGGAGGCTAGGAATAGCTTCATAAGGGATCTGTCGAGGATAGAAGGGTGGGAGATTGTCAAGTAGGGCTCAGGGGCCGAGGATAACCTATAGAGAGGCTGTTGAGAGGCTTGTAAGCGATATAAACAGGATCGAGGAGTATATAAGATCTCTCCAGCAGAATGCAAACATAGTGCTAGCAGAGCTTGAAGAACTGAGGATAGCTAGGGAGGCGCTCGAACAGCTAAAACAATACAAGGGTGAGGAAGCCTTGCTAGCACTGGATAGAAGGGGGCATGTTATGGCCAGGGGTATAATAACGGGTAAGGATAGGGTTGTTGCAAGCATTGGAGGCGATTTCCTCATGGAGCTTCCCATAGAAGAGGCTATAAAGATCGTGACTGCAAAGGAGGGGGATCTTAGAAACACTCTCAACGCCATCAACCAGGAGATCTCGTCAGCATACGCTTTATACGAGAAGCTCAGAGCAACATTGAGCCAGCTCATAGAGGAGGCTGAGAAGAGGGCTGCTGAGCAGAGGAGAGAGCAGCCCGGGAGCGGTTAGTTTGTTCAAGGCTTTAAAAAACGTTTTCGGATCTATTAGATCCGCTATATCTAAAGGTATTTCTGAAGCGCTGGGAGCAATAGCTTCGAGAGAGATTAGATACGACGATGTAGCTAAGAGATCCGACGAGCTTGTGTTGAGACTCGTAGAGGCTGACATAGCATACGAGGTTGCAGAAGAGATAGTGATAGGTGTTGCTAAAAGGCTGGATGGTGTTAGGATAAGCAGGTTTGAGGATCTAGACGCTGTTGTTGAGGATAAGCTGAGAGAGGCTATAAAAGAAATACTATTGAGGGGTGTGTGGAAGGGAGATCTCGTGAAACTAGCAGCTGAGAGGAAACCCCTGAAACTGGTATTCATGGGCGTGAATGGCGTTGGGAAAACCACAACCATAGCTAAGGTGGCTAGGTTCTTCACAAAACATGGTTTAAAGGTATTGGTAGTGGCTGGTGATACCTTCAGGGCTGGGGCTCAGGAGCAGCTTGCAATCCACTGCTCCAGGCTAGGTGTTCCCTTCTTCAGGGCTAAATATGGCTCAGACCCCGGTGCAGTTGTCTACGATGCTGTGAGGCATGCTGAGAAACAGGGCTATGATGTGGTTCTCATAGATACTGCTGGGAGGCAGCATACTGATAGGGATCTCATGGAGGAGATCAAGAAGATCGTGAGGGTCTCGAAGCCAGACCTAAAGATCCTTGTATTAGATTCTCTCACGGGAAACGATGCGGTTAACCAGGCTAGGGAGTTTGATAAATACGTGGGTGTTGATGCAGCGATACTAACAAAGCTAGATGCCAACGCCACCGGGGGCTCTGCTATAAGTATAATAGCATCGATAGGAAAGCCGATAGTATTTGTTGGTGTTGGTCAGGGTTACGATGATCTTGAGCAATACGATCCAGAAAAGATCCTCGAGAGAATCTTTGGCGGGGAGTAAAGGTTATACTCAGAGGATCACAGAGCTTATACCGCCACTCGGGCTCGCAGCTCTACAGATCTTCTCAAAACCTATCCTCGACAGTGGTTTTGATAAATGCTTCATATTGCGTGGAGGAGGTTTATAGACCCCGATCTTGATATTTCTCTCAACCCTCACCTTTACCTTCGACACACTCCTATCTCTATACCCGCACCTCCTACACCTATAACCCTTACCACTACCCATGCTCTCCATACTCCCACCACATGCCGGGCATTTAGGAGGGATCTCGATATGCTTCTCAGCAAGCTTCAAGATCCTAAGCTCCTCAGCATTGATCACAGGGGTTTCCGACCATTCCAAGAGCCATGGTTTGACAGAACCCCCAACAGCTATTATATCGCCTTTAACCAGCTCCCTCGCAACCTTGTTAGCCTCCCCTATCTCTTTATAGATAGCCACAGTGATCTCAGTACCATCAGAGATCCTTAGAAGCACATCTCCACCCCTCATGATCTTAGGGTTATCAACAACTACTCCCTTAAAAAGCCCTGTCCTATAGTATTTGGCGTCGCTAATGCTCCTCGGGATCAGGTGCTGATCTGTAGCCTGGTTAGTCCTCAGGATCATGTAACCCTCAAGCCCCCTAGCACCAAGTATCCCATAGGCCTTAACCAGTATTGAGGGGCTCTCGCCCCTTATCCCCAGCGCTACTGGAGCTCCTGTTGAGGGCTTGATCAGGATCTTCCCTGTCTCTCGATCTATGTTGTTGAATGTGAGAGGGCTTGTAAGCCTATCCATTTCAACAACACTATCTCGATCTATGTGCACATTCTCAATATCTTCTGAGTATGCTAGAAGCTCGTATGTGCAGTCACCCTCGTAGAGGTGGTATGCTATGGATCCGAGGGCGCCTATAACGCCCCTCCCACCAATATGGATCTTTCCGCCGAGTTTTTCTATAACCCTCACTGCATAGGTTATATCTGCTACATCTGTCAAGAGGTGTATATATATCTTTCTAGCCAGCATCTTATCGATCTTACCGATTATCGATACAACTCCCGGCTCCCTACCAGGCATCGATCTCGAGTCGAGAAGTGCTAGCGCGATCTCTATAATCTCTGCCAGGTCTCGCTCCTCCCCCGCAATGTGTAGGGAGAGTGCCCCGTTCCCCCTTGTCTTAAACGGGATAGAGGGGTTGAGCCTGGCTAGTAAGGGGTAGTCGATAAGCTTTACTCTAGATCCTAGGGGGGTTCTTGATAGCTCCTTAAGGAGCCTATATATATAGAACGTAGTACATCCCCACCCAAAAGTATCAAGATCATCTACTCCTAGGTGGAGTACCGAGAGATCTTTATCAACCCCCACAGGATCCATGTGTATTCCACACCATAATAGCTAGAGGTATAATTAAATAGGTTCTTTTATCCAATGGTAGAGAGATTCTTGTGGTGAGTAGCCTTTAGGGACAGACTGATCTATATCCAACCAGTATCAAGATCCACATCGTTGGTAATGGGTGTGAAGGAAATACTATATAGGGGTAGGACTAAGTATCAAGAGGTAGAGATAGTAGTCTTCGAAGAATATGGTCTCTCATTAATACTCGATGGGCTGGTGCAATCAACAGAGGCCGACGAGGCTATATATCACGAAGCCCTTGTACACCCAGCAATGGTTACACACGGATCGCCTGGGAGTGTTTTAATAATAGGCGGTGGCGAGGGTTACACGCTGAGAGAGGTTCTGAGGTATAGGAGTGTTAGGAGGGCTGTTATGGTTGACATAGATGGTGAGCTGGTTGAGCTGGCTAAGAAATACCTGGGAAGGATACATAGAAACAGCTTCAACGATCCCAGGGCGAGTGTTGTTATAATGGATGGTCTTGAATATGTTGAGAAAACAAAAGAGATCTTCGATGTTGTTATCGTTGATCTGACGGACCCCTACGGACCCGAGATAGGTAGGAAGCTATATACAGAGGATTTCTATAGAAAGCTCTATTCATTGACAAGCGATAAAGGGGTTGTAGTTACCCAGGCTGGATGCTCCTTCTACTACCCAGAATACTACCAGGAGATCTTTAAGAACATGGGGAACGTATATAGATATGTCAGAGGATACTCAATATGGGTTCCCTCATTCGGATATGCCGTAAGCTATGTGATAGCTTCGAAGAGCAGAGACCCAGGCTCTATAGGTGGTGATGATGTAAATAGGATCCTTAGGGAAGAGGGTGTTGAGGGGTTAAAAATATACTCGGGCTCTCTCCATGAGAGTCTGGTGAGAGCACCAGCTATTCTTCCTAGCTTCTCTACTTCCCCTTGAACTCTGGCTTTCTTTTCTGGAGGAAGGCTGACACACCCTCTATGAGATCCTCCGTAGAGAACAGGATCGAGAACAATGCTCTCTCAAGGGCTAGTCCAGAGTCTAGTGGGGCCTCGCCTCCAAGATGTATAGCAGCCTTGCTCATCATGATGGCTATTGGGGGCTTCTCAGCAAGCTTAGATGCTAAGGCCCTCACCTCGTTCTCAAGCATGTTGTGGGGCACTACCCTATTAACAAGACCGATCCTCTCAGCCTCCTTCGCAGGTATCAGGTCGCCAAGCATTACTATCTCCTTAGCCCTTCCAACACCAACAATTCTCGTGAGCCTCTGTGTCCCGCCAGCCCCTGGTATGAGGCCAAGGTTTATCTCCGGCTGCCCTAAGACAGCGTTCTCGGAAGCTATTCTGAGATCACATGCCATAGCCAGCTCAAGCCCTCCGCCGAGTGCGTAGCCATTGATAGCTGCTATCACCGGTTTCGGGGTAGTCTCGATCTTGTTGAGCGCCTCCTGGAATCTTTTAGAGTATATATATGCATTCACGGGATTCGCGCTTGTGAACGCGGTTATATCGGCACCGGCTGAGAAGGCCCTCCCGCTCCCAGTTATCACTATAACCCTCACACTTTCATCCGTTTCTAGCTCTTCTATAGTTCTAGAGATCTCGTCTATCATCTCGGGGGATATAGCGTTAAGCCTCTCAGGTCTGCTGAGCACTATCCACGCAATCCTGTTCTCCTTCCTCACCGTGATCGTCTTCAGCCTCTTCTCCTCAACGCCGGCGTATGTGTAGAAACCGCTTCCCGTTTTTACACCTAGTTTGTTCTCGGAGACCATTTTTAGTAGCAACCCTGTAGGAGCATTATGCTTCATAGATTCTTTCGAGCTTATTGCTCTAAGCCTTTCAACAACAGCATCGACACCCCACTGGTCAGCCATTTCAAGTACACCGCGTGGGTAGCCGAGGCCTAGCTTCACAGCAGTATCGATGGTTCCTGGCGAGTCTACATATCCATTCTCTAGCAGGAATGCAGCCTCGTTAACCATTGGTGCGAAGAGCCCAATGATATCAACCCTCTCACCCTCCTCCCTCGGTATAGATGGTCTTGAATATACACCTGGTGCTTGATATGTGTAGAAACCCTTACCGCTCTTCATTCCAAGTTCTTTCTTCTCTAGCTTCTCAGCGATAGATCTACATACCCTGGCTTTAAACCCTCTAGCACTCATCTCGCTGAATATAAAGGCAACAACATCTATTCCTGTGAAGTCGACAAGCTCGAAAACACCCATTGGAAGCCCAGCCCTGTATCTTAGGGCACTATCTATAGCCTGGATCGAGAAGCCCTCCTCCTCAACCATGTAGCATGCTTGCTCTATGAGTCTTGAGAGGAGCCTGTTAACGATAAAGCCTGGGATGTCCTTGTTAACGATCACGATCTCCTTGCCCATCTTCTTAGCAATCTCTACGGTGATCTTGAGTGTTTCATCAGAGGTCTGGGGGCCTCTGACAATCTCAACTAGGGGCATTAATGGTGGTGGGTTGAAGAAGTGCATACCAATAACCATCTCAGGCCTCGATGTCGCCGAGGCTATCTCTCCTATTGGTAGTGAGGAGGTATTCGTAGCAAGGATCACGCCCGGCCTTGCACTCCTATCAAGTCTTGAGAATATCTGTTTCTTCAGCTCTATATTTTCAGGTGCTGCTTCTATCACGAAATCAGCTTCTCTAGCAGACTCCTCTAGATCTAGCGAGGTTTTTATTCTAGACATTATCGTCTCGACATCCTCCCTAATGCTCCCCTTCTCCCTCAGTTTCGAGAGGCTCCATCTGATCCTCTCTAGCGCCCTATCAAGGATCTCTTTAGATATGTCAACGAGAGTCACATTATAACCAGCTATGGCGGCTACCTCAGCTATACCGTGCCCCATTGTGCCAGCACCGACAACAAGGATCTTTTTAACATCACGCACAACCAAGAAACACACCAAAGAAGTAAGCGTGAAGGGGTAAATATCTTAGCATTTCCTCTTAGCAAAGGAAAAAGACTAGTTTAATAAGTTAATAGCGTGATAGTATTCTGACTCTATGGTGAAAATACAGTGAAGGATTATCAACTGAGGGTTGAGGAGGCTAAGAGCAGGGATGTTGGTAAAAAGATAGCAAGGATCCCGAGGAGGATTATGAGGGAGCTCGATCTAGAATCAGGGGATTTTGTCGAGATAAGGGGTTTTAAAGGAGTTGCGTATGCTCAGGTGTGGCCATCTTACCAAGAGGACGAGATGAGGGACGTTGTTAGGATCGATGGGTATATGAGGGAGGTTCTCGGGGTAGGGATAGGCGATATAGTCACAGTCTCAAAGGCCCATAACGTTGCCCCGGGAGATAGAGTGGTTCTAGCACCGACAGAGGATTTCATACCCCATGAATATACAGGCTATATAGCTGAGCACATAAAGAACGAGATGCTTAACAAACCCCTAGCAAGGGGAGAGGTGATCCTCGTCCCTATGTATGCAGGCGCCCTCAGACTTGCCGTTATATCCACATCGCCATCGACAGCGATCTATATAACCGAGAGAACAGATATCGTCATCAAACCAGAGCCTGTAAAAGAGATAGCCGAGAGGATCCCGAGGGTTACCTGGGAGGATATAGGCGACCTTGAAGAGGCTAAGGCAAGGCTGAGAGAGATAGTAGAACTCCCCATGAGGCATCCAGAGCTATTCAGGCACCTAGGTATAGAGCCTCCCAAAGGAGTTCTTCTCTACGGGCCTCCGGGTGTTGGTAAAACCCTTCTTGCAAAGGCTCTTGCAAACGAGGTGGGAGCCTACTTCATAGCTATAAATGGTCCAGAGATTATGAGCAAGTTCTATGGTGAGAGCGAGAGAGCTATAAGAGAGATCTTCGATGAGGCTCGTAAGAACGCACCAGCAATAATATTCATAGACGAGATAGACGCGATAGCACCAAAAAGGGAGGAGGTTGTTGGCGAGGTTGAGAAGAGGGTTGTGGCGCAGCTCCTAACACTTATGGATGGTCTTGCCGAGAGGGGGAGGGTTATTGTTATTGGGGCTACTAATAGGCCTGATGCTGTCGACCCGGCTCTAAGGAGGCCTGGTAGGTTTGATAGGGAGATAGAGATACCACCGCCTGATAAGAAGGCTAGGAGAGAAATCCTTGCTGTTCATACTAGGAGTGTTCCGCTCGATGAGAGTGTGAACCTCGATAGGATTGCTGAAATGACTCACGGTTATACAGGAGCTGATCTAGCAGCACTTGTTAAGGAAGCCGCTATGAATGCTCTGAGAAGGTTTCTGAGCAATAAGAATATAGATCTCTCTAAACCAATACCATCGGATCTTTTGAAAAGCCTCAAGGTCTCTATGGAGGATTTCGTGCAAGCAATGAATATGATCCATCCATCGCTCATGAGAGAGGTCTTTGTAGAGGTTCCCGAGGTTAGGTGGAGCGATATAGGCGGGCTGGATGATGTTAAGCAACAGCTGAGAGAGGCTGTTGAATGGCCCTTAAAGTACCAAGACGTGTTTGAACGCATGGGTATAAGACCTCCAAGAGGCATTCTTCTCTACGGGCCTCCGGGTGTTGGTAAAACGCTATTAGCAAAGGCGGCTGCTACTGAGAGCGGTGCTAACTTCATAGCTATAAATGGTCCAGAGATCCTCAGCAAATGGGTTGGTGAGAGCGAGAGAGCTATAAGAGAGATCTTTAGGAAGGCGAGGATGGTTGCTCCAGCCATAATATTCCTAGACGAGATAGACTCGATAGCTCCAGCCAGGGGTTCTAGGGTAGATTCTGGGGTAACAGATAGGATTGTGAACCAGCTCTTAACAGAGATGGAGGGTATAAAGCCCCTAAGAGGGGTTGTAGTTATAGCTGCAACCAACAGGCCGGATATCTTGGACCCAGCGTTGCTAAGGCCTGGCAGGTTTGACAGGATTATAAAGATACCTCCGCCTGATAGGAAGGCGAGGGTTGAGATCCTAAAGATACATACCAGAAAGGTTCCTCTAGCCCCTGATGTTGATCTTGAGAAGCTTGCCGATATGACTAATGGCTATACAGGCGCTGATCTAGAGGCGCTAGTGAGAGAGGCGGTGATGCTTGCATTGAGGGAGAAGCTGGAGGTGAGGGAGGTTAGTATGAAGTACTTCCTAGAGGCTCTGAAGATAGTTAAGCCATCCCTAAGCGAGGATGCTATAGAGAAGTACCAGATGATAGAGAAGACTCTGAGGAGCCTCTTTATATGAAGCGATACTCAGAAACGGTTGTTGATATTTTTAACAAGCATGCTAGCAAATATGACTCGTGGTATGAGAGAAACAGGGTAACGGCTGAGAATGAGGCTAAGCTTGTTATAAGGACTGCTAGTAGCTTTAGAGAGCCGTGCATAGAGATCGGCGGTGGTACGGGGTATTTCTCAGACCTTCTGGGTTGTGTAAACCTAGACCCCTCGAGAGAGATGCTAACCATATCGAGGAGGAAGAGAGGTCTCGAGACTATAGAGGGTTATGGGGAGTTCCTGCCAATAAGATCTGAGAGCATAGGGTTGGTATTGATTGTTGTCACGATATGTTTTGTCGAATCACCCGTGGATCTTATCAGGGAGAGCTATAGGGTTCTTAGAAAAGACGGTAGTCTGGTTCTATGCATGATACCTAGGGACTCCCAATGGGGAGCCTATTATGCTGGTAAGAGGGACTCGCCCTTTTACAGGGTAGCAAGGTTTCTTACAAAGAGAGAGGCGATCGACCTCTTAGCGGGGTTCGGCTTCCATGTTGAGGAGATCCTGGGTACGCTTAGCTACTCACCTCTATCACAACCATATAGCGAGGATCCCTCCCCCCTCAGCGATTCCCATGGTTTCATATGTATAAGGGCTGTGAAGATAAATAATGGATAGCGATATCTCATCAGAACCCTTAGTAGAAAGACCTGAGGGTCTCCATAGAGCTTGTCTCGATGATCTCTCTAAATGTCTTTACCGCCTGCTCCCTCTTATCGAGATGCCTCTTATCCATATAGAGCCTAACTATAGCGACACTGTGGGAGAGTGTTCCAAAGCTCATCTCCTCGAATCCCTTGATCACACGCCTATCCCCGGAGATCACTAGAACCTCATCATCCCTGAGCATCGGGTTGAGGGGTAGGCGTGGTGTGTCTATATAGACAACCCCGCTATAGTTGCTCCCAAGCTTTTCTAGCAGGAGCTTGTTAAGAAAACCCCTATCGAGGGCTAGCATCATGAGGGGGTTTCTCCTAGGTATCTGTAGCCTTTTCTCCTCAACAACAGTGTAGGGTATTTTTCTGTTTAGAAGCATTCTGCATGGCTCGAGATCCCTTATAGAGGGGTTTCCAAGTATATAGGTGTCGTCTAGCTCAACATATCTGGAGGGGTTGTTCACCATCTCCCTATAATCAATATAGCTTTTACTCTCCTCAAGGAGTCTCGATACAAGCTGCTCAACAGCCCTCGTAGTCTTATGATAATACACCGTGGCAAACATGTGGAACCTGGCTATGAGGACATGTTCGTATGCATCGACAGCCTTATCCAGTATTCCTAGCCTCCTGTGGAGCGGGATGGTGCTTCTAGCTATCCTCTCCCAATCTATCCCCGAGCCGTATCCAGCTCCTGTGTAGTATGAGTCCCTGATCAGATAGTCTAGGAGATCCGCGGCGAAGGGCCCTTTAAGCACATAGAAGAGGCTCTTCTCCATCTCCTGATCAACACCACTGTATCCCAGCACTGGCCAGTCCTCGCTTCCAACGGCTAGCAATGCTCTTGAAAGATCTTTTGGTGTAAATCCTAGATCCTTGTTCTCCTCTATGCATGAGGCTATCTCGTCATTGCTTTCAATGATCCTGGAGCCCACTATCTCGTGATTAACCCCCATTGGGTATAGGATCGTCTCCTCAAAGCTGTGGGAGAAAGGGCCGTGGCCTATATCGTGTAGGAGTAGAGCAAGTCTGAGGAACTGGATAAGCCTGGAACCCTCATCCCTACCCACAAGCCCTAGCCTTTGCGCTATATTCTCGCCAAACGCGCTGGCTATATGCATAGCGCCAATGCTATGGGCAAACCTGGTGTGCACAGCCCCTGGATATACATAGACAGAGGTTGGCAGCTGTAACGTTCTCCTAAGCCTCTGAAAAGCCCCAGTATCTATTATGCATTTCTCCGCCCGAGTGATCCCTATGTATCCATGGACAGGATCCTTTATCATATGCTCATAGGTTAGCATGCTTCACCATTACCAAGATCCCAAGGGGACTAATATCACCCCATATGGGGCCTTGGAGTCAAGCGGGGATTTAGTTAAGGTTTATGATCACTTGCTTCCAACCACGAGACTGTCTTTAATGATACATACTTTCAAGCAGTCAGGATTCGTGATCAATAGATCTCTGGGTCCTGATAACTCTTGGGAAAGATTTACCTGGAGGCGAGCTTTTTCAGCACTCAGTGATGATCGAAATGAAAGGCTATGTAGGTTTGTTAGGGGTTATGCGGGGTTCGGGCTTCATTGCGGTTGATTTTTGATATCAACCGCTCTTCCCATGGCTTCCTCGGCCTCAGCTCAATGCTGTGGGGAAACCCCCACATCCTGGTTTTTATTTAACCCGCCCACTTGGGTCTTTATAGCCACCCTCATTGCTGGGCGGCATCCCATAGAATAACAGGGCTTATATAATGTTCCATTATTGCAGAACTACGGGTTTAATATCAATCCATATAAACCCTCATGAAATCCGAAACAGCTGGCTACGGCTTTGGGTTTGGTTTACCGCTTCTGGATAAAGCAATGTATATTAATAATGTTATAGTAGAGATGGCTATAGATGCTAAGGTTAGGAGTTGTGATAGTCTCTCCAGCTCTATTATTGGGATATCAGCGGGATATCTCCTTTCTGCGGGGCCTTGTAGAACGTTCTTAGCCTCACCGCTAAGCTCTAGACTGAGTGGTGTGCTAACCCTTTTAGAGAGGATCATGTAGAGCATGTTGAGAGACAGAGCGGAGGCGCTTGTTGATAGTAAGGAGCTGACAAGGATTCCTGTATCTTGTGACTGTGGATCTGTGTTGTTGAGAACCCACAGTGGGAAGCTATAGATGCTCCTAGCCATGCCGCTATGCATGATTCCGAGCATGTTTGTTATATAGCCGCTTGTTTTCAGCTGATCTAAGGCGTTGGAGCTCGCCCCAGTCCCCGCTCCCCGACTAATAATCTGGGATAATGTCGACCCTCTCACTGTGTATGAGTAGTTCTGTAGATACGAGTATAGAGTATAAACGGTGTTCAGGGTCTCTAGGGCAGCAAGATCTACTCTAGGGCCTATGATCTTAGTTAGGTTCGAAACAGCAGTATCAGATATTCTGGAGACACCGAGAATCCGGAGGATGTTTCTAGACACACCATAGGCACTATCCAGTTCCACAGTTGCTCCTGTGCTATGCGTCATGTTACCCAGCACATCTAGCCAGTAATCTATTGAGAGGGCTCTTCCATATAGCGTGCCCGCTACCCTGGCTATAGATCCTGTATCACCGCTACTTGTGTAAGCCTTAACCACACCATCATAGCTGGCCAGGTTTACAGCTCTCTCAAAGATCAGTAGGTATAGTAGGAACCTGTCGAGATCCATAGATCTGGGTATATCTGAGAAGACCGTGGCAAGCCTGTCTATCGATTTGTTATACTCCTCAACAGCCCGCTGGATCAGGATCCTACCATACCCGTTGAGATCTCTATCCACTATAGCTTGGATAAGCTGAACCAGTGATAGGTAGTATAGGTTTATCAAAGCATACCCATTGCTCGGGGGGTTTCTTCTAACCTTATCCACTATACTCATTACTAATCTATATTCCGTGGAACCTGTATCAGATACCCTGCTTATATAAATGTTCGAAAGCCTTTCCAGAAGATCCTTCATAACGGCTTCATGATCTCTTGATACGTTTGATATAACATATATTACATACTCCTCCCCAGCCTCTAGGGACCAGCGGGGCGGCGGCGTATTGAGAAGATCTACAATACTGCTTACCGGGAGCACTTTTAGATCCCTGAATTGTGATTCTATTAGCTGTCTGTACTGAATATAATTAGCTATTGGTAAGAATACCTCTTTATGCCCAGAAGTTCTTAGAGCGGAGAGCTTCTGCGGTATACCGCCAACAGCCTCTATACTGCCGTCTAGATTTATAGCACCTGTGCCAGACAGGCCGTTGTATTCACTGTTGTTTAGCAGGCTGTAGAGTGCTAACGTCATAATAGCTCCTGCAGATGGACCTGATACGTCTTGTACGTTTTTCTCGAAGCTGATATCTATATCATAGCTGCTTGGGGGTTTGTTTGATAGTAGCTGGGCTATGATGTATGCTGTTATGATCGATATGAGCGTGTCGGCCTCGATCTTATCTGTACCATAGATCCTCAGGCTATTACCGCCTGGGTTTATACATACAGCTACGCTAACAACACTGCCCTTCCCACTCTGACCCTCCACTGCTGGGACATCTATTCTGACACAATTAGTAGTATTGGTATTAGTACTAGCGCTTAGCAATGATAGCTGTGTCGCTGAGAGTATGAGGAGGAGAAGAGCTATTGCCAGTAGCCTCAATACCCGCTCCTCATCAGTAGATAAGGGCTAGAGGGGATATATAGTGCCTTGTAAGCAACATAGCCTTAGTTGCATGTATCAACTACTATGGATCTCCAGAACTCCCTCGTTTCCCTTTATTCTCACAACTGCGTGTCGACCGTTATAGCTAGCGAGATCTTTTACTCTGAATCCAAGGGTTTCTCCAAGGGTAATATTGCCCACCACGCATCCCGTTATCACCACCTGGTCTGCCTTGTCAACTATCATGGCCCTCGGGGCTAAACCAGCCTTAGAGATCGAGTAGATAACATATGTACCTACAGTAGAGCCTCTAGATCCTCTGAACACGAGGATCTTATCCCTAACCTCTACGTCCTCGTATCCCTTTTTCCTAAGAACTCCTTTCTTAGGATCTAGATCTCCTAGGAACGAAATAAAATCATCTATGACAAGCAGGATCCCTTCTCCAAAGCCCTCAACAACCCCCCTGAGTCTTAGCTCGACAACCCCGGATCCTTTCTCTTGCTTCTCGCTAGAGCTCTCAGCTCCCATAAGCTCATCCCTCAGTAAGTGGGGGTTGGGCGGTTTATTAAGATGCTGGAATATCGCATCCCTATGGCTGTGTTTTCAAAACATTCTTAGCGATCTTTACCTCACCAAGGGATCTTATCTGGAGTTCGCATGACTTGCATATAGATCTGTTAGGCGATGTTGGCTCTCCACAGATCGAGCATAAACCTAGCTTTGGCGTCTCTCTATTGTTCTGCTTTGATGGGTTGAACGTATTGTCAAACCATTCGAGCAGTCTTAGCATAGAGCCTGGTTTTGAAGCCTCAATCCTATAGATCATATCCCTAACCCTAGCTCTGAGCGAGGGGAAGAGCTCTAGGTAGGGGCATTCAACATCTTGGGGTTTGAAGCCGGCTAGATATGCATATTTAGCCGTCTCCCACTCATAGATCTTTCTCAGAGGTTTGATCTTGTCTATGAAGAGCCCAGATCCTTTGGGTCTTAGGGGGTGGTTCATGTAGAGCCTAGCTATATCTCCCCTGAGTATATTGATCACTATGGTCTGGACCTCATCGTCTAGGTTATGGGCCGTGGCTACCTTACTATAGCCGAGCTCCCTAGCCATGAGATTCAGACTTTTCCTCCTATGAATACCGCAATAGGTGCATGGAGAGATCCTCTGCCCCTTCTCTATGGACATCCGAACCATCTCATCTACAGAGGCTCCCCAAAGCTCCTTGATAGATACCACATGCAGCTCTACACCCCTTTCCATAGCTGTTCTCTTGATCTCAGCTATATGCTCAGCTCTATTATAGCCCTCTATCCCCTCAACAATCGTTACTCCACCAAGCCTCGACGGATCGTGGATCTGTGAGAGTATGTCTAGAAGCACAAAGCTATCCTTACCCCCAGAGATGCCTATCAAGATCCTATCGCCATGCTTAATCATACCGTATCTAAAGATCTCTTTAGAAACCCTAGCAACAACGTTTGAAAAGAAACAGACCTTACACAGCCTCAGCCCCGTATGGGCTTGGTAGACAACAGCATCTCTAGCGCTACATATATCGCATCTGGGCATCTTAACCAAGAATAGTGATTCGAAGGTAACTTATAACCATATCTAAGTCTCGGGCTCTTGGTAACAAGCGGGCCTTTATTTCTATCTTTCTATCCAGGATTTATTATGATTCGGGAGAGCGTGGATAGCTGTTGGTGGATCCTGGGATATGGGCTGAGGATTGGGAGAGGGCTTTTAGGAGAATGAATACCGATCTCTATATAGGTTATCTAGACCACGGGATAAGGGATCTTCTTATCGATATATTTAACCTCAAGGACTATTACCCAACGAGCTCCTGCACAGGGAGGGTTATAGCTATAGATGCTCCAGCACCGTGGAGGAGAAAGGAATCATATATTGTTTTCAAAAGTCATACAGAGATTTCGAGGGAGGATCTGGAGAGATTGTTAGAAATACCGGTGATCTCGATACTATGGGTGATAGCAAGCGGGCCTATAATGCATATCATGGCAAGAACCCCTAGGCACGCAATGATCCTTTTAAAAAAGGTTAGGGAGGCTGGTTTCAAGCACAGCGGTTTGGTCGCATCGAGCAAGAGGGGGTATTTGGTTGAGCTTGTCACAGGCATATGGATCGGGATCCCGGTCAAGGATCCGGGGAGGGTGTTGATAAGTAAGAGCGATATCGACGGGATCGTCTCGATACTTAACAGGGCATTAGCGGAGGGGAAGGCTAGGTTGGAGAGTCTTAGAAAAGCTATAAAGGAGCTGAAGGTATGGAACGATCAACGTGTGGTGTGAGTTGTTGTATTTTGATCAGCATTAGCTAGATCTACTGCTCTCCTGAATATAGACACCAACATCTCGTGGGTAAGTCTGCCCGTCCTCATATTTCTCGGGCTTGGATGGTAGGACGAGATAAGCCATACAGTCCCTCTAAGCCTTGTCTCAACGCTATATATAGCGCCATGTCTGAACCCTAGATCGAGATCCTTTAGATATGGTTCAAGAGTACTTCCAACAGCCTTTAACATGGCACTCCATGCTATGTTCCCGAGAGCAACAAAAACCCTGGATCTTTTTAAAAGCCTTACCTCAGCCTCTAGGTAACGACTACAGTTAGCAATCTCCTGGGCGTTAGGCCTATTATCCGGAGGAGCGCATTTGACAGCCGCTGTTAGATACACGTCTCTAAGCACTAAGCCATCATCAGCAGATATGGAGTAAGGCTGGTTGGATAAGCCAACCTCGTATAAAGCTCTCATAAGGTTCTGGCTAGTCTCATCGCCGGTGAAAACCCTACCGGTTCTATTACCACCTCTAACAGCAGGGGCTAGCCCTACAACAAAGATCCTGGCCATAGGATCTCCATAGCCCGGGACTGGTTTAGCCCAATAAACCCTCCTCGGATCTTTTAGTGAGGCCTCAACCCTATATCTAGCTAGCCTAGTGCATAGCGAGCATGAGATCACCTCTCCAGATAGTTTGCCCAACAGGGAGTTTGGATCCATTATAAGCTCCACAGAGTGTTTCATGTTTCGGGTTTATAATGGTTAATACGGGTTCTACCACTAGTTCTCTTGGTTTCGCTGTGTGTTGGGATCTTGTATCACTTATCACTACTATGTTGATTATGGAAACGTATTATCGATCTTGCGGTGCTGATATAAAATATAGATCATATGGTTTTAGATAGATAAGGCGGGCCTGAGGATCTCTGGGCATAGTATTGCCCAAAGCGTATTTAAGAACGTGGCGTTAGTAGCATCACCAGATGCGGGGTGAGTTGGGCTTGACAAGTGTTCCAGACGCGCTGAAGATTCTATATATATTATATAGGGTTAAGAGCCCTGTTGATATTAAAGATATCCACAGGATCGTTGATATAGCATCGAGTAGGGGGATTTGCTGTAAACAATACTCATTTGCTAGATACCCGTGGGGTCCCTATTCTAAGGACCTTGAGGCGGATCTAGAGATCCTGAGGTCCCTCGGTCTTGTGAGTATAACCAATGGGAATACTTCTAGAAGGCTTGTTATAACTGAGAAAGGTGTTACAGTGGCAATAAATGTGGAGAGAGTTATAAGCCCTAATGAGAAGGAGAGGCTCGAATCCTTGTTTACCGGGCACGTGGATCAGGATCGCATGAGTGGATAATAGATTAGCGGGAGAAAAGTAGTAGTCGGTATGTGTTTCATTATGAAAGAGAAAGGCTCGCATATGATCAATTAGCATCTGTGCTTTTTTACTCTTTCTCTTTTTAAGGGCGAGAAGTTATGTTTTCTCCATTAATAGCGGAATCCTTTTTATTTATTGAGAGATCTTTTAAGCCTGAGCATTTGGAGAAACGCTATCGGCATTAATGCCACTAGCGATGCGTAGCTAGATATCCCTATCATATCCCTATATGTTTTGGCAATTGACGCGATCATTATGGGGCCTGTCATATTTCCAAGATCAAACATGGCTGTATATATAGCTGAAGCAGTACCCCTTCTCCTCTGCGGTACCCCCGTTATAGCCATTACCTGAAGGGATGGTATGGCAAGGCCGGAGCCTATACCGGCTATTATACCGTAGTATAGAATGCTGTGTGATAGGGGATCTATTGATACCAGTATATAGCCCATGGAGAGGAGAATCATTCCAAGGATGGCTGTTCCTTCAACGCTTATAACCCGTAGCACGTATGTGAATGTGATTCTCGATACAAGGCTTGATACAGCTATTCCGGTGAAGAAGATAGCTATGTAGGAAGCCCCCATCCCAGCCTCTTTATGATAAGCTGGTAGGAAGAGCGTCATTGAGGCATACACAGAGCTATAGAGTAGGAGAGACGCTAGTGCTGTGATAAAGCCCGCGCTCATAAACCCGAGACTCTTTTCATCAGAATCGATACTAACTACGGGGCGGGAGAGCTTAGCACTATTGATCATGAGTGATAGTATAGATGCTGAGAGAGCCATTGTTGTAGAGAATATGAATAAGGCCCGGTACCCGAGATGTGTAACAATATATCCTCCGATAGCAGGTCCCAAAGCAAACGATACACCGATCACAGTGCTCCTCCAGGCTAGGGAGCTTATCACGGTCTCCCTACTCCCTATAGATGCTGCTTGGAAAGATGCGGGGATAAATAGTGCAACAGCAGCTCCCTGTATGAGTCTCCCAACATATAGGAGTTCCGGGCCTGATGCTATGAAATATACAGCCTGGGCTGCTGCAGAGGTCACTGCCCCTATTGCTAGAAGCCTCTTAGTCCACCCACGATCGGCTAGTATACCTGATAGGGGTCTAATAGTTAGTGCTGAGAGAGCGAAGAAGGGTCCAAGTAGAGCTACAGCAGCCTCGGTTGCACCGATTTCCACCGCATATTGGGAGAGATAAGGCACCACGCTATGTATTGTTAGGAAGAAGCATAGGGTAACCATGTTGAGGATAAGCTCATCGCGATATATAGTGGCAACTCTAGGAGAGCTAGCTGCTTCACCTCTCTTACGGTTAAGGATCTCGACATGTTCTAATACCCCTTTTATACCGAGTAAAAAACGATCTATTAGGGGCATCTCTAGCCACAATAGATGAAAAATATACGAGGGTTAATAAGCAACCACATACTCGGTACAAGGTTCAATATTAGGTTTCGTAACACCAATTACGTGGTGGTTTCAACGTGGGAAGAGATCTGAGAGAGGGTGTGAGGCCCATAGAAACCTTCAGAATGGAGAGAAGCCCAGAGCTTGAGGCAAAAAATATTGCGAGGGAGCTGTGCTCTAAGAAAATGGTGAGTCTGCTTATCAAGGTTAGTGATCAAAGTATTCTTGACAGGGTGGTTAAAGCGCTGATCAGAGAAGGGGTGTCTATCTTTGCAGCAGATAATAAAGAGGATATAGTGATCCTCTATCTGACTAGAAGAGATAAGAAGGGATGTTCAGAGCTTGTTAGCAGTCTCTAATGTTGTGTAGAGAAGATCAATAGAAACACGAGGAGAGATTATGCAATTGGTGGTGTGCGAAGAACCTAATTTATATTGTTTATGATAATTTCTTCTTAAAATACTTTATTACTGTCCTAGCATTATATCATTAAGAGGCGATACGCTTGCAGAGATCATTTCTAAGCTTAGTGTTGTTAGCTATGCTGATCATGGGGATAATGCCCATAGTTGTTCAGACTATGGAGTTCAGTAACGATGGTGGTTTTGAAAGGACTGCGATACCGGCTCAGGTTAGATGGCTGGTCTCAGGAGCTCTCTATCTAAGAGATATGTGGGGATCTATTAAGCTTATGCCAAGCAGTGTTAAAGAGACCATAGAGAGTGGTTTAACCCAGAGTCAGTTGCAGCAGACGCTTCCAATGCTACAAAGCCCTAGAGGCAGGTTTGGCGAGGGCAGCATCTTTGGATCAAATATAAGGGTTACGCGCGACTCTCCCCACTACTATCCATTCGAGAACGAGCCATCAATTGCTGTGAACCCTACTAATCCAAGAAATATTGTTGTTGCTGCCCATGACTATGGCGATCCATTCTATTTGGTGGGGATAGTTGTATATAGATCTTTTGATGGTGGGAAAACGTGGAGCGGACCCTCCAGGATGATCGCAACATATGGCGATTCATTAAGCGACCCATCACTCGCATTTGGTAGGGATGGGACGCTCTATCTATCCTACCTCTCCGTAGGCGCTTTTTCCGAGATAACCCTGGGTATATCTAGGGATGGTGGTGCTAATTGGAGTTTTGTGAGAGCCCTTAACTACTCCTTTGCTGCTTTCTATGATAAGCCCTGGATAGCTGTGGGGCCGGATCCTACTAACCCTCTGAGGGATATTATATATATAACCTATACTGAGTTTAAGGGGTATTATGAGGTTAACCTAAGCATAAAACTCATAAGATCTAGGGATGGTGGGAGAACCTTTGAAGGCCCGTTCAGAGTTAGCTGGGAGGGGAGGTCTCCTGATACAATTGTCCAGTGGTCATACCCCGTTGTGGATCGGAATGGAACTCTCTATGTAAGCTTCTTCGGTGTGAAGACTGAGAGGGTTTTTGGCATGTCAAGAATTATTCAGGGTATATGGGTGGCTAAATCAATAGATGGCGGGGTTACATTCTCAGAACCTGTTTTGGCTGCTGAGACCCGTTGGTGGTTCCCAGGATATTCGGGGCTCTATGGGTTTAGATGGGTAGTACCAACACCAGCCATGGCTGTTGGTCCTGACGGGAGTATCTATATAGCTTATGAGGATAGCCCCGGTGATTCTGAGGGTCCAGATATGGGTGATATCTTTCTAGTGGTTTCTAGGGATGGTGGGGCTAGCTGGAGTAGGCCTGTGAGGGTTAATGATGATGCTGGCTATGCGGCTCAGTTCTTCCCAATGATAGCTGTTAGGGGTTCTGATGGCTCTATACATATAGCCTGGGGCGATAAGAGGCTTGACCCAAGCGGTATTGGTTATGATATATATTATACATATTCTAGGGATGGTGGGAGGACTTTTGCTAAGAATATGAGGGTTACCGATATAACGGTCAACCCGCTTCTCGGGATATCCTTCTTCGTAGGAGACTATTTCGGTATGGCTGTGACAAGCGATAATGTATATATCGTATGGACGGATAGTAGGAGGGGCTCGCTAACCGTTGTACCGGGGGCGTATAGGAATGCTGCTCTCAACCAAGATATATATATAGCATTTATAGGTGATAGGGGATCGCCATCTATAGAGATCTCTCCGCCTAATATTGAGGCGGGGTATACCGGCACCATAGCTATACATGGGAGTAATATGCCTAGAGAGGCTAGGTTAGGGATAGCAATAGGATCCACGATCCTCTCTAAGGAGGTGTGGAGCGATGGGAGTGGTAGTTTCACAGTATATATAGATATAGGATCGCTACCAGCTGGTAGCCTCTCTATCTCGGTGTTCGACCCGACGAGTGGTTATGTGCTTGCTGAGAAGCAGCTTGTCATAACACCTAACAGGGAGTTGCAGACGATAGTAGGTATGCTTAGCAGTGCTAATGCAAGGCTACTAGCGATCGAGAGCAATGTGGCTGTGATAAACACCTCGATCGGGAGGCTTGGAATAGATCTTAGGAGCATAAATGCATCTATATCAAGACTTGAGGGCGATGTGGCTGTTATAACAACAAGCCTCGGGGATATAAGGGCTAGGGTAGATGATCTAGGAGCAAGGGTTGTCGGCATATCTGGGGATATAGCTGTTGTTAGAACATCTCTAGGCGATATAGTTGGCAGAATATCTTCCATCCAGAACAATGTAGCTACTGTGGTAACAGATCTCGGTGTTGTGAGGGCTAGAATGGATGAAGGCATCTCGAGATCGATTGAGCTTGAGAGTAGGATAGCGAGGATCGAGGGAATATATCTACCGATGATCGTTATTCTACAGGTGGTAGCACTGCTCCTAGCAACAATGCTTATCATGAGGATTAAGAGATAACCATGAGCCTTGTGTGATGCCTATGAGGTATCATTATCACCATATATCTAGAAAGGATCTCAGGGAGCTTGTTAAGATCTCTAGAGAGGTTTTCAAATGCTCTGTAGAAGAGCCTGAGGAGGGTATAGTGGTCTATGGGGAGAATGCTAAAATATATATAGCTGACAAAACACCGCTAGTAATAGAACTTGAGGGCAAGGAAAGAATACCGGCAATACATCTCCTCAACAAGAACCTATGCCCAGTACCCTATGTAGTCATAGACCAAGGAGCAGTTCCAAGGATACTTAATGGGGCAGATGTGATGGCGCCAGGGATTATAGAGACTTCTGAATTCAAGCAAGGGGATCTTGTAGGGGTTAGAGAGCCTCAGAAGCGAGCTTTCATAGCTGTTGGAAGAGCTCTCATGAGCTCCCAAGAGGTTACGAGTATTAGGAAGGGGAAGGCTGTTAAAAATATACATCACGTTGGTGATAAGATCTGGGATATTGTTATAGAGGTGCTCATGAGACTCTAGAAATCCCTAGGACTAGATCATTTTGGGGTAAAGGCACTCTTTAAAGCCGTAGCAAGTTGTTTCAGTTTCACGATTTTACAGCTATTTTCACTAGCTCTCCACTACTAGATACTCGTTTTATGATGAGTAAGCCTTAAGGTCTTGAGTACTGCTTGAGGAGTATTTCTACCAGAGTGTGTGGTATGTAAATGGAGATCTGTTCATAAGGATCGTGATAGATCTTTCCCCATTATAGATAATCCTAACCCTCGTTCTAGCTATGGCAAGAAGCTCAGCATCTATCCTTAGCATTATGAGTGCTCAAAGGCTTAAGGATTTCAAGATCTCTTCGAGATCTTTCTCGAGATCCCCCGGCTTTTCATAGCATTTCACTATATGCACCAACCCCAGCTCCGATAACGAATCATCTAGAACATAGTTGAAAGGACCTTTTATTGCATACAGCGCTCTATATACTCTCCTCACTCTCTCGATAAGCTCATCTATCTGTATTCCTGTCTCGCTCCCTATTGGGAGTTCTAGGTGGGCTTGCACACAGATCTTGCTCCCCATAGGCCCTATATCGAACACAGAGTCTCCAGCAACTATTCTTGCAGCATCTCCATGGGCTTCTATTCTGTGGTTATAGCTCTTAACCATGTTAGAGATCCTCTGCATCCATGAGAGTTCTCCACCCTCGTGGACATCTATATACTCATCGTCTCCGAACTCCATACACCACTACCCATATACCTACTTCACTACCAGACTTATTGATACTGAGGTAGCGATTCTGGCGGGTGGTTATCGATATATCTGTCCGCTCTATTGGTGGTTGTTGGGTTCGAACCTCTTTTATACTCTAAAAACCATGATAATGTGGGCTAGCTAGCCCAAGGTGGATCTATGGTTGTGTTGAGAAAAGATCTAGGATACAGGGTGGTTGTGCTAAGGCTTGGGCATAGGAGAGAAAGGGATAAGAGGATATCAACCCATGTGGGCTTAGTAGCTAGGGCATTCGGGGCGGCAGGGATAATATACTCGGGGGAGGAGGATAAAAGCCTGATCGAATCCCTCTCAAGGGTTGTGGCGAGATGGGGCGGTGATGGGTTCGAAGTAAGCTACACAAGGGAGTGGAGAGGAGTTATAAAGGAATGGAGAGAGAAGGGCGGGTGTGTGGTGCATCTAACAATGTATGGATTACCAGTAGACAATGTGATAGACCTTGTGAAAAGGCACAGGGATATCCTGGTCATAGTGGGCTCTGAAAAGGTTCCGAGAGAGGTATATGATATTGTTGATCATAATATATCGATAGGAACACAACCCCACTCAGAGGTAGCGGCGTTGGCTATATTCCTCGACAGGCTCTTCCAAGGTAAAGAGCTCAACATATACTTTACAGATGCAAAAATAGCAATAGTACCAACACCCAGAGGCAAGAGAATAGTCAATCTAGAAAACATCAGCGAAGAGAAGACACATCACCTCTCACATGACCGTCGTTTCATCACCGACTCGCTCTACCATTAAATATGGTATAGAGTTGAGGTAAATAAACACGTGATTTTCACCAGCACGGTGTTAGCGAAAAGCTCTTTAAGAGCTGTAGGAATATAGTTTAAGGCTGGGCCCGTAGCTCAGCCCGGTAGAGCGGCGGGCTCTTAACCCGTAGACCAGATCTGCTGGGCGGAAGTCCCGGGTTCAAATCCCGGCGGGCCCGCCACATAATCTGATCTTTCATCACTCGTTTTTGATAAGCGATGTCTTTGTCATAACTATATATAGTGCTATTGAGAGGCTCTGCACAGGCCCCAGGTCTCTGGAGAATTCCGAGAAGCCTACTCCTCTAGCCCTTTCCACCCCTTCTTTTCCGAGGGGCTGTTCTCCTGAGGGGAAGATCAGCATTGTGTTGCTCCCTATCATAACCTCTTTGAAGTCAACCCACTCTCTGTTTCTGGAAAAGATATAGATCTCTGAGGGTTTGTATAGATCTATAGCGTCTGAGAGCTCAGGAAGCACTGAGAATGCTAGGCCACTCTTATGGGCGTGTTTCCACGCCTCTGGGACACCGCTTTGTGCTGCAAGGCCTCCTGGTCTTGTTATAACTATAACCAGGTCTCTTGCTATTCTCGCTACTGAGGCTGTTCTGACAAACTCTACCACCATGTGGGGGCTTGTTGGCGCGTGGAGAACGAGGATCAAGTCCTACCCTATATTGTATCTATCACGTATTCCTTATATATATGAGAGGCTAGTCAGAGATCCCGTCGGTCTTGAGGGCTTCTAGAATCACTTCAGGGCTTACCTGGAGCTTTATAATTCTTGTCTTACCATACCTACCCCTGTTAACAGTGATGGCGGATATTATTCCAACCATGTCGAGCTCCGATATTATGTCGCTCGCCCTTCTCTGTGTTATTGGCTCGAGCCCTTGTTTTCTGGCTATCTCTCTATAGGTTAGATAGATCTCTCCTGTGGTTGCCTCTCTACCCTCCTCAAGAATCTTTACTATCGAGTATAGGATAAGCTTTCCATGTATGGGTAGTGTTAAGATGATCTCGGAAGCCCTGTCCCTCTCTATCTCGTTACGGGCTCTGTACACGTGATCCTCGAGCACTTTGTCAGACCCCTCTCTGTCGGCAATCTCGCCAGCAACCCTCAGAAGATCCAGGGCTCTCCTAGCATCCCCATGCTCTCTGGCAGCTAGAGCGGCGCAGAGCGATATGACATCCTCGCCCACAGCGCCTGGTTTGAATGCTATTCTAGCCCTCTCCATCAGTATATCCCTAAGCTGCTGTGCATTATATGGTGGGAATATTATCTCCTCCTCGCCAAGGCTGCTCCTAACCCTGGCGTCGAGGGTTTCGACAAACTTTATATCGTTGGTTATACCAACAATGCTTAGTCTAGAAGAGCCCAGCTCTTCGTTGGCTCTGGTAAGTCTATAGAGGATCTCGTCTCCCTCTCTCTTAACCATATAGTCTATCTCATCCATAACTATGATCACTATAGAGGATCTCGAGTCCATAGCGCTCATAACCCTTCTATAGACCTCAGCTGTCGATAACCCTGTAAAGGGGATCCTAACCCCGAGGTGCTCACCGATCCTTGATAAAACCCTATAGCTAGTATTCTCGATCCTTGTGTTGACATAGACCCAATAGATCCTAACACCCCTCTCGCTACCCTTGATCCCGAGCCTCTTGAGCACGAATTTAGCAACAGCGGTCTTCCCAGTCCCGGTTAGTCCGTAGATGAATAGATTGCTAGGCCTCATCCCCTGGAGTGATGAGCCAAGTACTTGGGCTACTTTCTCGATCTCCCCCTCTCTATGGGGAAGGCTCTCGGGTATATAGTCGGGTCTAAGAACCTCCTTATTTATAAAGACCCTTGAGGAAGCTATCCTTTCAAATATAGCGTCTATCCTTTCCAGGAGAAGCCCCTTAGTATCGTTTGGAGAAAAACCTATTTAGTAATAGCCCATTTGATCTAAAACAGTATCTCACAGGATCCGTATTACCTATGTATTTATAGTTATTCAAGTATCGAAGCTGAAGATCTAGGCTCTGTTGAAAAGCCCCCATTATCCCTGCCCTGGTCGTCATAGCGATTATATCGTGGGCAGTACTTTTGTAATGGTATTCTAGGGTTTAGATCTATACTTCTATAAATCATAATGCATAATGAGGAGAATCACACAGTCACGAAGCCCGGAGCAACATAGTTAGGCTTTTGATAAGCTCCTCAACCCAGCCTGCTGCTAGTGGGTATAGCAGTACTCCTAGTAGCAAGAATACCAGGTATGGTACTCCCCACGTGACATATATAGTCTCCCTCTCGCTCACATACCCCTTCTCTAAGAGCATGGCTATTGCTTCTCTATGTGTTTTTGGATCCTCCTCTATCTCGAAGGACCATCTACAGATCCACTGTATTCTTCCCTCGTTCAGGGATGGATATATTAATGGGTAGAGGAACTTTGATCCTAGAAAACCTCTAACACTCATAGGAAATCCTGTGAGGGCTATGATTGTTGTTAGATATCTAGAACCGCAGTGCCTAGAGATGAGGCCTAGCCGGGGTATGTTGATTATGAGCATCGGTATAACTAGGAGGAAGAACATAAGGATAGATGCTATTATAAGCACCACCATAGACGGCGGGAGCAAAAGCCCTGTGGGAGGCTCTGGGATGAGGAGAGAGACTATAGCAAGGGCTATTGGGTCTGCCAGACCCATCATTCCTAAGAGGCTCAGCGCAAAAAGGATCAAGGGTGGTGTCATACTTACCAGTAAATAGATAGTGGAAACAGGATCCCAATTGATCGAGAACCTAGCTATCAATATAACTATAGCAACTATGACAAAGGGGATCCAGACCCTAGGATCTATCTCTCTAGTCTTAAGATCCATATACGATGTTATTATAAGCATTACAAGAGCAGCTATATAGCCAGCAATGAAATAGAGATCGAGATACAACAACGCATCCCATAAGCATCATAGCAATTCTGGCAATTAAAACAATACTCCTTTCTTCCTTTGGGAGGCCTCGTTCGGGTTAAGGTTTCATAGCACGGCCAATCTGTAGTCTGGATGATACATAGAATCGCTACCATGCCTTATCGCATTTTCGCTTGTAAATAACGTGTGGTATATTACAACCTATGTATATGTTTATGAGATGATCTCAACGATCTAGCGTGTAATATATAATTGATGTGAAAAAGTATAGCCAGGGTCATGTCAAGAAACCCACTTCTAAGGGCTTTCTCATCTATATCGAGGGCCTTTGCGGCTTATATAGCGCTAGACCCGGATCCAAAGTTAGTGATAGCTGCACAGGCCTTTGTATCGATAGCTGTTAATGCCCAGAGCGTTATTCTAGCAATATATCTGTCGAAGGCTGGGTATAGTGAGGTTGATATAGGGTTGATATTGACAGTATCCCCGATAGTGACAACGCTCATGCTACTCCCTGGGGGTATGATTGCTGATGCAGTGAGCAGGAAGAAGATCTCTGCGTTAGGATTAGCTATTGGAGCAGTGTCCCTCGCAGGCTATATATATCCGGTTAACCTATACTACCTCTTAGTAATATCAGGTATAGGTGGTTTGGGGAGCGCGCTCTACGGAGGCTCTGTAACAGCCCTTTTAGCAGACTCAGCCCCTACTCCTGAGAAGAGGAATCTGGTTTTCAGCATAGCTGCATCGATAACGACACTGACGGGTATCATAGGGTTCCTGGCTGGAGGGGTACCCAATATCCTCAGAACCTATGGGTTTGGAGAGACCGTGTCTTACCACCCGATCTTCATGCTATCATCAGTTTCGCTTGCGATCGCATCTATACTGATGCTCATGCTCAAGGTGGGGGGGCATAACCCTAGTGGAGGTAGTAGGGCTCTTCTAAAACCTCCAACGAGATCCTATAATGTGATCCTGAGGAGTACGTTATATGTTGGAATGCTGTTTATGGGTACAGGTCTCTTGGCACCATCGCTACTCTCACTATGGCTATATAAGAGGTTCTCCGTGGAGGAGGGCCTTATATCAATACCCTACGCAATATCCCAAGCCATACTGGGTATATCCTTCCTAGCATCCCCAGCCATTACTAAGAGGTTTGGCACCATAGGTACTGTGGTGTTTACCCAGAGCGCCGCAGCAGCTATGCTTGCATCAATACCCCTGATACCTTCTTTCCTTGCTGTGAGCGTTATATACATGGCCATGAGGATCTTGATCAACATACCCTCTCCAATAATAAGATCCTTCATACTAGGCCTCGTAGACCCCTCAGAAAGAGCATCAGCCTCGAGCATACTGGCGCTAACAACAGGGCTATCAGGCGCAGCCATGCCAGCAGTAACGGGTTTTCTTATGTCAAATGTATCGCTAGAATCTCCATTCTACCTAGCCGGCTCAATAATCCTAGCGTCTGCCCTAACATTCTACCTCCTATTTGAACAATACGAGAGCAGGGCCAGATGATACACAAACTAGAGTTGGTCAGCATTTACAAATCATATCTGCCCCACACATGATATGGGTTTATATAAAGAGGTTTTTAACACTCGCCTCTCTGTCGTTGGAGATATACTAGTAATCTCGGAACTAAGTGTTGTGGGGCAGTGAATCTAACCTTGGCGGGGTTGTGCCGTTCTACGGATCTTATCGCTTATCGCTGTTCTGAAGGCTATAACTATAGATGTTGATATGGCCGATATAACGGTGCTTGAGACCGATACTCCCCAGATCGATATCGCCAGCCCTATTGATATTGGAAATACGGCGCTCCCAAGGTCTCCTATGAACTGCCATATGGCTAGGAATATTGCTCCTCTATCGCTCCTCATCCTCGATACAATATCGGCGCCCATGGTTATCATTGTACCTGAGCCGAAACCGTTTCCAAAACCTATTGTGAGTACTGATGCGTAGAAGAGGGTCTCGTTATTGGTTATAGCTAGGAGGAGGAAGCCTATAGCCATTATTGAGAAGCTGATCATCACCGCAACATGCCTCCCCTTCTTATCCATTATAACGCCAGCTGGGTATGAGCTGAGCACGTCGAGGGCTCCTGAGATGCTTACTGCTAGGCTCACGCTGCTGTCGCTCATCCCGATCCCTTTACCTATGATCGGGACCAGCAGGTTCCTACTAGATCTAACACCCTGAACAGCTATCTGGGCTACTGAGAATGCTGCGAGGGATAGCAATCCAGGCTGGTTCTGACTTGCTGCAAGATCCTGTGCGTGGTATCTATGCCTTGCCTCTATTTCGCTATCGATTCTATTTCCTGGCATGGGTAATCTCGATGCGGCTATGTTAAGCATGCCGGCTATTACTGTTAGCGTGAAACATGTTAGGAATACCCATGGATAGCCGAGCCTATCGATCACTAACGCAACTATCCCCGGTCCTATAAATGTTCCAAGCCTCTCCGACATGCCTATGAAAGAGGATGCTCTTCCCCTATACTGGTACTCTACGTAATATGTTATCACATATCTTCTAGCAAGGAGCCACATGCTCCTCCCACCGCCGAAGATTATGGAGAGCATTACGAGGATCCATGGGTGTTGGAGAAACACCATCCCCAGCGATGATAGGGATAACACGATCATCGAGATCCTTGTAAAGATCTTCTCACCCGTGATCCTGAGGATAACTCCTCCAGGGATATCTAGCAACAGGTTGCCTAGAGCTATAGATGCGCTGCCAAGCCCTACATAGACGGGATCCAGACCTGCTGAGATGAGATAGAGGGGAAGGGTTATTGTTAACATACCCCTAGCTATAGCCATTATTATCGAGGGTAGATAGATATCCAGGAAAAGCCATACCCAGATCTTGCTGTAGTCCTTTATCACCATCTACCGTTATATAGAAATACCCGGGCTTAATAACACTTTTTAAAAGACACGTGCTAAATGCTAGGTACAAAAAACTTTCGCAATCTATAGTGAGTTAAAAATGCATTTTCTCAAACATTTGTGAAAAACTTCTCTTTGATACCTAGGGTTGATGATAAACGCAATGGCTTTTAAAGATTCCATGTTCCCTGGGATTGTTGGAATAAGATCGATTTGTGAATGATAAGCCCTTTTGGATTGATATAGTTATGCAGTCGTTGTCAAAAATCGTCATAAATATCGAGGTGTATGCAACACACAACATAAATATATTACTCACAGTACTATGGATCATATTGGATAGGGTCTATGAGGTTCCAGATAGATCCTAATGATAGGAAGCCCCTCGGAAGAACCGGCGAGACGGTTCCCGCGATCGGGATAGGGACTTGGAGAATAAACAGTTACTCAATGGCCGAGACCGCACTTATTAGGGCTGTCGAGGTTGGGATGAATTTGATAGATACTGCTGAGATGTATGCCAATGGCGAGGCTGAGAAGCTTGTTGGTAGAGTGTGTAGGATTATTGGTAGGGATAGGGTGTTTATCGTAACCAAGATCCTTCCAGACAGGTTCTCGGATCAGTCTAAGGTTATTAAGGCTCTTGAGGCTAGCCTTAGAAGGCTTGGAACGAGTTACGTAGATCTAGTATTGATCCATTGGCCAAGGCCTGGCATCTCTATAGAGAAACAGATCCAGTTTCTAGAGGCAACGGTAGAGGCTGGCATGGCTAGATTCATTGGTGTGAGTAACTTTGGAGTAGAGAACCTATCAAGAGCCATAAGGGCTACTAAAAAGCACGAGATAGTGGCTAACCAGGTGAAATACAGCGTGCTTGACAAGCAAGTAGAGAAGGATCTCCTGGGGTTCTCGATAGAAAACAAGATCCTGATCCAGGCCTACACACCCCTCGAATGGGGAGGTGTTGCGAAAAACGAGACCGTGGTCTCTATAGCAAAGAAATATGGTAAAACACCCATACAGGTTGCTCTCAACTATCTTATATCGAGACCAATGGTTATGGCTATACCAAAAACAGAGAGGGTTGAAAGGGTTGAGGAATTCAGAGGATCTATGGGCTGGAGACTTGGCGCCGAGGATATAGAGATTCTAGAGAAAATCTAGGAGAAAGAGGCTGCTATATGGTTAGCCGGATCCTCAGATTCTTAAGCCTCGTAGTCTCATAGATCTCTTCATAGATCTCAACACATCTATCGGAGGAGACGCACTCAATAACGCCAGATGCTCTGAGAAGCCCAGGGGTTATTGATAACCCTCCCCTCTCGATCTGCTCTGAGAAGGCTATCCTAACCATCTCGCTGCCAGAGCCCCATAGGAGTGAGGATGAGGATAGATGGGGGCTGCCGCCCCACTTACTCCTGATCCTCTTCTCAAGCTCTGAGAGAAGATCTATAAGCTCCTGCGGGCTGTTAAAGAGGATCTCGAAAGAAACCCTAAAGATCCCTGCTCCAGGATCTCTTGAGGGCTTGATTCTCGTCACCTCGTAACTTTATATCCTTTTGAGGAGAGGGTTGATGTGATCTTATCCCCGATGTCTTTTGATGGGATTTCGACTACCAAGCCCACTATGGCTCTCCCAGGTGCTATATCCCTCCCCCCTCTCTTGTGGGTTATCTCAACGATGTTGCCTCTATACTCGTATATAACCTCCAAAACCCTCTTAAGCTCTCCTGGAGCGTCTACGAGCTCTACTGAAAACTCGATCATTCTTCCCTCGGCTGTGAGACCCCTCATTATTATTCTATAAAGATCCGTTAGATCCACATTACCACCACTTATGATCGCAATACACCTCTTACCCTCAATATTAACCTTACCCTCTAGCAGAGCTGCTAGTCCAATAGCCCCGGAACCCTCGGCTACGATCTTGTTTCTCTGCATAAGCAGATACATAGCCCTGGCTATGGAGTCTTCGGAGACTGTTACTATATCGTCCACATATTTCTTAACAAGATCGAATGTTATATCACCAGGCTTCTTGGCTAGAAGCCCATCGGCTAGTGAGGGGGTTACAGGCACCTCAGTGATCCTTCCAAGCCTGAGGGATTCTTTGAATTTGGGCGCTGCCTCGGGCTCGATCCCTATGACCTTCACATTTCTCCCAGACTCCTTTAACACCGAGGCTATGCCTGAGATAAGACCTCCCCCACCTACTGGGACTAGCACTATGTCGAAGCTGCTGATCTGTTCCATTAGTTCCAGTGCTATTGTTCCCTGCCCAGCTATTATATCTAGATCGTTGAATGGGTGGATAAAGGCAGCACCCCTCTCTTTCGAATAGCTAGCCGCACTCTCATAAGCCTCGTCAAATACCCTCCCCCTGAGGATCACTTCAGCCCCGTAGCCCTTAGTAGCCTCTACCTTTGCTATGGGGGCTGTCTCGGGCATGAATATGGTTGCTTTCACACCGTATATCGATGCTGCGTAGGCAACACCCTGTGCATGGTTCCCTGAGGATGCTGCTACAACCTCCCTAACCCCTTGATGGTAGAGCCTGTTTATCTTATAGAGAGCTCCTCTAGCCTTGAACGAGCCTGATTTCTGCAGGTTTTCGTATTTGAGATACACCTCTCCGCCAAACATTCTTGAGAACGTTGTGCTCTTATCGAGAGGTGTTCTATGTATATAGTTGCTTATGATCTTAAGGGCTTCCAGAGATCTCTCTCTAATTGTTTTATAACTCATTCTCATCTCCTAGATATAGGGTTTATGGGGAGATTAAAAAGAGTACTATGCGCCCTTTCTAAGTTCTTCGAGCATTTTCATGAAAGCGTAGTGGAGTATGCCTCCGTATTTGAGATACTCGATCTCGGCTTTGGTCTCTACTCTAGCTATAAGCTCAACGGTCTCTCTATCGCCATTAGGTCTCTTGATAACCATGGTAACTCTTCCTCTTGGTGTTAGGTTCTTCAGCCCCACTATGTCGAATAGCTCGTCTCCCCTGAGCTTAAGTGTGTCTGCGTTAACGCCTTTGGGGAACTGGAGGGGTATTATGCCCATCCCAACCAGGTTGGATCTATGTATCCTCTCGAAGCTCTCAGCAATAACAGCCCTTACACCGAGGAGTCTTGGGGCCCTCGCAGCCCAGTCTCTAGAGCTGCCCAAGCCGTACTCCTTTCCAGCTATTATTAGTAGGGGGACTCCTTCGCTCATATACCTCATGGCTGCGTCATAGACACTCATAATCTCTCCAGATGGGTAGTGTATTGTGTAGCCACCGCTTATACCCTTGTCCTGGAGCATCTTGTTCCTCACACCCTTGTTTGCAAATGCTCCTCTAACCATAACCTCGTGATTACCCCTTCTAGCTCCGTAGGTGTTGAACTCCTTGGGGCTCACCCCTTGTTCTAATAGATATTTACCCGCAGGGCTCTCTGGATCTATCCTCCCGGCTGGCGATATGTGATCCGTGCTTATAGAGTCTCCTAGGATTAGTAGGGGTCTTGCGTCTATGATATCCTCTATAACAGGCTCTCTATCTGGTCTAAAGTCGTCTAGGAAGGGTGGTCTCTTGATATAGGTGCTCTTTGGATCCCACTCGTAGAGCACTCCCTTGGGTGCTTCGAGCTTCTTCCAAGCCTCTGGAGCATCCTCATAGATCTTTGAGTATTTCTCTATGAAGAGCTCAGGCTTCACATATCGATCCATGATCTCGATTATCTCCTTCCTGCTGGGCCATATGGATTTGAGATAAACAGGACCGTTGGGTGTTACGGCTATGGGCTCTCTAGATAGATCTTTATTAACACTCCCAGCAAGAGCATAGACTACGACGAGCATTGGTGACATGAGATAGCTAGCCCTTACATCTGGGTGAACCCTCCCCTCGAAGTTCCTGTTGCCTGAGAGCACAGCGACACCCATGATCCCGTCTTTAGAGAGGGCGTTAGAGATCCCTTCTGGCAGCGGGCCTGAGTTACCTATACACGTTGTACACCCATACCCAACGACGCTGAAACCGAGCTTTTCTAAATACGCTAGCAGGCCTGATCTTGAGAGATACTCTGTAACAACCCTAGAGCCGGGGGCTATGCTTGTCTTAACATACTTAGGTATCGAGAGGCCGAGCTCGGCTGCCTTCTTTGCTACCAATCCAGCACCGATCATTACCTCTGGGTTGCTTGTGTTGGTGCAGCTTGTTATAGCAGCGATCACAACATCGCCATCCTTTAGGGTTATCTCTTCGCCATCGATGCTAACCCTCTTTTCTAGAAAGCCCGGCTTCTTTCTCCTCTCCTCAACAAATTTAGCAAAGCTCTTGGGAACATCAGCCAATCCCAGTCTCTGCCAGGGGAGGGAGGGTCCCGCGATGCTTGGCTCGACAGAGCTTAGATCGAGCTCCACAACCTCGGAATACTCTATCCCATCACCGCTGCGGGAGCCGAAGAGCCCTTGGATCTCCATGTATTTCTTAACAAGGGCTATATGATCTTCAGGTCTTCCTGTGAGCCTGAGATACCTTATAGTCTCCTCATCCACTGGGAAGAGGGATAATGTGGAGCCATACTCAGGAGCCATATTAGCTATAGTAGCCCTATCTGGAACCGAGAGCGATGAAACACCTTCTCCGAAGAACTCGACGAACTTACCAACAACATTCTTCTTTCTAAGAAGCTCTGTGATTGTTAGGACAAGATCTGTTGCTGTAACACCTTCTCTAAGCTCTCCGTAGAGATGAACCCCAACAACCTCGGGTAGGGGTATTATGACCGGCTGGCCCAGCATAGCGGCCTCAGCCTCAACACCCCCGACACCCCATCCTAGGACGCCTACTCCGTTAACCATGGGTGTATGTGAATCCGTACCAATCAGTGTGTCGAAGTATGCTATATAACCCTCCCTCGTCTCCTCAGCTATGACTACCTTTGATAGGTATTCTAGGTTAACCTGATGTATGATCCCTATACCTGGGGGGAAGACCCTGAAGTTCTTAAATGTTGTTGCAGCCCATTTGAATAGCCTGTATCTTTCTGAGTTTCTCGTAAACTCGAGCTCTATGTTTCTTCTAAGCGATTCCGGAGATCCCCAGAAATCAACCTGTACAGAGTGATCTATTATCAGGTCTACAGGTACTTTTGGATTAACCTCTGCAGGATCGATACCTATCTTTGTAACATACTCCCTCATCACGGCCAGATCTAGTATCAGAGAGGCGCCCGTGAAATCCTGGGTAATAACCCTGGCCACTTTGAATGCGATCTCACCGCTGGGGCTCTTTGGGTTCCATTTAAGGAGATTCTCTATATCCTCGTCTGATATGGAGACACCATCATAGTTCCTGATCATCGATTCCAGGATTATTCTAAGGCTAGCCGGGAGTCTTGCAATATCGTAGCCCTCTTTCTCGAGGGCCGGGATGCTGTAATATCTATATTTTCTCGAACCAACCTCTAATTCAGACCTCGCAAGATCCCTTAGCGTTGAGGGGCTTCTCAACAACTATCCCTAAAGAGATAACTATTAAGATTGATATAAGTTCGCATATACATGTTATTCTTATCAAAGTGATAGAGGGTTTGGGTAACAATCCAAAAACAGAGCCTTACCTGGTGACGAAGCAGAACTCATGTTCCTAATCCTTACTACATTGCTAAGCAGTATCGATTATGAAATGCTAATGCTATATATCTCCCATTGCTACTCCATCTCGGGCTTAGTGTGGAAGGGGTTCTCATAGTTATAGAGGGGATAGACGGTGCTGGGAAAACCACTGTTGCTAGGGAGATCACTAGAATGCTTGTCTCGAGGGGTTATAGGGCTATCTATACGTACGAGCCCTATGAGAGCCCTTTTGCTGAGGCTCTTGTGAGGGTTAAGGAAAAGTCTATCGATAATCCGTTGATAGACGCTCTTGCAATGGCTTGTGATAGGGCATACCATGTTGAGGTTGTTGTTAAGCCTGCCATGGAGAGGGGCGAGGTTGTTGTTATGGATAGATACTACTATAGCACGATAGCCTATCAAGGGGCTATGGGTGTTGATACGGAGTGGCTGAGGATTATAAACAATGCTTTTCCAAAACCAGATCTAGCTATATATCTAGATATAGAGCCTGAGGAGGGTTTAAAGAGGATCAGAACCACGGGGAGGTGGGGTTTCTATGAGAAGAAAGGGCTTCTAGAGGCTGCGAGGAGAATATATCTCGAGCTGGTTAGGAGGGGGGAGCTGGTGCTTATAGATGCTAGGAGACCTCTCGAGCTTGTTGTTAGCGATACATGGAGGTATGTGGAGAATCTCTTGAGATCATTAGCACAAGGCTAGCCCTTGGCTATTACTGTGCACTCCCCATTGAGAGCCTTTTCAAAGACGTCTCCTGATGTCCCATCACATATATATGCCTTACCACCACTCTCTCCCACGTATTTCATGGCTGCCATAACCTTTCTATTCATCCCAGCACCGATCTTGTTTAGGATCTCCTTATCACTCTCCCTTATCTCCTTAACAACGTTACCATCTATTATAACTCCGGGGACGTCTGTTACAAAGATAGCTCCCTTCGCCTCTACACACCTTGCTATAGAGGCTGCGGCTTCATCGCCATCTACGTTTAGGAGCACGCCTTCCTCTATATCTATTGCTAGGGGTGATACTACCACCACGTCTGAGATCTTTAGTAACTCTAATAACCTCTCCCTATGGCATCTCCCTATACTCCCAGTATAGCCGCCCTCTATAACCCTCTTCCTACCCCTCTCATCGATTATGACAAGCTGTTTCTTCCTCACACCCTCTAGTATAGGTCCGTCACACCCAGCTATACCGATAGCCCTAACCCCCCTCTTTACTAGGGAGGTAACGATGCTCTTATTGATCAGGGACATAACCATTATGAAGACTTCTAGCTCCTCCTTAGAGGTATATCTACTCCTAATCCCTTGGGGCGATGTTACAAACCTAGGCTCTATACCGAGTGCTTTGCTCACCCTTGTCACCTGATCTCCTCCACCGTGGATCAATATGATCTTCCCACATCTCGAGGCCCTAGTTATGCTTTCAACCAGTCCGTCTAGATTCCTCTCAAGAGTTCTTCCACCAATCTTTATAACAACTATCTCTCCTAAACAGGCCTGGTTGGGGGTATCCATAGACCCTCCCTCTCATCAATACCTAGGGATAGGTTGAAAGCCTGGAGAGCCTGTCCCGCTGCACCCTTGCCAAGGTTATCGAGGGCTACGAATATAGATACTCTCCTCGCCCTCTCCTCCACAGCAAACCCTATGTCGGCTATGTTTGTTCCTACGAGGTTCTTGGGGTCTGGGTATGGTGTTGGAGAGCCCCACATGATCCTTATGAACGGGCTTCCGGCATATCTCTCGACATATATTTTAACCAGCTCCTGCTCGTCTATGTCTATATATAGGTGTGTTGATGATAAAACACCCCTCACTATTGGTACTGCGTGCGGGATCAAGCTAACCCTATCATCGCTCTCCCCAAGCTCTCTGAGGAGTTGGAGCACCTCGGCGATATGTCTATGCCCTTTGGGTGAATAAGGCCTAGTACTGCTAGCCCTCTCTGGGTGGTGGTCCCAGGGTGTTGGTTTAGCCCCTGCCTCGCTACTTCCCGCCTTGACGTCTATCACTACTGGGTAGGAGATCTTCTTTGTAGAGGCTAGAGGGTATATGGAGATAATTGCCGCAGTGGCATTGCACCCGGGAGATGCTATGAGGGATGCCCCTCTCAAAGCCTCTCTATATATATGGATCTCTGGCAATCCGTAAACAGCTCTTCTAGCTAGATCCGGTGCTTTGTGCTCGATCTCGTAGTAGGCTTTGAAAAGATCGAGATCCTTGAGTCTGAAAGCCGGGCTGAGATCTATGACCTTAACCCCTGATTCAACCACCTTTGGTATATACTCCAGAGAAACCTCCAGAGGTGTTGAGAAGAACACCGCATCGCATAATCCCAGAATCTTATCAACACTCAGGTTCTCAAACCTCAACCCCTTATAAAACCCCTTGAGGTTGGGGTGGGCAAAGTGTATTGGTTTGCCAGCATACTCCCTCGATGTTACATATTTAACCTCAGCCTCCCTATGCATGGAGAGGTATCTGAGCAACTCTCCACCCGTGTATCCAGACCCCCCTACGACACAGACCCTTACCATCGTCACCTCTTCTCAAAGGGCAAGGAAACTAATAAATAGAAATGAGTATTATTTTTCGGCACACTGTAAAGCATTAAATAATATTTATTTTTACACGGCGTATCTTGATACTAAGAAAATGGTTGTAAAAGGTTTGTAGCTCGTGCTTATAAATGACCATCTACATTCTTCTACGGTGTAGTTCTTGCAGCTGAAATGCCCGGTTTGCGGTCTCCCAGTCTCGGTGCCAGACGACGCAGTGCCTGGAGAGCTAGTTGACCATGAATGCGGGGTTGCCCTCGAAGTAATAGTAGATGGGGGCAGGATCCTGCTTAAGCCTTTTGAGAGTGCTGGTGAGGACTGGGGAGAATAGTTATTGATCTCCAAGGTAGGGTTGATCTACACGATATATAGATGGGAGGAGAAAGAGCTCTCAAGAGCCTTTAGAGATAGGGGCGCTGAGGTAAAACTGATCCATCTCGAGGAAGAGCCTCTCGGCATAGGTGTTAAGGATCTGGAGGGGCCTAGCATATATATACAGAGATCCATGCTGAGAACAATAGCACCTATAGCATCTGCAGCAATAGAGTCCCAGGGATTTAGAGTTATAAATAGAAGCATACCAACCCTCATCGCCCAGGATAAGGGTGTCTCACTCTCCCTACTATCCTTAAAAGGAATACCCATACCGAGGACCTACGTTACCCTCGGTCTTGGGTCTGTGGTGAAGGCTGCGGAGCACCTAGGATATCCTGTGGTTTATAAGCCAACCCAGGGTAGCTGGGGAAGGCTTGTCACCCTCGTTAGGGATTCAGAGATGCTTAGGAGCCTTTATGAGCATAGAGAGGTTATGCAGGATCCCAGAGCTAGGGTTGGGCTTGTGCAGGAGTATATTGACAAGGGTGACAGGGATCTAAGGATCCTTGTTGTAGGCTCAAGAGTTGTAGGGGCTATGTTTAGGATAGGAGGTTTTGTGACGAACTATGCAAGAGGCTCTGAGGTTGTTGCTGCTAAGCTAGATCCCGAGGTTGAGGATCTCGCCATAAGATCCTGTGAGATCCTCGGCTTAGAGGTTGCTGGTGTCGATGTGTTTGAGAAAAGATCAGGAGGCTATGTGGTTAACGAGGTAAACCCAGTACCGGAGTTCAAAGGACTTGCAACAGCCACTGGGATAGACGTTGCTGGGATAATAGCTGAGTATGTCATTTCTGAGGCGAGGAGATAGATATGAGGCTATTCAGGTTCTACGAACCGAGGGGTTTGAAGCTTGTTAGGGGGTATGGTCAGTATGTGTGGGATTCTGAGGGTAGGAGATATATAGACGCCCATAATGGGAATGGCGTCGGCTTTCTAGGCCATGGTAACAAATACGTTGTAGAATCTATAAAGGAGCAGCTTGAGAGTATCTATATAGCATCGACATCCTACGATACAGAGCCCCTGGACGAGGCTCTCAACCTTCTATCAAGAATAGTTCCCAGGGATTACCAGAACGTATCCTTCCTAAACTCGGGCGCCGAGGCCGTCGAGCTTGCTATAAAGCTTGCAAGAATCTACACTAAGAGGAAGAAGATCGTCTATTTCGCGGGATCTTTCCATGGAAGAACGCTTGGAGCGCTATCAGTCACCGGTAATAAGAAATACTGGGCCGGTCTCGAAGGCCTGGATCTAGCTACTGTCCAGGTTGATTTCAACAAACCAGAGGATCTCCTATCCTTGGAAGGCACAGACATAGCTGCAGTAATAGTCGAGGTTATACAGGGAGAGGGGGGAGTGAACCCAGCCTCGAGGGAACTTATAGAGGCTATCAACACATTCTCAGAGAAATGGGGCTCACTTGTAATTGTCGATGAGATCCAGACGGGCTTTGGAAGAACGGGGGCTCACTGGGCCTTCACAGAGGTAGGGTTGAAACCCCATATATTCACAGCAGGCAAATCTATTGCCGGCGGCTTCCCAATATCTGCTGTACTCTTCACTGAAGAGATAGCCTCAAAGATCCCTTCAGGATCTCATGGATCAACATTCGGCGGGAACCCCCTAGCCCTGGCAGCCCTTAGAGGGGGTTTGAGGGCATATATAGGTGACAGGGTTTGGGAGAAGGCGTATGAGGCTGGTAAGGAGCTCATAGGTATTCTAGCAAGAGAGCTTGGAGGATCCAGGGTTGTTAAAGAGATAAGGGGTAGGGGTCTCATGCTTGGCGTGGATCTAAGGATTAATCCTCTAAACGTGATCAAATGTCTACAAGATAGGGGTGTGCTGGCAACAAGAGCGGGATCCACTGTGGTTAGGTTTCTACCACCATATATGATTACTAAAGAGGATTCCGAGGTAATAGTATCATCGCTGGCGGGGTGTGTTGGAGGCGTATAGATCTATACTGAAGAGTTTGCTCAAGATCTACAGCCCCTCAGGCGATGAGGAGGGGGCTGTTAAGGAGTTCATAAGGATCTCTAGGGAGCTCGGGTTAGAGGCATATATAGATGAATATGGGAATGGGGTTGCGAAGTGGGGTAGAGGTAGGATCAGCATAGCATTTATAGGGCATATAGATACAGTGCCGGGGTATATCGAGGTCTCCGAGAGTGAGAACGGGATAAGGGGTAGGGGTGCTGTTGATGCTAAAGGGCCTCTGGCGGCGATGCTTTCTGCGTTAAGCAGCATAAGGATCAAGGGCTCTGTACCAGAGGATCTAGCAACAATATATGTTATAGCCTCTGTTGGTGAGGAGAGCGATAGTAGGGGCGCTCTAGGGCTTATCAATAAGGGGTTCAAGGCCGATGCTATAGTTATTGGGGAACCCACGAACACTAGTAAGATAGCTATAGGTTATAGAGGCTCCCTCAAGATCCTGGTGGAGTGCTCCTCGGTTGGGGGGCATTCCTCAGCACCGTGGATCTATGACTCGGCTTGTGAGAAGATCTTCGAGCTCTGGGGCAAGATATCGAGCACCTATGGAGGTTCTAGCGCTAGTAGCACTAGCGCAGCCCTAACCATGGTTAGGTGTGGTGAGTATGCCAACGTGATCCCTAGGAGTGGTAGTGCTGTGATAGATCTTAGATATCCTCCCAAGGGGCCTGGGTGGAGAGAGATCCTGGGATCTCTGGAGAAGATAGCTCCTGCGGGATGCAGGGTATCGCTGCTCAAAGATCCTATAGAACCTGTTGAGGTAAGGCCAACAATACCTGTTGTGAGATCCCTCATAAGGGCTGTTAGCAAGGCTGGGATGAAGCCTGAGCTCGTGATCAAGACTGGGACGAGTGATATGAATCTCCTATACGGTAGGGTTGGGGAAAACATAGCTGCCTACGGTCCGGGAAGATCCGAGCTATCCCATACGGAGCATGAGGAGATAAGCTACTGGGAGTTTGAGAAAGGTATAGAGGTTTATGAGAAGTTTGTCGAAATCTATTTGAAAAACCACGCCTCCAGCGAGGGCTAGGTTACCTCTCCTTAGCAGGTATCCCAGGCTTTACTAATCTCTCGAGGTTCAGTATCTTGTTTATCTCATCTTCGCTAAATCCTAGCTCTCTCAGGGCTTGTCTTATAGATATGCCCTGGGTTATCTTTAAAGCTACCTGGGAAGCCTTGTCATACCCTATTATAGGTGAGATCACTGTTACAAGGGCTGGGCTCTTCTCGGCAAGCTCTCTCGCCCTCTCCCTCAGAGGGACGATCCTGTCGATCACATAGGTCTCCATCTTCTGCAGAGCCTCTCTGAGAAGCTGTATCTGTGTGACTATGTTATAGCCTATGAGTGGTACGGCCATGCTGAGCTCGAACTCTCCGTAGAGGTTGGCATAGCTGTTAGCAGTATCAAGCCCCACTACCTGGGCTGCTGCAAGCATTGCTGCCTCAACCGTGACGGGGTTTGTCTTGCCGGGCATTATGCTGCTGCCAGCAACCTCTTGGGGTATGTCTATCTCTCCTATTGCTGTGAATGGTCCTGAGAACATTAGTCTGAGATCCTGGCACAGTCTTATCAGATCGATCGCTGTTGTTCTGAGCACGGAGCTGAGGGCTACTAGATCGCTTAGCAGCCTCATAGCCCTAAACCTGCTCTCAGCAACCTTGAAATCAACCCCGGTTTGCCTCCTAAGCTCGTCGACAACTAGTTCTCCAAACCTCGGGTGGGCATTTATACCAGTACCAACAGCAGTCCCCCCTATTGGTAGCTCCTTAACATATGGGAGAACCCCTTCTAGCAGGCTGAGGTTATGTTTAAAGGCATCTGCATAGGCTGAGAACTCCTGCCCCATAGTGACTGGGAGAGCGTCTCTCAGATGGGTTCTCCCGGGCTTTATGACATCGCTTGTTCTCTGGGCAAGTTTCTCAAGACTCTCTACAAAAGATCTCATAGCGGGTATAAGGCTCTCCACAACCTCTAGCACAGCGGCTACTCTAACAGCTGTTGGGACGACGTCGTTTGACGACTGCCCCATATTGACATGATCGTTTGGATGGATCTTTAGCCCGCTCAACTCTGAAGCCTTCACAGCTACAACCTCGTTCACATTCATATTAAGCCCTGTCCCTGATCCTGTTTGGAACACGTCTACAACGATCATGTTGTCAAGCTTCCCCTCGGCAAGCATTTGGGAGGCGCTCATTATAGCCTCCCCCATCTTCCTGTCAAGCAGTCCGAGCTCTGTGTTTGCCTTAGCAGCAGCGTATTTGATCATGCCCATGGACCATATAATCCTTCTGGGAAACCTTGTACCTGTTGAGAGAAAAACATCAACGGCTTTCTCAACATATTTCAAGAAGACCCTCGATATATCTCGCTATCGGGCGTTATATAGGTGTAGTTAGCTACATAACTATATACAGGGTGTATCACCTATATACCTTGGAGCTTGGGATACTAATTACATCTATTTAGCTTTTATACCTATCAGGTTGTATAGATAGTAGTGCAAGTGGTGCGATATGCCGCCCCGCTGGACATACCCCCAGATTCCGGGGGATAGATTTGCAAGGGCTCTTGGGAGGGAGCTTAGGATCTCTCTTAAAGAGAGTGTGGAGATAGCTAAGGTTATAAAGGGTATGAAGCTCGATGATGCCATAGCGTATCTCGAAAAGGTTGTTAGGAAAGAAGCCCCTGTACCCTATACAAGGCATAGGAAGCAGATAGCCCATAGGAGGGGTGTTAACGCCCATTTCCAGGAGTGGAAAACACCTGTTGGTAGATATCCTGTCAAGGCTGCTAGATATATTCTAAAGGTTCTGAGGAATGCTAGGAGTAATGCGGAGAACCAGGGTATGGATCCCGAGAAGCTTGTTATAGTGCATGCAGCAGCCCATAAGGGTAGGTATTTGAAGAGATACATGCCAAGGGCTTTTGGCAGGGCTACGCCTTGGTTTTCTACAACAACTAATTTCGAAGTTATTGTGAAGGAGGTGGGCTAGCTTCTCGACAAAGTTTTCTAAGAAGAGGTATTTCCTCGAGCTCGGTATTCTGAGGACAAAGGTCGACGAGTACCTCTCATCCGTATTCTTTAGAGCTGGCTATGCTGGTGTTGAGATAACCAAAACACCCCTCGGAACAAGGATCATTATATACGCTGATAGACCGGCCATACTGATCGGGAGGAGGGGTGAGGTTATTAAAAAGCTCCAAACAGTTTTCGAGAAGCACTTCGGTATAGAGAACCCACAGATAACAATAATGGGTGTTGAGAACCCCGAGCTAAACGCAAGGGTTATGGCATCGAGACTAGCAGTGGCTCTCGAGAAGGGCTTTCACTTTAGAAGGGCTGCTTTCATAACACTAAGAAGGATCATGGCTGCAGGGGCTCTCGGTGCCGAGGTTGTTGTGAGTGGTAAGCTCACCTCGGAGAGGGCTAAGTTTGAGAAGCTCAGGGCTGGGAAGATATATAGGAGCGGTGACCAGATCAACTACCTAGTTGACAGGGCTGTGGCGAACGTGCTTTTAATACCAGGTATATATGGTATAGAGGTGATTATAGTAAGGCCTGGAAGACCGGCTGACTATATAGAGGTCGTGCAACAACCCCAGGCAGCTGCTCCAGCCCAGCCAGCTAGTCCAGCTAGTACAGAGACCCAGCCTGGTGGTAGTCCTGGAGGTTCTGGAGGTGGTGGTTAGTGAGCCTTAGTCCAGACGAGATCAGGTCTATGTCTAGGGAGGAGAAGCTGAGAACGCTCCAAGATCTAGTGGTGGAGCTCACCAAGCTCAGAACCCAGGCTACCATGGGGACTCTTGATAAGCCTCACAAGATAAAGATCACTAGGAAGAATATTGCTAGAATACTCACCATATTGAGGGAGGAGGAGCTCGGCATAGTAAGGGGAAAGGAGAAGGGTGGTGAGGGTGAAGAGAAGGGGAAGCAATCTTAGATACCACGAGATCCTAGGCCTCCCGGTTAGGGTTGTATCATCAATAGATCCTGGTATCGAGGGTGTTGAGGGGATGGTTGTTAACGAGACTATGAAGACTATAGAGATAAGGGTTGGGGGGAGAGAGGTGGTTACCTTTAAGAGCGGGACTAGATATCGCTTTAAAATCCCCGAAACGGGAGAGGTTGTGGATATAGATGGCGATATGCTTCTCGGAAGGCCTGAGGATAGGGTTAGGATGGTTCTTAAGAAGAGGTGATCATGATGAGCGCTACGGGTAAGGTTAGAAATATAGGTATAACATATCCAGGGCTAGAGCCTCCGAAGAGTAGTTGTACCGATGATAAGTGCCCCTGGCATGGTAGCGTTAGTGTTAGGGGGTTAATACTAGAGGGTGTTGTGGTTAAGTCGAGGATGACGAGAACTGTTACCGTTGAGAGGGAGTATCTTAAATATAGTAGCAAGTTTAAGAGGTATGAGAGGAGGAGGAGCAGGATCCACGCCCATAACCCGCCATGTATTGGGGCAAAACCGGGTGATGTTGTATTGATAGGAGAGACAAGACCTCTGGCTAAAAGCGTCTCATTTGTGGTTCTTGGTGTTATAAAGAGGGGTGGCTAGGATGGGTAAGAAGACACTTAGATCTAGGGCTGCGCATCCTAGGAGGAGGATAACTCCAGGCCTTGTTACGGGTAGCAAGGTTGTTGTTGCTGATAACAGTGGTGCCAAGATCGCTATGGTTATAGGTGTCCCGGAGGTTAAGACAAGGCTTAGGAGACAGCCCTTCGCCTCCGTAGGCGATCTGGTAACGATCACCGTTAAGAGAGGATCTCCCGATACTGTTGGGCAGGTGTTCTACGGGATCGTTGTTAGACAGAGAAAGCCCTATAGAAGACCCGACGGGACAAGGGTTGCTTTTGAGGATAATGCTGTAGTTATAGTGACACCAGAGGGTACTCCAAAGGCAACAGAGATTAGAGGGCCTGTTGCTAGGGAGGCTGCTGAGAGATGGTCTGCTATAGCAAACCTAGCCACAATTATTATATAGGGTGGGAATATGGTGCTCACAAGATCTAGTAAACCAGGAAAGCAGAGAAAGGCTCTCGCCAAGGCTCCTCTACATGCTAGGTGGAGGTTCCTCAATGCAATGCTAAGCGAGGATCTCGCTAGAGAGCACGGTGTTAAAAGACTCCCGGTAAGGGCAGGAGATACCGTGGTTATCCTTAGGGGTGATTGGAAGGGTCATGAGGGTAAGGTGGTTGAAGTGGATCTTAGGAGATCTAGGGTGGGTGTGGAAGGCGTTACGATCAAGAAGGCTGATGGAACCCCTGTTTATTACATGATACATGCCTCCAAGGTTATGATAACAAAGCTAGGTGAGATAGACGATGTCAGGAAGAAGATTATAGAGAGGAGGGCTAAGAAGACCAAGGAGGGTGGATAGCATGGGTAGCATGGGCGGTTCAAGGCATCTGAAGAGGCTTGCAGCACCCTGGTTCTACCCGATCCTTAGGAAGGAGTATAAATGGGTTGTCAAGTCCTCTCCCGGGCCGCACTCGCTAGAGACCTCGGTACCTCTCATCCTGGTTTTGAGAGATATGCTCAAGATAGCCCTAACGTCTAGAGAGGCTATCAAGATCATTAATGAGGGTGCTATCAAGATAGACGGTGTTATTAGAAAGAACTACAAGTTCCCCGTGGGCTTCATGGACGTGGTTGAGATAACAAGGACTGGCGAGATCTATAGGGTTATCCCATACCCCACTGTCTATATGAAGCTCCACCCGATAGAGAGGCAAGAGGCCGGTATAAAGCCCCTCAGGATTGAGAACAAGACTACTGTTAAGGGAGGACATATACAGCTCAACCTATACGGGGGCTATAACGTTCTAGTAAGGGTTTCTGATCCGAGGAAGGCTGACGAGGATCTATATAACACTATGGATACCGTTGTGATAACGATCCCTGAGAAAAAGATAGTGGAGCACATACCATTCGAGGAGGGATCGCTAGCTATAATAATTGGTGGTAAGAACGTGGGCAGGGTTGGTAGGGTGGTTAAGATCACTAAGGGTATGAGGAGGCATAGAACTATAGTGAGTCTTGAAGATCCCTCGGGCCATGTTTTCCAGACAACAGCAGACAAGATCTTTGTTATAGGTAAGGATAAGCCCGTCATATCGCTACCAAAGGAGGTTCTCGGGAGATGAGTGAGGGGGAGCTAAGACTAGAATCTATTCCAGAGAGTATCTACAAGATCATCCCGAGGGAGAGGGTGCAGGAGATCCTGGAATCCTGGAAATCAAACCCAATGAGGATGCCCTACATAGCAAAGGTCACGGTAAACATAGGGGTTGGTGAGAGTGGTGAGAGGCTCCAGAAAGCTATACAGCTCCTAGAGAGGCTCACTGGTAGAAAGCCTGTCCCCAGGGCTGCTAAGAGGAGTATTAGGGAGTTTGGTGTTAGAAGGGGTGAGAACATAGCAGCTATGGTTACTCTGAGGAGGAGGGATGCTGAGGATTTTCTAAAAAAGGTTTTCGAAGGGATTGGGATGAGGGTTAAGGCTTCGAGCTTTGATGAGAATGGCAATCTATCGATAGGTCTGAAGGAATACCTAGTCCTCCCTGGGGCTAAGTATGATGCCGAGATAGGTATCTTTGGCATGGATGTTGCTATAACAATGGAGAGAAAGGGCTATAGGGTTATGAGGAGACATAGGGCTAGATCGAGTATACCTAGAAGGCATAGGGTGTCTAAAGAGGAAGCCATGGTGTTTATAGCACTTAAATACAACGTTAATATAGTACCATAGTAGCTGGGGCTGAGTGGAATGGGCAAGTATAGGCCTAGGTTTGAGAGAAAAATGGGGAGAGGCGTTCAGATTTGCAGGAGATGCGGATCGAGAGATGCTGTTATCCAGAAATACGGCATATATCTTTGCAGGCAGTGCTTCAGAGAAGTTGCTAGATCCATAGGTTTTAGGATCTATATGTAGGTGGTAATTATGGTTGTCCTGGATCCTCTAGCCAATGCACTCACAGCAATAACAAACGCCGAGGCTAGGAGCAAGACCGAGGTTGTTGTATACCCAGCATCTAAGCTGATAGCATCAACACTCAGGGTTATGCAGAGATATGCCTACATAGGGGAGTTTGAATATATAGATGATGGCAGGTGGGGTAAGATAAAGATCCAGTTGCTTGGGAGGATAAACAAAGCCGGGGCTATAAAGCCTAGATATCCCGTGAGCTATAGGGATCTGCTCAAGATGCCTCCCCATATAAGGAGATACCTACCATCAAGAGACATAGGGATTATTATTATAAGCACCTCGACAAAGGGTGTTATAAGCCATAGAGAGGCTCTTGAGAGCAGGATAGGTGGTGTTGCCATAGCATATGTATACTGAGGTGACAGAATGTGGGCGGCAGGACAGCTAGGTTTGTTAGGCTCGAAGAAAGGGTCGCAGTACCAGAGGGCGTTGAGGTCAGTATAGATGGTAAGCTAGTAAGGGTTAAGGGTCCTAAGGGAGAGGTTTCAAGGGATTTTTCTCATGCTAGAAGGGTTTCTATCTCGCTAGAAGATGGCGAGATTGTTGTGAAAAGCTATATGGGGAGCTCGAGGGAAAGATCTCTTGTATATACTGTGGCATCCCATATAAGGAACATGATAACCGGGGTGACCAGGGGGTATAGGTATTATCTAAAGATCGTATTCACCCACTTCTCAATAGGTGTTAGTGTGGAGAAGGATAGGGTTATTATAACAAGATTCCTCGGGGGGCAGGATGTAAAGGTGGCAAGGATCCTTCCCGGTGTGAAGGTTAGTGTGAAGGATAGGGATATAATAGTTGAGGGCGCCGATCTAGAGGCGGTTGCACAAACAGCAGCCAATATAGAGTCAGCCACCAGTGTTGGCGATAAGGATAGAAGGATCTTTGTCGACGGGATCTATATATATAAGAAGGAGGTGATAGGATCGTGAGCTCCGCTGAGAGCCAGAGTCCTGTTGAGAGTCTTAGTCTTGAGGATATTATGAGGAGAAGGAATGAGATCCTCTCGGAGCTGAAGAGGCTTAGAAAGATCCAGGAGAGGGTTGGTGGTAAAAAGAGGGTAGAGTTTCTGAGAACACTTTGGTGGAAGTTCCCCAAATTCGAGAACAACCTGAAGTGGGTTAAGCCTAAGGGTAAGGATAACAAGATGAGACTAAGGATCAAGGGCTACCCGCCGATAGCCGAGGTTGGTTATAGAACTCCTAGCAGTATTAGGGGGCTTCACCCAAGCGGTCTGGAGCCTGTTGTTATAGCTAATCCTAAGGATCTAGAGGGTCTTGATCCAAAGAGGCACATTATCTATATAGCATCAACCCTCGGCTCTAGAAAGAGGAGCGAGGTGCTTAAAATAGCTGTTGAGAGAGGCTTTAAGGTGGCTAACGGGTGAGCCTTATGCCAGACCTTTCTCTCCAGAAGAGGCTTGCGGCAGATATCCTGGGCGTTGGTGTTAATAACATTAGATTCGATCCTGAGAGGCTTGAGGATATAGAGAAAGCCTTCAGGAGGGATGAGATTAAAGCTCTTATAGAAGATGGAGCCATATACGCCATAGATCCTTCGAGGAATAGTAGGGGTAGGTATAAGGTTCTCCACGAGAAGAGGAAGAAGGGTAGGAGGAGAGGACATGGTAGTAGGAAAGGTAATGCTGGGGCTAGGCTTGATAAGAAGAGGGACTGGATCAATAGGGTTAGGAGGATGAGGATCTATATAAAGCTGCTCAGAGAGAAGGGCGTTATAGATACAAAGCTCTATAGATCCCTCTATAGGAAGATTAAGGGAGGAGCGTTTCACGATATATCTTCTCTCAAGATGTACCTCAAATCGATAGGTGTTATCAAGGAGGGTCGATAGCATGGCTAGGGGACCAACATATAGGGTTCCAAGGAGAAGGAAGAGGGAGGGTAAGACTAACTATTATAAGAGATATACCTATGTACTCTCGAGAGCCACTAGACTTGTTGTTAGAAGGAGCAATAGATACATAACAGTACAGATCATCAGACCAACCCCTATAGGCGATATAACCCTGGCAGCAACCAACACCTCAGAGCTTATTAAAAAGCTAGGCTGGATGGGGGGTGGTAAGAGCACACCCGCAGCCTATCTAGCAGGGCTTCTCCTCGGTATCAAGGCAAGGCTGATGGGTGTTGAGGAAGCAGTGCTAGATATAGGGCTTCACGCGAGTGTTAGAGGCTCTAGGATCTATGCTGTTGTTAAGGGCGCTATCGATGCCGGGCTTAAGATCCCTGTGGATGAGGATATGATCCCGAGTTGGGAGAGGATCAGGGGTGAGGATATAGCTAGGTACGCTGAACAGCTCTCGTCAAACGATCCCGAGGCGTTTAAGAGGCAGTTCTCAGAGATCCTGAGCAGAGGGCTTGACCCTAGAAAGCTCCCCGAGCATTTTGACCAGGTATTTTCAAGAATAGTAGAGCTTGGGAAGAAACTAGGTGTGGAGGTGAGGGTTGGTGAGCGCTGAGGAGTTTGGTGAGAAGATACAGCCATACGAGGCTATAGAGGAGTGGAAACCCAGGACAAGGCTTGGGTGGCTTGTTAAGGAGGGTAAGATAGGATCTCTTAAAGAGATATTCGATATGAATATGAGGATAAAAGAGCCAGAGATCGTTGACGCTCTCCTTGGCAGAGAGCTCCAGCACGAGATCATAGATATAAATATGGTGCAGAAAATGACAGACGCGGGCAGGATCACTAGGTTCAGGGTAGTTGTTGTGGTCGGCAACCAGAATGGCTTCGTAGGACTCGGTGTTGGTAAGGCTAGGCAGCTGAGAATAGCTGTTGATAAGGCTTTAGCAGATGCTAAGCTCAACATAATCCCCGTGAGAAGGGGTTGCGGTAGCTTCGAGTGCGGGTGCTCAGAGCCCCACTCAATACCCTACCAAGTCAGGGGCAAGGCTGGCAGTGTTGATGTGGTGTTGAAACCAGCACCCAAGGGGACAGGGCTTGTTGCTGGGGATACTGCTAAAGTTATCCTGAGATATGCTGGTATAAGTGATATATGGTCGTGGAGTAGGGGTAAGACTTCAACGACTATTAATTTCGCCCAAGCGGTGTTTGACGCTCTTAGGCGTGCATATAGGTTTGTCTCTGTGAGTGAGTGGGGTAGGTGATCATGGCTCTCCTAGCAATAATAAGGCTTAGAGGAAGGGTTGACGTACCGCCTGATGTTGAGAAAACACTAGAGTTGCTGAGGCTTTATAGGAAATTCCACGCGACACTCTATCCAGACAGCCTCCCTGGTGTGGGGGGTATGCTTAGAAAGGCAGCTATGTGGATAACATGGGGCGAGATTAGCTACGAAACACTCCTGGATCTTATAAAGAAGAGGGGCAGGGCTCCTGGGAATAGGCGTTTGAGCGATGACTATATAGCCAGGGCTACTAATAATAAGTATAAATCTATAGAGGAGCTTGCCACAGCGATCTATAAGGGTGAGGAGATGCTCCACAAGATCGATAACATAGTAAAGCCTGTCTTCAGACTCCACCCACCAAGCGGCGGATTTAAGGGCTCTATTAAAAAGCCATATGGGAATGGTGGAGAGCTGGGCTATAGGGGTCAGGATATAAATGATCTCATAAGGAGGATGATCTAGATGGTGGTTAGGAGGAGGAGGAAGAGTAGAAAGCTGAGGGGTAGGACAAGAACAATGGGCTGGGGTAATGTGGGCCAGCATAGAAAGTCGGGAAGCAGGGGCGGTAAGGGTGCAGTGGGTTTCCACAAGCATAAATGGATGTGGGTTCTGAAATACTTCCCAGAATGGTATGGAAAGAGGGGCTTTACACCAAGAGGTCCCGAGCACTGGGAAGAGATAAGGGGTATAAACCTATCACAGTTGGAAGAGCTTGTAGAGAAGCTCAGGATCTCCGGGGCTCTCAAGACCGAGGGAGAAATGCCTGTAATAGATCTTGGGGAGCATGGTTATAACAAACTCCTAGGATCTGGAAGGATCTCAACACCGCTTAAGGTTATAGTTAAATACGCTACAGAAAAAGCTGTGGAGGCTATAAAGAGCTCTGGGGGAGAGGTTATTATACAGAGCAAGGAAAGAAGCAGTGCTTAGCACCATGCATTATAGGTGCTCCAGGTGGGTTTAAAGGATCTATATTTAGTGAAGAGACCAACAGCCTTTGGCGGTTATGAGTGGAATAGGGATAAAACGATCTTCAGCTTCTTAGGAGTTCCTTTCGATAGCACATCAACCTTTAAACCAGGCTCTAGATTCGCTCCGGATTATCTTAGGATTTATTCAAGAAGCCTCGAGCTCTTCAGCCCCAGGTCTGGTGTTGATATGGAGGAGATCGGGGTCTATGATGAGGGGGATGTAGCGGTATTCCACGGCGATTCTGCGAAGACTATAGAGGCTATAGAGGCGGTTGTTAAGGATCTCGTATCAGAGGGGAGGATCCCGATAGTTGTTGGGGGCGAGCACACAGTAACGCTAGGGCCTGTAAGAGCCCTCCCCCGAGACACAGGGGTTGTTGTTCTAGACGCCCACATGGATCTTAGGGATGAGTATATGGGTAATAAGTTTAGCCATGCATGTGTCTCAAAACGAATAGCAGACCTCCTCGGTCCCGGAAGCGTGCTCCTAGTCGGTGTGAGGGCATATACTAAGGAGGAGATGAGAGTTGCTGCTAAAAGCGGTGTTGATTATGTGACAAGCCTTGAGTTTAGGAGGGAGGGTAGAAGGGCTGTTGCAGGGAAGATCCTCAGGTTCATGGATAATCATAAGCATATCTATCTATCCATAGATATAGACGTGCTCGACCCCTCCTTCGCTCCCGGGACAGGGACTCCTGAGCCTGATGGAATAGCTACATGGGATCTTCTTGATCTTCTATATGATGTGGTTGATGAAAGGGTAACAGGCTTTGACTTGGTTGAGATAAACCCACTGGCAGACCCTTCCGGAGTAACCTCGATGCTTGGAGCTAAAATTGTTTTCGAGGTGGCGTCCTATATATATAGCAAGAGGTTTAGGGATAAGAAGTCTCGGCGCTAACCTTTATAAGCATCGAATCACTGATCTAGAGAGCTGATGTGTTTTTGAGCAGTAGTGTCAATGTGATAATAACCCACACCGATATAGACGGGATCGGGAGTGCTGCAGCCTATATAAGGCTAAAGCTTGAGGGGAAGAGATACGTCGTTATCTTCACAGAGCCCGAGGATCTTGAATACGCTGTTGAAGAAGCCTGGGATCTCTACGGGGGCTCTGCCGAGAGGGTTGTTATAACAGATCTCTCGCCAAATGCTAACAATGCCGAAAGAATAGGAGTTATACTTGGTGCTTTCAAGAACAAGGGAGTCGAGGTTGAGTGGTACGACCACCACGTATGGGATGAGAATGTGTTCAACTCGCTCTCTAGATATGCTAGAATAAAGATCGATAGATCCATGTGCGCCACGGGCGTCGTGGCCTCGGCCTCGGAGAACAGGGATCGTTTTATCGAGAGCCTTATCTCAGCAGTATGTTCCATAGATCTGTGGAGGTTCGATGACCCACTATCACCATGGCTCCTAAGGATCTCAATATATAGGAAGGATGATCTCTGGAGAAGGCTTCTCCTAAACCTGCTGATCAAATCACAGAGTATTGAGGATATCATAGCCTGGGGAAGGCCTTATGTTGAGAAGCTCGTAGATAAGGAGCTGAGGCTATATAATCACTATAGGAGAAAAACCAGGATCACTAGGATCGATAGTGTTTCTCTAGCTTCTGTTGTTAAGAGACATAGAGAGATCTCGGCTAGCCAGCTAGCCCACTATATTCTATCAATAAGTAATAGCGATATAGCATTGATAATAAACCCTTCAGGCCCCCTAAGCCTGAGGTCTAGGAAATGCGATGTAAGACTAATAGCCCTCGGTCTAGGCGGGGGAGGACATAAACCAGCGGCTGGAGCTTTTATAGGAATACCAGCTATATACAAACTATTATATAAGATCAGGATCGAGAAACCCCTCCATGACTACATATTATCAAGAGTAAATAATGTAGTGAAAAGCGTGGGATGCGTCAGAATAGATCGAGTAGAAGGGCGTGCATCCTAGCTCTAAAGCACCATAGCCCAAAGAACTAAGGCTATCACGCACGTTTACTTGGTATTCGTTATACTGCTCCACGCTAGATATTAATAGCTCTTTTCTTAGTCCTATTGATCTAAACCCTCACACATTTAGATCTATATAGCAGGGAAGATCATACGTAAGAGGAAAACGGCGGGTATTTATGGGCCTTACAGCTATACTGTGTTGGTAGTTGCGGAGGCGGCGGGTTTGAGGACATGCATAAGTGTGAGATCCAGGTTTATCGCTGGGCACAGGGTTCCCGAGAATCTTAGCCAGAAATGTTCAAAGATACATGGGCATAACTACCTTGTTAGGGTGAAGGTATGTGCTGATGGGAGCACGCCATGGGTTATGGATCTTGATGAGCTTAGCAAAGCCGTCAATACCCTCCTCGAACCCCTGGATCACTCATATATATTATCAGAGGGTCAGGAGGACATAGCTGGCGCCAAGAACGTAAGGCTTCCCATAAAGATAGCATCTGCTGAGGAGCTATCCAGGTGGATCTATGAGTCTCTTGAGAACATGGGTATAAAGGGCTTATCAGAGGTTGAGGTTTGCGAGACAGACGACTACTGTGCCAGCTATGGTGGGTAGAACGCTGGCCCAAAGATCACAGACTAAAAGATTAGGTTGATGCTATATAGGGCGTGTCGTGTCATTAATCAGGGGTGATCTTGGGAGTAGGCGGATCTTTTTATCCCCTAGGCGTTGGAAGGCCGATAATGCTCTCGGGAATGGTTACTCTGTTGCTGGGAGGGTTTGTCGGGATTATCTTGATGCTCAAATACCAAGGAATAGATATCGCTTTTGCAGAGAACCTCCCGGGAGCTGGTTTCCACTGGTTTCTAATGATCTATGGGTTTCTACTCTCACTAATATCTTTAGAGATATTCTCCCTCCTATCCTTTGAGTGGTCGGGCAGGGTTGCTCCTACCCACTATATAGCCTTGTACCTAGCCCTCTTCTGGGGGTCTGTTATCCTCTGGATCTATGGCGAGGTTGTTGCTTCCCTAGCCTTGGTATCGATCAATATGGCTCTGCTATCAGCATATGGATCATCTGTCTTTCTAAGACCCAGCAGGCTTGGTTTCAGACCAACTCAATACAATATCCTCTTGGTCTTAACACCTGTAATAACATTCTTGGTATTATTACTCTGGATCCTTCAGAGGGTCTTTCTAGGATCACCTATATATGAGATAGGAATCGCCAGCCTTGTATTCCCTCTCGGAGCTATACTGGCTGTCGAGTCGAGAGACATACCGCTTCTCACGGGCCAGGTTGGTGGGAAACGCCCACCCTATAGGGCTATGATCATGGCTGGCTATGTGTTGGTGGTTATAGGTGTTATTATATATTCAGCCAAGATCCCCTATAAAGATGTTGCTGGAGGCTTCCTAGTGATCATCGGCTCGCTTCTAGCGTTCAAGGATCTAGGGCTTCTCTCAAGCCTTAGAAGCGGGGTTAGGGGAGGCCTTGTCCCAATCTATATGGCTAGGTATTCATTGGTGCATATGGTGACAGCGTTCACATGGCTTCTGTTGGGAGGGGTTCTTTTTGCATTAACACCCCTCCTCACCGAGGTATCAAGCCTTCCAAGGGATCTTGCTATACATGCTATGGCGCTTGGCTTTATATTCAACACTATATTTGGCGTGGATGCTGTGCTTATGTATAGCCATGCAGGGATTAGCCTTAGGAAAGTCCCCAGGCCTAGCTATATCCCCTATCTCTTGTTCAACACATCACTTATCCTAAGGGCTATCTATGACATCACAGGGATCCAGGGGGTTACTGCGGCTTCAGCGCCTCTCACAGGGCTTGCGATAGTTGTGTTCTTCCTCATGCATAATATAAGGCTCTCCAGGCTTAGGAAGGAGATGATTGCTATAAGGAGTGGTGGTACGCATGGTCTAGACTTCTAGATCCCATCGTTCGTAATTTACATGTTCATGCTATTAAGGATCTATGGCTGCAGCTGGATTATATAAGCATTCTAGAATATCACTATTTAGGGAAGCTGTGGATAATCCCTCACCAAGACCCAGATCACAAGTAGATCTATCTAGCAAGAGTAATTATGAGACATTTAGAAGATCTATGGTAAATATAGCCCGCTTTATACTTGAGGCTTCTGAGAAGATCTCGAGCGAGGAGATCTCAAGAGCTATCTCTCTACTCCTTGATGTATATAGGCAGAAGAAGAAGATCCTTGTTATGGGTGCTGGTAGAAGCGGGTTGGTTGGTAGAGCCTTTGCCATGAGGCTGTTACACCTAGGCTACCAGGTCAATGTGCTTGGGGACACTATAGTCCCGCCTATAAGTAAGGGGGATCTCGTGATAGCTATAAGCGGTTCGGGGAGGACTAAGCTTATAGTAACAGCTGCTGAGGCTGCTAAAACCGTTGGTGCCTTGATACTAGGGATAACATCTTTCCCAGACTCACCGCTAGCCCAGCTATGCGATGCGGTAATAGTAGTGCCTGGCAGAACCAAGGTTGCTCGTGAGGAGGATTACTTCATGAGACAGATCCTGGGGATTCACGAGCCCCTAGCGCCCCTGGGAACACTCTTTGAGGATACGGCGATGGTTTTCCTCGACGGGCTTGTGGTTGAGTTGATGGAGAGGCTGGGTATTAGTGAGGAGGATCTTGGGAAGAGGCATGCCAATATAGAGATATGAGGATCTATACCAGGTGATTAACACTTATATCCCTCCGATAAGTATTGTTAATAGGTGAATCAGTATAGAGTACGTCTACGCAACCCTCCTCCTACACTCGGCGGGTAAAGAGATTAGCGAAGATAATGTGAGAAAGATCCTATTATCAGCTGGGATAGAGGTTGACGAGGTAAGGCTGAAAAGCCTGGTGGCGGCTGTAAAGCAGATAAACATCGACGAAGTTATCAAAACAGCTGTCTTTGCACCAGCGGCTGCTGTTGCTGCCCCAGCACCACAGGCACCACAAGCACAGCAGGAGAAGCAAGCCAAGCCAGAGGAGGAGAAGAAAGAGGAGAAGAAAGAGGTCAGCGAGGAGGAGCTGGAGCAAGGACTTTCAGCTCTCTTCGGATAGATTTTTTAACAGATCTGTCGAACGGTTGTTTTCCCACCTAGACATGGCGAGCCATAGGTATCTTTGTTATAGCAATCTATCCCGGTGTTTTGGTGCTTTTTATCAGGTCTCTATCTATATGAGGGGATCTCTTTTCTTGTGTCTTGGTTTTGACACAGACCCAGTGGTGTGGGCTCTTATCAATAGATGGTCTATCCCCCAGGTGGTTTTGAGCATTGCTCTCACTACTATCAAGGGTAATATGGAAACGTTTAGTTGCAAGGCAATATCAACAAAGCTATGGATCGCTCTTCTCTCTTATGTTTATCAAAAATAAACGAGTTCTCTAAAATATTAATACGGTGATCTTGTGGAGCTGGGCAAGATCCTTGAGGAGGAGGTTATGTTGAGAAAGATCTATGAGGTCGGCTATGCAAACATAGCCGAGGAGATCGAGAAGATCTCTAGGACGCTTTCCTGGTGTTCTAGGAGGGGTGAGAAAAGCATCTGTGGTGAGCTTATAGAAGCACTGGATCGTGCTGCGAGCTCTCTCGCAAAGCTCAGAATCTTTAAGACCCTCGGAGGCATAGATCCTGGAGACTCTTTCGATAAAGAGATACTTAGAAGCGTTTCTCATCTTGTTGAGAGCTATGCATCGATGTTCAAAGGCTATCCCATGGATCCTTATGAGAGGGTTCCTGTGAGATCAAAGGCGGATCTATCGATGGGAAATATAAGGTTGAGGAGGGGATATGTACACATGATCCATATAGTCACAGCTGTAAAGCTAGCAGCATGCGGCATGGTAGAGTTCATAGAGATATAGAATAGAGCTAGCTATCCTAACAATCACTATCGCATGTAGCCCGGTTATCCCCCTCACTTGACGGAGGTCTCTCGCGCCTTAATATACTAATCACCAGTAGGCTTGTGGGTCTCGTTGATAGTACGCTTTAGCAGCCTTGCGGTTTTAACAGACAGAGTAAAGATCGTTTCCTTAGCCTTGGTTATGTTTCTTGCGGCATTATTCAGGGTCTCTGTAACATTTAATGCTATTAAGATAAAGACAGAAAGGTGGGGATGTGGTTTTGACACTGATTGCTGCGGTCGATGTTGGGGGTACATTCACGGATTTTGTTTTCATGGATGACGATGGTACTGTGAGATCCTTCAAGATCCTTACCAACCCCAGGAGACCTGAAGAGACTATTGTTAGGGGGTTGGGGATGATCGGGGCTAGAGTATCGGAGATTATGCATGCAACAACCATAGCTACCAATGCTTTGAGAGGCCAGGTGGGGCTCGAGATCCCCAGGGTCGCTTTGATAACAACCAAGGGTTTTAGGGATGTTATAGAGATTGGTAGACAGAATAGACCGAGGCTATATGATCAGTTCTTCGAAAAACCAAAACCACTTGTTCCCAGAGAGCTTAGGTTCGAGGTTAATGAGAGAACAGGACCTTCAGGAGAGATCATTATTCCCCCAGATCCTGGTGAGATATCTCTGATCGCGGAGAAGATCTCTAAGGCTGGTGTTGATTCGATCGCGATATCGTTCCTCCACTCATATATAAACCCCTCAAACGAGATCGCCGTTAAAAAGATCCTTGCTGGGAGGTTTAGATACGTAGTGGCATCACACGAGATAGCCCCAGAGCCGAGGGAGTATGAGAGGACATCAACAGCTGTGGTTAACGCGGTCCTCATGCCTCTCGTCTCCAGATATATAGGCTCCCTCGAGGAGAGCCTCAAGGGCTTCGGGGAACCGAGGCTCTATATTATGTCAAGCTCTGGGGGTCTCATCGATACCAGAGAGGCTGTTGAGAGACCGATCCAGGTTATAGAGAGCGGCCCGGCTGCGGGGGTTGTTGCAGCAGCAGAGCTGGCTAGAATGATTGGGGAGAGGAGGGTGATCAGCCTTGATATAGGTGGTACTACAGCAAAGGCTGGGACTATAGTTGATGGCGAGATAGAGATCACTGGCGAGTATGAGGTTGGTGGCGAGGCTAACTATGGGAGGATTGTTAAGGGCTCAGGCTACCCGGTGAGATTCCCATTCATAGATCTTGCTGAGGTATCGGCAGGCGGGGGTACCATTATCTGGAGGGACGAGGCAGGAGCCCTGAGGGTCGGGCCTATAAGTGCTGGCTCGGACCCAGGGCCTATATGCTATGGGAGGGGAGGCTCTAGACCTACTATAACTGATGCAAACCTAGTGCTTGGAAGGCTTGGAGAGTCCCTTCTAGGAGGCTCTATGAGGCTATATAGTGATAAGGCTTTAGAGGGTCTCTCCAGGCTTGGAGATCCCTACGAGGTTTCTCTAGAGGCTATAAGGCTAGCAGATCTAGAGGCTGCGAGGGCTATAAGGCTTGTCACGGTTGAGAGAGGTCTCGACCCCTCCGAGTTCGCCTTAATGGCTTTCGGAGGCGCAGGGCCTCAGCATGCTGTGGGGATTGCTGAGGAGATGGGGATTGAGAGGGTGGTCATACCACCGCTCCCCAGCGTTTTCAGCGCACTAGGCCTCCTACTAGCTGACTGGAGGTTCGAGCTGAGAGCCTCGTTCCCAAGAGATATAGAGGGTGCTTTCAGAGAGCTTGAAGAGAGGCTTCTCAAGAGGCTTGGCAGAGTGGATCTCTTTATAAGATACGCGGATGCAAGGTATGCGGGGCAGGGCTGGGAGGTCACGGTACCCGTGGGGAGACCTGCATCGCTTGAGGATATAGCGAGGACTTTTGAGGAGAGGCATCTAGCAATCTATGGCTTTAGGATTGATAACCCTGTTGAGGTTGTTACTATAAGGGTTTTCGCTATAGTTAGGAGGAGGAAGCCTAGGCTCAAGGCCCCTGCTGGCTCTGGCTCTGTATCTCCTAGGGGGTATAGGAGGGCTAATATAGGTGGTAGCTGGGTTGAAGTCCCGGTATATTGGAGAGAGGATCTAGGTGCTGGTTCTCATATCAAGGGTCCTGTACTCATAGACGAGTATGGATCAACTACAGTTGTTCCCGAGGGCTGGGGTGTGAGGGTTGGGAGCTATGGGGAGCTCTTGATCGAGAGGATCTAGGTGATGTATATGGTATCCTGGGAGGTTATCTATAAAGCCACTGTATATATAGCTGAGGAGATGGGTGTTGCTCTAAAGAGATCTGCTTTCTCACCGAATATAAGGGAGAGGATGGATCATAGCTGTGCTATAGTTAACAGGGATGGCTTGATAGTAGCCCAGGCTGAGCATATACCGGTCCATCTAGGGTCTTTCAGGGTTTGTGTTAGGAATATTATGAGGCTTCTAAACGAGGGTAAGATCTATATGGGCGAGGGTGATATGATAATTTTCAACGATCCATATATATCTGGGACTCATCTAAACGATGTTACAGTGATCGCCCCGATATATTATAGAGGGGGTATTATGGGCTATGTTATCAACAAAGCCCACCAGGTCGATGTGGGAGGCCCTGTACCAGGTAGTATGAACCCTCTTGCAAGGACTATATATGAGGAGGGCTTCATAATACCCCCGGTTAGGATTGTTAAGGGAGGATCTATTGATAACGAGACCCTAAGCATGATCGTGTCTAACACAAAGACCCCTAAGGTTACTGAGGGCGATACGAAAGCCCAGATAGCGGCCAACATCGTCGGTGTTAAGAGGGTCTTGGAGCTTATAGAGAAATACGGCGTCACTACTGTTGAGGATGCTTGGGAAAGGGCTATTGAGCATGGTAGGGAGATGGCTCTTAAGAAGATCTCTAGCTGGAGAAGAGGGTCTTTCGAGGCTGAGGATCGCTTGGAGCTTGGGCAAGGAGATAACGATCCAGTGATAAGAGTGAGGTTTGTGATAAGCGATAGCGGTGTAGAGGCTGATTTCACAGGGACTAGCAAGCAGATCGAGGCTCCATATAACGCTGTATATGGGGTGACATATGCAGCCACGGTATTCTCTGTGAGGAGTATAATGGAGGGCGAGATCCCTGTTAACGAGGGTTTCTACAGCCTCGTCGAGGTTAGGGCTCCTGAGGGGAGTCTCGTGAACCCTGTAAAACCAGCCCCAGTCTCTGGAGGTAATGTTGAGACATCACAGAGAATAGCTGACACTGTTCTCAAAGCCCTCTCAATAGCGGTACCTGAGAGGGTTCCTGCGGCAGGTTCTGGGACTATGTTTAATGTAATGATGGGGGGTAATGATCCTTCTAAAGGGTATTGGGCTTATTATGAGACTATAGGCGGGGGTACTGGGGGGAGGCCTGGGAAGCACGGTGTCTCGGGCGTTCATGTTAATATGACAAACACTCTAAATACTCCCATAGAGGTTGCTGAGAGAGCGTATCCCGTGATCTACACGGCATATATGATCAGGGAGAATAGCGGTGGGAAGGGGAAATACAGGGGTGGGGATGGTATTATAAGGGCTTTCAAGCTCCTCAGCCCAGCAAGGCTCTCAATAATGGCGGAGAGGATCGAGAGAGCGCCATGGGGTCTCTGGGGAGGCGAGCCTGGCAAGCCTGGCAGGATCACTATAAGGAAGAGGGATGGTAGAGAGCTCATCATGCCAGGTAAGTTCACAATAGATCTGGAGGCTGGGGATGAGGTGGTGGTAGAGACGCCGGGAGGCGGTGGCTGGGGGTCTGAGGAAACAGGTGGATAAGATCTCGATAAGGCGTCCAGTCATATCAAGCCCTAACCCTATTGGATGCATATTAGGTCTTATAGATGCTTCTGCCCCGCTTTATTAGTGGTATAGCTTTTAAGCCTTGCCATGCTTGATAAGGGATTCGGTGTTGAAATGGATCCTAGAGCCAAGCTTGTATCTATATTATCCCACCTCGATGGGAATATCCTAGCCCCTTCAGATGTTGTCCTAAAGACAGGGCTGCCTAGATACGAGGTGCTCGGCGCATTCCACACCCTAGAAGCCCTCGGGATTGTGAGCATTGTGCATAGTAGGAATAACTATAAACTATACACATTATCAGACCTGGGGAGAAAGGTTCTCAGGGTCCTCATGGATGGAGGCTCTCTAGAGGATCTCGTTGAGAAGAGCGTTGGGGTTAGTGATAGCGGTACTGAGATCCACGGTAACGCTGGCTTAATGGGAAAAACTGGTGAAGAGGCTGTTGAGGCGTCGAGTTCTTAGAACGATTAGCGAGGATCCCGGGATCGCTTTCACACTATGGTGAGTAGCTGTTGCATTATTTTTCGCCCCATGCTAGAAGATCTTCTAGGATAGATTCTCGATCTGTGGCGTTATTGTAAGGTCTTTCTAACGTAGATCCCTGTTTATTCCATATTTCTTATTGGTGTTTGTATCCCTATTAACCTATTTAACGTAGATTCTATAGAGAATGGTGTTGTATGGCTAGAACCGCTTTTGAAGAGATCTATGTGGCTGACCTCTCAGCCCTGATGGAGGAAGGCGTATCCAGGCTTGTCGAGGAGGGGAGGATAGGGGGTAAGATCCACGTTATAATCCCGGTTGTTGAGGAGCTTGCCAGACTTGCTAGGGAGGGGAGTACTATAGCTTCTGCAGGGCTTGACGAGATCTCTAGGCTTAGAAGGCTCTCGGATCAGGGCGCTATCGAGCTCGCAATTATTGATTACCCGAGGGCTAGGTTTGACCAGACGGTTGATCAGGTTGTGAGGAGATATGCCTACGAAGTTGGTGGGAAGATAATAACAGCAGACCCGATCCAGGCGTCTGCTTCGAGGGCTATGGGTGTCGATGTGATCGAGGTTAGTAAGAAGCATTCAGGATTATCTATAGAGGCGTTCTTCGATGGCGATACGATGTCTGTTCATCTCAAGGAAGGGGCTCCACCGAGGGCTAAGAAGGGGTCTCCTGGGAATTGGTATTTCGTAAGGCTTAGGGAGGAGCCTATGACTAGGGAGGAGGTTGAGAGGATAGCTAGGGAGATTCTTGAGATGGCCCAGAGTCCTAGGGATGGTGGTTTTGTTGAGAGCGAGAGGAGAGGATCAACGATAGTTCAGCTAGGCGACTATAGAGTGGTTATTGTGAGACCCCCGCTTGGGGATGGCTATGAGATCACGGTTACGAGACCTATAGCGAGGCCTAGGCTTGAGGATTATAGGCTCCCTGAGAAGCTCTTGAGAAGGCTTACAGAGAGGGCTGAGGGTATATTGATAGCAGGTTCTCCAGGGATGGGTAAGACGACATTTGCACAGGCTCTTGCTGAGTATTATATGAGGATGGGGAGGGTTGTTAAGACTATAGAGAGTCCGAGGGATATGAGGCTTCCTAGAGAGGCTTCCCAGTACTCTAAAGTATATGCTAGTGCTGAGGAGCTGCACGATATACTGCTTCTAAGCAGGCCTGACTATACGTTCTTTGACGAGATGAGGGATGATCCTGATTTCAATCTATACATAGACCTCAGACTAGCTGGTATAGGCATGGTTGGTGTTGTCCATGCTGCATCGCCTATAGATGCTGTGCAGAGGCTCTTGAGGAGAGTCGATCTGGGGATGATCCCAAGCATAGTAGATACAGTGATCTATATAAACAGGGGTAATGTTGAGAAGGTCTACGAGGTCGGGATGACTGTGAAGCTGCCAACAGGCCTTAGAGAGGCGGAGCTTGCTAGACCCGTGGTAGAGGTTAGGGATTTCCTGAGCGGGGAGCTTGAGTACGAGATCTACACATTCGGCGAGCAAACAATAGTAGTCCCTGTGAAGAGGCTTAGACCCTCGGCTAGGGGTCATGCCGGCTCTGTCGAGGCAAGGATCCTGGGCGAGGTTGAGAGACTATTGCCAGGCGCCGGCGTCTCTCTCGAGGGAGATACGCTCTGGGTGAGTGTTAGCAGGGATAATGTTGTTGATATTGGTAAGAAGTTTGTTAAGGTTAAGAGGAAGATTGAGAAGCAGTATGGGGTTAACGTTAAACTAAGGATTGAGGAGTAGGGTCTTGGAGGGGAGGGTGGGTAAGGCTCCTAGAAGGGGTAGGGCTGGGGTTCAGCAGGAGAGGGATCTAGCGTTAAGGCTATGGGAAATGGGTTTCGCAGTGGTCAGGGCACCTGCTAGTGGTGCTAAGGCTAAGAGACTCCTCTACCCAGACCTAGTGGCAATAAGATCGGGGAAGATCTATGTGTTTGAGGTGAAAACAAGGATCAAGGAGGAGCCTATATATATAGAGAAGGAGCAGGTTGAAAAGCTAGTGGAATTCATAAAAAGATCTGGCGGGAAGGGATATATAGCAGTAAAGATCATAGGCTCGACGGGAGGCTGGAAACTAGTCCCTCTAGAGATGCTGAAGAAAACAAAGAGCGGTAACTACAAGCTAGACGACGAGGCCCTCTCAAAAGCCGTGTCGCTTAAATACCTACATGCAGAGGTTCTCGGAACCAAAGATCTGGATCAATACATAGGGGAACGAGCACAATCCTAGATCTCCTGGTATATTAACCCTTTGGTGTTTTCATAGAACTGGAAAGCTCTCATAGGCTTTATATTAAGATAGTGCTTTCCTGATTGTGCGTCCTATCTCGTAGCCCAGTTTATGGTCTCCGAAGGCTGATATGTAGAAGGCGTTATGTGCTACTTCTCTTGCAATGTTTTCTATAACCTCTATGTTTGTTTTGAGAAGCTCCTCTTTATCGATCCTCTCGCTTGAGAGGATCTTAGATATCTTCTCCGGGATCTTTATCCCAACCTTGTTTTGGAAGAAGCTTGCTATCTTTCTACTCATTATAGGTATGATCCCTAGGATCATTGGCATCTCCTCCCCCAAGAGATCCTTGGTCATTCTCCTAAACCTCCCAAGGATCTCTGAATCAAATACAGGCTGTGTTATAACGATCTCGGCTCCAGCCCTCTTCTTAACCCTTAGCTTGAGGATCTCTGGCTCTAGGGGGCGTGCGTTTATATTAACCGAGCATGCTATTGCCATCCCCTCACCGCCTAAGCCAACCCTTCTGCCCATATGGTCTAGACCGAGGTCTAGTATGAGTCTTGCTAGATAGATTATCCTCGGAGCATCTAGATCCCAGACGCCCTTGCCACTATCCTCGAGATCCCCTGTCGTTGCTACAATAGCGTCTACCCCGCTGAGGGATGCTGCAAGGATCTCTGAGGCTATCTGGCTCCTATCCCTATTTCTAGCAGTAAGCTGTATGCTCACATGCATATCCCTATAGCTATTCTTAGCCATAGATGCATATGGTAGAGAGCTCGGGATAGGATAGCCCCCGGGATTATCGACAAAATCGACACCATCATATATAGAGGCTATACCACTAAGCTCGCTGGGTATATTGAGGGGGCTTGAATAAGGCTTGGGCGTATACTCATACACCATAAAAACCCTCCCACCAAGGATCTTCTCAACAGCCCCGCGAGGTCTTCTGGGCGCTGGATAGTAGTTATTGATCTTAAAACCAGAGTCTAGCTTGAGTGTGAACATCCTATCAACAGTCCCCCTCTTAATAGCCGTATAGTAAGCCATGATCCAGACACAGGTTAGCTTCTCATCCTCACACACGGTATCTCTATAACCACCACATGGCCCGTTGATCATCCTCTTGGGGCAGGTGTTCAAAAACAAAACCTATATTTAAAAACACCTCGTAGTAATAAAAGCATGAAAAACCAAAGCTGAATAACATTACACAGCGGGGCCCAGCCCCAGGCAACCTATGTGTGAACGTCATCGGGGGTGGGGTTCCCTGGGTCCGGGCCCCATATAATTAATAATACGGGAGGGGGTAAAAAACACTCTGCATTAACTTATATAGTCCCAGATGATCTGATACTGGTCTACATAGCAGGATCTTTGCTTTATTGGGAAGAGCGGGTTAAAAGAGGCCGAGATAATATGCCCTACAACAGTGAAGCTTGGACAAATGAACTCCTATCTAGATCTCGTGGTCCTGGGGTATGTAGGATATTACCAGGCCTGGCATATGAGATATGCTCCATCTTAGGAACTGGTGTTCCGAGGCTCTGACGTTATGGTCTATTCTGAATCTCTTTCTAGCCCAGTCTATAGTCTCCTGTGTTATCTTGCCCTCTCCTTTGGATAGAGCCATTCTTATGAGGGCGTCTATCTCGGCGTTGCTCATCCATCTTGTTGCCCTCACTATCTCCTCCACGATCTTCTCGTCTCTTGGTGCGTTGTATTTCTTCAATAGGTTCTCCACTATTGTTTTCCTAGCCTCTCTGTCTGGATAGCCTATGACTACTGCGACATCTATTCTCCCGGGTCTCAGTATTGCTGGGTCTATGAGTGTTGGTGTGTTTGATGTTAGTATTGTTAGTGGTCTTGTGCTTCTCTGGAGGAAGTTAAGGATCTGTGAGATCTCGCTTATATGGACTTCATGCACAGCCATTGTTCTGCTTAGGAGGAACTCTGCATCGTCTATAACCAGGGTTATGTCTGTTCTCTTCATTATGCTCCTCAAGATCCTGTCGAGGATCTTTTCTGTCATACCGTACCACATAGATCTATAGACCGATGGCTTTAGATCTACCACCTTCTTTCCAAGGGACTGGGCTATGGCCTCGGCTAGAACGCTCTTACCAACGCCCGGGGGTCCCATGAGTATCACGCCCTTGGGTGCGAAGCTATAGCCCATCTTTATGGGCTTTATAATCATTGTCTCTAGATCTGAGACTAGGTTCTTGGGGAACATTGATAGGCTCCACTCAGGAGATCTTGTTGGTAGCTTTACAACGAAGGTCTCCATACCCTCCCTGATAACAACCTCGGCTCCCTCACTCTCGCCCCTCTCGCTTGTGACTATATAGATCGCTATGGGCATTCTAACTATCTCGTAGCTCTGGTATCCAAGCCCGTCTAGGAAGTTAATCACAGTGCTTGTGTTGAGTATCTTGTGAACCTTATTGACACTCTCGATCAGTATTCTCCTCTTCTCATCCTTATTCTCAAAGCTCTTCTGGGTTATCACAGCGATAACGCTTCTAACAATTATTCTGGAGCAGTCGTGCTGGCATTTATTAGAACCAATGCCGAGGGCTATTATCCTGGGCTCTTCCTCAGAAGCATCTACAAAGGCTAGGGCGACACCGAAGCCTTCTTCATCAACCTCCCTTATGGCTAGCGGGGCTACTGTTGATAGAAACCTAGCCAGCGCGTATGCAGAGGCCGCCTCAAGATCTATATCCTCAAGCCTTGGAGTGTCTAGAGATGCTCTGAAGATCCTTACCCCCTCATCGCTAGCCTCACTCTCAGCCAGTATGGAGCCGGCATGGTCTGCTAGCCTGTTTAATACGTTGTTAGCGTCAAGTAGAGTTATCCTGATCCTCGAGGCTATCATCAAACCCTTATAACTCTTGCTCAGAGGCGATCTGACCTCGTAGGCTTTGTCGGCGCTGCTACCTCTTCTATCACCCAAAGCTGGTAAACACACCCCATATTTCGGTGTGCACAAACCCCTAATATACTTTCCACAATACCTGTAGGCTGTTTCTTTTTGATATCCATAGGGGTAATTGATAGGTTTTTGAAATTTTTGTGGGTATTAGAGGCAGTATATCTAATGGGCTGTTTCTCTATCGATGCTATAGGGAAAAGTTTATAAGGTCCTCACCAAACATATCCTGGTGGGCTGCTTCCCACAAGCACCTCTAGCGCTTGCTGCTAATGATGAGGATGCTTCGATTGTTACGAGGACTGTTATTGTTAGGTCTGAGAGGATTTCTAAAAAGCTATTCAGGATTTTCATTGAGCTTGAGGGTATGTATAGGAATATGGTTGAACAGCTAGTGATATATTCTGCTAGGGAGGGGATAACATCTTTCATAAAGCTTAGGGCTTTAAAATATAGGGAGATGCGTAACCTCTACCCACATTTACCATCGCACTATGTTCACACGGCTTGTCAGGATGCATCTACAAGGTTAAGAGTTTTCTAAAATTGAAGAAGGAGGGATCAACGAATAAGGAGTATCCAAGTGTTAGGAGGATCTCGATATGGCTTGACGACCACCTATGGAGGCTTGAGGGCTTAACAAGGATAGCTATATCAACGCATAGAGGATTGATCAAGGTAGATCTAGTTCCTCACAAGCAGTTCTATAGGTATATCAACTCTGGCTGGAAGCTAGCATCCGAGGCAAAGATAAAGCTTGATAGAAAAGAAAAAAGATTGATCATATATCTCATTTTTAGAAAGAATGTTAGGCTATACAAGCCTAATGACTATATAGCTGTGGATGTTAATGAGAACAACGTAGCAGTGCTTTTAGACGGAAAAGCATATCTACTAGAAACAAATATCGAGAGAATCACTCTCGGCTATTATTATAGGAGGAAGAGGATTCAGAAGAAATACGATAAGATCTGCAATGTTAAATGCCATGCTAAGAGGAAGATCTTGAGGAAGCTTAGGGAGGAAGAGAGGAAAGAGGATACTAGGTGGAAGATAGCGAACATAATAGTTAGAGAGGTATTAAAACAAGGATATGGAGTTGTCCTCGAGGATCTCGGCGATAAGCCCGCTGAGAACATGATCTCTAGGATCAAAGATGAGCAATTAAGACACAGGATCTTCCAAGCAGCATTCAAAGGCATCCAGAGAGCCATTGAGGAGAAGGCTAAAGAGCATGGTGTACCAGTAATCTATATTAATCCTAGGAATACATCGAAACAATGCCCAATACATAGATCAGAAATAAAATATAATGGCTCAAGAATAGGTGTATGCTCTGCTGGCAAGGAGAAGTGGCATAGAGATGTCGCCGCATGCTATAACCTGTTACTCAAAGCCCTGGGTGGTGATGGGAGCAGCGCTCCAAGCCACCCAGGGCTAATCCTAGATGGGAGCCACGTGCCGTTTGGCTCGACGGCAGCCCATGACCTCACAGGGATACCTAGATCCCTGTGGGCGAGGTTGAAGTCCCTGGATATAAAAGAACATCAAACAATATCAACGAATATCCAGGGACAAACGGTGCCTGTTACCATAGATGTTATAAAGATCAGTCCTAGATATAATCCTCCGTGATATAGATATTGTGGAGGGGTATTGGTAGAGGGACTAGAAGAGGCTATAGAGAGGATCCTGGAGAGGAGGATCGATCTGATAGAGAGAGTCATCCTTAGACACCCAGAGATCATATATGAAGCAATAACAAAACTAACACCATGGAGAGAGCTCGCTACAAAGAAAGACATAGAAGCCCTAAGAACAGAGATCACCGATATAAAGGATACAATTGTTACCAAAAGGGTTTCGAAAAAGAGCTCTCCAGCTTGAGGAGTATCATGGCTACTAAAGAAGATCTCAGAGAACTTGAAGCCAGGCTCAGCAACATGATCTTAGCTTTAGGTGCTAGGTATTTCAATTCTATAGTAGATCGATCCCATAGGTTTATGTGCGCTTGAGCGTAGCAGAAGGAGGCTCCTATCTACTGGGAGATCATCCCCTGGATGGCTTAGAGCTTTGCTCCTATCGCCATCCAGAGTCACTACGGAGACCAAATCATCACCAGAAACAATATCGATCAAAGCTTATGAATTTTTCCTATGAGTATCGATAAGAAGCACCTCAGTCCTTGTTTCTTAGTGCTACCATATTTTTGTAATGCTTCCCTACACCGGGATCTTTAATTGGGCGAAAAGGATATATGTTGAGGTGTGTTATAGAGATTTTTAAGTGATGTTGAGATGATGGTTTAATGGATCTGGTATCTATAGTATCGATCATAGCGGTCTTCATATTCTCCTCGGCAGGTCTTGGCTATCTTCTCTGGCGAAGGATCTCGGCTCTTGAGGGTAGGCTTGAAAGTATGGAGACCAGGGTTGGTGGTCTTGAGGCGAGCGTTGGTGGTATTAGTAAGGATGTCTATGATCTCAGATCCGGGGTTGAGGATCTAAGATCGGGTTTGGATGGCTTCGAATCCAGGGTAAATATTCTCGAATCAAGGCTCTCTAATCTCGGAACCATTGCCAAGATCCATGATTCAAGGATAGATGGTCTTGTGTCCGAGGCTAAGGATCTTAGATCTAGTGTTAATTCTGTTGGGAAGAAGGTTGAGGATCTAGGGCATAGTTTATCCAGCTACTATGCATCCCTAGCCGAGCTCCTCGCCAGCGGGGGTTTTATAGCTATGGGTGGGAGGGATCTCACTTTAGGGGTGGTTAGGAAGATCATAGAGCTCTCGCCAGACTCCTTCTCAACCGAGGAGGGGTGGGGGAGGGTTAGAGAGCTCCTGGATAGGGAGGAGCTCAGTCTTGAAGAGGCTTTGGAGCTCAGGGATCTTGCTAAGAAGGTGCTTGAGGAGCATGGTGATAGGATAGAGGCTTGGAAGCTACACCTATACTCAAGCATAGCAGTAGGGCTTGCAAGGAGGAAACAGATAGAGAGGGAAGAAGAGGGGGATGAGAAGAGAAAGGCTAGTAGGAGGGGAGGGGCTAGAGGGAGAAGATCCCGGGCCTCATGATCCAGCGTGTTTTCCTAAACCACCTTTACCCAGCATTAGCCTTTGCAGCGTTAGGGATTCATTGCAAGGATCTAGAGTTCTTCGTCGATTTCAGGTCCATGCAGCCTGTTGCTATTCTCCAGGCATGTTTCCTCCTAGGATAGCTTTGGGCTGTTCTATGGTTATTACATAGAGTTGCTGGGCTCTGCTTGGGGAGAGATCTTTTTGGCAGGATTGTTTCCAGCGCTTTAGTTTCGCTCTGCCCTCTCACTTATATTTAGGTGGTCTTTTTCCTTGGGGGTTGTGTGGTTAGGGGTGTTTCGGGTCTTGTTATTTCTCTTGTTATGCTTGCTATTGTTATCCCTATAGGTGTTGTCCTTGTTGAGAGGTCTAGGGGTGTTCTTAATACTCAACCCTCTGTCGAGGTTCCCTCTATGCTTAGGGTTTATGCTCTTGCTAATGGTTCTTCATGGCTTTTGGTTTTGGTAAACTACGGTTCTGTTGATTCATCTGTTGCTAGTCTTATCCTCTCAGACGGGTCTTCTGTTGGGCTTGGTATCTATATCCCAGCCCGTTCTGCAAGGACTCTTGAGATCTCTGTCTCTTCGAGGCCCCTCTATATTGTTAGCAATAGCTCTTCGGGGGTTGTTTCTGTTGAGGTTGTTGGTTAGGGGCGAGGCTTCTTCGCTATATGGTGCTATAGTTATGTCCCTGATCCTTGTGATCTTTGCTTCTCTATACTCATCAGCTGTGGCTAATCTCTCTAGGCAGGGTGAGGCTTATAGAGAGGCTTTTAGGGGTCTTTTAGAGGCTTCTTCGGAGAATCTAGATCTCTATCTCAACACGAGCTCCGGGGGCATCTATGCCTACACAGGATCTGGTGCTAGGATTGTCTATATAGCTGTGTCTAACGGCTCATCGATAGTAATGGCTATGAATAAATCTATAAAGCTAGAGCCAGGATCCAGGGTTGAGGTTCTTTCAAAGGATCAGTTGCAGCAAGCAGCATCCAGCAGGGGCTTTCTAGCAGTGTTTACCGAGAGGGGTAGGGTCTATATATATAGGTTTGGGGATGGAGGTATCGCTAACACATCTATTGTGTTAAGCGCTGTTAGGGGGATCTACTATGCCATAAACACTGGCTTGACGAGCTATTCAGCATATTATTACCAGAATGGTGTGAGGATGAATATAACGACATATAGGTGGGATATCGATAATAGATACATAATATTCCAATCACCAATCGATGGGTATATATATCTCGAGGAAACCCCGGCAGAGCTCGGGATGCTCAATACAACAAGCTGGTTCAACCCGCCGAGCGTTAGTTACCAGAAGCCGAGCGTGACAATAAGCTTCCCACCACCGTGGAGTGCTACGAGAACCCATGATCTCTACTCCGTGCTAATGGATACTGTTAGCTACACATACGACCCGATACTCGGTGTTAAGGTATCGAGACAGATCGTAATAATCCCCTCAAGCGCTGTGGGAAGCGTGTCCAGAGAAACATATCTATCATGGGGCGCAACATACACAGCAACCCTCACACTAGCAGACATGCCAAGCGGCTGGAGCATATCTATAACAACAAACAGGCTCTCACCAGGAGACCTAGGGATCGTGGGTGCCAGCACACTCATATGCTACTACGATTGGGGATACCTATACTACAGACCAACATGGGCAGCACAGGTGGCAAGCTATAGCAGCACACAAACAACACTCTCAATATCCCTGGGCATCCAAATACTATACATACCAACAGACAGAGACTGCTACATCTACCCACCACTCCCGGCAACACCTACCCACACATGGATCTACGGACTAACAGCACAAGGAACAGCGAAAACCTATAGCAACGCAACAATCTACAAAAAACAAGACGGGCTTGTAACAGCTAGCAATGGAAACAAGATCTACATCATAGACGACATATCGATCATAAAAACCAAGTAGCAGGAGTACTCAGAAAACCCGGCTAGCAAAGAACCAATCAAAACAAACCATATCACAATAAAACGGAATAGAGATCTACATGTGAACCTGGATGATAGATTGTGAGAAAGACCCGCCTGGAACACGAAAATGGGGCGATGAAAGCCCAAATCCATAACTAGAATGAGGATCTAGGATCAACATTAAGATCTGGATACAGTTGTGCACACAAATGCACACAACCTTTTTATACGCCTACCCCTAATACAAATAACGAAGGTGACTAGATAGTGGCAGGAAGATCTAGATTAGATCTGGTTAGAAGAATAGTTGGAACAACAATCCTAGGATTAATAGTAGCATCAATACTCGGAGTAGCACCAGCACCCCTAGTATCAATACTGGGAAGACCATTAATAGCAAGCGCCCAGACAGTAGCGGCAGATAATGTTTCCGCAGTAACTACATCAAGGGATGGCGCTCCATTCAACGGCAACATATGGTTCAACAACACAGTGCTGGTAAACATAACCTTCAATGATTTCGTAAATACGACCACATTCCCAACAGTAAAAATAGGTCTAAGAGTTCTATCACCCGATAGGACGGTTATAAGATTCACATGTGAAGTAACAGCAAGACCAGCCGTTGACGGCGCTCTTGTAAGCGTATATAGCACAACAGTATTTATAAACAACACGCACCTGGCTTTCCATAACGCAACACCCCCCGGACCGACAAGCCTAACAGATTTCAGGAACGCAACATGCTCGCCTGCATTTGTTGCCCCAGCACTTAATATGAGTAGTGGTGACATTATACAGATATTCAACACAAGCTTTGCTGGGACTCCTGTGGTATTCAAGGAGCTGATCTTCAAACACACAGCAGCATCAGGTGTTGAGGGGATTCCGAGCACGGTGTCTTCAAGAGCTAGTGTTGATGATGTTCCTCTAACGGGTATATTTAATGTGACGGCACCAGATCTCAATGTATGGTGGAATTTGAGGGATAATACGACTATATATATCGTGTTTGGTAATGATAGCCTTGGATACTATCTGACGAACAACTTCACCCTGATCGAGACTGGTAGAAATACTGGGAAGTTCTGGAATACTGGTGTGAATACTCTGGGTATGCTTGTGAATAGTACTGGTGTTAATGCTACCGGGAGATTCTTCGCCACAGGCAAGATACTTAAGGAGGGTAGCTATAACATATCGATACTGGTGCCTAAGGCAAACTCAACACCAGCATTTGACCTAGCTGGCGCGTTATTCGGTGCTGGCACAGGTATTGATGCACAGCAGATCACGGACTTTGGTGCTTCAGCTATTAAGAATTACTTCGACGTTGTCAATGTAACTATAACTGTGGCGCCTCCTGCCCCGGTTAGTGTGTTTGTTGATAGGGATTTCATACCAGCTACTACTGATTATAACATATCGATCAATGTGACCATAGTAGATCCTTATATAACAGACGCCTCTAACCAGGTTGTGTTTGGTAAGACGCTCAACATAACGATCTATAATGCTGTAGGAAACGCCTTCAAGAGTAATCTGCAGCTGAACGCGACTACACCGCATGTGATACCCAGGCTTCCCACCGTGTCTGTGGTGATATTGATTAATGGTAGTGCTGCTTTCCAGCCGCCATACCAGGTTCAGAATGGCTTCTTGAGGGTGGAGTATCTATCCCCATCTGGTGTGAAGGAGCGCAGAGACATACCTATAAGGGTTGTTGATGTATCTATAAGTGTTAACGAAACAGCCTCTGTTAATGTGGTATATGGAAATGCTATAAGTATTACAGTTGTCAACCCAGCGGCCAACAACGACACATCGAAATTCGACACACTGGTTGTGAAGGTTTCGGGAGCTGCTTTCCCAACGACTGTAACGCTTAATGAGACTGCTCCAAACAGCGGTGTGTTCACAGCTCTCCTAACGGTTGCTAATGATGGCAATATATATGCTGATCCAGGGAAGGTTATTACGTTTAGCTACGTGCACAACAACTCAGTAGAGACTCCTCTGGGTGCTTCGAGCTGGGTGTCTAGGACTGTTACAGCCAGCGTTAGAGTTCTAGCCACAGCTGGTTCTATAGAAAGCCCTGCTGATGGTACCAGGACAGGGCCTCATGGCAGTCTTAATGTGGTAATAAGGGATCCTGATATGAATAGGAACATAAACAGCCAGGATACTATAACTTATAGCATTAGACTATGGAACGGCACAGTTATAACTAGGACAGCCACTGAGACCGATAAGAACACAGGCGTGTTTAGAGATACGCCTAGTAAGAGCTTGTTCGCACCAACTGTTAGAGAGCTATTGCTGGGTGGGAGGATCGAGATAATATACACAGATCCATCAACACCTGCAGGGCCTATTATTGTGACATCCACGGTATTCTTCGTAAGCTTCGACGGTGTGGTTAGGCTTGATAAGCCGTTCTACATGCCTGGCGATGTTATAACTATAAATGTAACTGATCCAGACGCTATTGGGACTGTTACTGTCAGAGTCACATCAACCAGCGATCCTATAGGCGTGTCTGTTACGTTGAACGAGCTATTCTTAGTACCTGGGACATTCATAGGCTATATCACGGTCTCCAACAGACCTGAAGATTTCGGCAGGTCTGGCTACATATTCGCCAGGTTCGGTGATGTGATAACAGTGACATACACAGATTCGTATCCAGCTGACTATGCTGCAACTGGGAGAGCTAAGGATATAGTTGCTAGGGCAACTGTTGGTCAGGTGTTGGAGAAGCCAGTATCGTTCCCACCAACAGCTACAATGACCTATGCCGATGGTACTCCTGTGACACAGCCTGTTGCTGGAAGGCTAGTGCTATTCTCACTCAACGCGACCAACAACAACCCAGTGGCAACCACAGCAACATTCCTCTTCCAGGTGCTAGATGCTAGAGGAGTACCGCTAACAATCCAGGCCCTGGTGATAACAATACCGGCTGGCCAGACGATCGGTATGACGTTCTCATTCGCATTCCCAGCCCCAGGCAGCTATACCGTGAGGATAACTGCTGTCAAGAGCCTCACAGACCTAACGCCTCTAGCTGATAAGCTTGAGTTCACGGTAACAGTTGTTGGCGGCACTGTGGCGCCCGGGATCGCGGCCTCAGCTATATCTCAGCAAAGCTATAGGGCTGCCGTGAGGATCTAGAGGTGGCTACCATGAGAAGCACTGCCAAAGCCGCTCTAATAGCGATCACCGCTATAATCCTAGCAAGCATGGTGCCAATAGCGCTGGCACAGCTAGCAGTAGCAACAAACAAATCAGAATATGTCAGTGGGGAGACAGTGGTTATAACAGTATCGGGGGCAACCCCTAACAGGGATGTCGTTATAGGTGTGTATAACCCTAACAACGCTCTAGTATTCCTAGACCAGAGGACAGCAGGGACCGATGGTACAGTAACAACGAGCTTCACACTACCAACAACGCCAGACCCCAACTTCCCACCGGGAACCTATAGGGTGAGGGCACAGCAAGACGCAGCTGTTGCCGAGACAACATTCAGGCTAGCGGCACTAGCCTCTGTAACCGGGAGAGTGATCGACGAGACAGGAGCCCCAGTGGAGGGTGCTACTGTAAAGCTCGTCGAAGCAGGTGTGAGAGCAACAACAGGTGCTGACGGTAGGTTCAGTGTGAGCGTCAACCCAGGCAGCTACACACTGGCGGTAAGTGCCCCGAACTATCTAAGCACATCCGTTAGAGTCACAGTATCTGTTGGCGTCAACAACGTGGGCGATATAAAGATAACATCGCTAGCAAGCCTGATAGCACAGCTCCAGCAGCAGAACGCTAACCTATCATCACAGCTAGCAGCAGTACAAGCACAGCTACAAGCCGTACAAGCACAGCTGTCTGCACTATCTACCCAGACAAGTGCTGTTGCGTCAACACTCCAGCAGCTCAACACAAGCCTATCAGCCCTACAAGCACAGGTGGCAAGCCTATCATCACAGGTGGCAAGCCTCACGCAGCAGTTCCAGGCAGCACAGGCAGCACTGACAACAGCTCTGAGCGATATATCCTCAAAGCTTGACACAATATCAAGCGATCTCAAGAGCGGTGTGGCTAGCCTAAACAGCTCGATAGCAGGTGTATCATCTGCTGTGGCAGATATAAGGACTAGGATAGCTGTTCTAGACGATCTCAGAGCAACGGTGGCTGGCTTGAGAACAGATATAACAGGGATGAGGACAGACATAGCAACACTGCTAACAGGGCAGAGAGACCTTTCAGGCAAGCTAGACACACTATCTGGCAAGCTAGACACAGTAGCCTCCGACCTGAGGGGCTCGATAACCTCTGCTAGAGACGCACTATCATCTGCAGTAGCTGGCGTCAGCTCAAAGCTCGATACTGTTAGCAGGGATCTCAGTGGCAAGATAGACGGTGTTAACTCCAGCGTTGGCGGGTTAATGACACCTATAGCGGTTGCGATAGTACTAGCTCTGCTGGCATTCGTATTCGCACTGCTAACATTCCTCCAGGTAAGGAAGGCTGTTGCTGCGAAGTAAGGCTTAGAACTAGATATGTTTTTTCTCTCAAATATTTCTCCTCTGTTTTGTTTACCTATTTAATCCATAGATCTATTTGGTCACTGAGTAGATAATACTCTAACAGGCTTGCTCCTACTTATAAGCGATTCCTGGGAATGATCTCTGGAGAACGGCTTGCCTAGCAGTGATGCTTGGAAAATAGCTCTAGAGATTCTAGAGAGGATCAGACCATCTGAGGAGGAGATCAGGAAAGCCCATAGGATCTATGATCTTATCAGGGAGAGACTCTCAGAGGTTTTTAGAGACGGTTTCTCAATAGATCTCTACGGATCTATAGCTAAGGGGACGGCTATCTCAGGGGATCTGGATCTAGACGTCTTTGTCCTAATCCCGAGAGAGCTTGGGAGGAAATGGATCAGGGATAACTTTGTAAGGCTTGCCAGAAAAGCCCTAGGCGACATAGAGGTTGAAGAGAGATATGCCGAGCACCCATACCTCAGGGCAAGGATAGAGGGTTTCGAAGCAGATATAGTTCCCGCTATAAAGATCGAGAAGGCTTCAGAAGCTCTAACAGCGGCTGATAGAACGCCATTCCACACAGAATATGTTAGGAAAATGCTTAGAGAGGATCTCAAGGACCATGTGAGGCTTCTTAAGAAGTTCATGAAGGGTGTCGAGGTATATGGTGCCGAGATAAAGGTTGGCGGTTTCTCGGGGTATGTTGCAGAGCTACTCATAATAAGCTATGGAGGCTTCCTCGAGGTTCTTGAGAGAGCCTCTAGATGGAGACCCCCTGTAGTCGTAATACCCCCAGGGGCTGAGGATAAGATCTCTGTGGATGATGCTAGAAGACTCTTCAAGGGATCAGCACTCATAATACCAGACCCAGTCGATGTTAGGAGAAACGCGGGAGCCGCTGTTACTATTAAGAGCCTCTCAAGCTTTATCCTAGCCTCAAAGCTATATCTAGAAAAACCCGGGAGGTTCTTCTTCGAACCCCCCGAGATCAGCGAGACTCGCCTTAAAACGGCTATCTCGAAGCAGAGGGAAAGGGGGTCGTGTATAGTTGCCATCCAGCTAAAGCTCGGGCAAAATGCTCCAGACAATATATGGGGGGAGGTTAAGAGCCTATCGAGGAGAATATATAATATACTCTCGTCAGAGAACTACCCAGTACTTAGGAGAGACGAGTACTGGGATGAGGCTTCTAACAAGGCTCTAATAATCCTAGAACTCCTATCATGCAACCCAGAAGAACCGATCCATGTGGAGGGGCCTCCCGCGAATGTCGATAACTCCATAGAGTTTATAGAGAAACAACTATCAATGGGCGAGGGCTTCTGGATAGACGATCATGGAAGGCTCCACGGAGTTAGGAAGAGGAATAGATCTGTTATAGATGCTATAGAGAGGATCATAATCGCATCCCAACTACCGAGGGATATAGTAGGGGTTGACAGGATCTACCTAGACCCGGAAGAGATCCTTAAAACCTGGGAGGGAGGCAAGGGTTTTAAGGAATGGCTGGCATGCTTCCTAGCATCGCTCCCAAGATACCTTATAGATCTCCAAACAAGCCGGAGCGACTGATCACCTAGGGCCCGAGAGAACCACTACCCTGAGATCGGAATATATAGGTCCCCTTGGGGTTAGTGTGCTCTTCTTGAGAACAACCTTGGTGACCGGGGATACTCCAAACTCTAGATCTATGTTCTCCTCGATATATCTCGAGAGGATATCGAGGTTAGACCTACCCCTAACTCTGGCTATTGTTATGTGTGGGTGAAAGGCATGCTCATCCTCATGGACCCTAAGCCCTCTGAGACCCCTGTCAAGAGCGCTCCTCATAGACCTGAGAATCTCGCTCCCATCAGCAACACCAACCCAGACAACCCTGGGATTCTTAGTACTTGGAAAAGCCCCTATGCCCCTTACCCTCATTACAAAAGATCCGAAGGATGAGAGCTCGTCAACAGCCCTATATATACTCGGGATCAGTGAATCCTCGACATCCCCGAGAAACCTTAGTGTGAGGTGTATGTTTTCATCCTCAACAGGCTTTAGATCAACACCCAAACCAGAGATCCTATCCCTAACCCCAATAATCCTTGAGAGCGTAGAGCTATCCTCGATCTCGACAGCGACGAATAGCCTTGGCAAGGCTAGTCCTCTCCAGCCCTAGCCCCAACCCTCTCCTCTTCATCGATGATCCTTAATAGATAGTATGTATTAACACCCCAAACAACAAGGATCACAGCAACAGCTGCTATTATGAGGGTTATGTTGATCTCGTGGATAAAGATGAATATGGCTCCAAAAACAGCCGACATTATGAGGGCTGTTAGCGCTAGACCCAGCACATAGAGCCTGATCCTTGATAGAGTCATGAGACCCCAAGGGCTTATAGAAATAGAGGCTTATAACCGTTATAGATGCCAAGCATATCTACCCCAGAGGGATATGGATTCTAGGTGGAGCATGGGTAGGAAAACACTACCGTTACCATTCATAGCGCTGCTGAGCTTCTTCCTAGTAGGAGTCCCAATACTCGTCTCGATAATGATAAGGCTGGGGATAGATAGGGGGGTCTTGTCGGATTTCATAGCATTCTGTGCCTCATTGCTAGGGATAAACAGGGTTGGGGTTGCTGGCATGGCATCGGAGATCATGCTGACAATAGCCCTCATAGGAGGAGTAGCCGTGGCAGTACTATATATCTACGAAGCCGTGTTTGGTGAGGAGGCTGAGGCTGCTAATAGGTAGCTCTATAAGGATCTATATAACTATATGCAGATCTTTAAGAACACTTATATAATTCCCAGCAGGCTTATGCATGGTGGTTTATTATAGAGAAGCGAGAGCTATTAATCCTAGCAGCGGTTGTGGTGGTAATAGCAGTTGCGTCTCTATATCTAGCAATCCCATATTTTGCAGCACCATCCATAGAGATCCACGACCAGTATGGGAAAATAACGCCAAGGGTAATAGGTGTCTATATGATGATCCATAACCACGGGTTTGGGCAGGACTGCTTGGTAGGTGTTGAAATGATAAGCCCCATGAAGATGAAGGCAGAGATCCATAGAACTGTTATGAGCAGCGGTGTAGCCAGGATGGAGCCTGTGGATTCTATATGCATACCAGGCAGATCAGAGGCTAGGCTAGAGCCTGGAGGATACCACATCATGATCATGGGGAACTATACAGAGATAATGGATAGTATAAAGGAGATAGTATTAATACTCCACTTCCAGAGAAGCGGCGATATAAGGATAACAGTCCCGATAAAAGAGACAGCCCAAGGGAGTATGCACACCCACTAGCAATCCTAGAGAGACTGGAGAAGGTTTTAGAACCAACCCCCTATACATGGGCTGTTTTCTTTGATATACATGGAGGTTGATAGGTTTTGGGGACGGCATGCCCGAGGGCTGCCTCGCCATAGATGCCTAGGGGTATTTATAGGCTTTAGCTTTGAGATAGATTGTTCCCGGTGCGTGTCTCTCAACACAAGCCCTAGATGGGAGTCGTGTGCCGTTTGGATCGATGATTACTCACGACACTACAGGGTTGGAGATCCTGTGGGCGAGGTTGAAGTCCCTGGATATGACCATGAATAAAGATAGAGTGATTGGAACGAACATCCGAGGACAAACGGATCTGCCAGTCATAATACCTACCAACACCTATCACGAGGTCCTGATCAACCATATCTCCAGAGGTCGTGAGCTCTAGTTCTATGATTATGCTATCCTCAGCTAGAAAATCTCTCGGAACCTCTAGCATCATCAAGATAAGCTATATCCATCGCAGCCCTTCTCAACAGGTCTCCAAGTCCCGTATTAACAGCTCTCCCAGCAATCCTCCAAGTCCTATCATGGTGATCCCTGGTCGTTGCTTCAAGATCCATGGGTATATTGTAACAAGCCTTAGGGTTGCTCTTATTATTTTCCTCTCATAGATCACATTATCAGAGATCTGGGGAGTATGCCAAACGACATTATATAGAATAATAATGCGGTGATTGGTTTCCTCAGATCTGCGAGATGATATATCTTGTAATGAGGTTATGTTATATAGATTCATATCGAGATATATTTAGTTGGATAAAACATAACAGGATCCATATATGATTGTCTATACAAAGCTATTCTGTAAATATTAGATGTAGACTAAAAGGTTAGGTTACCACTATATGCTTTTTGACTGGCCGTGGATCTGGGGATTGGTATGATATGTAGGAATTGGATAGGCTTTATAGCACTATTGGTATCACTGATAGTACTATCGATAGTGAGCCCCACTATAGAGGCTTTTAGAAGCGATTCCCAGCCTGGTTATGAGCTGCCTCCAACAAGCTTTGTACCACCTGGTACCGAGCCTAACAAGAGGTTTGTTATAGAGCTCTACAGAACTAAGGTTGTTATAGGCGATGGGGTTGTGCTCGACACCTTCACAATAAATGGTACTGTGCCAGGGCCTACTATAGTTGTTGAGGAGGGGGATATTGTTGAGCTTATTGTTGTTAACAAGGATGATGTGGCCCACGGTCTCTCGGTGCATGCGATCTATAGGGCGACATCGCCATTTATAGGTAACGTAGCCCCTGGAGCTACCAAGAGGATTATATTCAATGCGAGCTATCCCGGGGTTTATATGTATCACTGTGCCCCAGGGGGTCAGGGGATCTTTGTGCACACGATGTCAGGCCAGTATGGGATGATCGTTGTCAAGCCTAAGATCTATAAATACAAGCTGGAAGAGATCCTTGGTAGAAAGCCCGATATAGAGATCTATTTAATCCAGCACGAGATCTATGGAAGCGGTGCTGACTTCGTAACAGCAAAGCCCCTATACGTTCTATTCAACGGGTACATAGCGAGATATCTCAGCAACCCGATAATGGCTAGACCAGGAGACTATGTAAGGATATACTTCCTAAACGTAGGACCCAACCTAGTATCGACATTCCATCTAGTAGGCATAGTATGGGACTTCGCATACTACCAGGGGCATCCATTGAACGTAATATACGGCGGCCAGACGGTACTCGCAGGACCTAGCGATTCATGGGTTGTCGAGTTCAGGGTTCCTGAAGAAGGACCCTACGCTATAGTGACTCACGTGTTTAACCAGCCCGTGAGGGGAGCTATAGGCTTGCTTAAGGCTAGCAAGGATGCTAATAGAACAGACGTTGTGGATGCCCAAGGCCCCAAACTACCACTACCTGAGAAGCCCGTGAGGATCATAGACCCATTCGGCCTAGGATCTCCTGAGATAGATACGCCAGTATATGGTGAGGGGACTGTATATGTAAGGATAATAGGTAATTCGTACTATCCAAAGAGACTTGTTATACCAGAGGGCACAACCGTAGTATGGATCAATGAGGATATAATAAGCCTGCCAGGAGCAGGGGGAGAGCTTATAGGGCTTCACGACGTGGTTATACGCATGGGTAACGAGACGATCAAATCACCTCTCCTAAAACATGGCGGAAGCTGGTCATACACATTTACAAAAGCAGGAGTATATAGAATCGGTGGAGCCCAGCTCCAGACATACAAGAACTTCGTCCCAATAGTCACAGAGAACTCAGACCTCTATAGCTACCTATGCTCCATACACCCATACATGGCTGGAGAAATAGTGGTTGTACCAAAGAGCAAGCTACAGCTAGTCGAGCAACCCATAAGCCAAGCACAGCAGAGCCAGGTAGCAGCACAGAGCGGGGCTCAAAGCATCCAGAGCCCATTAATCGTTGCAGCCCTGGTCATAGCTGTCCTCGCACTAATAACAACGATCCTGATAATAGCTAGAAGAAAGGGGTAGGGCGCTCGAGCATCCTAACCATCCAGGATCGTATAACTACTTTTTGTGTATCAATTAATTATAGCTCATCTTGGTTTTCTTTATAGGTTCTTGATATGTTTTCCAAACCTATTTAGAGATCCATAGTACTTCCCAGCAATATATCCTCTCCTTATCGCTGAGGCTATTGATGGCTGCTCCCTCCTAAACTCACTGATCATGAGATCGTATTTAGACCCTTCACCAGATTCCTCGATAAATATAACACCCAGCTCTGCTAGTTTTTTCTCCATTAGAAAAGCTCTGCTTCTCTCAAGATCCCTTAGGCTTCTCCTAGTCATATAAACCTCATTGTACTTGGCAAGCTCGAATGCGTAGTCGTGGTATGGGTAGAGGTTGCTGTCGATCAAGATCCTTCCACCCTTGATCTCAGGCATCTTCGGGGGCTCCTCCTCGGGTACAGCATATATACAGTCTTCATCCTCGCCACATCTCTTCTCAACACCGAGCACGATCTTTACGCCAAGCATTCTTAAAGTCTTCTCATAATAGTCAACCAGCTGTCCAAACTCCCTAGCCTTATAGGGATCTCTATATAGGTTGAGCTGCCCGCCAAGCCTATGGCTCTTCTCATACAGCGTGACATCGAAACCCCTTAGGGCAAGGATCCTAGCAGCCTCCAACCCCATAAGACCACCCCCAACTACGGAAACCTCTCCAGAGCTTCTCTCTAGGTGTGAGAAGGCTTCCCAGCCGAGTTCCGGGTTCACATCACATCTAACCTCGCTCAGCGTTATAGCCCTGCACAGCTGGTTACACCTTATACATGGTCTTATTGGGAGCCCCCTGGCTGCTTTAACAGGCCATGCCGGGTCTGCTAGGAGCTGTCTCCCAAGCACAACCATGTCGGCTACTTCGAGGATCCTGAGAGAGTCTTCGGGATCTATTACCGAGCCTACTAGGAGTAGGGGTAGCTTTGTAACCCTCCTAACGATCTTGGCATCATCTATAAGCGGTGTTCTCGGCATATAGAATGGCATTGATGATGCTATAGGCCCATCCCTCCCGGCTGAGAGGTTGATATAGTCGAGGCCGGCTTCCTTCTCAAGTCTAGAGACTATCTCGGCAACCATTTGTGGATTAAGACCCTGTGGATCGAACTCAGTTACACTAAGCCTTATACCTATTGGTATCGATACCCTCGACCTCATCTCCTCAACAAGCTCGACGACAAACCTGACCCCATCTCTATAGGCATCGCTCCTCTTGTTAGTAGCTGGTGAGAGGAACTGGGCGACGAGGTATCCATGGGCGCCGTGGATCTCTATCCCGTCGAACCCGGATCTCTCAGCCCTGAGGGCTGCCTCTGCAAAGTCCCTCTTAACCCTAGCTATATCCTCTAGGCTCATCTCCCTAACATCATCTAGCAGGGGTATTGGTGATGGTGCTATAGGGGTATTACCCCATATGATGCTCCTCCTAGTCTTTCTACCAGCGTGGACTAGCTGGACAAAGATCCTTGAACCGTGGGCTTTAACAGCCTCGGTGAGTCTCCTGAACTTCGGTATAAGCTCGTCTGAGTAGAGGCCGAGCTGGTTTAGAGAACCCCTGGCATCGATTCTATTAACATAGGTGTATTCCGTGAATATTAGACCAACACCCCCCTTAGCCCTCTCAGCTAGATAGGCTATGTGGGCATCGCTTGGATAGCCATCTGGAGCTGCTAGGTTTGATATCATGGGGGCCATGGCTATCCTGTTCCTGATCCTAACATTACCGATGGTTATGCTTGAGAACAGCTTCCCTATACTCAATCTCCAGGCACCTCAGTGATATAGCCGTGCAAATCATAAATATTTACCACCACCCTGGGGCTTGTCGCATTCGCGTCAGCGTAGTTAGTGTTAAAACAACCCTTTGTCAGCATTAAAACATGTTTGGATCGCTATATGGGCTGTAAGGCTATAGTTGTATTAACAAAGGCTTTGGTATTATTCTTCATGCTTTTTATCGCTGGGTATCACTCGCGACATCTATAGATGGTGTTTTTAGCAATATTTTCTCTCTCTTATGCTAAGAATCGGTAGGGATGCTCATGATATCAAGCATAATAGATGCTGAACTGCGTGGCCTGAGGAGCAAGATCCTTGAGGGTATGGAGCTTTATAAGAGGATCGAGATCTCTAACAAGCCCAAATGGATCGAGATCCAGAATACTAGGAGAAGCACAGCAGTAGCCTCTGACTCCTCTTTTACAGGGATCCTTACAAGATATGCATATATATATGGCATAAGGGCTTTCTCATCTCTCTTCACGGGAGTTGCCGAGGATACTATAAGGTTTTCTAAATATCTAGCTAAATTCGATCTCATAGGCCCCCTGGTTCTTCATGCCGATAACAAGGTGAAAGAGATCTCTCTGGGGATTGGGAGGAAGGCTGTTACACATATAGCCAAAGATCTCGAGGTGAAGGCCGCCAAGCACGTTATAGACTCGATAAAAGATCCTCCAGATCTTGTTCTCTTCGACGGCTCGCTGAGATCTTTTCTCTACAGCAGGTTTAGGGGAAGCACGGCTTTCTCGGAAGATATGAGGAAGGGCTTGGAGGAGAGGGTTGAGACCTTAAAGATCCTCCAGAGATTCTCGAGGCTTGTATTCATATCAAAGACCCATTCTAGGCATGTCCTCTATAAATACCTCGAACCAAAGCTCAATGGGAGGCTGATAGTGATTCCTGACTATGCGTTGATAGGCAAGGTTCTCGAAGGTTCTGGAGGCAGGCCGGGATTCATAGAGCCTATAAAGATCTCTAACGAGGTTGAGGGTGTCACATATACATTAACCTATGCGGTTTTATCCAGAGAGGCTCCAGCGTACCAGATAACAATCCCAGGCGATCTTGATGTAGACCAGGTAGCCGAGATCCTTGAGATGCTTAGATACCACAGTATCCCCGGATACCCCGAGCCTCTTAGACAGTGTCATCTCCACAGCAAGATCCAGAGGGGCGAGTTTATCAAACTCCTAAACGCATATGGAGCTCTGCTTGAAACCGGGAGGGAGGTTTTGGGCGAGGTGTGATCATGAGCCTTCCTATCCTCGGAAGGGTTCTTAAATCCGACTCTCCTTCTTTCTGCTGGGTTTACTCAGACTCTCCAGCGCCACTAGGAACCTATGTATATACAGAATTCAGTGTGATTGATAGGGCCACGGGATCCCGTGTTGCTAGAAAGGTTGTGGGTATTGTTTCGAACAGTAGTTACTCACCATTAATGGAGAGGCCAGCCCTAACAGATCTTAGGGAGGATATACCTCACGACTACAGGGTTCCATCCATATCAATGATCCTCGTCTACGTGGTAGCCGATATCACGGACAAGAAGCCCGAAACCCCTAGATACCCAATACCCCCCGGAACACCTATACACCCAGCCCCGCCCGAGGCGCTAAGGATCCTCTACACATCACCACACGAGGGCTTTATAAAAATAGGATTCCTCTCCGAATATAGAGGGATAGAGATAGGTGTTAGTGTTAACGAGCTATCGAGGCACTTCCTAATAGCGGGAGCTACGGGGTCTGGTAAGAGCAATACCGTAGCTATTCTAGCCGACAGGCTCTCCCAGATCGGTGCTCCTGTAATAATATTCGATGTCCATGGCGAGTATGTTGGTCTTGAGCCAGAGGATAAGAATTCCTCGAGGGTTGTGGAGCGTGAAGCCACTATCAGCCCTTACAAAATCCCGCCAAAGATCCTTGCATCTATGATCGTGAGAGAGGCTGCAGCGACAAAGCAGAGAAGGCTTCTGAGGAGGGCGCTTAGAAGACTCAATAAAGCTATAGAAGAGAAAACCTCTAAAGAGGGGTTAGGTCTCTCGATAGCTGTTGAGAGGCTTTATGAGGAGAGAAAGATCCACGGTCTTGTAGACGCCGAAGATGAGGAAGCAGCCCTCGAGGTAAAGGATAAGTATCTAGCGCTACTCCTAAAAGAGATAGAGAACGTGGCGAGAGAGCGTAACTACGAGAAGAGAATAGTGGAAAGCACTGTAGATAAGGTTGAGGAGTTCTTTGAAACATCGCCAATAGATCTCGAAGCACCAAGGATCACTGATCTTATAGAACCTGGCAAGGTGATCGTTATCAATGTCTCGGAATTAAGCGATGAGGAGAAGTCATGGATCCTGAGACTATATGCAGATAACCTCCTAGCATACCTCAAAGAGGGAGGAGCGTCGTTTGGGCTAGGAGCATCAAAGATGCCCGTTGTATTCATAGTTGAGGAAGCACCCCTATTTCTGCCAGTAAATGCCTCAACACCTGCTAAGGATAGCCTCCAGAGGTTTGCTAGGGAGGGGAGGAAATTCGGCGGTGTGCTTGGTATTGTTAGCCAGAGACCAAGATCCCTGGATCCTAATGTGGCTTCACAGCTACAGAACTTCGTGTTCTTGAAGCTTGTCCAGGAGGAGGATGTTAGGGCTGTTATGAATATAGCAGACTCCCTTGAGGAGAGTTTGGCGGGCATACTGCCAAGCCTTCCCAAGGGAAGGGCTATAGTTATGGGTGAGTGGGTCGGTAGATTCCCTGTTCTTGTTGATATAGATGAGCATAGGGGTAAGAGGAGGGGGGCTACGCCTGATCTCTATGGGATATGGAGCTCAGGATCTAGATCTCGTGGGAGGGTTATTGAGGAGAAATTCAAAATAGATGTCTAGCTTAAATATTATGTGGGTGATTGGTGGCTTCTTTGAAGATCCTCCATATATCTGACACTCATCTCGGTGCAAGGCCGAGGGGGTCTATTGAGAGGGAGAGGGATATATACGATGTCTTTCTCGAGATCATAGACATAGCTATTGAGAACAGAGTAGACGCTGTTATACATGCTGGCGACATGTTCCACAGCGCGGAGCTCTTCCCAACGCCATATATATATGCTATAGCTGGTCTAGACAGGCTTAGGCAGGCTGGCATAGCATTCTACATAGTTGCTGGTAATCATGACGCTGCTAAGCCTACTAGGAATAGCCCTCTAGAGCTTCTTGGAAAGCTGGGATATGCTAAGGTATTGTCTGATCACGAAGAGCCTGGTTTCGATAAGATTGTTGGGAGATCTGGAGATGTTGTCGAGATCCATGGTTACTCCTATAAAGCGTTGGATCATCTTCTCAGCGAGGGATCAAGGCCAAGGCCTGGATCTATACTCCTAGCCCATGTAAGGCTATGCGACGCCTGGTCACAGCGTTATGGAAGAGATCAGAGCATATGTTCATCTGAGAAGGACTTCATACCAACGATCCAGAGGCTTCCCAAAGGCTTCTCATACTATGCTCTAGGAGATCTCCATAAAAGCTGGAGAAACATCTACGAAGGCTCTCCGATAATATACCCAGGATCTCCTGAGGCAATATCTAGGGATGACTATGAAGAGCGGAAAGTAGTCTTTCTAGCAGAGATCGATAGAGTGCGAGTGGAGGTTAAGGAGATACCATTGAAGAAGGTGAGACCGTGGATAAATATAGAGGCTAGGGATTACCAAGAGGCTATTAGAATAGTATCAACGGATCTCGAGAGTGCTGTGAAGAGATACACCAAACCCCCCATAGTGGTTCTAAAGATCAAGAGCCCTCTATCCAGGAACGAGAGGATCAATATAGTCAGGGTTCTTGACAACTTAGTGGAGGCTAAGAAGATCCTGAGGTATGAGGGGCCTGAGGTAGAGGTTCCACAGACTAGGGAGAGTCTTGGGATTGGTGGGAGAGAGATCCTTCAGACCCAGTTGAGTATTGAGAAGGCTGTTGAGAAGCTCTTCTCAGATCCTGATGTTAGGAGGTTTATGGTCGATGAGATCATTAGGGGAGAACTAGATCCAGACAAGATCCTCTCAAGACTCGTGGAACAGGGTCTTGCAAGCAAAATCCTCAACGAGCCCGAGATAAGGAGACACCTACAGCTAGGAGTCTCTAGAAGCCTGGGTGGGAGGCTATGATTATAAAGAGGATCTATATGGAGAACCTGTTCTCACATAGAAAAACAGAGATAAGCTTTGATAGGGGTCTCACAGCAATAGTGGGTCCCAACGGTGCTGGTAAGAGCTCAATAATAGAGGCGATCTTCCTAGCCCTTTTCGACAGCGGCTCGCAGATGTCCCATGAGATCCTTAGGACTGGGAGGAGTAAGAGGGGGGTCGTGAGGATCGGTGCCAGCGGAGCCATAATCATACTCGAGTTCGAGGTTGGTGGCAAGCTATACAGGGTTAGGAGGGAGTATGACGCTGATGGGGGTAGCCTGCTCCACACACTCTCAGAGGTTATTGGTGATGGTGAGAGGATACTGGCTAGGGGGGTTTCTGATGTTACTAAATATATCTCCAAAATCCTCGGTGCCGAGGATCCAAGGATCTTCACGTCAACAATCTTCTCTAGACAGGATATGCTCAGCCAGATCCTGGAAATGCCTCCCAGCGAGAGGAAGTCAAAGATCCTGAGTCTCCTCGGTCTTAAAGATCTCGAGGAGGCGAGGGATCTTGCCAGAGAGACTGCTAACAAGGCTGAGAGGATCCTTGGAGAGCTCAGCAGCTATGAAGCAAACCTCAAGAGGCTTAGAGAGACGCTTGTAAGGGATAGGGAGGAGAGGCAGAGGCTCGCATCTGTTCTCGAGACAGAGGTTAGGAAGGTCTCGGAGCTCGAGAACAGGAGGGATGAGATAGCTTCCAGACTGGGCGTTTTAGAAAGGATCCTGGAGATCTCTAGGGAGATAGAGGCTCTCGAAAGGGCTGAGAGGGATGTTAAGGATCTTGAGAACGAGATCAGGGAGGTGGATGCCCGGCTAGGTCTTCTAAAAAGCGCGGGACTAGATTTAGAGGCTGTTAGGAAGCTAGGTACAGCCTATAGATCATCGTATGAGTGTGTTAAGAGGGAGGAGCAGTTGAGGAAGAAGATCAAGTTCTACGAAGAATCTATAGATAGGATCAAACACGAGATCTATTCCGAGGATATCAGGAGGGATCTCGAGGGTCTTGGAATAGATCCTGGTCTTAATCCCGACGAGATCTTGGCTAGGCTTGAGGGGCTTATAGAAGTTATGGCGAGAAGGCTCGGCGAGATCAGGGGTCTGCTCGATATGTATAGAAAGCTACACGAGATAAAACCCGAGGGTAATAAGTGCCCCTTCTGTGGAAGAGACCTGGATCTCGATACTCTGGGCCATATCTCGGAGAAACACAAGCTCGAGATCGATAGGCTTGAGGCCGAGGAGAGAAGGGTTAGGAGTAGTATTGAGAAGGCTAAAGCCGCTAGATCGAGGATCGAGACTGGTTTGAGAGAGCTTAAAAACCACCTAGAGAAGCTCGAAGATAGTTTGAGAGAGCTTAAGGAGATCGAGAGATGCGCTAACGATGGTAGAGAGATATGCGTATCGCTGGTCAACAAGCTAAGGAATATCGGGTATCAGGAGGGCCTAGATGCGGAATGCCAAGAACTCCTAGAAGGGATCGAGGGTGAAGTAAGAAGACTGATCGAGAGGAGAGAGGTTCTTGAAAAGAGGCTGAGGGATGCGAAGAGCCTTTACGATTCATCAAGGCTTGATAGCCTTAGGAGAGAGGTTGAGGAGATTATTAAGAACAATCAATGGCTTAGAGAGGGCACTAGCTATAGCGCTCTGAAATCTTCTCTAGAAAGGGAGAGGTATAAGATCCAAGGGGAGATAGAGGCGCTCAGAACAAGGATAGGTGTTATAAGGGGCAATATAGAGATGCTTGACAAGAGTATAAGGGAGAGGGAGCAGGAGATAGCATCGATAGAGGAGAAGATAAGGAAGAAGCCGTCTATAGAGAATGCCCTAAAGATCCTCAGGGTTCTTGAGAAAAAGATCCTCGGGGGCGAGGGGCTGATAGCTCAGATGCTCACCCAGATGGTTATCAAGGCTCTAGAGGAGGAGGTTAACAGATCTCTGGAGACCTTCTCGAGAGAATTCATGGTGGAGATAGAGAGCGATTTCAACATAAATATAAAGACAGGCTCTAGGGGGACTCTGAGTATAAATAGCCTGAGCGGGGGTGAGAGAACAATGCTGGCTATAGCCTTCAGAATAGCCCTCGCAAAAATACTCCTAGGCAGGCTTCCAAGCATAATGATCCTCGATGAGCCTACACAGAACCTCGATGTGGAGAACAAATCAAGGTTGTTCGACATGATTAAAGAGATAGCAGGCTCCCTAGATCAAGTTATAGTGGTAACCCATGATGAAGAGATAATAGAGAAGGCTGACAAGATAGTAAGAGTGGCTATCGAGAATGGTGTTAGCAAGGTATATACCTAGCCAGAAACCCAGGGTCTGAAGGGTTAAAAAAGAAGAGTTTGGGCTTTACTTTATACCCAATCTTGGGTATATCTCGGTATCTATCTTCCTCCTAGCCTCTGCATATACTTCGTCATAGAAGTTCCTTCCCTTCGAATCAATAACCACTGTTAAGGGTCCTAGGTTCTCCACCTCCAGAACCCACATAGCATCCGGTACTCCTAGGTCTAGCCAGTATACGTCTACTACTCTCTTTACCTGTGATGCCTGTAGTGCTGCTGCCCCTCCAGGGTATACTGCATAGACGGCTCCGTATTTTTTACAGGCTTCAGCGGTTCTAGGCCCCATACCACCCTTACCTATGATCATTTTCAATCCGGTCTTCTCGATCATTTCGTACTCGTAGACCTCCATTCTCGTGCTCGTTGTCGGTCCTATTACAACAACCTCCCATCTATTGTCAACTTTTTTCACCACAGGTCCCGCGTGGTATAGCACGAGATCTTTTAGATCTACTGGGAGTTTCTCGCCCCTGGCTAGGAGCTCTAACGCCCTCCTATGCCCAGCATCTCTCAGGGTTACGACAATGCCTGTGATATATACAACGTCTCCTATGTCGAGCTTTCTCACATCCCCCTCAGACAGGGGGGTTCTCAAGCTATATTCCGCCATGTCACGCCACCTCCTTGTTCAGGTGTGGATGTGTTATGTATTCAACCCTGCCATCTGGGTATATCCTCATAGAGGCTTTTCTAGCAGCCCAACAATTTATAACAACCGCAACACTCAGTGTTGCCGGGTGTCTTGGTGCGTAGTCCACATGCACATCTAACGCTGTCACCTTACCCATCATTCCGTGGGCTCCAAAGCCGATGTCGTTTATAGCTCTGAGGAGCTCTTCCTCAAACTTAGCAACCTCGGGAACCTCGTGTCTCTGACCAACCGGTCTTAGGAGTCCTTTGTAGGCGAGCTTCATAGCAGTGCTAACATTGGGACCTATACCAACGTTGACAATTATCGGGGGGCACGGTTGTGGCCCGGCCTCGTATACGGCCTCGATAACGTATTTCATAACGCCCTTCAACCCTTCAGCGGGTATGAGGTTCTTAGCCCTTCCAATAACCTCGCTACCACCGCCTTTTAGCAGAACAGTGATCTCTGCTGTATCGCTACCCTCAACAAAGTCCCAATCGATCCATGGCATATAACGCCCAGTATTATCTCCGGGATTCTTGCCTGTAAAGACATCTATGGTGTTGGGTCTCAGGGGTATTCTCTTTGTAGCCTCAACAGTAGCCTTCCTGAGGATCGATGGTAAGAGGGCTGTGAACGGGAACTTATCACCAACAGCTGCATGGAACATAACAACACCGGTATCTTGGCATATAGGTAGCCCCTTCTCTCTAGCAATCCTTACATTATCGATCATGGCTTTGAGGAAGCTCTTAGTGGCAGGGATATTCTCGATCTCGTATGCCTTTAGAAGGGCATTCTCGACATCATCGGGAAGCCATACAGCTGCGGCTTCTATAAGTTTTACCGTGGCTTCAAGAAGCTTATTCTCTATGGAAGCTATACCCATTAAGTACACCAATTATATTAGCGAATCAGAGCTTAAAATTTATAAATCTGAAATAGCTGATTCAAGCCCTGTTATTGCTTAACCCTATATAGCTTGATCTTCCTGGATCCTCTGAGACTCAGAGTTGCTGTAAGCATGCCTCTTCTAACAAGTGCTTCTATCGATGTATATACACCTCTGAGCGAGCTATCACCACCAATTCTTTTCCAAACCTCGTATGCAGTCATCCCTTCATTTGATCTTGACAAAACCTCAACGATCCTTTTCTGAAGCTCTGTCACCCTCGACCCGCTATAGATTCTTCTCGGGTTCATGTAGGGTATCCTCTTTATCTCAGAGCCCGTTATCACTGCAACACAGTTCCTCATCCTCTTTGAAAACGCATATGATGTTGCTGAGATAGGCCTCATATAGATACCTCTCGACGAGAGCTCTATTATAGCCTCAACTATATCCTGATCATCGATCCTCTCGATCCTTACTCCCCCTATTTTTAGCAATACATCACGCATTCCAACCACTCCCCTATGGCTTGTTGTTGTGGCAACAATCTCAGGGGATTCCTGGGCTATGCCGAGCTCCTCTAAGGTTTTGAAGCCCCTGGCTATGCTATAGGCTAGCACACCCTCTTCTGCTGGGATGCATACGCGTTTCACATGCCCCAGCTGCTCATAGATCTCATACGATATGGTTTTGAAGCCCTCTATCATATATGGATCCTCATAGTATATGTTAGGATTTAGATCCCCGAAGACTATCCTCACACCAAGCCTGCTGATCTCGATTATCTCGTTCGAGGAGCTTACGGGACCGTTTACCGAGACTGTTAGATCGATCTCTCTCCTTGCTAGATAGGTTGCAAGGGATATCGAGAGATCTGGTGAGTAACTAATAACAGCCTTATCGATACATATGTTGCTCGCGAGAACGCTTGATCCTCTATCGACATAAGACCTTGTTGGATTCCTCGTCTCATCCTTGATAAGCACGCCCCTAACCCTCCTAACAGGGGTGAGGCCCTCTCCCAGAGTCACAATACCCCCTGATCTTGGGAGCATGGTCTCGTATCTCCACATGCTTGGAGTGCTTCTAGCTATACTCCATCTCCTGTTAATAAGGATCTCTAGCGGGGCTCCGCATGAGGGGCATCTAGGACCTTCTCTCAGGCTTCTCGTATTATAGCCGCATATGCCGCATATATATTCCATTAAAAACCTACCTAGCTATCTCTTAATAATATCTATAAACATCTCATGAATAGCTGTCTCGCCAGAGATCTCTGGGTGGAAGGCTGATGCGATCATGCTGCCCTCAATAGCGAGGATCGAAATCTTCCCAAGATCTGGGGCCTCGATGCTGGAGAGAGATCTAGCATTACCCCAGATCTCCACAATCGCCGGAGCCCTGATAAAGATAGCCCTTATCCTCCCAACCCCCTCAACATCAGCCTCGGTTTCGAAAGACTCCCTCTGCCTCCCAAACGCGTTTCTCACAACACCTATTGACATCACGCCGAGCAGGGGTTGAGTTACCTCGCCAACAACCCTATCCCTAACCCTCTTTGCCATGAGGATTGCGCCTGCACATGTTCCGAGCGTTGGTAGACCCTGGGTTATCATCTCCCTCAGCTCCTCGGTCATGCCGCTTCTCTCGATAAGCCTTCCAATAACCGTAGACTCTCCCCCAGGGATCACTATACCGCTGAGCCCTCTAAGCATTGATCTATCCTTAACCGGGATAACCTCTCCCGAGACACTCCTCTTACCCATAGCCTTTCTCAGAAGATATATGTGTTCCTCATAATCCCCTTGAAGACCTAGAACCCCGATCCTCAACCAGAACCCCTCACTTGGAGAAGCTCCTCAGGCTTTAGCAACTTTATATCTATACCCTGCATCGCGCTCTTCTCAGAAACCATTCTCTGGGCTTCAACAACGGCCTCGGGATCATCCCATCTAGATGTTGCAAGAACTATGGCTTCAGCCCTAGCCCTCGGGTCGCTTGATTTAAAGATCCCAGAGCCTACGAATACGCCATCAGCCCCGAGCCACATCATTAGGGCAGCATCAGCAGGTGTCGCTATACCTCCTGCTGCGAAGTTTATAACAGGCAGTCTTCCGAGGTCTGCTACGAGCTTGACAAGCTCATATGATACCTTAGAGCTTCTCGCATAGTCCCTCAGGAATTCCTCATCATCTCTCCTAGAAGCAAGGGTTCTTAGATCGTTGTTAAGGGTCTTCATATGCCTCACAGCCTCAGCAACGTTTCCTGTCCCAGCCTCTCCCTTTGTCCTGATCATGGATGCCCCCTCGCTTATTCTCCTCAGAGCCTCGGGAAGGTCTCTCGCACCATTTACAAACGGGACTTTAAATATCCATTTATTAATATGATGCTGATCATCCGCTGGTGTAAGCACCTCAGACTCATCGATCAGATCGACACCTATTTCCTCAAGTATGACTGCCTCCATGTAGTGCCCTATCCTGCATTTAGCGCTAACGGGTATTGTTATGGAGTTCATCACCTCCTCTATAGCCTTAACATCAGCCATTCTAGCAACGCCGCCGCTTCTCCTAACATCATAGGGTAGCTTATCGAGCACCATGACCCCAACGGCTCCGGCATCCTCAGCTATGCCAGCCTGCTCGGGGTTTGTGACATCCATTATGACTCCGTTTCTAAACATGGTTGGAAAGCCTATCTTCACTCTGACAGTTCCGCAGGATCCTATGCATCGCTCCCTCTTAATAGTATCCCTTATCTCTGCTAATCCGTAGAAGAGATCTCTAAGCCTCTCCAGATACCCTGTAACTTCAACCCAGCTCATATTGCTCTCCGCAAATGCTTCGCTGTGGGAGAATTAGGCGTTGTTGAAGCTTCAATAGTGGCTATGCTTTCATCCCTGCAATATATATGGGACTTGATCTTAGAGTTTAAGATCCCGTTTTCTCGATCTCTTCCTTCTCCTTTCTCCCAGGCTGAACCCCTCCTATCTGTCCTATCTGGGCTAGTCCTTTCTTTATCTCCTGGATCCTCTGGACTATCTCAAGCCACTTAGCCAGGGACTCTAGATCCAGGGGGTCGCTTTTCGTGGAGAGTTTTTTGACGAGCTCCATCATCTTAACAGAAGCTAGATCCTCTATCTTTGAAAGGACAGATATGACAGAGACAGTACTAGCCTCCTCATCACTCCTTACCAGGAAGACTTTCCCGTGCAAAGGACATATAACCTCACCTCCCCTTAATCTAAAGAGTGGAGATCCACATGACGGGCATGTCTCTGCGAGCATTGCAGCACCTGCTTTTAATAGCTCGCTCATTTTCTTAACAAGATCAGAACTTCCTCCACGCTCCATTAATACCCACTACTGTGTATTGCTTCTCGCACAATATAGGTTTGTGGGCTTTCACGGATCGTGCATAGAGAGTTTCTAAACCTCGGGATCTTTTTAAATCATTTATGTAAAGACTAATTGTGGTAAAAGCGGGCGTTATTTTTAAGATTGTTTATTTTTACATTAAATGGGATAATATTGAGTGGAAAGCTAGGGATCCTTGCTCCAGCCAAGATCGAGATCCAGCCTAGGAGAGAGGTAATCGCCGGGATTACAACGTTCCTCACAATGGCCTACATAATATTCGTAAACCCACTGATCGTTGGATCCGGCTTCGAGCTAGCACTAAAGAACGCTCTAGGTGTTCAGAGCCTCTCGCCAGAGCAGATGGCTCTCGTTAACAACGTTAAGGTTGGTATTGCTGCTGCAACGATCGTGGCAGCAGCCTTCGGATCCATCTTGATGGCGCTATACGCGAAACTCCCCTTCGCAATGGCACCGGGGATGGGTGAGAATAGCTTTATAGGGTTCTCAGTGATCCCTGCGTTCACAGCTGTTCTCGCAGGAATGGGGTTGAAGGGAGAGGCAGCAGCTCTAACAGCACTGTATGCAGCGATCTTCGCTGTCTTTGTAGACGGCTTAATATTTCTCTTCGCAGCATGGTCTGGGATTAGGGAGAGAGTGCTTAGAACGATCTCGCCTAACCTTGCCTACGGGATCAGTGCCGGTATAGGTCTCTTCATAACATTCATAGGCCTCTCACTAGCAGGCTTTGTCCAACCCGGTGTCGGAACCCCTGTTACCTTTAATGTTAAGGCTTTTGTCGAGCCCCAATCCATAATAGCTTTCGCGGGTCTTGTGCTAGCATCTATACTATATATAAAGAGGTTCTCGCCAGCATTCCTCGTAACAATAGTTATCCTAACAATAGTTGGTATAGTCGCGGGTCTTGTGAGCATCCCCCAGAGGATCTTTGAAATACCTAGTTTTTCAACATCGCTAGTCCCGGTGATGCCGAATGCTATTAAAGCGTATATAGACCTCATATTCCTCGCATTCCCGATAGCCTTCTCGCTATTCCTTGTAGAGTTCTTCGACGGGATAGGAACTATAGCAGGACTAGCAACCAAGGCGGGGCTTGTGAATGGGAGTGGTAGGCCAGTCAACATAGATAGAGCTCTATATACAGATGCATCTGCAACGGTTGTGGGCGCTCTTGCGGGTACCACGACAACTGTTGTATATATAGAGTCTGCTTCGGGGATAGAGGCTGGGGGGAGGTCTGGTCTTACAGCTCTTGTCACGGGGATTCTCTTCCTATGCTTCCTCCCAATAGCCCCCTTGGCGGCATCTATACCGGGTTTTGCTACGGCACCGGTTCTGATCCTTGTGGGGCTGCTCTTCCTCAGCGTTATAAGGAAGATCGATCTTGAAGATCTCACGGAAGCTATACCGAGCTTCATGGCTATAATAGCAATACCACTCACATACAGTATAGCTACGGGGATAGGGCTTGCCTTTATAACATATACATTGGTGAAGCTCCTCTCAGGAAGGTTTAAGGATATAACGCCTGCAACTATAGTGATAACCCTGATATTTATACTCTACTTCGTCATGCTGCCAAGTCTCCACTAAAAACTTAAAAACTAGATCTTTTTTCAGCACGATCTTTAATCCTTTCTAGGGCTCCTAGGTATAGTTCTTCTAAGATCCCTCTCACGTCTTCTAGATATCTCCACCTATTCCTTATAACATCTATCTCGCTTAGCTCTACAACCACCTCGAGAATCCCTTCTTCGGAACCCATCTCACTGACGATTCTACCCTGGGGGTCTGAGATAAAGCTCCCCCCAAGCACCTCTCTTCCATCTACATAGGTTATACCTGTTGGGTTTATGTGGATAAAATATACAGTGTTTTCAGCAGCCCTCGAAGATCCTATGGATCTCCAGAGGTAAGATCTGTTGGCTGGTATTATGCTCGGGTTAGCGATAATATCAGCACCCATGAGAGCAGCGATCCTCACGATCTCGGGGTACGCTGCATCAACACATACTACAGATGCTACCGAAAACCCATGCTGGGTTCTCATAAAGGCTGGAGGACCTCCAGGCGATATCCTAGCCCTCTCGCCGGTAGCGGCGCTGGGGAAAACCTTTCCTCCGATTGAGATGCTGCCAGATCTATCTATTATCAGGCTCTTAGATGTAACCACGCCTTCCTGCTTGATATATGAGGATCCTGATACGAGAACCCTCGATCTAGATGCGTCGATCAGTTCCTGCGAGGCCTCCAAATACTCCCCATATGTGATCGGGGATCTTCCCAGCCAGTTCTCGTAAATAGCCATAAGATCTGGTGCAGATGCTGTTGACGCTATATCCCTAACTCTTGCCAGGTTTTCTCTATACTCCTTCTCGATCCTCGACTGGATCAGAGAGATCTTTAGTGTGCGTTTCTGCACTACTCCCGCCCCTCTTGAGGCTGTATATAGCCGCTTGAGATCTCTATCAACCCCATTCCTATGAGATCATTTATTATCTTCCTAGCCTCAGCCCTATCAACCCCGAGATCCCTTGAGAGGATGTTCACAGCATCTATAACCTTAAAAGAGCCATAGACCTTGAAAGCCTCGACAATCCTCTCATAAGCCATAGCATGCTTATTAGGGATCTTTACATCCCTGACACCATCTCGATCTATATGGGCGTGGAGGATCCCACTGGGTGTTTCTATAATATATCTCCCAACACCCATATCCATCTGCTTTAAACCCACCACCACAAACCCCCTTGATAGAAGAATAGCTCTACCGCCATCTGTGTATATGCCTAGTGCTTTGTCGACAAAACCTCTTCTATCAATTATGCTTGTCCACGAAGCATATACCATGTGGTGCTCGCCACAACCATACACGATCCTGGAGAGATCCTCGGCTCTTAGATACCCTCCTGCTGTGAGGCTCTCCTCCCTCACACCCCATAGGTCACAAACACGAATACTCCCATAACCAGATCTAAGGAGCCTGGATATGTGGAGCCCCATTATGACGCCTAGTGCGAATCTGTTTTTCGATATAAACGCAACCCTGGATCTAAAGATCTCTTCGAGGAATTCAAGCACGCCCAAAAGATCACCTTCTGATAAAGGCTATGCTGTATAGTATTGCTAGGATTATTATTAGCAGTGGTGAGGTATAGATCTCGATACCCCCGATCCTTGTTCCTATAAGGAGAAGGCTTCTAACAGGCTCTGGGAGGCTTGTTTCTCTGAGCATCGATGCTATCTGGGGGCCTATGGCGAGAAGCAATCCTATCAGGAGTATTAGTGCTCCCATGATTATTAATGGCCATGCTATTATCTGGAGATCCTGGCTAGAGGGGTACACAGTAGCACCATAGTGGTATTGGTAAGAGGCGGCATATTTCTTAACACTTAGAGCCCTCTCTCAAGCCCCGCTGGTCTTTATGTTTTTCTTGAGCTGTTCTAGGAAGATCTCGATCTCCTCTATGGTGTTATACAGGTGGGGAGATACCCTTATAATCCCCGGTCTCGGGGATATGATGATCCCTCTGGAGCTGAGCTTCTCCGCAAGGCCGTATGGATCTCTATATTCAAACACAACTATGGCTGCATGACTATCCCTCGGGGTCTTTAACCTTAACCCGAGATCCTCCACACCATCCATAAGCCTTCTAACAAGTCTTGAGGTATGTGTATTATATCTATATATAGCTTCAAACCTCTTTAGAAGCCTCATAGAGGCCAGGGTTCCCTCAAAAGCTATCACAGGCCATGTACCCCACTCCAGTATGGTTGCATCCCTCGCTGGGGAGAAGCCCTCTATGTTGAAGGGTCTCTCGAAAAGCTTCTCACCCCTAGCCCTCCTCTTGATCACTGAATCCTCTATACCCATCCATCCCGAGAACATGGGTTTTAGGTTTTGGAGAAGCTCGTTCGATATGTATGCGAAGCCAGCACCATGTGGTCCCATGAGCCACTTATAAGAGCCGCATAAGAGAGCATCGATCCCCTCCTTCTTAACATCGATCTCAAGCACACCTACACTGTGGAAAGCATCTACTATAACCAACGCACCTCTTTTATGGGCGATCTCTGAGACCTCTCTAACCCTCTCCCTATATCCAGTTATCCACGATACATAGTCCACGAGAACTATGGAGGTTCTATCGTCTATCAGCCTCTCGTATTCCTCTATATCCACATAACCATTCCTTGGTTTTGCGAGTCTTACCTCTTTCAAGATCCCCCTTGACCTCATAGCCTGGAGGGATATGATCCCTGTGGGGAAGTTGAGGGGGCTTGCAACAGCATTGGATCCTGGCTTTATCTCTATGGACGAGAGGATAGCGTTAAGACCATAGGTTACGCCTGGTGTAGCTGCTATATTATCAACACTAGCCCCTATGAGTTCTCCAAACTCTTTCCTAGCCTCCACAATATGCTCTAAAGCCTCATCCCATGGCTCCCCCTCACGGCTCCACAGGTCTATGAAGCTGCTTATAGCTGTAACAACGTCTCTCGAGAGAGGTCCTGCTCCTGCGTTGTCTAGGTAGATTTTATTCTTGGTAATATCTATTCTCGATCTGAGATCTTCGAGCCAGTTCAAGGAAATCACTACATAGAGTTGTTGGCGGGGCTTATATTCTCTATTATTCCTTAAGATATATCGCGGAGCTTGGACATAGATCCCTTACCGGGCACTCATTGCACCTCGGATTCCTAGCCCTGCAGTATCTCCTGCCAAGCGCTATCAACAACCTATGGGCCTCCTCAGCCCTTTCTGGGCCGAAGAGTCTGAGAAGGGCTTTTGAAGCATCTGCATAGCTTCTCTTCTCTATAAGCCCCCATCTCATGGCTATCCTCATGGCATGGGTATCTATAGCGAACAGCGGTGCTCCTCTGGCTACTGAGAGGAAGACGTCAGCGGTTTTAAAACCTATCCCTTTTATCGATATTAGGAAGCTTCTCAATCTCTCCGGATCCTCTTTAGATAGATAATCCTCGCCACCTATTCTCGAGATTGCTTCGGCAGCCCTCTTAATAGTCTCAGCTTTTTGCCTCCAGAGCCCAGCCTCCCTTATAGCTTTCCCGATATCATCTATGCTCGCTTTAAGTATATCATCGAGATCGACTCCTACGCTGTTTCTCAGCTTCTCAAAAGCCTTTATAGAGCTCCTATCACTGGTATTCTGGCTCAGTATAATCCCCACAAGTATTGGGAAGAGACCATGGCTTCTCGCCTTAGCTACAAGGACTACATATTCCCTCCAATCAACCTTGATACTCTTGGAGAGAATAGAGTAGATAGTATCACCATCGGCTCTCTCAATAATGCTCTCGGTGTTCTTAGAGTGCAAACACGCCCCTATAGTGATAACCATGTGGGGGATAATAGAGATAAGGCTGGTATTGTGTTTCGGTCAATGATATTTTGGAACCACCTATCTAGTATTGATCATTGTTTATGGTGCGCCAGTGTAAAAAGAGGATCCTGTTTGGATAATTATCAATTCTTGAGGGGGATGCGACGATTCTAGCTATCGGTTTAGGGAAACTCGATGGTGAGGACTAACCCGACATAGCAGGATCCTATGTCAGGTCGGTGTGAATGGTAATACCTTTTTGACAGAGGTTACCCCTCTTTTCTCCGCACCCTATATATATTATTCTTTGTTGGGGAAAGATCGATAGGGCTTGGATTTATGCTTAAAGGGGATAATATAGAGGCCATGATCTCTGATTTCGTATATAGGTATGGTGAGAGGGGCAAGGCTGTTCTTGAGGCTATTGTTAGGGCTGCCCAGAGACTTTCCAGAACCTCTACACCACCGCTTCCAGGAGATTTTGACTATAGATCTATTGTAGAAGAACTCGGCATAATGGGTTATAGCTATAACCCGTCGCCCCTCCTAAGGATTCTTGAGAAGGAATATAGCTTGATCAAAACAACCCTCCACACAAGCAGCCAGAGATGGTATACTATATCTAATAGAGAGGCGCTTGAGGAGTATGTAGAGAGGCTTAGGAGTGGGGGCGACGAGGATCCGGAGGCTGTGGTTATAAGGCTCCAGATCGAGTCCTTGAGATTAGAAGACATTGCTAGAAGCCTAAAAAACCTTGCAGAGAAGAAGAGGTGGAGTGATTCAGATTATAAGAGGCTTTACGAGATAAGCTTTAAAAAACTACCCAAGCTTCTGAGGATATATAGGAAGATCCAGGAGGATCCCGAGAAATGGGGCTCCTATATAAGGAGTATTGAGGAGATATTCATGCTTGCTAGAAAACTTAGGTCGAGGGTATCTATGCGTGCGAGCGAGTCCTTTCGGGACGTAAAGAGCGAGGCCCCCAGCGATTTGGGTAAAAGCATGGTTATAGATAGCGGAGGAGAGTAAAAGATCCTCTACTCCCTAGGCTTTATTAGTAGATCAGAATATCATTATGCTCCCAGAGATGAACTGATCCCTGAGTTTCGTTATATTCTCAAGATGATTGTTGACGATCTCCTCCACCTCGCTCTTGATATTTGCTGTCAGGTTTTTCTCTGGCACGATTTTTACTGACGCTATTAGCGGTAGATCTATTGGTCTTCCTATCTGGCTTAGGAGGCTTACATAGACCTCAACTATTCCAGGAACCTTTCTATATATATCATTCGCTATCATTGTGGCAAGAGCATTATAGATCTTACCCACATGCGAGACGGGGTTTTTACCCGCGGTTGCCTCAAGGCTCATAGGCCTCATGGGGGTTATAAGCCCATTAACCCTATTACCCCTCCCAGTCATACCATCATCACCATGCTCGGCAGATGTTCCTGTCACTGTTAGGTAGACAAGCCCTTTCTCAGGCCTATCAGCTGTGTTGAGATACACCTCAACCCCATTGAACTCTGCTATTTTCGCTACGAGGTCTGCAATCCTGTTTCTAACCTCCTCCTTAACCGAGAGGTAGTGATCCATGTCATCGATCAGGTGGGAGATCATAGATGCAGCCACAGTTATTTTAACACTACTCCCTATCCTTAGCCCCATAACCTTGACATCCTCGCCAACCTCGGGGTATTTGGCTTTGAAGTCCCGCGAGTTAAGCATCCTCTCAATCTCAAGAACAGTTCTCTCGAGATTTGATAGTGGTGCGAAACCGACTCCAAAGCTTGTATCGTTGGCTAGAGGAGTTTTCTCTTTACCAAGCTCATATAGCCCAGAAAGATCGGTACTTCCCTGCCCAACCTTATAGTCTACAACAACGTGTTTCTCGGGGTCTAGGAATCTGAAGTTATTTTTGATCCATTCCTTAACAGCACCTATGATCAGGGGTCCTACAGGGATCTTTATAACCTTACCATCTTTAAAAACAGTCGTAGTTGTTCTCCCAGATACAAGGATATATATCGGCTGGATCACCTCTCCGCCCCCAAACCTAGGGCTGGATTGTCCACCTACTACTAGGGTCTTGTCTAAGTTGTGATGCAATATGTAGCCGAATTCTTTTCTATAGAAGAGGGATAGGGCTATGCTCGAAGCTTCTGACGCGGCGTCAGCTATGTAGTCTGGGTGACCAACGCCTTTTCTTTCGACAAGCTCTACGGTTAGTTTCTCTACAGGTATGTAGTTTATCTCCTCTACAACAATGCTCCTTCCCTGCTGCATGATCCCTCACCTACTCTAATAAGATAAATAACAACTCTTTTATATAAATAGTAATTGAGCATAGGTGTTTACTTATGTATCTCCGAGATAAATAGGTACGCGGGAATGCAGATAGTGTCATCATCGCTTTTGGATGTATGGATAAGGGTTACTAGGAAGGATTGCGATGTTACTAACACAATAACAGGAATCGATCCCAGTGGGGGTAATATAAGGATGCTCAGAACAAGCCCGGGTAGGACGATGTCAAGCCACATGATCAGGATCTATAACGGAGATCCGGAAGAGTTAAGAGCCATGCTAATAAGAAAGGGTGTGAAGATCGTAAGGATACTTGGCAACAATACACTCTGGGTTAGATCTAGGAGCTGCTCTGCATGCTCGCTACTCAGCAGAGAGGATTGCGTAGTTATAGAAGGCATTCCGGTCTCAAGTACCGAGATAAGCTATAGACTCCTAGTCCCCGGCCTCGGAGCCCTGAAAGACATAATAAGATCCCTCGCAGATGCAGGTTTACAGCCAGTTGTGGTCAGAAGGGCTGAACACGCGGAACCCGGCGAGCTCACCCCAAGGCAGTTGGAGGTTCTTCTATTCGCCTATAAAAAGGGGTATTTCGACACACCTAGAAAAACCTCCTTAGCAGAGATGGCCAGAGTTATGGGGATCCGAACCACATCGCTCAGAGATATAGTTAGAAGGGCTCTTAAGAAGATAGTGAGAAAATACCTAACAGACATGGGTATACTCCAGGAGTAATGGTTTCCTATCGCTTCTATAACGATTCATGAGCCCTGTATTACCTCATATCAACGATCACGACCAGATCTTACTAGGAGCGGGGGGCGTTAAAAATAAATATACAAAATAACCAGGTGCAAATAATATGTTTCTAATAAAAGGCAACATTCGCAATACTTTTTTATGCCTCGATGTTTATTCTCCGCATCACTTTTGAAACCGATTTATAAAGATCCCGGGGGGTAAATATTTAAATTTCACCTTACAAGAGAATATGTTGGTGAAAACATGGCGGCTGGGTTCTGCCTAAAGTGCAGGAAAAAGGTTGAGCTGAAGAACCCGACAGAGACAGTGCTTAAGAACAAGGCCAAGGCTATAGTAGGTACATGTCCTAGCTGTGGAACAAAAGTATACGTTATAACAGGAAGAGCTAAGTAAAAAATATAAAAAAGATCAAAATACTTTTTTGATTCTTTATCTATACTTCTGCAGGTGCTCCCGTAATACCGTACTTGGCTTTCCACTCCTCGAAGATCTTCTTCTCGAGATCCTCTAACACCCTATTAAACCTATACCAACCACTCTTAGCCTTTGAAGCTTCGGGAGCCTCTGGGGCAGGCCATATACAGTTAACTGGACATACCTTCACACAGCTGAAGTCGTCTACACATTTATCCCAGATTAGCCTTGCCTTTGCATTCTGATCCAGTTCTAAAGCCTGTACCGGGCATACAGCTACACAGGCGCCACAGCTGATGCATATATCCATGTCAATAACTATTCTCTGATACTTTCTAAGGCCCTCGCCGTGGGGTGCTGCTTCACCCATAAAGACACCCTTACTCTTATTACATAAAGAGAATTTAGGATATGAACCTAAACAATTAGGTGCTTTTGTGAAATGCTACTCATAAGATCTAGGATCAAGGTTTATCACGGGCGTGTTTGTATATAATCAACAGGGTCATTTAGAGTGATTGCTAATATAATATGGTTGGAGAGATCTCTTACAAAGGGCTAAGAGCATTAGGTGCTCTTGACCGGAAGGCGTAGCCCTTCCTTCGTACTGCTTTTAGCCTTGATCTCAGCTTCTCTCATGATCGTCAGTGTTTTCTCAACACCACCGCTAATATAGATCTTGATGAGATCCTCCAAAACATAGACCGTTGTGAAAACAGCGTGAAGGATCATGCCGAGAGTCGCTATTAGCCCTGTTGCATATGTTCTCCTGTCGAGATATCTCTTAGACTTTATATGTAGGAATACTGAGAGGGATGTGATACCTATTATAGGTATTGTTAGTAATACTGGGTTTAGAAGGACTATTGAGAGCGTTAATAGTGTTAGGAATACTACTAGAGGTATGCTCCAGCTGAGGAGATCCGGAGGAATTTTGAGCCCTATATATAAGGATCCCTTGACTAACCCCGAGACCCTTGATCTCTGCCATGAAATGATCCCGCGTATGTTTTCCGCCATGCTTACATGAACTACAGCGTTTTCATCTATGCAGTATTTCACCCTATTTATCTCGTCACCCCCTGAACCGTTCTTTATGAGGCTGAATGTGAATATATAATCATCGGATCTCTTTGAGGGAGGGTATGAGGCTAAGTTATATACGCTGATCTTTACACCCATGTTGTTTCCTGGGGCGTGTCTTGAGCCAACGATTCTGGGGAAGAGGTTGTGAAATGCATGGTACCAATAAAAGGCCTCAGACCATATGCTCTGCCTAGCAACTACAGACCTTCCTGATGCTATATCACATCCACGATCCAGCATAGCCAGGATTCTCTCCACATACTCCCTCGAATAGATATTCTCGGAATCACCCCAGATTATATATTCATACCCTTTTTTTCTAAGTACTTCAAGGATCTCGATCCTAGCTGGTCCTGTACCCCCCTTCACACTCTGATCGAACCAATATATACAGGGAATCTTACTACCCATCTCGTTAGCAACTAGGAATGAATGATCAGAGCTCCCCCCATCAACAATATATATATCGAAGCACTTGCATGGTGGGCAGCTCTGGGTCTCAAGACTCTCTAGGGCTTTTCTAAGCCCTTCAGCATTATCCTTATTGAGTATAACCAGGGCTGTTCTTCTCGATTCTATGGAAATCCCGTTATCTAGTATGTTGTGTGGGTATATAATCAACAGATATCCTGGCTGGATCTTATGCTAAACCGGCCATAAGATCTATTGAGATCCTCTATGCAGGTTATCATTTCTATTTAAAACAACATCTGTTGGGGGTTGGGATGCTGTTCCCGCTATGGTTATACTTTATCTAGTATGATCTGTGTGTGTTTCACGCCAGCGATCTCGATCACACCTTCCCTTATGACCAGCCCTCTCTCGATAGCAGCCTCAACTATCCTGTTCCCGATCAGGTTTGCCTGTGTTGAGGAGCTGATAACTCCGAGGGCTTCGTCGAGTTCCATGAGATCTCCTCCATAGAACGGTTCATCGATCCTGATCTTTATTTTTCTCTTCTCATCGACCAAAACCTTTCCCAGAAGTTCTTCATCACATACACTCACTATCCTTTCCTCACCTATATTCATGATCTTTACTCTGAAGAGTCCTGTCATCTAGATCGCCTCTACTGTGGATTCAGCGCCGCATGCCAGGCACTTTATAATCCATATCTTACCCTTCTTAATCATATCCGTGTCTATCGAGCCGCATGTGGGGCATCTGACATATGTTTGTATAAACCTTCTATAGAGATCCTGTAGGCTCTTTTTAGACACCTTACCATAGATCTCTAGGGCTCCTGAGGGGTTTATTGCCCCAGAAAGTGCTGATCCCTTGAGGAAATACCTAGCAAGTATCCTTGGGTTTCTATTTATCCTCTGGGAGATCTGCTGGAGGTTCTTGACAATGGTTTTGTTGGCTGCGTAGTCAACATCGAGATCCGGTAGATCTATGGGCTTAGCCTCTCTACGAACCTGTAGTTTCGAATAGGCCCTCTCTAACAGATAGCCGTAGTCGTCTATAATGCTCACGCCATCACCAAGCATAGTAGGGTTTGGTAACAAATAAATGCCCTGTGGGGGAGCTAATATTAGAGGAGCAACCCTCTCTTGTCAGAGGATAGAGAAGCACCTTTGCATGAGCACTTGGAGGAGCTTAGGGCGAGGATGTTTAGGGCTATGATAGTCCTCGGAATAGCTGTGGCAATATTCATAGCACCAATAAACCTAGCCGGCATGTTTAGCTCGGAGGAGAGCGTGGTTGGTTTTGTAGCTAATATTATAAAGAACCCGGGCTCTGTCTTCTCAACCAACCTTACCTCGGGAGGCAGTTATGAGAGCCTCACAACACTTTTCATAAGATATAGCAGGGAGTATATACTGCCTCCTGAGGCGAGACTCATAATAGGTTCTGTAGGATCTGTTTTTACAGCGATTCTCCAGGTAGCATTGATACTAGCCTTAATAGTCACACTACCCTATATAATATACCAGATTGTAGCATTCGTATGGCCAGGACTATATGATCATGAGAAGAGGGTTGTTAAGAAATACCTAGCAATATCATCAATATACATAGCGGGAGGAATGCTGGCAGGATTCTTCATAACAGCATATACTGTGATAAGGGCGGGGCTATACTGGGGAGCTGCTGCTGGTGCAGAGCCTTGGATAACTCTTCAGGGCTTTATAAGCGATCTCATGACATCCATTATGGGTACGGTGGCTATATTCGTAGCTCCAGCCGTGTTTCTCATGCTCACAGAGTTAGGAATCATAGATCCTGACTCGGATCTCTTTAGAAACAAGAAGCTGATATACGCCCTAGCGTGGGTGATTATAGCATTCTTCTTCCCAGACCTCACTACAGTGATCCTCTTACTCCTCTTCGTAGCGGTCTATGAACCCACCTTCAGATATATGAAGAGGATCAAGAGGAGAATAGCTTCTCGGCAAAGCAGTTAGAGAGTTACTAGGATTATTGAATCACGTTGTTAGTCTTAGCTGTCTTTTCTGAATATAAGCCTCGGCACACTCCTTGCCGTGGAATGTTCTTATAACCCCATTGATGGTTACAACGTGGGGCGATCCTATTATTACGCCTCCGCAGAAGTTACATCTATATATGATCCCGATCCCGGGTTTCTCGGGAACCCACTCTTTCTCCATAACTAGATCTATATCTATGATCTCGACACCCGGGATCTCTTTCTGTAACGTCTCAACAAGACTCCTCACCTCCTGCTCATTGATAGCCCTGACTATCGCTATGATCGTATCATCTGCTCTGGATACATATATCCTCTCAACACCCTTATTCCTATAAAGATCGTCTGCTATTCTCTCAACACCTCGATGCTTTATAATTAGGGCTTTGGTTACCACGCCATCGAGCATCTCTAGATCTATTTTAGCCGAGCATTTCCTAACGATCCCTAGTCTCTCCATGGTCTCGATCCTCTTCCTAACCATTGGAGCACTTAACCCCACCTTAGAGGCTATGCTCTCAAGCTTCTCCCTACAGTTCTGGGTTAGTATTTTGAGTATCTCTATATCCACAGCATCTAGGTTTCTTTTAACTCTAACCAAAATATCTCCCAAAGCATAATTTGTTATGGGGAGAAATATATATTATCAGGCCGGAAAATAACCAAACCCACGGACTCGCCGAGCATAAATTTGCCTAACATAGCAAGCGGTTTCCTTCCGATATTCTTGGGAGCTGCTTGTGTATAGAACCCTTTAGAAAACAGCTTCCACTAATACTATTAAGTAGTAAAAGATCTATAACGGATCCTGTTAGCATATTTTTGGAAACAAGCTTACCCCCAGACCCTGGTAATGAAAAACAATGCCCCTAGGTTTAGATCCCTTGCTATGAAAATAAAAAATAGAATGTTAAGTAGCATTAGGGATAGGTGTCTTGAAGCATACGCATATAGCAGCACTGATCCTGGTTATATCGTCGATAATCTTCATGAGTCTATCGATATATTTTATAGCGAATAACATGGTGCTTGCATCAATAGTGTCCCTGGCATCTGGATTACTAGCACTCAGCGGCGGTCTCAATATAATGAGAATGAAGACAGAGTGCCATGATAGTTAGTAGCGATTCTCACGACCTACTCCACTATCTAACTAGCCCTAGATCCCTTAGCCCTGCTACGAAGAGCTCAACGGCTATAGCAGCTATTATAATAGCCATGAACTTGCCGATCCCTCTAAGGGCTGTGGTTCCCATATATCTCATGATTTTGTAAGAATATCTCAGTAGGGGGTACGTTGCTAGGAGGGCTACATATGCTCCTAATAGCGTTAGTATTGATCCGTAGATCCTTGAGTATAGTATAAGGGTACTCATAGTTCCGGGACCAACGATCAGAGGCGTAGCTATAGGGACTATTGCAAAATCACCACTGCTAACCCTCTCTGGTTTATCACTTGACATGAGCATTTCGATCGCTATCGCCATTAGGATCACGCCCCCAGCTATTCTTAGAGCTAATAAGCTGACACCAAAGATTCTAAGTATGTATTCCCCAGCTAGTGAGAAGACCGTGATCATTATAAAAACGGCAATGGTTGTCCTGTTAATCACCCTCTTCACAAAGCTCTCGATATCGTTGGAGCCTCTGCCCCTCATCTCTTCGATATATGTGATCATAGTTGGTATAGCAGCGACAGGATCCATTATAGCGAAGACCGATACTGCTATCGATACTATTGTTGAAAGATCTGTAGGCATGCTCATATCGCATCAAAATATAGTGAGCTGCGCCGTATATAACATAAAGATTAATTCCATGACAGGGTTTTTCCCGTATTAATTCCTCCGAAAAGATCTTAGCGCTTGTGGATCTTTAATAATAGAATTACTCGTGAGATGAGTACCTAGTTGCGATGCATCGTTCTGTGTCTCCTGAGATTACTCCACGCCAGATAAAAGTCATATACCATCGGCTTAACCATATCTTGTGATCCTGCAGGCTTTGTATCTTTTCTTGCTATGGAATGGCGACAAAGAATATGGATTGGTATTTAGGGATAAGTGATAGTCTCGATATCTACGTGTGTGCCGGGATAACCTTATGGTTAGGATCAGTTGGTCGATCCCTATAGATTGAGACTAACTCTCTGGTGAGGGCGTGCGTGGCTAGGCTCTCGGCTTTGTAGAGGCAGGATTTATTTGAGGATCTCTATTGTGTAACCTTCACCGCTCTTTAGCTTTTCTATATACTGTTGGCTTATGAGTGCTATTGCATAGCATTTATACCCTTTAAGATTCCTGGTGCACCTAATCTCCACGAGATCTTTGAAGCCTTCGAGCTTCTCGAGGCGTGCTATTAGCTCTCCTATGCATGATCTCTCTCCACACTCCCTAGAGATCTTTGTCAGGACACCCATGGGTTGCACAGGCTTTATCTTTATGCTTCTCTCATCGAGATCTGCATAGATCATTACCGTTGCTCCCTCATATATCCCTAAAAGATCACGTATAGGGAGGGGTATAGTGATTCTTCCTTTAAAATCGACTCTCCCAACAAAACTGAGGCTCATGGGGATCCGCTAAATAATATCTCTGTGTGTGAGTATTAATAACCACTACCACATATAGCCACGCACACTATAGATCCGGGATCAGCTGTTCCTTGCTATTAACAAGCATAGAACCGATCGAAATATATTTATAGAAACAGGCTATTGGAAAGAATGGTTTTAGTACTTAGCTTTAAATATGTCTGAAACCCACTTAGGTCGGTGCCCCCATTGGTGAGGATTGGAAGTAGTCTCCCAAGTAGAGAGAGGTATCACGGTGTTCTCAACGCGCCCCACAGGGCTTTCCTCAGATCTATCGGTCTCACAGATCTGGAGATAGGGAAGCCCTTAGTAGCGATCTCTGTTGCGTGGAGCGAGGCAGGGCCATGTAATATACATACAATGACTCTCTCTGCCTATGTGAAAGAAGGTGTTAGAGGAGGTGGCGGGACACCTCTAGCCTTCCCGGCAATGGTTGTTAACGATAACATAGGTATGGGTACCGAAGGTATGAGGTATAGCCTTGTTAGCAGAGACCTCATAGCAGATATGATCGAGGCCCAGTTCATGGCCCACGCGTTCGACGCGCTTGTAGGCATAGCTGGGTGTGATAAGACAGAGCCCGGGACTATTATGGCTATGGCTAGGATTAACAAGCCCTCCATATATCTCTACGCAGGCAGTGCAGAGCCCGGCTTTTACAATGGTAAAAAGGTTACTATTGAGGATATACACGAGGCTGTTGGAGCCTATCTAAAAGGCAAGATCTCTGAGGAGCAGCTTCTAGAGCTTGAGAAAGCAGCGCACCCAACCTACGGGACATGTGCAGGGCTATTTACAGCAAATACTATGGCGTCTATCTCAGAGGCTCTCGGAATAAGCCTTCCAGGAAGCGCGTCGCCGGTAGCAACATCAGCTAAAAGGATCTGGTATGCTAGGGAGAGCGGTGTAGCTGTAATGAGACTACTAGAGCTAGGGATAAAGCCAAGGGATATATTGAGATATGAGGCTTTCGAGAACGCAATAGCAGTCCTCATGGCTATGGGAGGTTCAACGAACGCTGTTCTCCACCTACTCGCAATAGCTCACGAGGCTGGCGTTAGGCTAGAGCTAGACGATTTTGAAAGGATCTCGAGAAAGGTTCCCCTTATAGCCAGTATGAGGCCGGGAGGCGAATACACAATGATGGATCTAGATGAGGTTGGAGGCGTCCCACTGATTATGAAGAAGCTATTGGAAGCAGGATTAATACACGGCGATGCATTGACGGTGACTGGGAAGACTGTTAAGGAGAATCTTGAGAGCTATAGATATCCAAACGTACCCCATGACCATATAGTGAGGAGCGTGTCAAACCCGTTTAAGAAGAGCGGCGGTATAGTGATCCTTAAGGGTAGCCTCGCACCGGAGGGAGCAGTGATCAAGGTGGCTGCAACAAACATAACCAGGTTTGAGGGGAGTGCAAGGGTATATGACGGGGAGGATGAGGCCTTCAAAGGCATCGAGAGCGGTGAGGTGAAAGAGGGAGATGTAGTGGTTATAAGATACGAAGGTCCCAAGGGAGGTCCCGGCATGCCGGAGATGCTTAGAGTCACAGCGGCTATAGTTGGTGCGGGGCTTGAAAAAGTAGCCATGGTTACTGACGGGAGATTCAGTGGTGCTACAAGAGGCCCTATGGTGGGTCACGTATCGCCGGAAGCTGCTGTAGGAGGCCCCATAGCTGTTGTTGAGAATGGTGATAAGATAATCATAGATGTTGAGAACAGGAGGCTTGATCTCGCTGTACCCGAGGACGAGGTGAAAAGGAGGTTTAAGAACTGGAGTCCAAGACCACCGAGATATAGATCAGGAGTTCTGGCTAAATACGCATCCCTGGTGTCACAGGCATCTAAAGGAGCGGTGGTTCTCCCAACAGGTATATGATCTACTTTACCACATGGTCAAACATTAACTTGTTTTATCTAAGATTCAATTGGGGTAGCTTTTATTCCTCACAAGGTATAACAAAACACAGTAGGACGGAGATCCTGCATGTCGCTAGCAAGGTATGTGGGTATAAGGGTTGCCCAAGCGATCCCAACCCTCGTTGGAGCCATGCTAGTCATGTTCATACTTGTAAGGATACTTCCGGGAGATCCTGCAAGGCTTATAGCAGGTCCTGAGGCTCTTGAGCAGGATGTTCAGAGGATTAGGGAGCAGCTGGGGCTTAACAAGCCCTTATATCTACAGTTCGTGGACTATATGTCGTCTATCTTGAGAGGGGATTTCGGTACCTCGATAAAATACAGAACACCAGTGATCGACGAGATAATGGCCAGGCTTCCATACACAATAACCCTCGCCCTTGCAGCAGAGGCTATAGCTGTAGCTATAGCTCTGCCCCTAGGTATATACTCAGCTATTAAGCCTAGATCTAAGGCTTCATACATAGCATCGGTGCTCTCACTAGTTGGGGCATCAACCCCTATATTCTGGATCGGCCTTATATTCATATATGTCTTTGCAGTCAGCCTCAGGATCCTCCCGTCAAGCGGTGCCGATACCCCAAAGCATATTATACTACCAGCCGTAACCCTAGCTCTTCTCTTAATGGGTAATCTTACGAGGATAACCAGGGCGGCAGTGATGGAGGCTCTCGGGAGTAACCATATACTCACAGCAGTATCCAAGGGCCTTGGGTCTAGAGTGATCCTTGCGAGACATGTTCTCAGAAACGCCATGATCCCTATAATCACCATCATGGGTATACAGGTTGGAGCTCTACTAGGAGGGGCTGTGATAACAGAGACTGTGTTCGCATGGCCCGGGATAGGATCTCTCCTAATAGACTCCCTATTCTATAGGGATTATCCCTTGGCACAGGGGATAATATTATTCATAGTGTTTGTCTTCATAGTTATAAATATAATCACAGACGTACTATACGCATACATAGACCCAAGAGTGAGGGAGGTGCTATGGAGAGCGGGGAGATCCTGAGAAGGGTTTACGAGGCTAGGAGGAGAAGGCTTAGAGAGATGTGGGAGACCCTTAAATCTAACAAGGCTGCTTATGTCTCGCTATACATAGTTGGCTTCTTGATCTTCATAGCGATCTTCGGACCCCTCTTAACGCCCTACAACCCCTACGACTTCGATCTATCAAGGGCTAGACAACCCCCAAGCCCTGCCCACCCATTCGGTACAGACGAGCTTGGGAGGGATATTCTCAGCAGGATCCTGGAAGGGGCTAGATATACCATAGGGATCTCGATCGCATCAGTACTGCTTGGTGTGGTGATAGGGGTTATACTAGGACTAGCCTCGGGCTATCTAGGGGGTTTATGGGATACCGTGATCCAGAGGGTCGTTGATGTAATGCTAGCATTCCCAACAGTGCTTCTAGCCATAGCCCTTGTAGCCTCCCTTGGGCAGGGTGTTGTTAGCCTCATAATAGCTATAGCTATAAGCACTTTCCCAGTCTATGCGAGGCTTGTAAGAGGCGTCGTGCTTCAGGTTGTTAACGAGGACTATATAGCTGCTGCAAGGCTTCTCGGGAAAAGCAAGATCTATATAATGTTCAGGCACGTTCTTCCCAACTCAATATCGCCTATAGTGGTTCAGGCTACATACTATATGGGTCTCTCAATACTGCTTGCATCAGCCCTAGGGTTCTTAGGACTAGGCGTACCCCCGCCAACCCCTGAGTGGGGTGCTATGATAGGTAGTGGTAGGACTTATATTTTTAGCGCACCACATATAGTGGTTTTCCCAGGGGTCTTTATAATGATCTCTGCGCTAAGCTTCAACCTGCTTGGCGATGGCCTGAGAGACGCCCTGGATCCAAAGGCAAGGGCGTTGCTAAGGAGGGGCTAGCCTTGGAGAAGGTGTTGGAGGTAAAGAACCTGAGGATATATTACGAGCTACCACAGGGCATTGTGAGAGCAGTGGACGGGGTTGATTTCGAAGTACATAAAGGAGAGATCCTTGGCATCGCTGGTGAGAGCGGTTCTGGAAAATCAACCCTAGCACTCGCAGTGGCGGGGCTCCTGAGGCCCCCTGCTAAGGTTGTATCTGGAGAGGTGCTCTTCATGGGTACTAACATCTTATCCCTCACCGAGGAGGAGCTTAGGAGTATAAGGGGTAAGAAGATATCGATGATCTTCCAGGATCCGAGCACATATCTAAACCCAGTGTATACAACGGGCTTCCAGGTCGCCGAGGTTTATGAAGCACATCGCGGGGGTAGTTGGAGGAGATATGTGGGGGATGTTGTCAAGCTATTCAGGATGGTCAAGATAGCCGATCCTGAGAGGAGGGTTAATGCTTACCCCCACCAGATGAGCGGGGGGATGAAGCAGAGGGTTTTGATCTCTATGGCTATTGCTGAAAAGCCCGAGCTGATAATCGCTGACGAGCCTACTTCGGCTCTCGATGTAACAATCCAAGCTGAGATTGTAGAGCTGCTGAACGAGATAAGAAAGGAGACAGGGAGCTCGATAATATTTATAACCCACGACCTGGCTTTGCTACTAGAGATAGCTGATAGGATCATGATTATGTATGCAGGCAAGATTGCAGAGATAGGGAGGGCTGAAGAGATAGCTAAGGATCCTCTGCACCCATATACCAAGGCTCTTCTATCCTCGCTACAGTATGAGAGGAAGAAGAGGCTTCAAGCAATACCGGGCTCGATACCAAGCCTAATATCTCCTCCTCCAGGGTGTAGGTTTCACCCTAGATGCCCTCTAGCCTTTGATATATGCTCCAAGAAAGATCCCCAGCTATATAGGGTTGGGGGCAGGGTTGTCTCGTGCTTCCTCTACGGTGGTGATCATGGAGGAAGTGCTTAAAGTAGAAAATGTGAGGAAATACTTCCCAGTCTCTGTCGGTTTCCTAGGATCTAAGAAATACGTTAGGGCTGTTGATGATGTGGATCTATCGCTATACAAGGGCGAGGTCCTAGCCCTCGTAGGTGAGAGCGGTTCTGGCAAATCAACCCTCGGCAGGATCATTGCAGGTCTTATGAGGCCTGATAGGGGTAGAGTGATCTATAGGGATCGTGACATATATAGTGGAGAAGAGCTGTCTAGGGACGTTAGGCACAAGATCCAGGCGGTTTTCCAGAACCCCGATAGCAGCCTAAACCCGAGGCTACAGATCTTCGATATACTTGGAGAGGCCGTGCTTAGCATAAAGCCCGATTTATCGAAGAAAGAGATCCTTGAGGAGGAGCTCAGACTATTAAGGCTTGTAGGCCTCTCACCTGATCACGTTTTCAAATACCCCCACGAGCTATCAGGCGGGGAGAAGCAGAGAATAGCGATAGCAAGGGCTGTGGCAATGCAGCCGGAGATCCTTGTTGCCGACGAGGTGGTATCAGCGCTAGATGTCTCTGTAAGAGCCCAGATTATGAATCTATTGATGGAGCTTAAGGAGAAGCTGGGTCTGAGCATGATATTCATAACCCACGATATGGGGCTTGTGTGGAGCATCTCAGACAGGGTAGCGGTAATGTATCTGGGAAAGATCGTTGAGATAGGACCAACAGAGAGGATCTTCAAAAACCCTGGCCACCCCTATACAAAGATGCTTCTATACTCATCACCGATAATAGCATCGGCATCAGCATATAAAGATCCTCTGTTTAAGGCGAGGGGCGAGCCCCCAAGCCCTATAGATCCCCCGAGTGGGTGTAGATTTATAACGAGATGCCCGATAGCCTCTACGGAATGTTCTAAAGAGCATCCACCGCTTAGAGAGATAGCGAACGATCACAGGGTATCATGTATAAAAGCGTAGAAATCGCCTGTCAATATTCATGATCCTTTCTACCTCCCCCAGATCTTATGGTTAATGGGCTTAAGGAACAGCCTAGGCATTTATAAGCTTAGCTCACTAATAGTGCGTAAGGGACCCATATGGTGCGCGGTCTCTCAAAAATATCCATGGTTGCAATAATAATAGCAGTAATAGTGATCGGTGCAGTAGCATCTGCAATGATCTTCATGCAACAAGCCCCAGCAAAGCAGCAACCAATAACACCTACAACACCGCTAACCACACCCCGCCCCACACCGCAGACAACACCTACGCCGGTAACAACACCGGGGCAAGCTATAGTTAGTAAGAAGGATACGCTCAAGGTAGCTATAGGGACGGATCTAGATTCTGTAGATCCTCACGGGCAAACGACAACAACGGTTCAGAATGTTGTTAGGCACGTGTACGAGACGCTTCTATGGTTTGATGAGAATGGTAATGTTATTCCCTGGCTTGCTGAGAGGTGGGAGGTCTCTCCAGATGGATTAACGTATACGCTATATCTTAGAAAGAACGTTAGGTTCCATGATGGCTCTGAATTCAATGCCACAGTCGTTAAAGCAAATGTGGATAGATGGATAGATCCCACTACAAGGGTTCCTCTGAGATTACAGCTAGGGCCTGTGAAAGGGGCTGAGGTGGTTGACACATACACAGTTAAGATCTATTTGAAAGAACCTTTTGCACCATTCCTAAGGGCCTTAGCTAACTATCTCCTGATCACTAGCCTGAACATTATTAAGAAGTTCGGTAATGCTACAATAACTGAGGTTGTCGGCACTGGACCCTATAAGTTCGCCTCCTGGGAGAAGGGTAAGAGGGTTGTTCTTGAGAGGAACGATGATTATTGGGGGACGAAGCCTCCTATAAAGAGGATAGAGTGGCTAATAATACCAGAGACATCAACAAGGCTAGCAGCTCTGCTGGCGGGAGATGTTGATTTCGCATACTCACTGCCAGCTACGGATCTTGAGAGAGTTAAGAATGATCCCAAGTTCACTGTGATTACGCCAACGAGCAACAGGGTTATATTCATTGCAATTTTACCAAAGGGCCCCTTGAATGATCCCAAGGTTAGGCAAGCCCTTAACTATGCTGTGGATAAGAACGCGATCATTAACAGCGTGCTCTACGGTTTGGGTATAGCGGCCGACTCTCCTGTTCCTCCTCACTTCTTCGGCTATACCAAGATGGAGCCGTATCAATACGATCCTCAGAAGGCTAGGAAGATGCTCGAGGAAGCATGATTCCCGTTCGATAAAGAGCTCGTGCTGCTACACCCCACTGGGAGATATCTTCAGGATAAGCAGGTTGCAGAGGCTGTGCAGGCTTATCTATCAAGAATAGGTGTTAAAGTTACTCTCAGAACCATGGATTGGCCGAGCTTTGTTGCTGCGATAACAAAGCCGCTGGATCAGAAGGACTATGATCTCCTACTACTAGGCTGGGGACCGGGTGTTGCTGATGCTCATTTCACGCTCTATGGGCAATTCCACTCGCTCCAAGCACCGCCGAGAGGTCTTGCAGCGGCTCATTATAACAGCTCCGAGGTCGACTCTCTATTAGAGCAGGCTATGAGGGAGCTTAACGAGGCTAAAAGAGTCGAGCTGTATAAGAAAGCCATAGAGATCATTTGGAGAGACGCTCCATGGATATTCCTATACACGCAGAAATGGTTCTACGCAGCATCAAAGGATCTCAAAGGATACTGGGTATACGTAGATGGAGAAATGATATTCTTCGATAGAGCTCTCTTTGGCTAGACTATGCGATGAAAAGCTTTTTTACAAACGATCTAAAACTTGAAAAACAGATCTTTATAGTCTTAGCAACAGATCCGTTTAAGGCTATCTCAACGCTGGGTTTCAACCTTATAGATCCTTATAGCTATTCCCCTAACGCTGAGGGGATAGCTTTGAATCACCAGATAATAACCCAAGGCAAGGGCTCTATAAACGCCATGCTAATAACCACCCACTCCATAGATCATAGAATTGAAGAAACATAGCAGGCTATGGATTGGTATTAACTAATGGCCAGGGCTGTTTTCTTTTGATATATATAAGGAGGATTAGTAGGTTTTGGGAATTTTCATGTGCATTAGGACAATGCATGGAGGCTACTTCCACACCAACACCCAGGAGTATTTATAGTCCTTGAAATGTATTGCCCTCGGTGTGGGTCTCCCCACACAAGCCCTAGATGGGAGCCGCGTGCCGTTTGGCTCGACGACCGCTCATGATCCCGCAGGGTTAGAGATCCTGAGGGTAGAGGCGAAAACCCTGGATAAGGCCATGAATAAAGTGAGTGGAATGAACATCCAGGGACGAACGGTTGACTGAAATCCTATAGTGAAGAATAATACTGTCCTGTTATAAGCTGGAACGTTATATACCATGTAGATGGTGATCGATATTAAGGACAAGATCTACCAGGTTCCAGAGAGGCTTAGAGGCGTTCTTTCAAGAGGCTATGGTGTTGTTGTTGAGGGAAGCGATAGGGTTGAGGTTGCTAGAAGGATCCTAGGACTTATTGTTGGTAGGAGGGTATGGAGTGTTGGTGATGTTGTTACCAGGAGCCTTATAGATGTTGGGTTTCTACCAGATGTTGCTGTTATAGATAGGGCGACTCTGAGGGAGCAATATATAGAGACTGGAGAGATCGAGGATCTATATAGGGCGAAGGGTACGGTGCTCGAGGTTGCCAACCCTCGTGGGCACATATCTTCAGAGGCTATCTATATTGTTAAGGATATAGCAGGCAGGCCTGGGGGCAAGTTTCTCCTGATAGTAAGGGGTGAGGAGGATATGCTCTCTCTAGTTATAGCAGGTGTAGCTGGCTATGGTGATTCCCTATTATATGGTGTTCCTGGCAGAGGGGTATCTGTGATCATTATAGATCGTTATATAAGATCCCTTGCCCTAGATCTTATGAAAGAGATTTTAGGGGAGGACTTTACCAGGTACTTTGGATAAAAGGAAAAAACCAGCTTTTAATTCCTAGCCACCCTTACTCTAAGGATCGTTATAGTGGCTGTGGGAATCAGTAATATCAATGCTGTAAATATCAATAACGTTGCGGTATAGCTATAATTGCTATATGGATACCCAGTACCGCTCGGCTGAGCTGCTATGGCGTATGGTATTAATACCTTGGAAGAGGATACCATGATGATCCACATCCCAGCCCGTGCATGTCCAGGCACCCCGCACGCTATCCAGTAAACCCCTTCTGGTATGCTATTTAGTGCAAGCCTTACCGTGGAGCCCTGTGTTATTCCACTTGTATATTGTTCGGGCTGTGAGGCTATAACGGTCCCATCGCTACCTATATCGCTGCTCTGCGGCGTTGCTGTGTTATTTCTAACAATTGCTATGCTATGGGGTATTGCATGGTTATTCGTGTATATGATCTCGACGCCCCATCCTGCCGGTATATATATTATGAGACCACCACCCGATGATCCGTTAAAGTTAAAGCCCGTAGATATTAGTGCAGACACGGTCCTACCGGTGAATGGTAGCGGGGTTGCCCCTTCTGGTAGTCCCAAAGTCTGTGTCACTGTAGATACTACTGTTGAGACCATTGTTACTGTAGATGTCCTTACCACGGTCTCCACCTGCCTTATAGTCTCAACCCTCGTTGTTGTCGTATAGATCGTTGAGGTCACGGTGTTAACGATCATAGCTGTCTCGGTAATGGTTGTTGGTACTGTTCTCACCTGTGTTTGAACCACAGTCCGCTCTGTGAGGAGGGTCTGTGTAACTGTTTGGATATTAGTTATAGGTATGGTCTCTCTCACCGTAATCGTTGAGGGAGGCTTTGCGAGAAATCCTGCCGAGAAGGCTATTAAGGCTACAACAATGACTACCGCGATGGTTGTTCTAGCTACTGCTCTAACCCAGACCAATAACAGATCCCGATATTTTGTCACTTAGAGGTATATATTTTTTCGATCGGTCTCTATGGGTTTATGGACATCTATAAGAGATCTATGGCTTGCAAGAGAAAGATCCAGCGACACACGGTGTCGGGCTAGGAGGTAATGATAGCTAGGCTGGTTCTCATTAATAGTAGTTATCCCGGCATTTGCTTTATCCTTTTTTCTTAACCTGAACTATATCGCCTAGTGTTAGATCTATACTCTTCCCGGTTTTCCCCGCGGCTTTCTCCTCTATTTCTTGATCCACTGCTGGGACTATTAGCTGTATTTTGAGCACATTCTCGATCCTCCTTGCTAGCTCTATTGGGGGTATGAGCTTCCCGCTCTCTATTCTCTTCACTATATTCTCGCTCTCCCTGATCCTTATGGCTAGGTCTTTTGTGGTGAGCCCCATGCTCTCTCTAGCGCTTCTTATCCTCTCATGATAGTCCTTAACTATCTCGTACCTCTCTATCCTCTCCCTCCTAGGCTGCTTCTTAGGCGGGGGTGGGGGTGGTTTTTCAACCCTGGTGGCTGTCCGCTCTTTCTCCCTGTCGATCTTAGCACCCCTTCCAGCTGAGTATCTTGCAAAACAGCTTGGGCATATCCTCATAACAGCACCCTCGATCCTGACCTCTACAGAAGCTCTCAACGGGATCTCTTTTCCACACATCTCGCAGGTGGTAGTCCTTATACTCAAAATAAACACCAACCAAGGTTTTTAGCGATTGGGGGGATAAAAGTAAGTTGACCTGTAGCAGGCTAGAGGCTATAGATCCTGAATATAGATATTATTAAACCCACGATCTCGAAGATATACTGGGCCCACATGATCCCTGTGGATATGGATAACACAGCACCGGCTCCTCTCAGCACTATGTATGTTAAGGCTATCGATGCTAGATCTTTTCTCCAGCGTGAGCATAGGTTGAGCGCTCTCTCAAGCCATACTAGATCTCTCCTCAGGGTTATAGCCGCGCCCCTAGCTAGGCTTGCTTTGGTATCCGCGTATTTGTTAGCAGCTATCGAAGGATCCACTACATAGATGGTATTTTCACAGGCCTCAATCCTAGGACCTCTGGCTATCACTAGGGATCTTTCGCGGGGGACTTCTGCGCATGATTCTCTCTGTCCCTGCCTCCTAAGCATTAGATCAACCTGGCCCAGGATCTTTTTAACCTCCTCTCCAGAGGTTTCAAGGGTTTTTATGCTCTCTGTGTCGAGTACAAGGATTGTCTTCTTAGCCTTAGAGATCCTTGCTATCGTGAGTAGGTTTGACATGGATAAGGATCTTCCAGAGCATATGTAGCCTAGAACCTCATACCTGGTTGAAATAACATACAGCTTACCTCTGCACACCGTGTCGGGATCTTCTATTGGTGATATGCTGCTCATAAATCCATAGAGCTCCGCCTCCTGAGGTGATGCTACACAGATCTTCAGCCTTGTTCTTCTATCCTCCAGGATCGCTATATTGCTTTCTCTCTTAATAACCCTATATTCTGTTGGGTATCCCTCATAGCCCTTACACATCCCCTTAATGCTCTCTATGTTTCCCGCTATGCATGCTATTCTTAGAAGATCCTCTTGTTTCAGCGATCCCCTGGGCTTTAGCAGTGTTTCTCCCTGTGCGTCTGAGTAGAGGGCTACGTCTGCATCTATATAGCTCTCAGAAGCCTTACAGATCTTCTCAGAAGCCCTTATAGGGTTCCAGGAGATTATACCGTTTCTAGCGAGATCAGATGCCTTTCTAAAGAGATAGAGCGAAACTACATATGGTGCTGAGGGTACTATTAGCGATATTGCAACTGTACTCAGCCCAGGGGCTAGGATCATTACCGGTATTGATACTAGATAGGCAGCTGTGGAGAATAACGCCGATACCCTTGCCGAGAGTGATAAGACCTCTCTATAGCTGTTCGATATAATGGATCCCCTGCTAATCACTGTCGCTTCAGAGGATCCCGACTCCACGCTCGAAAGCCCTAGCACGAGATCCCCCACATCCCTAAAGGATCTTAAATCCGATATGAAGGGCTCCCTAACAACTATAGAGCCTCTCGATATCACCGAATCATCGCTTATAATAACCCCTGGGTATAGCTTAACCCTAGCCCCTGGACCACCCCCGATCAACCCCTGGCCAGCCTGGATCCTTGGGATCATTATCACATGCCCAAGGATATCCTCAACATAGGACGACGATACAACCATGAGGACCGCGAATAAATAGATCATGATCGGAACATACCCACCGAATAAGAAGGAATATATAGATGCAATAACAATCGACGATATATCAGGACATAGAAAAACCCGTACCGAATAGCCATGAGACCTAAGGGCCATAAAGATCAAAACCATAGCTAGCAACATCGAACAAAGATCTATAACAAGCCCTATAACACCAGGAGGAGCCAGAACCCTCAAACTAACCAGCAATGCGAACAATATAGAGAATACAGCGAGAAGCCTGAGGGAAACTATCCTCAAAGCATATACCGGGATCCCGTTTGTCCCTGGATATTCTTTGATTTTATTTGATGTTCTTTTTATATCCAGGGACTTCAACCTCGCCCACAGGGATCTCTTTATCCCCATGGGTTCATGGGCGGCCGTCGAGCCAAACGGCACGTGGCTCCCATCTAGGTTTAAGAGATCATCCCCTGGATGGCTTGGAGCATTGCTCCCATCACCACCCAGAGTCAATATGGAGACCAACTCATCACCAGAAACAATACTATTCAAAGCTTAAACTTTTAAGTGAAAATCAAAAAGAAAACAGCCCAAGAGTCCCTGGGATTCAAGGGGTTCGGGCTTCATTGCGGTTGATTTTTATATCAACCGCTCTTCCCTTGGCTTCATAGGTCTCAGGACCCCTTTCATCGGAGCCCTATCCTCGGCCTCCACCCGTTCGGGGTGACCCCGGCCCACAGCTCCCCTTCATTGCTTTGCTCTGGTTCATTGCTGTGGGGAAACCCCAACATCCTGGATCTCTTTTTATTTACCCCGCCCCTCGGGTCTTTATTTTTACCCTCATTGCTGGGCGGGCATCCCAGTAAAATATAAGAGCTTATATAGTGTTCCATTACTGCAGAACTACGGGTTTAATATCAGTCTTTATAAATCATCATGAAACCCGAAATAGCTGGCTATGGCTCCCATAATATTCTATCGGAGAGAATAATAACCACATAACTAGACAGCAAACCAGCTGTTTATAGCCAGGATCTATGAAGCTGGCGCCGGGGGCGGGATTCGAACCCGCGCGGGGTTTCCCCCACCGGCTCTCCAGGCCGGCCCCTTAGGCCGCTCGGGCACCCCGGCTCAATCTATTATTGTGTCAGAGGTTTTATTCTTACTATTACCCAATGTTCTCACATATATCTATTCTATGATTTATGCCTATGGCATACTATAGCTGGTTATTTTAGAGTAGAGAGGCGTGTCTATGCGTACCGAAGCATTCGAGAAGAGTGTTTGTGGAGGATCTCTCACCATATAGGGGTTAAATAGCGGTTCCTAAGCAACTATCCCTGTGTCTCTTATTCGCTTATTTGCTCATGGTTATGAGCTAGGGTCTTATTGTGTGGTTAGGTGTGTATTAATATAGGCTGGGCAGCAGGCTTGCTACAGCTGATCTAAGGCTCCCGATATACGGTGTCTTCACTGTTAGTAGTAAAAACTATCTGTAGTGTGTTTAACGCTGAGACGGGATGGATGGTTATTAATATCAACTATCACTATTCTGTATGGTTTTTCAAAATGGTTTTCAAAGCGTTGTGAAAAAGATCTGGATTTTGATGGCTTAGAGATCTTGCTGGTTAATCCCAGAGCTATACGAATCTATTATACATGTTTAGAGATCTTTGTCCAGGATCGTTACCCTTCTGGTCATGGGGATCTTCTCAACGAGATTCTCAGCCTCCCCGTTTTCCAGATCTACCAGGTATACTCCCGTAGAAGCATAGATAGCTTTTCCCTCACCAATGCATGCTATCCCTGTAGTACCGGTAGTTGGGCTTGGGAGCTCTATATCGACCTTTTCCCAGCTTCTCCCACGATCACGGGATATCTTGACGGGTTTGGAGCTGATCACGTGTCCTAGCACGAGGTCTCCGCACTCTTCGAGTGCGTGGAAATATCCGTGCGAGCCTTTTGCCTCGTTGAACACCTCAAGATCCTCGGTGTAATAGACTCCTGACGCTGTTGCAATGATAAGCAGTTCTTCTAGTGCTAGTAGGTTATGCTGGTCATGGCTGAAGGATAATGGCTCGAGGGATGCGAGGTCCGGGCCTCTCAACAGATTACCAACTTCCACAGAGGCTACGAAGACCCTTTTATAGACTGCGAAGTCCGTTATGTGGGAAGGTCCGTGTGGAAACCACCATCCATGCTTCTTGGCATAACCTCTATAGTCTGCTAGAAGCTCAGCACGATCTCCAGTGACTAGGTAGAGTCTAGGACCATCGAGAGACGCTACAAGCCCCTTATCTGTAGTGATAAGCCTCCAACAAGAACCTTTCAGTATATCACTATAACCCTCACTACCCAGCCTTGCGAGCCCCTTATTGCTTGAGCAGATATACAGCTTGTCTTCGTAGGATTTAAGATCATATATAGACATGCCATCACAACAGATCTTATCAAGTCTTTTCCCAGAGAGTTCGTATATACCGTTATCAGTACCTATCATTATCCTTAAAAACAACCACCTGATCTTATTGCGAGAGAAGTATATATATTAGCGAGATTCGGTCACAAGATCTTTTTCCTTATAAGCAGGCTCGAATATTGCCAAGCAGCTTCCAAAAAGCTAGCTATATATTTTATACTTTATATTTGAGGATCAGCTCTGGATAGCTTGGTTCTGGTATGCTCAGCAAGCTTAGGTTGGCGTTTTTCGTGTGTGGAGGACTCGGGCTTGGGTGTATAGACTTTTGGTTGGTTTCCGAAATGCTTTGCTATTGCTTCAAAGACTTCTATGTATGTCTATAGACTCTGAGTACTCTGTAGGGCTTTTTTGATCTCTTCTCTTAAGCTGCTTGTGAGATGGAGCTCTACGTCGTATTTTTCCCTGGGGTCTTTGCCCGGGATCTTTATTCCTGTTGATGATATGATTATATATCCTGAATCCAGGATCCTCTTTAGATCCTCAAGCATCCCTTTCTTTGCAAGGCTCTCCACGTATTCGCTAACCCTATAGTGTTCTATAATGAGCTTAGTGCTGGGTGTTGAGCCACATACTAAGCATGTGAGATCACCCATGAGGGCGTTGAACCCGCAGATGGGGCATTCTGGTGGGAGGATCCTATCCCTCTGGATCATCCACTGCTTGTTCCACTCAAGCCTTGCCGCTTGTAGATAGTCGCTCTTTCCCAGTCTTTTAGCCTCTCTATATAGTTTTCCAGCGTGGGATAGTATCCATGGACCCAGGGCTGATAAAACATAGTCTATCTGATCCTCGTTTAGGTTTTCCCTAAGTTCTAGTATGCCGAGCGCTATTAGGGGTCTTATTTTATCCTCGTTCCTCTTGATCCTCTTAACTATTGTCTCAACATCTGGTCTTGACTCTCCCAAAACGATCTCAACGATCTTGCTTAGTATTGTTACAAGCTCCTCCCTAGATAATCCAAGGATATCGAGGCCTAGTCTTGAGGAGAGATCATCGATCCTCTCACTAACCCATTCCTCAACATCAACATGCTTCTTAGAAACCCTTCTAGGCGTTTTCCTCTTAGCCTCTGTCTCGGCCTTCTCTTGCACCTTCTCCTTAGTTTCTCTTTTCCGCGGCATCTCCTTCCCAGAGATGAGTCGATTGTTAATTATATAACCATGTCATATCGATATCTCCGGGATATATGGAGCGATAGTTTCGCCCTGGTCTCTCTGTATAGTTTTACTATATATATTTATCCCATTTCTATTCAGGATATTACTAGGGATAGTGAGACTCATATGAGTTCTATGAGCCATCTATATATACGTAATCAAACACCAATAGGATATGGTCACATAATAGGTGGTGATCTATGTCTAGCTCTGAGGAGATGAAGGTTGCTGAGAAGAGGGTTGGTGGGCAGGTGGTTGGTTTAGAGATAGTTGTTGTTAAGAGGGATTCTCATAAAGAGGGTTTCGATGTTAGTAAGCTAGCTAGATCTGTTATTCTTGCCCTGAGGTCTGCTGGTATAGATGCTGAGGAAGCAGAGCATGTGATTGAGGGTGTATATGGGGATGTTGTGGAGAGGTGTGGGAATAAACAAATCTGTGAGATTAGCTCGAGAGATCTTGCCGATCTTGTTGAGAAGAGGTTCATGATACTTGGTGTGAGGGATCAGAGGTTCTTTGAGGCTGCTAAGAGGTATGCTCTTGCAAGGATCTATCAGGATCTATATGGTGATAAGTGGGACGGCTCGTTTAACGAGAGGGATCTCCTCCTCACATACCAGGCTATAAAGGTTCTTGAGGCTAGGTATCTGCTCAAGGATCCCGAGACGCTGAGGTATATAGAATCGCCGCAGATGCTCTTTAGAAGGGTTGCTAGGGTTATAGCATCTGTTGAGAGGCAGTATGGCAAGTCTGAGAAGGAGGTTAGAGAGCTTGAGGAGAGATTCTACGAGGTAATGTCAGGCCTCAGATTCATCCCCAACACACCAACACTGATGAATGCCGGGACAAAGCTTGGAATACTCTCAGCCTGCTTCGTATTACCTGTGAGGGATTCTCTAGTAACACCTGATGGAGAGGGTATAATGGATGCTGTGAGAGCCCAGGCTATTATACACAAGATGGGCGGTGGAACAGGATTCTCATTCTCAGAGCTGAGACCCGAGGGAGATACTGTTGCATCAACAGCTGGCGTAGCCTCGGGTCCCCTGAGCTTCATGAGGCTCTTTGACGTTAACACAGAGGTGATCAAGCAAGGCGGTAAGAGGAGAGGGGCTAACATGGGGATCCTGCATGTATGGCATCCCGATATAGAGAGGTTCATAGTGAGCAAGACTGGAGAGCTTAGGGATGTGCATCTCCAGAACTTCAACATAAGCGTCGGGATCTATGATTCGTTTATGAAAGCCCTTGAGAGGGGAGAGAAATTCCCCCTCATAAACCCGAGAAAGACGCAGCTGAGACCAGGATCTGGCGATTCGAGGTATTATGCTATAGCTAGGGCTAGGTTCAGCATTGAGGAGGAGTGGGTTCAGGAGGTTATAATAGACGAGCTTGAGGAGAGGGGAGGCTCTGTTCCTCTCGACGAGTCTAGGGTGATCACGTGGGAGGAGGCTCTCGCAATAGCTGAGAGAGAGGGAGCTATAGTCAGATGGATCGATCCTAAGGAGCTGTGGAGGAAAATAGTGAGGGGAGCATGGGATTCAGGAGACCCAGGGCTTGTGTTTATAGATACCATTAACAGGAGACACACAGCATGGTATGTGGGGAAGATAAACGCTACAAACCCGTGTGCCGAAGAGCCCCTCCTAGACTGGGAGCCATGTAACCTGGGATCCCTCGATCTGGCTAAATATATAGTGGTTAGGGAGGATGGGAGCACAGATATAGATCTCGATCTACTTGTAAGGGATATAGAGATAGCTATAAGGTTCCTTGACAACGTTATAGATGCCGCTAAATGGCCCCTACCACAGCTTGAGAGAGGAGCCAAGCTTACTAGAAAAGTTGGTCTAGGCGTTATGGGCTGGGCCCACGCACTCATAAGACTTGGGATTAGGTATGATAGTGTTGATGCATTATACCTAGCATGGTATCTAGCCAGGTTCATCTACTACCACGCACTAAGAGCATCGATAGAGCTTGCTAAGGAGAAAGGTGCTTTCACGGCATTCAACCCGAAGCTCTATAGGGCTGCTTGGGAGTTCTCCAAACCAGTAGAGGATCTATTGAGAGAGACCGGGATCGAGGGTAAACCCTCTGAGAAGATCTCAAAGATTCTCTCAAAGCTCAGCGTTGATCCTAGATCTCTGGAGAGCGGTATACTCGAATATGGTGTGAGGAACGCACAGGTTCTCTCAATAGCGCCTACAGGCACGATCTCGATAATAGCTGGTACATCAAGCTCTATAGAGCCCATATTCGCACTAGCCTTTGTAAGAGCCGTTGCTGTAGGCACATTCATAGAGCTTGATAGAGTGTTCCTAGACTATCTCAGGAGGTATGAGCTAGACTCCCCAGAGGTTGTTGAGGCTGTAGCCGAGACAGGATCTATAGATCACAACCCCTTCATGCCAAGAACGCTTAGAGAGCTATTCAGAACAGCCCATGACGTGAGCCCCGTATACCATGTTCTCCACCAGGCTGCATGGCAGCAGTGGGTAGATGCCGGGGTCTCTAAAACTATAAACATGGCTTCAGAAGCCTCTGAAGAGGATGTGGATCATGTATATAAGATTGCGTGGAGGCTAGGGATCAAGGGTATAACGGTCTATAGAGATAAGTCCAAGAGCAAGCAGGTAATATACTTCGGGCTAAAGACTGTGGAGATGCAGAAGAGTGCTAAGAAGGAGGAGAATATCCAGGCGCAGCAAGCACAGCAAGCCCAACAGCAACAGTCTTCACAGATGAAGGAGCGTTTGAGGATACCTAGATTCACTGTAGAGGGTTATACAGATCCCTCGTGCACGACATGCGAGCTATGAGTAGAACCGGTTTTTGGAAGAAGATCTTATTCTATTCCAAGGCCGTAGCCAACGGTTCATGGCTTCTATCCTTGGTCCACCCATTAGGGGTGACCCAACTCTAGCTCCTTTCTGTTGTGGGGAAACTCCACGTCCTGGATCTATAGTGAAAAAATAATAGGTACAAAATATCAATCGCTATGAAGCTCGGATCTAAGGGAAACTTAGATAACAGCTAGCGATCAACTATATACTGTTTATATAGATTATATTTTAACATATTGGTGGTTGCGTTAATCTAATTAATTTGATTACATGTATATTAAATAGCCTGAAGGAATACTACGTGGTGGTTAGAGTGCCAGCATTTGGTATCCATAGAATCTCCCACGTTGGCCTGAGGGTTTCCGATCTTGATAGGGCTAGGTTGTTCTACGTAGATATCTTGGGCTTTGTAGAGGTTGAGAAGAGCGGGGATGAGCTTTATCTCAAGGGTGTTGAGGAGGGACAGCACCACAGCCTTGTACTCAGGAAGGGCTCAGAGCCAGGGTTATCATATATAGCGTTTAGGGTGAATTCCCCTGAGGATCTTGATAGGGCTAGAGACTATTATAGATCTATGGGGCTGCCTGTATCTAGGTTCTCCGAGAAGGGTGTTTCCGATGCCATAGCTGTTGAAGATCCATATGGTTTTCCGCTGGTGTTTTACTATGATATGGAGTACACAGGGGATCTTGGGTTAAAGTATAGCCAGTATAGAGGAGCACCCCCAGTAAGGCTAGCCCATGTCAATATCTCGCTCCCAGTCAGGAATCTTGATGAAGCCCTGAGATACTATATAAAAGAACTCGGTTTCATATTGACTGAGTACTTCTTAGGCGATGATGGTTCTAAACATGCTGCATGGGTTACCTCCTACTATAAACATGACTCCCACGATGTTGCGTTGGGAAAAACCATTGGGAAGGATCCGGGGCCTGGTTTCCACCATGTCGCATATATTGTCCCAGAGATGAGGGATATGGTGAGGATCGCAGATATACTTGCTAGCATGGGTATGTGGGACTCTATAGAGAGAGGGCCTGGGAGGCATGGTGCTACTAGGGCCTTCTACTTCTATATAAGGGATCCAGATGGTATTAGGATAGAGCTCTACACAGGGGATTACGTGATACTAGATCCAGATAAGTGGAAGCCTATAGAGTGGAGGTTCAATCAGGCTAGATATAGATCTGACTTCTGGGGCAGACCGATACCCGATAGGTGGAGGGAGATAAAACCCGTGGAATCGATCGTTAGGGGTGGTATGAAACCCCTCGAGGGCTATACAAGCATGATGCCCACTATAAGGTGGTGATCATGATCAGGAGAGGAGAGGACTACATAAGATCCATTAGAGAGGGTAACCATCCAGTAGTATATTACGATGGAAAAATAGTAGAAGATATAGCGGATCACCCAGCCTTTAGAATACCTGTGAAAACAACAGCCGAGTACTACGACCTCCACTGGGATCCAGGTAAGTCCGATAAACTGAGGCACTATAGCCCCATGCTTGGTGAGGAGGCGAGTATAAGCTTCATGATCCCCAAGTCTAAGAACGATCTCAGAAAACTCGCAGAAGGGCTTATGACGATATATGACCACTATAGAGGATTCTTCGGCAGAAGCCCGGACTACCTCAACCTATGGAGCGCTGTATTCGCAGCACATAGCGATTACTTCGCTAAGCACTTCGGATCTAGATATGGCGAGAACGCTATCGAGATCTATAAGCAGCACGCTAAGAAAGATCTCTTCTTTACACACGCCATAGTAGCCCCCATGTATGATAGATCAAAACCACCATCACAATGGCCAGATCCATATATATGGGCAGGGGTTGTTAAGGAGACAAGCGAGGGTGTTATAGTAAGAGGCGCCGCAATGATCTCTACATCAGCAGCATATGCTGAGTGGCTATGGTATCTACCTAACGTAAGAAGGGATACCGATCCCAGGTATGCGGTCTTCTTCGCAATACCAACAAACACCAAGGGTATTAAAGTGCTTGCAAGAAGAGGGTTTGAGCCGAGGAGCGGTTACTCCGGGTTCGAATACCCAATATCATCAAAATATGAGGAGAGTGATGGACTGTTAATATTCGATGATATCCTGGTACCGTGGGAGAATATAATATTCTATAAAAAGCCCGAGGAGATCGAGAACTTCATGTGGCATGAGGTGAGGCTGAGATCGTGGTTTAACTGGCACTTCGTGATACAGCATTACTGCAGGCTGAAGTTCCTCGCAGGCCTAGCTATATCTGTTGCACAGGCTGCAGGTATAGATAGTTTTATAAATGTCCAGGAGAAGCTGGGCGAGATCCTGATCTACCTAGCCCTCAACGAGGCAGCGATATACGGCTCTATAGAGCTTGCGGAAGAGCTCCCCAACATAGTTAGACCAAACGCCCAGATAGCAATAGCTGCTAGCCACTTTAACATGAAAGCCCTTCCAAGGGCCAACGAGATCCTGAGGCTTATCTCAGCCGGCGCATCTATACCAATACCGGCATCTATAAAGGATTTCGAGAACCCCGAGGAGAGGGCATATATAGAGAAATACCTAGCAATGAAGGGGATTAACGCTCTAGAGAGGGTGAAGCTCTTCAACCTACTATGGGATGTCATAGGCTCTGAGGTTGGTATGAGGTATGAGCAATACGATCGGTTCAGCAGAGGGGATCCAACTATAAGATGGGCTCAGACATACACAGAGGTATATAGATCCAAGCATGATGAGTTGAAGAAAATAGTTAAGGAGATCCTGGATCAGATGCCAGACCCGAAGCAGTAATAGATCGGGATCTTTTAACAAACCCGGCCCAGATCATGGCGCTCAAATTTTTCAAATATATTAGCTTACTAAGCCTTCATTTAGTGGGTGTATCGAGGAGAACATGAAAAGCTCTCTCGAGAATATATGTGGAGGCCTCCCCCCAGAGATATGTAGACAGCTAATGGTTGAACAACAGATTGTAAAAATACGTTTAGAGAAAAGAAAGTTTGGGAAAGAAGTAACAATAATAGAGGGGCTTGACGAGACACAGGATCTAAGGAAAATAGCATCCATGCTTAAATCAAAACTAGCCACCGGAGGGACTGCTAAGAACGGAAGGATAGAGCTCCAGGGAGACCACAGGCTTAGGGTAAAGAACATATTGATCAAGGAGCTTGGAGTACCTGAGGAGAACATAATAATGATCGAAGAAGTGGAGGGAGAGGTGTAAAAGAGCTTTTTAACCCCGACCCACGCTCTAATTTATAAGCATTTCTTCACATATATCTATCTGGGGCCTGTGGGCGCTGCGGATAGCCCGTGACCCGGGTTCAAATCCCGGCCGCGGCGCCATCATATAGATTTATGGTTTTCGAACAAGGGATTCGATTATCTTATAACTTTCTAACTTTATAGAGGGCTGGGGTATCTCGTTGGATACGAAAACCGAGTGCGTCATAGCCATCGTGGTTACAGGCATGCCGGGCTCTGGTAAGAGCATATTCTCAGAGACCGCTAGGGAGATGGGTTTCGAGGTATATGTTATGGGCGATGTGGTGAGGAGAGAGCTTGTTAGGAGGGGTCTTCCCATAACCAGGAGTAACATGGCTATGGTTGCTGTAGAGCTTAGGAAGATATATGGTGATGATTTCGTTGCCAAGATGACGGTTGGTGAGGTGTTCTCGAGCCGTGGAGGTCCGGAGGGGTGTCGCTATGTTGTTATAGATGGTTCGAGATCTTTGAGAGAGATCGAGGTTTTTAGAAAGAGCTTCTCGGAAGTGATCATTGTTGGTATACATGCTAGCCCTAAAACCAGGTTTGCGAGGCTTTCTAGTAGGGGGAGGGAGGGGGATCCGAAGAGCTGGGAGGAGTTTGCTGCAAGGGATTCCCTAGAACTCTCGCTAGGGCTTGGAGGCGTTATAGCAATGGCTGATATAATGATAGTTAACGATGGTATCGATATCCAGGAGTTCAGGAGAAGGGCTGTTGAGGTTCTTAGAGGTATAGCTAGAAAGGATCCTGGGCGTAGCTAGCAATCTTAAATAGCTACTCTAGAAGCACCAGCCTAGCCAGTTTCTTCTCAGCCCTTCTAAAATGATATATAAATGTAGCCGGGCTTACTCCTAGCATCTTTGCAACATCCGCAGCCTTAGCCCTTCTAGGATAGTCTATGAAGCCGCTCTTAAGCGCTGCTATCAAAGCCTGTTTTTCATAGATGGTTAGCATTGCATCGATGCTACCATCTATCATAGACGGCTCTAGATCTCCTCCCCGCATCTCTACCAAACTGCATCCTCTATTTAGTGACTCTCTGAGTGTTTCTTCAAGCCTGTTAGAGGATCTGGGGATCAGGATCTTCCACTTCTCAAGTCCACCCACAACCTCCTGTCTCAGGATTATACCTCCAAGCCTGTATACAAGATCAGACACGGATCCATGCCTACGACTCTCAAAATCCATGAGGGCTAGTCTTGTCCTCTCACCGTTAACCCATCTCTTCTCTTGGAAGAGGTTAATATCGATCTTGAGGATCTCTCTCAGCCTTCGTATCCTTGTTATAAATGACCTGGTATCCTTGCCAATGATCATGACGCTAGCCTTAAAGATCTCAGGATCTCTGAACTCCTGTCTAAGTGTCTTTATAACCACATCCTGATCCCTAGTAATGGTTGTCCAGCACCCATGGTGCTCAACCTCGAAGTAATAGACACCAGCCCTAGATACCATGGGGTCTCACTGCGTGTGTCAATAAGAAACTTAAATATACATAATCAAACAGAATTAGATGATAATATATAGCTGACTATTTCTATATATAAAAAGGTGGTTTAATGAGAGCATTATCGAGAACATATATAATCATAATAGCCGCTATAATCGTGATAGCAGCTATAGGGGCCGCCCTGGTAGTAATGATGAGCCAACCACAGGCAACTGGTACTGTGAAGATAGGATTCCTGGGCCCCCTTCAGACAGAGTTTGGCGATGTTGGGTTGAAATCTGTGCAACTGGCGGTTGAAGAAATAAATAGAGCTGGTGGTGTGCTGGGAAGAAAGATCGAGATCGTTACATACGACGATGGAAACGCACCTGATAAGGGTGTGAGCGGGTTTAGAAAGCTTGTTGAGGAAGACAAAGTAGTTGCTGTGTTCGGAATACATGCAAGCCCTGTCGGGCTAGCCATCCTACCCCTGATCCAGCAGTACAAGATCCCGGTTTTCGCTATGGGTGCTACTAGCGATGTTATCGATGTTAATGTGAGCAACAATCCCGGGTATAGATATTGGTTTAGGTTCAACACAAACGCCTCCACACATACCCTCTTCGTATATTACCCAGCGAAGATGATCGCACAGCAACTCGGTCTAAAGAGGTTCGGTTTGTTATATGATAACGCGCCATGGACGGCTCCTGTGGTCAGCACCGTTAAGAATGCTATCAAGCAAGATGGTTTTGAACTTGTATATGAGGGGACAATAGATATTGGTAAAACCACCAGCTTTGTACCGCACCTAACAAAGGCTAGAGATAGCGGTGTCCAGCTACTACTAGTATGGAGCGCATACGGCGATGCCAAATTCCTCCAGAGAGACTATGACGACTTGAAGCCCTCGTTTGTGCTAATCCAGTTCGATGGTGTTGGAATGAGACCCGAGCAGTGGAACATAACTGGGGGGAAGACTGCATATCAGGTATTTATATTCTTCTCATATGGTAGAGGCGCTGGCGCTGATCCAAAGCTTAAGGCTTTCTACGATGCATTTAAACAGAAATACGGCTATGACCCGCTCTTCTACGCACCATATATCTATGATGCTGTATATGCGTGGAAGAAGGCTGTAGAAGCCACAGGAAAATTCGATGGCGATGCGGTTGCTGACTATATTGAAAAGAACGGTTACCAAGGGATCACCGGCAGGTGGGTCTTCACTAAGGGGCATTCAGCGATGTATGGTGAGGATTACATAGCGACAATGGCTCTCCAATGGCTACCTGGTGGAAAGCTTGCGGTTATATGGCCTTCTAAGTATGCTGATGCGAGGTTCCAACCACCCCCATGGCTCTCTAAGTAGCTGTGGGGATAGCTCTTGCTAGAGGTGTTTTTATTCTCAGTAATAGTTGGATTGGTTTATATGCTCATGGCAATCGGTTTTAACCTTGTCCTAGGCGTGTCTAGGATAGTTAACCTGGCCTATGGGGCTCAGATAATACTAACCTCATACATAGCTAGCACTCTCCTCAACTTCATGCCAGCTGTGATGGCTCTTCCCATATCTGTGCTATTATCCCTCGTTATAGGCGCTATTCTCTGGCTTGTCCTGTGGATCTTTAGAAAGGATCTAATACTATCTATAGTAGTCTCAATAGCAGTTGCTCTTCTAATAGAGGGTGTGCTTCTAAAGATATATGGCGCTAGGCTTATCTCTCTAGTAATAGCACCTGGCGATATCATGGGGATCTCTGCCCAGTGGGTTATAGCTGCTTTCTCTTCGATCGCTTCCCTGCTGGCTTTCTACGTGATGATGAGCCGCACAATGATTGGTAAGAGAATGGCTGCTGTGGCAGAGAACGAAGATCTAGCTAGGTACATGGGGATCAACGTGAGGGTAACAAGCATGCTGTCATTCATGATAGCTTCTCTCTTCGCCTCAGTAGCATCTATAGCCATAACCCCCCTATATGCTATATACCCCCACGTGGGCTGGTATTATTTAACAATAGTGCTTGCGGTAGTCATAGTGGGTGGTCTTGGAAGTGCTATGGGAGCACTAGCATCTTCTATGATACTATCATTCACACAGTCTCTCGCGGCATACTATATAGGGTCTCCCGCTAAGGATCTAATTCCTCTCACGATTTTAATATCCGTTCTTCTCCTAAGGCCTGAGGGGATCTTTGGGAGGGGTGTTAGATGGGCTTGAAGGAGATCAGTTATGGAGAGCTTATACCCCTGGCCGTTATCCTCATATCAATGTCTATACTACCAATGCTAGGTCTTTCCTCATACATGCTAACACTATTATCGCTTCTCTTACTCTTCGGAGCGCTGGTCTCTATATATGATTTCTTCTATATAAGGAGCGGCTATATAAACCTAGGCTATACATATATTGTAGCATCGTCAGCCTTCTCAATAGCAATAACACTTGAAAGGCTCCCCACGGCTCTAGCCATCCTGGCAGCCTTTCCGCTGTCAATGCTCTTCTCAATAGCGATACTCGTCCCGATGCTCAAGCTTAGAGGGCCTTTCTACTCAGTTGCAACTCTCCTCTATCCATTCACACTGGCACCAATAGCGAGGCTCTTTCCAGAGGTGTTTGGCGGGGATGTCGGGATCTATGTAAAACCTCTCCTAAGCAGCCCCACACACCTCTATTACCTCTCCCTAGCAATATCAATGGGCGTATTATCCCTTCTCTTTATCCTTCTGGGGACGAGGCTTGCTATAAAGCTAGCAATGATTAGGGATGATGAGACTCTCGCAGAGTCCTCTGGCATAGGCGTAGTAAGGGTAAAGATCTTGACACACGTAGTGTGTACGCTCATGGTCACCGCGGTTATGATCCCGTATACGCAGGTTAGCGGGGTGGCAAGTATAGAGTTGGCAGACCCGATGCCAGTCCTGATCTATGCGTTAATGGCTAGCGCCCTCTACAAGCCCGGCTCAGCGCTCTATTCATTCCTAGGCGGTATGGGGATATGGTGGCTTGATAACTTTATGAGGGCTGCTATGTATGACCTCAGGCTCGTGGTTGCGTCAAGCCTTTTGTTAACCATATATGCAGCAAGGGTGGTGTTAGGGGTTGCTGGAACTAAGATCCGTAAGTAAGAGGTTTGGAGGGATAGTTGCTCTAGACAACATATCCCTCAAGATAGATCGAGAGTTGGTAGGCATTATAGGGCCCAATGGTAGTGGAAAGACTACACTATTTAACACTATAACGGGGCATGTGAAGCCTGATCGCGGGAGCATCTTATTCATGGGTAGCGATATAGCTAGGGCATCTATCGAGGATAGGGTTAGGATGGGGATTCTTAGGACATTCCAGCAGCCAAAGATCTTCTGGTCACTATCTATCGAGGAGAATATAGAGGGTGTTACCAGGGATAGATCCATTGTTGAGTATGCATTGAAGAGAACAGGGCTTTGGGAGAAGAGACAGAGAAGCCCGAGAAGCCTTACCCTTGGCGAGATCAGGAGGCTTGAGATCGCGAGATGCCTAGCCCTTAAACCCAAGCTCCTATTACTCGACGAACCCTTCGCAGGGCTTATATCAAGTGCTGCTGCAGAGCTTGGGGAGCTGATAAGCGATATATATAGGGAGCTGGGGATAGGCGTTATAATAATAGAGCACAAGATCTCTCACCTCAGCAGACTCGCAAAAAGGATCGTAGCCATGAACGCGGGAAAAATAGTTTTTGACGCACCAGTTGAAGAAGCCATGGGTATGGTTAGAAAACTCCTCCTGGGAGGTGGTTATGGTGAGGGGGCTTCTAGAGGTTAGAGGGCTTAGATGCCAGCAAGGCAACATGGTTAACGTTGAAAAAGCGGATCTAGTTGTACATGAAAAAGAATCTGTGGTAGTGCTGGGACCTAACGGTAGTGGTAAGACTGCGCTCTTAAAGGCGATAGCGGGTTCCTTGAAGCCATCATCGGGGTCTATACTGTATAGAGGTATCGATATAACCAGCAAAAGCCTCAATGAGAGAATCTCCCTGGGGATAAGATATATACCAGATAGAGATGCTGCCTTCAGAAACCTTACTGTGGAGGATAATCTGAGGCTTGTTAAGAAGGACTACGATATATCCCTCTTCCCGGTTCTCGAGAAGAGGCTCAAGGTAAAGGCGGGATATCTTAGCGGTGGTGAGTATAAGATACTCTCACTCGCAATGGCTTATAACTCAGACGCAAAGCTCTTGCTAATAGATGAGCCATCCTCAGGGCTTTTCCTAAGGATGAAGGTAGAGATAGCAGAGATCCTCAAAGGCATGATGAGGAAAGGCATAACTATGTTGATAGCTGAGCAAGACTCAGAGATGGCTAAACTAGCTGGAGATAGGATATATATAATGGAATCAGGAATACTTAGAGAACCAAGAGAAGACGATCTATACCTCTTATAGGCTGGATAGCGATCACGACCACCTAAACCTTTTTCCAGCTATAAAGCCTGAACGCTACACCGAATCATCTATTGCTAAGCCACTAGGTATGGCAACGTATAAGGTGTCTTAGAAAAAATAGTTGGTGTGAAAATGGGTAGAGAAACTGAGGGTGAGGAGAGCGCTCCTATCAGGATAGTGTTTGAGGGGACGGCAAGGATAGGTGAGGTGATGAGCACCTTCAAGAGCATAACCCTCAGGCCGGAGGACTTCGCGAGCCCTATAGCTCTACAGATGGCTTTAACAAGGATCTATGATACTCTTATGAGGAGCATTACGGAGACTCCTAAGAAAACATTCATAGCAGAGATCAAGTTCACCGACTCTGCTGGAAACACCGTAGTGTTTGCCGCAGAACTTGGTACGTCTCCACCACCATTGCCAGGGACTAAGGTTAAAGCAAGAATAACGGTCGAGCTACTCGAAGAGAAATCGGAGTAGAGCGCCTGATGATCTCTATAGATAGCCAGGGCTGGAAGAGCTATGGGGTTGAGACTATTTTGAATAAATGATACGGGCTTCGATGAGGGAGGTTGTAAGGTCTATAGAAGCCCGGAGCGAATGTTTAGTATCCAGGTATTAAATGCTATAAAACTCAGATCTAAAAAGAATATCGAGTAATAGATTGTTATGCTTCGGAGATGTTCTATCCCGTCTACTCATTTGTGTTTGTTTTACATATGATCTCTATTCTTCCCCCTATGTTGATCTTCTCTCCGCATTTAACGCCGTCAATGTATATTTTCTCTATATTATCCCGTACTTTCTCGATCCTGTATGGTATGTGCCTAGACTTGGCGTTTCTCTCGATCCTTGATTTTATATATTGTGAGAGATAGTTCCCCATAGCCTCTTCGGGTTTGTGAATCCTTATCTCCTTGTTATTCAAACCTATGAACCCTGATTTAGCGAGTATCCTGATCACGCTTCTAACGGCTCTTCTAGGTAGTATGAGTTCCAGGATCTCTCTCGCATGATCCATGCTTATAACCTCTCTGCCAGAGCTGTAGAGAAGGAGGTAGGATGCAAGCTCCCTCTTACCTATGGGCATGCTGGCTACCCTATACTTAGGATCACTATTGCCCTATCCCCCACCTCGATCCCGCACCTCTCCAGGATCTTTCCGGAAGCCTCATCCCTACAGCTATGTTTAGATGTTATCGATACAGAGCCAGGTTTTCCTGAAACCTCTATCTCGCTACCATCTACCCAGTAGATCTTATATTCTTTCTTAGCCCTCTCAACAAGCTTATCTATAGTGTTTAGGGGGAGATTCACACCCTTAACCCAGTAGTGCATCGGAACCATTACCTTGGCATTGAGGGATGAGAACACCTGGAGGGCTTCCTCATGATCTATTGTAAATGTACCTCCGACCGGTAATAAGGCTAGGTGTATCTCGCCCGTTTCTCTCAAATGATCCTTCTCAAGCACGTGTCCCAGATCACCAGCATGGAAGATTCTGAAACCATCGGGGGTCTCAATAACATAGGCCACATTCCTCCCCCTCCTTCTCCCCCTCTCCTTATCATGGAACGTCTGTATACCCCTCACCTTGAAGGGGCCAAGGATGTTCTCCCCAACAGCCATGGAGAGATATTTACCTCCCTCTTTAAGCACAACCCTGTATGCGTTGTGATCGAAATGCTCATGGCTCATCAGAACATAATCAGATCTCGCCCCCGGTTTCTTAAGCCCTATAGAAGCTCCATCGTGAGGGTCTATTGTTATCGATACACCGCTATAGAGGATCTCGAAGCACGCGTGACCCCACCATCTTATAATTACTGCCAAGGCTATCCCTCCACCATAGATATGCTTGCAAATATTATATTGAGCTAGCGATAGTGCTGCTTGTTCCTGAATATTGGTTGATGCTTTCGATGTTCTTTTATATCGAGGATCTCTGTCTAGCCTGCAGAGATCTCCTAGCCTTGATCTTTTGACCAAACGCTGGATCCGCCTGGTTATTAATTGCCAGGATATATTATACAGGGTGCTTGCTGCGAACCCCAGCGGATTGATTCCTAGGATCCTCTCGAGGCTCTCTGAGGGGACTAGTGTTTATAGGGTTGTTGAGGGCTTTCTTATACTGTTCTCCTCGGTAGTAGTATTTATAGTAGAGGTGATTCTCAACACCCCATGGCTCCTCACAATCCTTGCCCTCATATTTATATATGGTTCCTATCATCTCAAGAGATGTAGGAACCTTTACCAAGGCTATCTATGGGGTATTGAGAGTTCTGGATATAGGCTTAGTAATAAAGCTATCTACCTAGGTATTATAGGATCTATTATTGTGATCGAGATCCTGATGATCTCTGGAGGGTTGGCTATAATTATAACCCCAATGCTCGGTATAGGCGTTGAGATAGCTAGGGGCATAGCAATAGCAATTATACTCTCCTTCGCCATTGTTGCCTTGATAGGGCATTTCACCAGGGTGAAGCTCTATAGGATCTTTATATCTAGGGTGCATAGAAATGGCTGAAGAGTTCTTCCCCTACGAGAGCTTCAGACCAGGTCAGAGGGAGGTTCTCAAGAGGATCAGGGAGGAGATAGGGTTATCAAGACTCCTAGTCCTCAGAGCCCCAACAGGGTTTGGAAAGACGGCTGTCGCTATAGCTACGGGCATGATGAGGTCGCCAGCGATCCATTCTGTGAGGACTAGGAATGAGATAACCCCTGTTCTAAGGGATCTCAAGCGATTATCAAAAAAGGTTAAGGGTGTTAGGTATAGCTTTATACACTCAGCCCACGCCATGTGCCCTCTTCTGAGCAGTGAGAGGATAGATCCTGAGGATTTCTGGCTAAACTGCCAGATCCTGAGGGAGAGTGGGAGGTGTAGCTATTATAAGAAATCCCTTTTAGTCCCTGAGGAAGATGTCGAAGAGATCCTCAGCGTCTCGGAGAATCATGTTGATGCTGTGAAGAGGATCTCAAGGGATCTTGGTTCGTGTCCTTTCTTCTCGCTCGCCAAGCTAGCCAGAGGATCTCAATATGTTGTAGCAACATATCCCTACGTGTTCTCTAAAGATCTCTTCTCAACCATATATCCAGAGGAAGATCCTGGAGAGTTTTTTGCTGTGATAGACGAGGCCCATATGCTTACAGACCCATCATCGATATTTTCTTCGGAGATAAGCACCTCTAAGATAGAGGCTTCTATCCACGAGATCAGGGAGTATCTCGGAGGAGACCCTTTCTCAGAAGCTCTTCTAAACAGGATCTTAAGGCTTGCTGGAGAAAGGGCTGTGGATGATAGGCTTAGAAAGATAGATAGATCTCTTCTCAGTATCGATACAGACGCTATAGAACACCTGATCAACATAGCTCTCGAGGTGAAGAGAAGGGCTCTCGATAGAATCCTCTCGAGAGGTTCTGTGGGTGAGGCTGCTTCAAAAAGGATCTCGTTGGTTAAGGTCTCGCTCGCGATAGCCTTGCTAGAGGATCCCAGGTTCGAGGTTTTTGCATATAGGAATGGGATGAGCGTGTGGATCAAGATAACAGCTATAGATCATAGTGTTGTGTCCGAAGCACTCTCAATGTATAGAGCCTCTCTTTTAATGTCGGGAACACCCCCTACTCTTGAATATATTGAGAGGATCCTAGGTATACAGGGTGCCAGCTACATAGACGCTCTTGAGCTGGGCTCTTGGTCGCCTTATGGCAATATAGCTACTGTGCTTACAAGCGGGCTGAGCTCTAGGTATAGTGAGAGGAGCCCCAACATGTATGATCTATATTCAAAATACATAGAAGTGATCGATAGATTCATTGACGGCGTAAAACTAGTTATATATCCAAGCTATGAGTTCATGAGAAATGTTGTTGATAGGCTTCAAAACCAGGGGTTTGTTGAGAATAGAGGCACCACCATAGAGGATCTTGTTAGAAGTATAGATAGGGATGGCGGTTTGGTTCACGCAGTTGCGGGAGGAAAGCTTTCTGAGGGGATAGAGCTCGTTGCTAACAATAGATCCATGATCAGGTGTGTATTCGTAGCAGGTGTTCCCTACCCCCAGAAGGATGAGTACGTGGATGAGATTTTCAAGAGTATGAGAAAAAGGGTCTCGGAGGATGAGGCTTGGGACTATATATACAATATGACGGCATCTATGAAGGTACTGCAGGCTATAGGGAGGGCCGTGAGGGGCGAGGATGATAGAGCGTTGGTTGTCCTCGGTGATAGGAGGTTCATGTCTAAGGATATTAGGAAGTATATGGGGCTTAGGATAGGGAGGATAGCTAGGAATCTTAAGGAATTCGAGTCCCTTGTAAAGCTCGTTGCCAGCGACTTCCTCTAGCCGGATCCCCCAACTATTTATATAGAACCACGAGATCTTGTTATTGGTGTGATGAAACCCGGCAAGCCGGATCTGTGAAGATACATTCATGCACTGATCCTTGCTGCATGTTGGGCGGCTTATGAGGATGTCCCTCGGTTTTTCTTCATCATATCCTCTACAAGCCTATACCCAGGAGTCTTTATTGGTTTCTCGGGCAATATGCCCTGGGGTCTTAGGAGCAGTATGACTATGATTACTACTGCGAACGCTATTCTCTCAACCCTTGTTACGTCGAACCAGCTCATATCTATCCCTGAACCCCCGAGGTTTGCAAGCCATGATATGCCTGAGAGTATCTGGTCTTTGTAGAAGTTGATAGCCCTAGAGGCTACCCAGTATATAGATACGCCTAGGAATACGCCTAGGTTATTCCCGGCACCGCCCATTAGAACCATGAGCCATGGTATGAATGTATATTGATATCTATCATACTTATCCACGGTAAGCCCTCCTGAGTACATAGTATCTATATAGCCCGCAACAGCAGCTATCGCAGAACCGATCATGAGGCTCTTAACCCTGAGAGACGCTATATTTATCCCCAGGCTCTGTGCAGTCACCTCATTCTCCCTCATAGCTCTAAGAGCTCTTCCTAAGGGTGTTCTGAGCATATAGCTTGTTATAGCGAGTGATGCTATAAGCATTGCGGACGAGATATATAGATAAACCCATGACTTAGGTCCCAGCCACCCAAGCGGGTCGGGGACAGAGACTCCTCTTGCACCATTCATTATCGGATCGTAGTTTTTCGAGACAGCTCTGAAGATCTCTGCCATAGCTATCAGGGTTATTGCTAGGTAATCCTCTCTAAGCTTTAGAGCAGGTGCTGCTGAGATCAGGCCGAGAGATGCTCCAAAGACTATGGCTATTACAAGCCCGAGGATCATCATGATCACTGAGATCTCGTAGTGCGTGTTCATAAAAGCCTGAAGCTCTACCGATGCAGGGCCATTGTTGAATATATAGTCTGTCTTGGGAGCGTCGGGGAATATTGCTTGTATCATTCTCGGAACCATAGAGCCTGCTATTAAAGCACCGCCAAAGACGGGTAATACTTTGCCGAAATTGGGGAGGCCTGCGTATCCATACTCTATGTTCAGTGAGATCGCTATTGTTGCGAATATCGCTATGAAGGGGATTGTATCTATTACTAGGCTGAGCACATCGCTCACAGATCATCACCTCCTCTGCAACCTAGTCAGAGCTGATGATACTATAGGTGCTAGCCCCACTGGTGCGAACGCTATGAAGAGCACTATTAGGATCATTGGGAACACGAAGCCGTATTTCAGGATCTCGCTAGCCTCGGGATAGCCGACTGAGTAGAGGCACCCATAGATCTGTGATGGGAGTATTGCTTCGGCAAACGCTACTACAAGAGCTCCTAGGAAGGGTCCATAAATGCTTGAGAGCCCCCCAACAATGCTTACAGCGAATATAGTTATAAGTATTCTTGCTGGGACACTGGGATCCACATATAACCACATGGGGTAAAGAGAACCTGCAAGCCCTCCCAATGCTCCTGCAAGGAACCATGAGAGTAGATATATCCTGCCAGTCGGTATCCCAAGGATCTCTGCGAGCTGTGGATTCTCTATAGATGCTCTCATAGCTATTCCGATCCTTGTTTTATTAATAAATATGTATAGAGCTACTACCAGGACTGCTAGGAGAGAGACAGCTATGATTGGGGCTGCTGTTAACTGGATCCCTGGTATGAGCACTATGTCGTTGGATCTGAATAGGAAGCCCTTGACAGTATAGATCTTGTGGACATAGTAATAATAATCTGTTAATATGTAGAGAAGAGTTGAGGCAAAGAGATCCACGGCTATGGTTGCTATCATGAGCTGAACGATCGAAGCACCACGGGATGCTAGGGGTTTGATAACAAATAGGTATGTGAGGAGAGAAGCGATCCCTCCTAGTAAGAATGCAAGGGGCGCTAGAGGGTATGGGGGCATGATCCCTAGGATTCGCTCGTGGCCAAGGAAGGCAACATACATACCGACACCAACGTAGGAGCCGTACGCGAAATTAGGTACCTTTGTAGTCTGATACATTAGAGTAAGCCCAAGCCCCATTAAGCTCAATATGCTCATATAGAATAGGAATCCTATAAACTGTTGTAAGGGTATGTTTACAAAGCCCTGTAGGCATGCTAACGCATCGCCCGGGCTTGGCATAATCTAAACCTACTTTCTATTTTTGTCAATACTTATATATCCCCATATATAATATATGGTAAAGTAGGTGTTTAGTTTGAGGGCGGTATCCCCGACACAGGTCGCTATGTTAGTAGTGGTTCTCATAATCGGTATAGCCGCAGGCTATGCGATCGGTGGTGCGGCAGCACCGCCAAAGGTATCCACCGTAACAGTAACTCAGGCAGCAGGTGCGGTTACACAAACAGTTACACAGACAGCAACTATAGCGACTACAGCTACTGTGAGGGTAACAGTTACACAGCCAGTAGCAGCACTATCAGGAGAGATACCTATAGGGGTATTGATACCGCTAAGCGGCGATCTTGCAAGCGAGGGTGCATTGAATAAGGCTGCTGTTGAGATAGCTGTGGAAGATCTCAATAGCTATGTAAAGGCATTAGGGCTCCCAGTAACATTTAGACTCCTTATCGAGGATAGCGCTACAGATCCAACAACGGCTCTCGCTAAGCTCCAGAGTCTTTATGCTAGGGGTGTGAGGGCTGTTGTTGGGCCCATGACCAGTGCTGAGGTTAGGAATCTGAAGAGCTATGCAGATGGTAACAAGATCGTTGTGTGCAGCCAGTCGTCAACCGCACCTGATCTAGCTGTGCCTGACTATATATTTAGAAACGTTCCAAACGACTTCTTCCAGGGCAAGGCTATAGCAAGGCTACTGATAGACTATGGTGTAAAGTACACCTATATCCTCTACAGAAACGATGCCTGGGGTAAGGGTCTTGCGGATGCTACAGAGGCTAGGTATAAGGAGATAGGAGGCACCGTTCTCGGCAAGGTCGGATACGATCCTAAGAAGGGCGACTTCTCAGCAGAGCTTGCCGCGGCAGCATCAGCTGTAAAGAGCGCTGTAAGCAGATATGGCGATAAAGCTGTTGGTGTACTTCTAATAAGCTTCGAGGAGGCGGGAACCATAACAGCGCAAGCTGGGGGTTACCCAGAGCTTATGGGCGTAACCTGGTTCGGAAGCGATGGAACAGCAATGAACCTGAAAATCTTGGAAGCAGCCGGGGCTCAGCTCGTTAAGGTTAAACACCTGGCAACAATATTCGCCCCAACCGAGAGCCCCAAGTTCACAGAGTTTGTGAATAAGTTTAGGGCTAAGACACGCGAGTTTCCAGGAACATATCCTACCACAGCGTATGACTGTGTATGGCTACTGGGGCTTGCCATAATACAGGCTGGTAAATATGATGGAGAGGCTATAAAGAACTCTATGCTGCAGGTAGCTAGAAGCTATTTCGGTGTCTCTGGATGGACGATCCTTGATGATAACGGAGACAGAGCTGGCGGTGACTATGACGTGTGGGCTGTGGTTGTGAAAGACGGCAAGCCCTCTTGGGAGAAAGTGGCTGTTGTTGATACAAGCTCCGACGCTGTTAGGTGGATCAAGAGAATATAGATCAAAACCTATTTTTGATCGCTACATATTCGTTTTATATCTCACATAATAATTAGGGATTAGAGCTTATCGATAGCATCAACCCATATTCTCATCTTCTCAACCTGGGTTGCTATGAATTTTCTGTGAAGCTCTTCCTTGAACTCTCCCAGGCTTCTCTCGATATGGTTTGCCATCTCTAAATATGCGTCCTGATAGCTTTTACTCGATATATCGGCACGATCTATGATTCTCCATAGAATCTCGTTTATTATCATACCCTCCAACTCAGCCCTCAGATCTTTCCACACGGATCTCGGTCTCTTCATATGCTTTGCCGCTGGTTTTCCAAAGCATATTTTATCACCGATACTATCTGCGATCTTCTTGATAATGATCCCTGACCATATGTCGTCAAACCTATCAATACCCATATACCTCATATATAGCTGGTAGAACGCCGGTACTATTTTTCTCGAGAAAGAAGTATTCATCGAACATACAGCAAAGTAGTTCCCCGGAAGAGGTATAACCCTCTCCTCCTTAATACCGGTAGACTCCACAGGAGCCCTCCCATCCATACCACCTAGATAGAGTATTGTGAGAGCATCTAGATCCGGATGCCCCGTCCAAAGCCCCATATTCAACACACACTCAGCATCCTGAACGCTGCGATTATAATTCCCAACCCTTGTCGAGGGATCATATGGATGTCCCCTGGGGAATAGGCTCATACTTGGCCTCAGTTCGAGGAAGTCGACAGTATTTATCCACCTCCCAGGAGACTCAATACCAACACCGTTGCTATTAGTCAGAGACGATAAATGATCCTTGACGAGATCGTAACTGTGCTCAGGATATACATCGTCATCGATCTCTATTATATAGTCAGCGCCAGCCTCATATGCTAGGAGAAAGCCGTAGCTTGTCTCTGCATGGGATCTCTCGGGTATGAGGGATAAGTATTTCTCATAAGAAGAGCCATATCTAGATCTGAAGAAAGCCTCCCTCTCCCTCGGTCCGTGGAACTCTATGTCGAGACCTTTTAACATTTTGAGCGATTCTTGCCTAACCCTCTCATCCCCCTCATCGACTACTATGATCCTCTCTATATCTTCTAGATCGCCTTTAACCCTAAAACCCCATAGATTGTCAAGCACGTATATAGATGCCGTGACTAGCCAGACCCTTCCCCCCATGCTGGACACATAAAAAAATTATGGATGGAATATTATAGGGGTTATGGGTTCAGGTCTCATAGCATTAGAACAAAAATACTGACTATCATAAAGCACCCTCATTTCCACATGACCATAGGATATTTTAAACCCAGCGATCTATTAGCTTCTTCGGCTTATTTAAAGCTGTTACATAACCATTACCGGGATTTAGTTGGGGGCGGGGGGTTTTCTTCACAAGGTTCAGCCATTTCTAGAGAGCTTGTTAGCCCTTCTCATAGGGCTTGGAGTAGGGGCGTTATTGATCTATATATATAGATATGATCCTGTAGCTGGGTATCTAGGCCTATTCATCGGGGCTTTTGGGAACACTGTAGCATTGGCAGAGACTCTTTCATATTCAATGCCTCTAGCACTAACAGGGCTTACTTTCGCCATTGGTATTAGAACGGGGCTCTTTAACATAGGATCCGAGGGTCAGGTTTATATGGGAGCCTTGGCAGCAGTAGCCATAGGTTCGGCTTCTCTGAGCTATGCTGGCCATGCCCATGTAGCTCTGACCCTCATAGGTTCGGCTCTATTTGGCATGTTGTGGGCATCGATTCCGGCACTGCTTAAGGTCTATAGAGGGGTTCATGAGGTGCTCAGTACTATTATGCTTAACTGGACAGCATATTATATAACTATGTATGTATCATCCCAGATTCTCGTCGACCCCGCGAGACCTGAGAAAACTCTCTCTGTTCTTGAGAGCTCTAGATTCTCGATAATAGTTTCTGGGACAACGCTTACAGGCGGGATCTTTATATCAATAGCAACTGCTCTTGCATATTACTTCCTAATATCTAGATCTGTTCTTGGTTACGAGATCTCCCTACTAGGATCTGGGACAGATGTTGCGAGATACGCGGGGGTTAATGTTAGAAAAATAATGATCTATAGCTTTCTACTAGGAGGAATAGCTTCCGGGATAGCTGGGAGTTTACTGGTGATTGCTAGACCACCCACATATGCTATCTACGGTACTCTGGGCAACATATGGGGATACGGCTTTGAGGGAATAGGTGTTGCACTTATAGGGCGCAATAATCCTATAGGGATTATCCTTGCATCGATACTATACGGGGGTATAAAGAATGGTGGGCGCTTCATGGAGTACTACGCCGGGATCGATTCGGATCTTGTCAAAGCAATAAACGGTTTGATCGTTATATCGCTCTCAATGCCAGAGCTATTCAGAATCTTTGGGAGGCTGGTGAGGAGATGATGATAAGAGGTATTGTTAGGCTGTCAATCTACGTCGCGATCCTATCAGCGATCCTTATACTCCTACAGCAATCGCTGGGAACAGATCCAAAGGCCCTTATACAAACAACACTTCTAGCTATGACACCACTAGCGCTGGCAGCAGCTGGAGAGGCACTAAATCAGAGGGCTGGTATGGTGAACATAGGGATTGAAGGTATATTTGCCATATCTGCAATAGCAGGCGTATATATGGCTGAGGCTCTAGGCAACGGCTACTTAGGGCTATTATTCGGGGGGCTTGTAGGAGCCCTCATAGGGTTTATCATGGCTGTGGTGAGTATATACGGCAAGGCTGATCAGATAATAATGGGTATGGGGCTAAATATAGCAGCGATGGGCATAACACCGTTTCTCCTAAGAGCTATATGGGGCTTCCCAGGACTCCATCTACCGCCAAAAGAGGTACTCATAGAGAGGCTAGATATATATGGCTTCCAGATATCAATAGTCACCATAGCAGCCATAGTGATCGCTATAGCCCTCCACATAATTCTCCACAAAACATACCTAGGCCTCTGGATAAAGGCTGCAGGTGAAGCACCAGAGGCTCTCGACGCCGCTGGCCACAACGTTAATATGATAAGGATGATCACACCAACTATAGGAGGATTCCTAGCAGGTCTTGGAGGCGCCTTCATGCCGCTGGACTTCTTTGGAAGCATAACTAAGGAGTTCACAGCTGGAAGGGGTTTCATAGCCCTTGCCTGCGTGATATCTTCAAACCTAGAGCCAATGGGATCCCTGGGGTTCGCCTTGATATTCGGCCTAGCAGACGCCCTTGCCCCTGTAATAGCTATTACCCCGGGTGTTAAGGAGAGTGTTCCCTATCAATTTATACTAGCACTACCATACATAGTGACACTAGCGGTAGTGGCGATAGCTGTTAAGGGAAGAAAACTTCCCAGGGCTCTTGGGATCCCCTATTCTAGAGAATAAATTACACTACTGTTTAATCCGGGGTACCATGGGGTTATAATTTCGCGAAGTCTTTGGAACGGTTTCGCCTTCTAGTGTGCAGGGCTTACGATCTCGGTTTCCAGCCTGTCTCACGGCTCTATCGCTATATTGTTAGTTATATTTTGTTATTATTATAACGAGCTATTGTATAATAATCATGGTATCGGTGTACCGGTAATGGGCGATTCTGGGAGTCGCGATAGACCGCATATCTCTATGCGTGGTATAGTCAAGATATACCAAGATGGCACTTTAGCGCTCAGAGGAGTTGATCTAGATATTTATAGAGGGGAGGTCTTGGGCTTATTGGGTGAGAACGGTGCTGGGAAGACAACCCTCATGAAGATCCTATCCGGGTTTTTGAGACCGACCAAGGGTTTGATATATATTGATGGGAAAGAGGTCAGGTTCCGAGACCCCTCGGATGCCATTAATAGGGGTATATATATGGTTCACCAGCACTTCTCCTTAGTACCCTCATTCACAGTGCTTGAGAACCTATGCCTTGTCCATGGAAAGGGCTTTCTGACGACGCTCAAGGGCTTAGACCTCGATATTGTTAGAGAGAAGGCTAAGAAGCTATTGAGCGTGCTCGGTCTCGATGTACCTCTAGATATCCCTGTTGAGAACCTCCCGGTAGGGGTTAGGCAGAGGGCGGAGATCCTTAAAGCGATCTTCATAGGAGCCGATGTCCTGATCCTAGACGAACCTACAAGCCTCTTAACACCTTACGAGGCTAGAGAGCTGTTTAGATTTATCAAGGAGTTGGCGCAAAAGGGAGCTGCAGTGATATTTATAACCCACAGGATAAGGGAGGTTATCGATATAACAGATAGAGTGGTGGTTCTTAGAAGGGGCCTTGTAGCTGGTGAGATGAGTACTAGGAGTGCTACGCCTGAGAAGCTCTCTGAACTCATGGTTGGGGGAGAAGCCATAGTTAGGAGAGAGGTCACTGCTAGTGAGAGAAAAGCATTTGTTGACAAGCCTATCCTTAGCGTCAGGGGTCTTGAGGTGCTTGACGATCTGGGGAGACCTGTTGTTAAGGGTATAGATCTGGATCTGTTCCAGGGCGAGATATTAGGAATAGCCGGTGTTGAGGGTAACGGCCAGTCGGAGCTTGTAGAGGCTATTACGGGGCTTAGGGGTGTTCTCAAAGGCTCTGTAATCCTCGACGGGGTTGATATAACAAACAAAACTCCTAGCTATATATATAAACAAGGGCTAATCCATATACCGAGTGATAGAGATAGGCTCGCACTAGCACTTGATATGAAGATCTATGAGAATGTCCTTATAGGTCTTCAAAGAAACCCAGCATATCACCACAATATAATCCTTAGGCTCATAAACTGGGATACGGTAAAGAAATTTGCTAAAGAACTTATAAAAAGATTCTCAATAACTGCTGAATCCTTGGATGCTAAGGTAAGAGCATTGAGTGGGGGTAATAGGCAGAGGCTTGTCATAGCTAGAGAGCTTAGCAAAGGAGCTAAGGTAGTTGTAGCATCAAACCCCACCAGGGGTCTCGATATAGCGTCGACAAGCTATGTGAGAACTATATTAAGAGAGTTGAGGGATGGAGGAGCAGGCGTACTCCTCGTATCATCGGATCTAGACGAGATCCTGGAATTAAGCGATAGAATAGCCGTGATCTATGATGGGAAGATCTTGGGAATCCTATCTAGGGAAGAGGCTAAAAGAGTAGATATAGGCCTGATGATGGGCGGGGTCCAGGCTTCATAGCAGCTAGTATCGTTTGATACTAGATGCTCGGTCTTTCGCTCTACTAACTTAGAGGTTCTTATTATTGTCTGGTATATACTATGTGGCCTATTCAATTTCATAGCTCTCTCTGGCTCAATGTCATAGAGAAACCTCCATATCCTGGTTTTTATATCATGCATATCTTGGTCTTTGTTTATACAGGCTGTAGGCAGGAAACCTGTAGAAATGAAACAGCCTACTGCAATGTTAAAGCTATATGAGGTATTAACATGACTATTAGGATTTTATGTAATTTAGATTAAGCTAATAATTGGTATCGGTAAGGTTATATATTCCCAATCATTAATCTTAATGAGGAGATTTTCATGGCGACTTTTCATGCCAGAAATCTCAAAGGAATCTCTAGAACAGTTATAGCCGTAGTAATACTCGTAGTAATTATAGCTGCAGTGGCAGGCTATCTAGTAGTAACGCAACAAAGAGCGCCAGCAGCTGTTCCGACCACGCCTGCACAGAAGTTCAAGATAGCTATAGTGTCTGATATAGGTGGCAGAGGCGATCTCAGCTTCAACGACATGGCATTCAAGGGAGGCGATGATGCTAAAAGAGATTTTGGCGTAGGTGTTGTCGAGCTTGTTAGCAAGACCGAGCAGGACTATATACCTAACCTAAGGACAGCAGCCCAGGATCCCGATGTAAAGCTAATAGTAGGGGTCGGGTTCCTATTAACAGAAGCCCTAGTCACAGTAGCCCTTGAATTCCCCAACAAGTTCTTCGCAGGAATAGATACAAGCTCCCAGGAGATTGTAAAGGAGAAGTATAAAGATAAGTATCCCTTGCCCAACCTCCTCGACATAAGGTTTGAGGAGCATAAGGGGAGCGCCTTAGTAGGAGCCCTAGCATGTCTAGCAGCAGCTGCATATAACTACCCATATGTCGGGATGGTTCTGGGTATAGAGATACCCGTCCTCTGGAAATTCGAGGCTGGGTATAAGTGGGGCTGTAACTGGGCTTTGGAGTGGTATAAGTCTAAGTTTGGCAGAGATCCTCCAGGGATAGGGGCAACACCTGTTAAGAGCAGGGTTCTATGGACATACACAGGTACTTTCAGCGATGTTATTAAAGGCTACACGGCTTCGAAGCCTATGTACGAGAAAGGCGCTATAGCCGTATATAACGTTGCCGGCCCACTCGGGCTGGGTATAAACCAGGCTGTGGAGGAGATAGCCAAGGCTAGGAACCTCACCAGAGGGCCTCCCTTCTGGGTAGGTGTTGACGCCAACCAGGACTGGATCAACCCTGGGTTCGTGATAGCATCTATGATGAAGAGAGTAGATAAAGGTGTATATATAGCCACCAAACTCGTCCTTGAGAATAAATTCACAGACGTGGTTAAGAGGAATAATGGTGTGCTTCTTCTAGGCATAGGTACTAAGATCGATGGCGAGCTAGCCGAAGGGATCTCTGTAAGTACGCTACAGGATCTAGACGAATTTATACAGATGGGTATAAACGCTGAAAAGCTAACAGGTAAGAAAGTACTCCCAGCCCCGCCCGAAGAGATCAAGGCTAGGGTTAAGGCTATGAGGGACTCAATACCATCATGGGTGTGGGAGGGCGTTAAAGAGCTTGAGGATAAGATAAGGCGTGGAGAGGTAAGCGTCCCACTACCACTCACGCCGGATGATATAAAGAAGATTAGAGATATGTATGGATAGATCTTTCTTGCTATCAGATCAATATCCCTTTTTACCCTTAATCCTTTTCATAGATATTCCTGACATATTTTTAGGCTTTTCTACAGATCCATCATAACCATCTATACCCTTATAGCGAGGTATCTATATATGTTTAGCCTTGGTGAGTATTCCTTCACTTTATAGTACGACTTTATCGCGAGCCTAGAGCCTGAGGATCTCTCGATCTCCCTTCCCATAGCTTCCGGCTCATCTGTAAGTGCGTATATATAGGCTCTGCCACCCTTTACCAGAGCGTTTGTAATAGCTTCAACGCTTTCCAGAATATTTGTGGGGTTATCAGCTATAACGGTAGTGAAGACCCTTCTGAGCGGTATATTATTGGCATCGGATACGAGCGGCATGACCTCTCCTAAAAGCTTATTCATATATATAGATCTCCTCATATGGATAACAGCATCACTATTTATATCGCTTGCAACCACCAAGCATCTCCTGATCCTCGCTATGTTTATCGCAAAAGCCCCATAGCTTGAGAACATATCTAGAACAAGTTCTCCATCGCTCACCTCGGCTGCTACCCTCAGCCTCTCGCTTCCAAGCCTTGGGTTTACATACATCTTCGCTATATCTACAGAGAATCTCAAGCCGTTCTCTTTATATATAGTCTCTGTTATTTTCTCACCCCCAAGATGTTCTAGCTGCTGGATCCTCAGCGAACCTCTGGCAGGGCCTCTAGCATATACAGCCCTAACCCTCTTATGGATCTTCATTATAGCGTTAGAGATCTCTCCACCATATCTCAGCAATTCCTCCTCATCGATCCTTATAATAGCTATATCTCCAACAATATCGAAACTCCTGGGAAGCTTCTCAAGCACGTCTCGAGGCAATATATCGCTAAGCAGATCCCTATATGTTAAACCCCTAGCCAGATGATCCCCAGGGTTCTCGCTATGCAAGTCCTGCACCCAGATGGATTTCTCTTCACTAGTTTCGGAACGTGTAGGTTTAAATAGATAAGATCTACAAGGGATCCTTAGTAAATAACAAGTCGATACTGGTCAGGTGCTGTTCCTAGATCGCTTCTTAGGTTAAGAAGCCCCTCTAATTTAACCTGCCTCGCAGTACTTTTGAGGTTTAGGGGGTTCGGTATGTCGAAGGTTGCGCTTGTGACCGGAGCGTCATCAGGCATTGGGAGAGATCTAGCTCTGATGCTCGCTAGGGAGGGATATAGTGTTGCTCTAGTTGCTAGAAGAGTTGAGATTCTTGAGAAAGTTGCGGACGATATAGCTAGCATTGGGGGTAGGGCTGAGGTTTTTAAGGCAGATCTATCTATGTATAGTGATTCTTCGAACCTTGTTAGATCTGTTATTGAGAAGCTGGGCAGGATAGATGTTCTTGTCAACAATGCTGGGTTCGCTGTCTATGGTCCTATAGATGAGGTTAATGATGAGGATATCCAGAGGATCTTCTGGGTCAACGTGATCTCACCAACGATTCTTATGAGAGAGGCGTCTAGATATATGAAGAAAGCAGGGGGCGGCTGTATAGTGAATATAGTAACCCTAGCTGTATACACTCCAATACCATGGCTCTCCCTATATAATGCCACTAAAGCTGCTCTCAAAGCCCTCACAGACACGCTCAGGATAGAGCTCAGCCCCTATGGGATAAGAGTCATAGGGGTCTACCCGGGATATGTTGACACGGATTTCCACAAGAGCGTTGTTCTCACCAGCAGCTCTATGAAACATAGATGGAGTGTTAGGGGCTCTTTCCTAGCTCCTGTGCTTAGGAGTAGCGAGGTTGCTGACGAGGTTGTTAGGAGGATAAAGGATCCTGGGTTTAATGGCGATATAGTGATTGGTTCTAGATACAGGCTATTGAGATGGCTTGCCCACCACTTCAGCGGATTGGTGGTTAGGGCTATCAAGAATAGCTATATAAATAGCTATATCAAAAGACAGGGTTAGCCGAGGTTCGGGTTTCTAGGCATATGTTCTTAAACAGACTGATTCTAAAGGCGATGCTATCTATAAGGTGAGATACCGTTAGATGCTATAGCTGTAGCCTTTTTAGGGATACACTCATAGCCTGGTAGTATGTGACATCACCATACATGTCGACAACCGCTATGACCGGGATCAGGTCTTTATGCTGGGAGCTCTCGATCCATGAGAGGAGGGTTATGAGAGGTACTCTAGCACCCTCTTCTGTAACATATACCATGTATTTCTCACCCTCATGCTCGACTATGATGCTCCTCTCGCCATAGCCTCTCCTAATCCTCCTCCCCCTGGATGCTAGGTCTGTAAATACTGTGAAGTATATCCACCATAGGTCGCCGCTGGCATATCTCATAAAGAGCTCTTTTACTCCAAGCTCTTCGCCTTTTTCATCGATAGCCTTTGCCCTCCCGCTATAGACTAGATAGGATGCTTCGAAAAGATCTATTACTTCCCCTTCCCTATACCTCTCGTCCCCTTTAACCACGGTTATTTTATCCCCAGCTCTGATCACGATCAATCCTGATAACCCCCAGAAGGGCTAGGTTAACGAGCCTCATAGCCTCCATCTCGAGGATCTCAGCCCTATTGAGAGCCTCATCGATGCTACCGCCTATAAGCACCACTCCATGCCCATCCATTATAACAGCAACATTCTTCTTATCCGCTAATTGTTGTGACACAGCCTTAGCCAGCTCCCAGCTTCCCGGCTCTAACCTTGGTACGTATGATATGCCTCCTAGGTATGCTTTAGCCTCATAGCTCTCTTCAAGAAGCTCTCTCTTTAGAAGCCCTGCTTTATATGCTACCATGGTGTAGGCCTGGTGTGTGTGAACCACCGCGTTAACATCATCCCTAGCCCTATAGATCTCTAGGTGAACCCTATACTCTGAAGAGGGCTCTGCACCCATGATCCTATTGCCTGTTATTATATTGACTAGGCTTAGATCCTCTATTGTTAGCGAGGCCTTATCACAAGCCCTAGGGGTTATCCAGAAGTGGTCTTTATAACTACTCCTGACACTCACATTACCAGAAAAGGTTGAGTTGAATCCTCTCAAATAAAGCCTCTTAACAGCATTAACAAGCTTTACCCTTATACCGACGTCGAAGCCCCTCTCCAAACCAGCTCCTAAGCTATATATAACGCTACGTAGGGATTAAGCAACCCATGATCACGTTTATGTTGTTGTCCATACCCTTCAACCTAATTCCAATTAAGGTAAGATCACGATAATATATAGTAGCTGAAAAACACTAAAAGCTTTACCCAGAGAACAGTCGATCGCTTGGTTTATTTTTATTCCAACAATATATTTCCTTCAGGTTATAGTAGGTGGGATAGTGCTTGGCGCGTGATAAGATCATCGAGAGGGTTTTTGAGGAGCTCTCATCGATTCTTGGGAGAAGGGTTTCGAGGGATCCTGTGGATCTTGGTCTCCACGCTATTGATGCGTCGTCCTACTATTTCATTCCCAAAGATCTCTCGGAGAGGTATGTGCTTGCGGTACCCAAGAATGCTGAAGAGGTATCCGAAATAGTCAAGATCGCTGGTAAGCATGGGGTTTCTGTTATACCGCAGGGATCCTCAACAGATCTGTCGATGGGTAGTGGGAGCATATCTCTCACAACAGCTAACCAGATCTATATGCTTGAGAGAGGCATTATACTCCACACTGGGATGATGAGCGGTATAGAAGAGATATCGGAGACGGATAGGGTAGCGGTTGTAGAGCCAGGAGTGAGGATTGATAGTCTTAACGAGGCTCTAGCAGAAACAGATCTATTCTTTCCAGTAGATCCAGCATCTGCTAGAGCAGCTAGCGTGGGAGGAGCTATAGCGACAGGAGCTGGGGGTTTGAGGGGCGCTAAGTATGGTACTATGAGGGACTGGGTTCTCGGTCTCGAGTTTGTAGATGGTCTAGGAAGGATCCACAGGACTGGGTGTAGAACTGTTAAGTGTAGACAGGGATATGATATCACAAGACTCATGGTAGGTTCTGAAGGTACTCTTGGGGTTATAACGAAAGCGGTGCTAAAGCTATGGCCAAGACCAGCCGCTATCTCGAGGCTTATGGCTGTTTTCAACGATTTCACTGGTCTGTATAGATTCTTCCTAGGCGTTAGGAGGGGGAGGGTTCCTCTCATAGCTGAGTATATGGAGAATAGGGTGGCTGAGAAGGTGATCAGGACCTTGGGGCTAGGTATCCCTGCTGGGCATACACTTATACTGGATCTCGAAGCCGGGTCTGATGAGGAGGCTGAGAAACTGCTAAAAACCCTTGAGAAGGATGCTAAGGATGCAGGAGCTTTCTATACTGCCACTGCAACTGATCGTGATAGATCTTTTGAAGAGATCTATAGGTTCAGGAGATCAATGTATGCTGGCATGGTTAAGATGAAGCTCAAGAGACACATAATATTCGAGGACACAGCAGTCCCTATCTCAAAGCTTCCAGAGTTTGTCAGAAGGGTTAGAGATATAGAGGGTAAATATGGGAGAGAGATCGCTCTCGGAGGACATCTTGGGGATGGTAATCTACATCCTCATATAGAATGCGATCTAGAAGATCCTGAGGATAGATCCTTAGCATTAAAGATAGCGAAAGAGATAGTGATTGAAGCGTTAAAGCTCGGCGGAACCTCTAGCTCCGAGCACGGGATAGGCTCGATGAAGCTAGAGTTATTGCTAATAGAGCTGAGGAACAAGGGGTCAGAGCACACTTTAGATCTTATGATCAATATAAAGAAGGCATTCGATCCAAAATGGATCCTTAATCCAGGGAGAGTGATCCCCACTGAGCCGGGTCGAAAAATATAGCTCGTTGGATAAGGCTTTGCAGGAGTTTAGGAAATGCGTCTTCTGCGGGTTCTGTGAATCATCATGCCCAACTCTTGGAGAGACGGGTGAGAGGGGCTATGGACCTAGGGGTCGTGTCAGGGTAGTGGGGCTTCTCCTCAACGGCATATATTCTAAAAAAACCGCTGAGTATCTATACACATGCCTCTTATGCTATGCCTGCGTACCCCCATGCCCTACAGGTGTAGATATACCAGGCCTCGTAGAGGCCGGTAGATCTATTCTGGTTAGGATGTCGCGTGGAAGTAAATAAGCCTTCGCTCTTGTCTTTCGGATTGTTTTATCAGCAACAGGATATAAGTAGCTTCAGTATTTATGGGATATTCCTAGAGGTTTATTTTGTCGGCATGTCTATATAGTGGCGGGTTGGTTATGGATACCGACACTATGGGTAGGATAGTTGAGGTTGAGCATACAGCGGATGTGATGTATATAGTGGAATCCCAGTCTCTTGAGAAGCTCTTCGAATATGCTGCGTTGGGGATGTTTAGATATATATCGCCAGATCTATCGAGGGTATCGCCTATAATTGGTGTTGAGCTCACATGCAGAGGCATAGATCTTGAGAACCTCCTATACAGATGGCTAGAGGATCTCATAATACTCCACGATACTCGCGGGCTTGTCTTCTCCAGATTCATTGTAAAAGGCATATATAGGGTTGAGGAGGGGGGAGAGCAGAGCTATATATTGAAGGGTTTTGCTGCTGGCGAGAGATACGATCCCAGGAAACACGCTCCCGGAATAGTTGTGAAAGCCGTAACATACTCGCAAATGGCTATAGAGAGGGTCGGAGATCTCTGGAGGGTCTCTATAGTGCTAGACATATAGCCTGTTTACACAACAACCCATAGATCCTTGATATGTTATTAATCTTAGGCACAATAATATTTATCATATATACCATGTTTGTGAAGTTTAATCCAATATCTCCCATCTCTGAAAATATATTCTGGGTTACTGAATTATATTTGGTGCTTATATGGTTGAGATCCTGAAGTACGACATCGTGGTCCTCGGGTCAGGGTTGGCCGGGCTCAGAGCAGCTTTCCAGGCAGCCCTCACCTCTAAGGATAGGCTTAGGATTGCTGTGGTGTCTAAGCTTCACGCTATGAGGAGTCACTCTGTAAGCGCCGAGGGAGGTATAAGCGCTGTCCTATACCCCAAGGAGATGAATGACAGCATAGATCTACACGCTTACGATACTGTAAAGGGAAGCGACTTTCTAGCCGACCAGGATGCTGTAGAGCTCCTGGTCAAGCTAGTCCCTGAAGAGATAAGGTTCTTCGACCATCTAGGAACCCCTTGGAGCAGACGCCCAGACGGGAGGATAGCTCAGAGGCCCTTCGGTGGAATGAGCGTTCCGAGGGCTGTCTTTGCCGCCGATAAGACGGGCTTCTTCATGATGAGCACTCTCTATGATAACCTGTTGAGGTTTAATAACGTTGATATTTATCACGAAAACATGGCCACATCGATACTCATGGAGAACGGCGTCTTTAGAGGTGTGGCAGCGATTGATATGGCTACTGGCGAGTTTAGAGTGTTCCTTGGGAAGGCAGGAATAATAGCTACTGGTGGTGCTGGGAGGGTATATTCTTTCGTCACTGTAGCCAATTCAAGCACTGGTGATGGTGTAGCCATGGCCTACAGGGCTGGGATACCGATTAAAGATATGGAGTTCGTTCAATTCCACCCCACGGGTATGGTTCCAAGCGGTGTGCTCATAACCGAGGCTGCTAGGGGTGAGGGTGGGTATCTAATTAATAAAGAGGGGGAGAGGTTCCTCAAGAGATATGCTCCCCAGAGGATGGAGCTCGCTCCAAGAGATATAATATCCAGGGCTATAATGACCGAGATCAAGGAGGGGAGAGGCTTTGTTCAGGAGGAGTCGGGGCTGGAGCATGTGCTCCTAGATCTAAGACACCTGGGTGAGGAGAAGATAAACGAGAGGCTGCCAATGATAAGGGAGCTCTCAAAGAAACTAATAGGCGTTGACCCCGTGAGCGAGCCTATCCCTGTTAGACCGACTACCCACTATACTATGGGGGGTGTGCATACAGACACCTATGGGCAGGTTATGCTTGATGAGAGCACAAGGATCCCGAACCTATGGGCTGCTGGAGAGGCTGCATGTGTCAGCCTACATGGGGCCAACAGGCTTGGAAGCAACTCCCTAGGAGAGACCGTTGTATGGGGCAGGCTTACGGGTGAAGCTGCTGCACAGTATGCCATGAAGACCCCCGATACAGTGCTCCAGGTGAGCTCAACGCTTGATGAGGCTATAAAGAGGGAGGAGTCGAGGGTTTTCGATAAGCTTCTACATGTTGAGAGCGCTGCAGAGAACCCATATGATATCAGAGAGGAGCTCCAGACGACAATGGATAAGAAGGTAGGTGTATTCAGAGACCAGAGAAGTCTTGAGGAGGCGTGGAGCACGATTAAGAGGCTTAAGGAGAGGTTCTCGAGAGCTAGGGTTGAGAATAGGACGAGGATTTATAACAATAACCTCAGGGATTTCATAGAGCTTAGCTTCATGCTAGATATAGCGGAGATCATAGTGGTGGGGGCTCTCAACAGGACAGAATCTAGGGGTGCCCACTACAGGCTCGACTATCCCAAGAGGGATGATGCCAACTGGCTCAAGCATACCCTGGTCTATTTCAGAAGGGGAGAGCCTCCGAGCATAAGCTACATACCAGTGAGGATAACTAGATGGGCGCCTGAGGAGAGAAAGTACTGAGGTGATCCGTGTGGCTGTGAATAGGCAGAGACTGAGGGAATACGATCTCGAGGGATGGGTGCACACGCTCTTTTACAAAGCAGCCGTTCTGTTCTCAATAATAGAGGCTCTAGCCATATTAGCCTATCTAGCAAGCCCCTCACCACTTACCTCTATGGCATTCAGGGTGTCTACAATCATATACTGGTTCCTCTTAACCCCCTCTTTTTATGAGCTCACGAAGGGGTTTCTCATGATATATAGTAGGGGGACCTTTATGAGCCATATAGCAGAGAATGTTAGGAAGAGGCTTTTGCAGCGTTACGGCTCGAGGGCTAGACTGGCATCGGTGGCTCTCTACGCAGCGATCATATTGTGGATCATCGCCCCCATAGTCTTTATCCTGGGGTGGTTGTATGGCTAGGGCTAGTGGGGTTATGCTTCTCCACTATCTAGGCTACTTTGGCTCTATGATCCTGGTCTGGTTAGTAATGGTATCATCGTTTCTAAAGGGCCAGCCCTTGGTAGAGGTAGCCCTTCCAGCCCTTCTCCTCATAGCATCAATCCTCTTCGGAGTAGTGGGATTGTTACACGTAGTTGGGGGTGGAGGTCATGGCGGAAAAAGGTAAGGGGTATAAAAGCGTTATAATAAAGGTTAAGAGATACGATCCCGGTAAGGGCTTCTACGATAGCGAGTATAATGTTAAGGTTAGCAGATACTCCACGGTACTCGATGCGCTCCTCTCAATAATCGAGAAACAGGATCCAACGCTTGCCGTTAGGTATAGCTGCAGAATGGGTATCTGCGGATCCTGTGGAATGATTATAAACGGTGTTCCAAGACTGGCGTGCGAGACAAACATAGTGGGGCTGGGTGTTGATAAGATATACGTCGAACCAATGTATAACTTAAAGATCGTAAGAGATCTTGTAATAGACGCGGGCGACTTCTTCAAGAAACACAGATCCGTGAAACCCTATCTAATAAGAAAAGACGAGGAAGAGCAGTTCAGAGCAGCAGAAGAGTATAGACAGACACCAGAACAGCTTGAAAACTTCCTGCCGTTCGCATACTGCATAAAATGCGGACTATGTGTAGCAGCATGCCCCGTAGTTGCAGAGAAACCAGGGTTCCTAGGACCACAGGCTCTCGCACAGGCTTATAGATGGTACGCAGACTCAAGGGATCAAGGCGGTGTCTCAAGATTAGAGCTGGTAGATAGCTTCGATGGTGTCTGGTCCTGCGAGTTCGCAGGATCGTGCAGCCGTGTATGTCCAAAAGGCGTTGACCCTGCTTTCGCAATCCAGATCCTTAAGACAGAGATCTTTAAGAAGAAACTGATCAAACGCTAATTTTTTAACCAGTCCTAGAGTTCAAATTTTCGAACTTCATAACTGCTAGCATCTATCCATTGGGAGTGTTGTTATTCGCTTTTCTAACATGTAGGCACACGGGCTCGTGTATACATATGTAAACAATATATATTTTATATATATACCTCGGATCATACTATATATGGGGTTGGGTTTTTATGTTCCATGTGCTTTTTGATCCTATACCCCACATGTGGGGTGATGAAATATAGAGTCAAAAAATCCGTGGAGAGGGGATTCTAGGTGGCTGGATAGGCTTATCGATGAGCACAGGATTCTCAGGAGGGCTTCAAATGCATTGCTACTCTCCGCAGTATCGTCGTACATGCTGAATGAGAAAGAGCCTTTTGAGCAGGTGCTACCCATATATATAGAATTTAAGGGTATGTATGCTCTGTATCATGGTAGGAAGGAGGAAGTTCTAGCTATACTAGCTGGGCTGTTGGGTGGTCCAAAGCACTGGTTGATCAGAGATCTAGAAGATCTTCATTTGATCGCTGAGGATAGCTTTAAGGATTTCATCGATGCTTATGTCTTAGGAGGCAGTGGAGAAGCTCTAGCTTCAGGAGCAGCTATATACCACGAAGCTGTTGAGGATCTTATAGAGCATGAGGAGAGAGTAATATTACCCAAGATGCTGGATATATTGGTAAAGACAGGGATTGGTGAACAGACGATCTCTCAGGTTTTCAGAGGGATCGAAACGAATCTAGGAGAAGGGTTTTACGAGAGGATGCTTGGCTTGGTTGACGATATGGAGAAGAGGCTCTCAAGCGCTCTTATGAAGAGCGGTGCAACGGCTATGAATATTACCGGCTTAAAGCCCTATGAGAAACGTGCGCAGATAAAGAAGAAGATCCGTGAGATCAAGAATAGAAATATATATAAACTGATCCTCATAAATAGCCGTGATCCCACTCCACTCTACTACAAACTCCTCAATACCGAACAATGCATTGATCAAAACCTTTTCCGATCAAAGCAACTATCAAACAGAACATGGGTATCCATGATAGTTCTTAGAGAAGAATGCAGATAGATTCCCAGGCCTTATGAAGAGATAGAGAGTGCTATTCTGTTTTAAAAAAAGCATTACTAGGAATCCTTAACATGATGTTTAACACAAGCTGTAGCCAACTGCTTCGCGTCAAAATACAACCATAATGGAATCCGTATCTCGTATCTCCCCCGGATGCTCTTTAATGCTTATTGCCTCATCTATGTCGGGAACCTTTCATCTAGTTATAGGTATGGTGGATCCCTGTGCGTTGTAGAGGGGTTTGGGGCTCGATGTAATGAGGCTTTATTTAAGATAGGCCTTGACGGTGAGAAGAGCATGCTCCATGCCTTCTGGGGTCATTATTAAGTTCGATTCACAGTAAAAAACTGTCAAAGCATAGGTCTTCCTCACATGTATCGGTAAGTGGTGTGTAGGAATACTTTGCATAGATAATATCCCAGTATTTAGGCTTGTGAATCATAAAATATAAAGGCCTAGTTGGAAAGCCGGTTAGGATATTTAGATATGCGTTATCACGCGCTCTGAGGTCTAGCAAGGATGTATGGGCATTCTTTCCAGTGTAGAGAGCATAGCTTTGCCTCGTACTTGGTGAGGGCTCTTCTCAGCACGTTGCAGAAAGCTACATACCCTGTCCCTGCGTTCTCTATTCTATAGCCTGGGCATTCAGAGCTTAGAGGTTCTTTTAGTAGGTGTATTGGTGAATAGATCTTGGAGGCGATAGAGTTCTTCGTAATAACCCTCACGCCTCCTTTTCCACTATTATTGTTATTCTCAGGTGGTTTATTTATTCCGAGATCTGTATTCACATATAAAGAGCACCCCATGTAAGTCTCTGGCGGGCCTCTACACCTAGATGCTGCTACGACACTATCGTCCGGCTCCTCGAGTTTTGGCGAGTGGCAGGCGCCGCCTCTGTAGAAGGGGCACGGCAATATTCTTCCCACCAATATTGGTTTAAGATATACATATTCGGGTACCCCGCCAGATCCGGGTCTATACCTTTGGGGCGTTTCTTCTCCAGTAATTCCTAGGGATTTATGATCCTTGGCAAACTATGTTTTATCATTGTATAGATTAGGTGCTGGAGCGTTTTACTAACGCCTGGGAATGGTTATTGGTTTGGTTATTCTGAGTGGTATTTGATTGTTATTGATGCTTTTTCACCAACCTCTTCTCTTAGTAGTGCTTCTATCCTGGACACGATATCGTGTGCTTTATTCACATCCATATTTCCTGGTAATACACATATTACATCTATCACCAGCTTCTTACCAAGGTAAATAGCCTTTACACTCTTGATCCCTGCGAGATCCTTTATTGAGCTGTCTCTCTGTATAGCTTTGGTGACGATCCTATATAGATCCTCAGCATATCCTCTCTTAGGCTCTATATGGACAAGCACGCTTTCAACACCCTCTACCAGGTTCTTAATCCTTCTCTCAACCTCAGATGCTATTTTTGAAGCCTCGCTGAGACTCATTGTAGGGCTTACCTCTATGTGCATTCTCACGTGATAGCCCTTCTCGTCTTTGAAAACCTCTACATCGTGAACACCTAGAACCCCTGTTACCCTTGCTGCTATTTCGCTGCTTTTCGATGCTATCTCGCTTAGCGCAGAACCCCCTCTGGGTTCCATGTGGATCACTAGATCCACGTTCCTGATCGTCGAGCTTTTTATCCTCTCCTCTAGGGTATCTATGATCTTATGGGCCTCTACGAGATCCATGTTGCCAGAGATCTCGACCACAGCATCTATAAATATCCTGGATCCAGCCCTCCTGGCTCTTACGCTCTTTACACCTAGGTCTAGTTCTCTGCATGCTTTTCTAAACATCTCAATAGCCTCAGTAGGCGCTCTATCCATCAGCTCGTCTATAGAGATCTTTGCGAGTCTGATCGCTGCTACAGCAAAGTAAGCAGCTATAGCTATGCCTAGTATAGAGTCCATTATGAGTATTGGTATCTTTTCGCCAGCCACCATACCAAGGATGCTCATGATAAGCACAGATGATGTTGCATAGAGGTCACTGCTATAATGGAGCGCGTCTGAGGCTAATAGTAGTGATCCGTATTTCAATGCTCCCTTGCTGAGGGCTCTCGATCTCCAGTAATCGATCAAGATTGTGATCAGAAGCAGGAAAGGTATGAGCGGTGTGAACTCTACATAGGGTTCATAGGCTCCAGTAATCCTAAGTACAGCCTCGTAGGCAACATATAGAAGTAACGCGACAAGAGCTAGAGAGACACCGAGGGATCCGAGGCTCTCAGCTTTACCATGCCCATATGGATGCTCAGGGTCAGGCTCCTTAATAGCAACCTTTATTGCTACCAGAGCTATTATCCCTCCTACTATATCGCTCAAGCTATGCACACTGTCAGCCAGTATGGCTAGGCTACCGCTGTATAGGTAGGCTGTAAACCTTATACCTAGCATAGCTAGGGATGTAAGTAGGGATATTGTTACGAGCCTCACCCTAGGATCTATCTGCAAGACGGGACCCTTCATGGATTTAAACGAGTCCTATCTATATAGTGCTGCAACCCTAAAAACTTAAAACCAACATCGCTTTCAACATGGTTCCATATCTAGTGAAGCTTGGTTGAAAAAAGAAGTTGGGAGGTGTGTTGGGCTTATCTTAATTATTATTTCTTATTTCTTCTGCTCTTTCTTCTCCTCCTTCTTTTCTTCCTTCTTCTCTTTCTTCTTAGCCATAGAGGCCCTGCCCTCCATAATTATTATAGTAATGGTTTTGTCTTTTAAGCATTTATTATCACAGATCTCTCAGCCCTATCGGCACCTTTCTGCACAGACTGTTGCTGCCCTAATCTTGTTTTTAAGCTCTGCTTTTTGTTATATATGGTGATTACTATGTATATCGAGAGGTTCGTGCTCCGAAAGCCAGGCATAGCTGTGCATGGTGGGGCTGGCGAGTGGAATCTTGATAGTGAGGGTGAGAAAAGGGTTAGCAAAGGGTTAAGAGAAGCATTGGAGGCTGGGTTTGGTATATTAGTGAGCGGAGGCTCCGCTATTGATGCCGTTACTGAGGCTGTCTCGGTACTTGAAGACTCGGGGGTTTTCAATGCCGGTTCCGGTAGTGTTCTCAACTCAGCTGGATATGGGGAGCTAGATGCTGGTGTGATGTATGGTCCTACAATGTTTTCCGGCGCTGTAGCTGCTGTGAGGGTTAAGAATCCTGTTAGGCTTGCTAGGGCTGTGATGGAGAGAACTTCACACGTGATCCTATGTTGCGATGGTGCTGAAACCTTCGCTAAAGTACTGGGTCTAGGGTTAGAGGTTTTCAAACCTGGGGAGGAGCAGGTTAGGAGGTATAGGGATCTGATCTCTAGGATCGACGGTGAAGGTATACCCCCATATGTTAGGGCGAATAGAGAGGTTGTGAAGAGAATATTGGAGACAGGGATCCATGGGACTGTTGGGGCAGTTGCGATAGACAGTGAGGGCGGACTTGCTGCAGCAACAAGCACCGGGGGGATCTGGCTAAAACTCCCTGGCAGAGTTGGTGATACGCCCATCCCTGGGGCAGGCTTCTACGCTGACCGGGAGATAGCATGCTCGGCAACAGGGGTAGGGGAGGCTATAATGACGCTATCACTCTGCAGATCTATAGCCCTGGTATCCAGGTTCATGGGGTCGGTCTCGTCAGCAATAGCATACTCATTCGAAGAGCTCGAGAATCTCCCGAGGTTTAAGGGCTATGCACATGCGGGGGTTATAGTGCTTACTAAGAACTCGGATCTATATATGGCATTCAATACTAAGGGGATGGCTAGGGGTTATATTTCCACGGATCAGGGGTCTCCTTTTACAGCCGTGAATAAGCTATAGCTAGCTTTCACGTTACTGCTTTTTAACTTAGTAGTTGGTTTTATAGGGGTCTATGTGATCATTGGTCTTAGAGGCGTGTTACAGAGATCAATTGATGTTCGCGAAGCAAGCCTAAACCTTATGTAGTTACACGGATTCAGCAAATAAGATCTTATAAGACCTGACTACTATAGAACTGAAAAGGGACGAACTAGTGCGAGGTACCAGAATAGGCTGGGACTAGCCAGTAAATGGCTAATTATACGAGCCTGAACCTTTTCTCGCAGCAATTACAGATCTACGGTCTAGCTATGATAATATAAAATTCCTAACCATATCGATATTGGTGAAGCATGGAGAAAAAGAGGATCACTGGTGCAATGCTAAGGGTTCTTGAGATTGTTGCAGGCGAGGGTGCTACAGCAGCACAGGTTGCTAAAGAGCTTGGTATAAGGGTGAGTGCTGCTAGGAAGCATTTAGAGAAGCTGGAGCTCTATGGCTTTGTAAGACATGTTTTTGTTAGAAAGGGTGTGGGAAGGCCTAGAAAGGTTTATATGGTGACTGAGAAAGGTATAGAGGCTCTTCCAAAGATCTATGGCGAGCTGTTGGCGGAGATCATGGACAGGCTTTCAGCATTAGGGCTTAGGAACAGAATCGAGGATATCGTGGAGAATATGGCTATCGAGATAGCCTCGAAAAACAGATCAGGAGATCTCAGGGAATCTGTGGAGAAACTCAATAGCCTTGGCTTTATGAGTAGCATAAAGATAGATGGAGATAGGATTGAGGTTGTAAGCAGAAACTGCCCAGTCCTCAAGGCAGCTAAAAGACATTTTGATATATTCTGCACAAAATTCCATACGAAAGCAATATCCATGCTTGCCAATAGCTATAGGGTCGAGCTTGCTGAATGCATAGCTAGAGGAGATCTATTCTGCAGACACATATTACTACTATCGCCCCAAAAAGTAGTTAATAAGAGTCCCTAGATGCATTGTAAATGTTAAGCCTAGATGACATGATATATTAAAGCTCTAGATATGGATTCACATTTCTCTCTGAGTGTTTATCGGTATTCTTTGATTCTTATTTAGGGACTTCCACCCAGTTTGGCAGGATCTATATCCGTTTTATAATTTACCGTTAGCCTAATTGTATTGCGTTCCCACCTACTGAGAGATCTTTTACAGATCTTAATGGGCGTAGGTAAGGAAACAGCTTTTAATACTTATTCACCATCCATATGATGATCTACAGCCCCATCGTAACACGGGATCGTGCTATACTGGGTTATTATGGAACACTAAGGCTTAGCCATCGGTTCATGACACGGTTCATCGTCATCAAGCTTTCCGCCTAGGATGTTGACAATGGTTTATTTATACTCTGAAGTAGTGTATTATTGTGATGCGTAGAAGAGATTTTATAAAAATAGCTTTCGGAGGCCTCGTGATCCTAGGAGGCTCGCTCACAATCTATAGACTATCAACACAGCAATCCTGGCAGCCGTCACTAAATATTACAAGTATTTCTCCTGCGGGAGGTTCTGAAACTACCCTTACAGATCTGGCCGAGACCAGGGTACTAGTATCGGGTCTTCGAGTACCCTGGTCTATAGTGCCTGTAGGAGGCGGTATGTATATTGTGAGTGAGAGGATCGGAAGGATCTCTGTAATAATGGGGAATACTGTAAGGGAAATAGTGTCGACGGATGTGGCATCTGTAGGCGAAGCTGGTTTGCTAGGGCTCGCTATTCATCCCGAGTTTCCTTCGAGACCCTATGTGTATGCTTATATGAGTTACCAGGATTCTGGGGATATATACAACAGGGTTGTGAAGATCAGGATTGATACTAGCACGTGGAAGGCTCTATCTATGCAGACCATGCTTAATAGGATACCGGGTGGCTATATACACAATGGTGGCAGGATCAGATTTGGTCCGGATCAAAAGCTATATATAACCACCGGTGATGCCTCGATAGGATCTCTAGCCCAGAGGCTTGATAGCCTTGCAGGAAAGATCTTGAGGATCGAGGATGATGGAAGCATACCAAAAGACAATCCATTCTACCCATCACCAGTATATAGCTATGGTCATAGGAACCCACAGGGTATTGACTGGCACCCATCACATGGGTTCATGGTGGCCTCAGAGCATGGGCCTGTAGCACATGATGAAATAAACGTGATAATACCTGGAGGGAACTATGGGTGGCCCCACTATGCCGGGGTTGGTAAGGATAACAGGTTTATAGACCCAGTTATTGAGAGTGGAACAACCACCTGGGCTCCTTCTGGTATCTCCTTCATAAAAGGGGATCTTTTTAAACAGTTTCAAGGCGATCTTCTTGCCGCATGCCTAAGAGGCGAAAGGCTCCTCAGGATCAGGTTCCTCGATACGAAGAGAGCATATGTTGCCGAAGAGCTCTTAATAGGCGCTTTTGGCAGGTTGAGAGATGTTGTGATAGACGATGACGGATCTATACTTATCTCGACCAGCAATAGGGACGGAAGAGGTCTTCCCTCACCAGGAGACGATAGGATCGTTAGAATAGTGCCAAGATAATTTCTTATTACGTGAAAACCTCCATTGCTCTACAGAGTCTCCTAAGCCAATAGCTATCTCTATGCTTCGCCGGCTGTTTCGTATAATTATTGTGTTATCTGCATTTAGGGGTTCGGGTTTCATTGCGGTTGATTTTTATACTTCTAGGCCTTAGAGCCTCTTTTATTAGACCCATATACCCGGTTCCACGTTAGGGGTGACTCATTTTGTATCTTCTCCTCATTGTTGCAGGAAACCCTTATTTCAGCTCTCTCTTTACCCCACCCACATCGTATACAGGCATTACAACACTTTATATTTTAGTATAGGCATATATATAGAATAATAAGAATCTATGAATAACAATATATTATCATAAATTTTCATAAAAACTAAAATAAATTTCTATTACTAGTTATAGTGAAAATTATTAATATATTAATATTAAGCTTGATACAGATATAATATTTGGAGGCTGAGATATATTAATGAGTTCACTCACTATATAATGGGGCTTAATTATCACATTAGATGCCCCAAGGTTTCTAAAGCCGTTATGTTAGTGAGAAAGCTGGCTGTAATCAAGGGCGGGTTACTAAGCCTTACAGAAACAGATCTCGAGGAAATAGCTGCTAGTGAGGGGGATCCTGAGGTGATTCATCACGTCAGGGAGATCCTAAGGATAATATCCTCTCCAGAATATAGATACTTCATCAAGGATAACGAAATCCACTACAGATTATTCCATAGACTACCATGGTATGTTCTCTACGGCCCTGAGATATGTTTAACTTGCGGATGCGAGATCAATGAGCTCGGCTATTGTTGCTGCGGCGGAGCGGTTGATTAGATAGGATCTTAAATAGATCTTGCTACTTATATTTTTTTTTTAATAAATATTGTGCGGGATTACGGTTGAGCTTTACTAACCATGAGGCTGAAATAGGCTCGATCAGGGCTTTTGGTGGTGTGGGCTCGATCCTCATGTTGCTCGTTATGGTACCCACAGTGGGATGGATCCTAGGGATAGTTGGCCTCGTATTTCTACTCATAGCCCTTAGAAAGCTCTCTGACGTGGCTAAAGATGAGTCTATATTTAGAAACGCCCTAATAGCGATTATTCTAGGCGTAGCAGCTATTGTAATCGCACCCCTTGTGATATTATCAGCTTTATTTGGTCTCTTTTCAACTGCCATGAGATCTCAGGAACCTATAGCCATAACAGGGACTTCAATACCGGGTATTCTACAGACACAGACAACAATCCCCCCAGGTTTTCTCGGTCTGCTAGCATCAATTGCGATAGCTTTGATAGCGTTCTGGGTTTTCTTAATAGCATCCTCTTACTTTCTATATAAATCCTACAAATCAGTATCGCTCCAAACAGGTGTTGGGCTCTTCTCAACTGCAGGGCTTCTATACCTCGTGGGCTCGGTTCTGACAATAATACTGGTGGGTCTTGTGGTAATCCTTATAGCTATCGTATTACAGACGGTAGCCTTCTTCTCACTACCAGGATCTTTCAAGAAACCGGAAACATCTGGTTTAAACCAGGTATAAGAATCACTCCTAGTACAGGATCTGGTCCAGGATTACTTATATATTCTCGCAGATTTAATAGAACATCGAGATCCTAGTTAGTGGATAGGCCACACATATAGAACGAAATAGGATCTGTTTTTGCTTCCAAGCATTGAGATCAACCGGTCTCTTGCAATGCTGATCCATATTCCTATATCTAATATTAACCTCTTCCGCTAGATAGTGTGTGAAAGGCTGGAGAGTATGGGGGAGGACAAGTACGAGAGGATCATGGATCTAGCTGTGAGGAGAGGCTTCTTCTGGCCCTCCTACGAGATCTATGGTGGTGTCTCGGGACTATACGATCTAGGCCCTCTGGGGGCCCTCCTTAAGAGAAATATTGTTGAGGAATGGAGAAGGGTGTTTGTTCAAAGACACCAGGAGTATGTTGTGGAGATAGAGACACCGATGATCGCTCCATCAAGGGTTTTTGAAGCCTCTGGACATGTGGAGAGCTTTACAGACCCTATAGTTGAGTGCACAAAGTGCGGGAGAAAATATAGGGCTGATCATCTCATTGAGGCCGCGAGCGGTGTGAAGACAGAAGGCATGAAACCGGAGGATCTATCGAGGGTGATTGCTGAGAAGAATATAAGATGCCCACAGTGCGGAGGCCCCTTGGGAGAGGTTAGGCTTTTCAACCTCCTCTTCAAAACCACCATAGGACCCTATGCCGATGCAGTGGGCTATATAAGGCCTGAAGCTGCTCAGGGCATGTTTACAGCGTTTAAGAGGGTTTTCGAGGCTTCTAGGGAGAAGCTCCCACTAGGGATAGCCCAGATTGGGAGGGTTGCTAGGAACGAGATCTCGCCTAGACAGGGTATGGTGAGGCTTAGGGAGTTCACTATAATGGAGATCGAGTTCTTCTATGATCCCCAAAACCCATCATGCCCCCTCCTAGATAGGGTTAGGAATAGAAAGCTGAAGATACTCACAGCCAGAGACAGGCTCTCGGAAGTTGACAAGCCCTCAGAGTATAGCGTAGAGGAGCTTGTGAGGGAAAAAATTGTTAGTGGTGAGTGGCATGTTTATTGGATGGCCGTTGCTTCGGAGTTTATCGAGAGATTAGGCGTGGATCCCTCGGATACCTATTTTGAAGAGAAGCTCCCCCACGAGAGGGCTCACTATGCATCCCAGGTCTTCGACCAGCTTGTCAAGGTATCGAGGTGGGGCTGGATAGAGGTTTCGGGGCATGCTAATAGGACGGACTATGATCTTAGCAGGCACTCCATATACAGCGGATCAGATCTCACGGTATATAGGAGATATCAGAGCCCTGTTAGTGTGAAGAGAAGGAGGGTTAGGATTGATAAGCAGGCAGTGCTCAGGATCTATGGCGAGAAGGCTCCAGAGATCTTCAAGGCCCTCTCAAGCATAAACCCAGACACCCTGGATCTCTCTGGAGATGAGGTGGAGATAAAGGGTCTAAGGATCAGCAGGGATGTTTTCAGAGTAGAGGAGGTTGAGGAGCTAGTCCACGGAGAGAAGTTCTTCCCCCACGTCATAGAACCCTCCTTCGGTGCAGAAAGACTACTCTACGTTGTCCTTGATAGGGCTTATAGCGAAGAGGGCGAGAGAGTAGTGCTCAAAATACCCCCCAGACTAGCACCTATAACTGCAGGCATCTACCCCCTAGTAGAGGAAGAGGATCTCGTGAGGATCGCCAGGAAGATCTACAGGGGTCTTGTTGAAGCAGGCTTCTACGTTATATACGATGAGAGCGGCAGCATTGGTAGAAGATACGCAAGAGCAGATGAGATAGGCATCCCCTACGGAATAACAGTTGATAAGCAGACGCTCGAAGATAACACAGTTACGATCAGGTTCAGAGACACTAAAGAACAGATCAGAGTAAGGATCGAGGATCTTATAGAGTGGTTAAGAAAGAACCTCAGCCCCTCATAAAACATCCAGCTTAAATTTAAGCCGGATACGAAGAGGCTTGAACCTCATAGCAGTTAGTATAGATACTTTATCAAGCCCATGTATATCCCGAAAGTAGGATGATCGCTTAGACATATATAGGAGCTGTAACCAGCTGTTTTTGATTTGGTGATGGTTTATAGAGGGTTGATGTTAAACCTATAGTGCTGTGGGAACATAGTATAAGTTCTATTATTTTACGGTTGAGCCGGGATGTGGGGGTTTCTCCATAGTATTGGGCAGAGTCATGATAGGGGGCTGTGGGTTGGGGTTTCTCTGGACGGGTGGAGGCCTATGAAGCCATTGAGGCCATTGGGAGAGCTGTTGATAGAGAAAACCGCTACGAAGCCCGAACCCCGATAACGCTGGAATCTAGGATGGGTTTCGAGATTGTTTGTATAGATAGTGTGTTACTTGTTATTAAGTTGTAGTAACACTTATAACATTGTCTTCTTATATCATCACAGGATGCTCCTTGGAAGGGGGGCTCGAGTTCTGGCTCGCCTGGATCATTTTTATTGTGTCGATAGCGCTTATAGTGTCTAGAAGGGTTGATGAGCCTCTTGCCGGTCTTCTAGGGGTCTCTCTCCTCTTAATAGTAGGTTTGGCTGGGCTTAGCGAGGCGTTTGGATCTATGGTTGACTGGAACATTATAGCGATCCTCCTTGGTATGTGGATGATATCCCACCACATGGTTGAGGCGGGGCTACCCCAGCGGATCGTTAACGGTATATCGAGGTATATAAAAACCTCTAGAGATGCTGCTCTTCTGCTCTCACTAGTGGCTGGGATTATAAGTACCGTGGTTGATAATGTTCTCGTAGTGCTTCTCCTGGTACCGATAGCCGTAAGGATCGCCAGAGCTTATGGTATAGATCCTCTGGCAACGGCTCTGCTAGTAACGTTAACTGCAAATGCGACGGGGACAGCCTTGCTTCTAGGGGATCTCCCTCCACAGCTTCTCCACAGCGTTTTTAAGGCTGAGTTTATTGATTTCATATACATGATGGGGAAACCATCGAGCTTTCCTATATTGATGGTATCTATACTGGCGGCTCTCTATATCTCGGTAAAGATCCTCGTACCTGCGAGGAGGATCGAGAAGAGGGTGGAGGCTAGAGGCAGTGATGATAATGGTGATGATAATAAAGGATACCTTGTATTCTCCCTAGCATTGTTCTTCACAGCCATAGTTCTCATGAGTCTTAGGAAGGAGATCAGCATGGCTCTCGGGAGGGATATACCGCTGGGAGTATTCCCCCTAATTGTAGGCATTATAGGTTCTATATTGTGCGAAAAACTATATGGCAAGGGATTTAGAGAAGTTGTTGAGAAGGGTATTGACTGGGGATCTATACTCTTCTACATCTCACTATTCATATTAGTGGGATCGCTAGAAAAACATCACGGGCTAGAACCAATATCCCTATGGCTCTCAGGATTAATGGATAACTTGCTCTTAGGCTATACAGCTATATACTGGATCTCTGCACCAATAGTAGCTTTTGTAGAGCACGATGCATATATATTGATAATGCTTAGAAGCATTAAAGAAACCGGTGTAGAGAACCCATGGCCTTTTGCCTGGTCTCTCCTATGGGCTGGGACCCTTGGAAGCAACTATACAGCGGCCGGGGCCCCTGCTCTCTATGTTGCTTTTAGAATTATTGAGAGGGAGACGGGGTCGAGGATAAAACCTAAGGCGATATACAGGATAACCATAACATATGCTACGATAAATCTCATCATAACATATCTAGTCTCAGTACCGATATGGGCCATGGGATGAGTATATATAGCCTGACCCATTATCAACATATGGATATTTCTTAAAGATGTGTTAGAAATTATATATGGAGTAGAGTAATATATAGAGAGCTGATAAGCTTGTCCCCAATACTAAGGAGGATCCTTGACGCGTCATCCAACATTCTGGTAGAGAAAGAACAGGAGATCAAGCTTATAGTAGCATCACTCCTAGCAAGAGGACATGTACTCATAGAAGGAGTCCCCGGCGTTGCCAAGACCCTAACAGCAAAGGTTATATCCAGACTCACGGGCCTTGATTTTAAGAGGGTGCAGATGACACCGGATCTTCTTCCAAGCGATATTATAGGTGGTTATGTATATGATCAGAGAACAGGGGCTTTTACGCTTAAGAAGGGACCCATATTTACTAATATCTTATTCGTGGATGAGCTTAACAGGGCTTCTCCCAGGACGCAGAGCGCCCTTCTCGAAGCTATGCAGGAGAGGCAGGTGACGATCGAGGGGAATACGTATGTGCTTGAGGAACCCTTCATGGTTATAGCGACGCAGAACCCGATCGAGACCGAAGGGATCTTCCCGCTCCCCGAATCCCAGCTAGATAGATTTCTAGTAAAGATAGAGAGCTCCTACCCCTCTACTAAGGGTTTTATAGATATTATGAAGAGAGCCGATTTCATAGAGGAGGCTTCGAGAGAGCTTAAGCCAGTCCTATCTAAAGAAGAGATTCTAAGGGCCTCTAAAGAGGCATCTGAGGTTGTTGTTGACGATTCTATATATCAATATATAGCAAGGATCATTGAGGAGACCAGGATGCATAAGCTTCTAAGGCTTGGAGCATCACCGAGGGCTGGGATAGCTATTATAAGGCTATCAAAGGCGTGGGCCTATCTAGATGGTAGAAAATACGTTATTCCTGACGATGTGAAAGCCATAGCTATACCAGCTCTGAGACATAGGCTTATACTTAAGCCTGAGTACGAGATCGAGGGCGGAGATCCTGTAGCAATAGTGAAGGAGATCCTGGGTAGGGTTGAGGTGCCCAGGCCTTGAGGAGTTATGGCGAGACCCTGCTCGTAGCTTTGCTCGTGTTGCTCATATCGCTCTCGATAAACGGTGAGGCCCAGAGCTCTGGGTATAATACAACGATAGGCTCTCCCCAAGATCTCAATGATCTTAGTGTTTATCTAGGTATGCATACCATAAACTTCTCCCAGGTTCTAAGCCTCGGTGTTAATGGGTATGGTAGGTATGAGGATCTGAACATATCCCTCTCAAAGATCCTCGAGGCTCTGAGGAACGTAACCATGGGTTGCGATACTCTATCATGTCTAGCCCAGAACAGGTCTGCTAGAGCTAGTATTGAGCAAAGCGTGAAAGAGCTTGAGAGATCAGGCTACCTCGACCCTATCATCGCTGATGAGATACTGGATAGCGTGGATCAGATATACCTAGGTGATGAGGCGCTTAGAAGGCTGATAAGCGATCCCGAGGTGGGTCAGTTGATAAGCAGTATATTATCATCGGGAGTTAGTGATTATCAGAGCGCCCTAGGGATCCTTGATAGTCTCTTCAGGGGTGGAAGAATATCTCTAAACGAATATGTAGCAGCACTGGAACTGCTTAAGAGATCATCGCTAAGACAGGGACTATGGGATCAGGCCCTGGTGATCGATAGGATGCAGCTTGAAGCAATAAGACAGCTGATCCTCTCCAACACAGCTGAAGGGCTTGTGAAGAGCCTTACCGGGATACTAGCTTCATCCGAGACCTCAGGGCCTACTCAGCAAGAGAGTTGGGAGAGCAATAGAAAAACCTCTCTGGGGGTTATGCCGTCTAGCATTTACATATCGGTTCCATCGTCTATACCAGGGCTTGATTTCCTCTCACTAGTGCTTATAGTTATAGGTATATCAGTAGTAACCATTGTTGCTGTTCTAGGGATACAGAGTATTATACCAAGGATTATGAGAAGCACCGGGCTAAAGAAAAAGCCGAGCCCTAGAGAAATTGTGTGGAGAGGAGGTGTTATAGGTGTCTATTGGAAGGCTGTAAGTCTCCTATCGAGAAAAGTTCCAAAGAGACCTAGCGAGACACATAGAGAATATCTTGAGAAGGTTAGGGGGAGACTCACCAACACCGGTTCTTTCGAAGACCTAACAAAGATCTATGAGAGGGTTAGGTATGCTCACGAGCCTGAGGAAGTATATATGGATAGGGCTATTAAGGATTATGAGGAGATCGAGAGGTCTTGAGGATCTTAAAAGTAATTGCGGAAATCATACCGAGAGTCTCGATCCTACCGATCCTATTGCCCATATCGCTAAAAACAGTAGAGCAGGCTCCATTCATACTATCAATACCACAGCTCATACTAGGGGGCAGGCTTGATATAGCATCGATACCGATACTGCTCTTAGTATCCCTTATCAGCTGCATAGCCACGCTTATAATCCCCTCCCCCTCTCTATATACGCTCACACTGTTCTTTACCTCCCTAGTAATCCTGCCAGGATCGTTATCGGGGGGCAATCTCCTCATAACTGTAGGGCTTTATCAGGCTATTATTGTTTTATTCGTGATCCTTGTGATGGATGTTGTGAGAAACCACTATAGAGGGGTCAAAGCAGCCCCGATAGTCAGCTATGAGGCGGGTTTAAAGGATCTTGTGAAGGGTTTCTCTCTATTCTTCGCCCTTATAATAGCGATTCCGGGGTTTGTATCTATGTATATAGCATCATATATATTCTCGTTTAAGCTTTACAGTGTGAGTCCCTATCTATCACCGGTTATTTCTTTCCTCAATAGCAATCCCGTGGGCTCGATATTAACAGCATCGATACTGCTCGGGGTGTTCTATATGTTGACGAGACAGGCTACGGAGGCTATAGTCTCTTACGTGATCCCCAGTCCCAGGGTTGCGCTCGCAGATCTATCTAGATCTATTGACTTGAGATGGATAAAACCACCCCTCAGCTCTTTAAGAGGCTTTGTACTCTCGTCGGTGATCACACCCCCTGTATATTATATAGTTAGGGAAGCCCTGAGAATAGCTGGTCTAGTGGTACCGAGCGGACAGGAGGATCTATATTCAAGGATAGCTCTGGGGGCGATGGGCTTAGCATTGTTTCTAACAATATGGAGTATCCTTTCGAGAAGCATGTTTAGCGAGGAGAGAGAACCCACGCCTAGAAGGATAGCTGTTCTAGCCCTAGTTATAGTAAGCATATATGCTATATCCTACCTAGCAGGAGTATCAATAGGATTCCCAGCCTCACCCAGCCTTGACAACATGCTCAGCCCTCTAACCGCCTACTATAGAGATGCATGGATAGTTGCAGAGCTCGTGGTAAGGGCTATGGGTGTTGCCCCATGAGCAGTGATTCCAAGGCGAATACTAGGAAAAAGGGTGTGAACACCGAGATCCTCGTTGGTGCAGCTACGATAGTATTCCTAACCCTCATAGGGCTTCTAGCAGTGCTTGAGCTAGGACCTCCTAGAATCATGATCTATACGGGGGCTTCTCCGCTCAATACAGGTCTTCTAGGTGCAAGCGACCTTTACTCGGAGACGAAGGGTATGTATCCCAGCACGATTATTATCACCAACTGGAGCATGGTTAGAAACATCATCGCTGGTTGTAAAAATGCTGTTATGATCACAATATCGCCTGAGATTCCGTACTCCAACTACGAAGCCGAAGAGATCGTTAGACAGCTATCCCAGTGCAGATCCCTAGGATTCTTAGTAGCCGATGAGAGTGGTAATACCAACTCCTTGTTAGAGGCTATAGGGTCTCGTGTCAGGGTTGAGGGTACAAGGATCCTTGATCCATCGACCGGACTCCCATACCCAGCAGCGGTTTTCAACACATCGTGGGGCTATAGTGATAGGGTTACCCTGGATATAGCATCACGCCTAATAATAATCGAGGGTGTAGATCAGGGACACGGGGTCTTGGTGTCGGGAGTTGTTCCAGCAGCTTATATTGTTAACCAGACGGAATCGCGGCAGACATCTACTCAGAGGATATATCTAGACGTCACAATAGCTATGGAGGAGAGGTTCGGTAGCGTTACTGTTTTTACGATAGGCGATGGCTCTATCTTTCTAAACCAGATTATGAGGAGCCAGTATAGAGATAAGTATCTCGAGCTCTATGAGGGTGTTCTGAGGCATCTATGCATGGATCAGGCGGACTGCTTGGTGTTGATCGATGCCTCAAAATACATAGGAGGGGATCCCGTGTCACTTATAAACCGTGGTGTGAACCCAGCGCTCCTCGTAACTCCTGAGTTCTTAGCCTCAGCTATAGCGAGGATAATACACCCATCAACGTGGTTCCCACCACTAGTATCACAAGCCGACAATACAATGAGGGGGTTAATAGCGATATCAAATCTAGCAAAGATCCTTATTATAAGTACTTCCGTTCTAATCATATCCCTAGTATTGCTGTCAAAAACACCTGCTAGGAGAGTAGACACACCGATAGATGCTAGATATATTGGTTCTGAGGAGCTGGTTAGTGGTAAGAGTACTAAGGATCTGGGTGAAAAGAAGCTAGGGAGAAAAGATTTCCTAGAGATATATAGAGCTATAGATGAGATCATATACAGCGTCACCGGAACCAGGCTCAGCGAGCCCAGCTGTAGTAAAAGACTAGCAGAGATGGGTGTTGATAGAAATCTAGCCGAGGGTTTCTGCAAATATATGAGGAGAACAGCGCTTAGGGCTATGCTTAGAAGACCATACCCACCGATCCTTAGGTGGAACAGAGCTATAGAGAGAGCTATAGATATGTATCACGAGATAAGCATCTCGATCGATATGGCTAAAACAATACACAGAGAATATGTATAGCTATATGATGCTGGAAACATATGCTTGTGCTTAGCGCGTGATTAGTAGAGAAACGCGTAGATCGCGAAGACCATATATCCACCCAAACCTATGGCTGCGACATCTAGCGTTAGCTTGCCTTTCCACACGTGGTAGAGGATTATTAGGGATGTGATCTCCACTATTATTACACTCAGTATCGCGTGGGAATCGATCTCCCACTCTGTGAGTATAAGACCGATCGCTGGGTAGAATGTTGAGTAGAGAACCTTCTCCCCAATCATTGCAGCAACGGCTAGGGTGTCCTTCCCCCTAAATGTCCATATCACTGCGGTGATAGATTCTGGAAGCACAGCGGCTAGGGGTGTTACCAGTATGGCTAGTGCTATCGGGCTTACGTCTAGATTTTTCGAAGCATCGTCGATCCCTGAGACAAGGGTTCTCGACCCCATGATTAGGAGAGCGACTGCGATGGTTAGTTGGAGAGCTACCATAGGGATCCAGGAGCCTTTTCTAAACACTCTCTTGAGGTAGATCTCCTCCGCCTCCGAGATCAACATCGATTTAGATCTAAACATAATGCCAGTATAGAGTATATAGGATAAGAGTAACACGGCGCTTGCGGCATACTTTCCATAGCCTATAGGTAGTAGAGGTAGGAGGACTAGTGGGTATAGTACTGTGAATATTATGTATGGGATCACCAGGATCCTCTCAACCTCCAACACAAGGTCGTGACGTCTCTTCAGCAAATACCCAGCTAAGGCTACTAAGAACATAGTTGGAAAGATTATCGTTGCAGCCATGAATGGCTGTCCGAGGATCGTGCCAACACCTATCTTTTCGCCAATATCTCCTCCATAGACGTAGAGAGCTACTAGAAATATTATGAGCTCCGGCATTGAGGTGAAGAGAGGAGCCACCACCGCTCCCGTGAAGGATCCTGTCCATCTAGCCTTATGACCAACATACTCTATGGCGTTTGTGAAGAGAAGCCCGCCGAGAAATGTTATCGCGATACCGCTTAGCAGGAGGAGGAAAATCTGAACTTCCAATGGGTCTCCAGAAATATATAATTAGAAACATCCTATAAGCTTGACTGTGTGCTAGGATAGATCTCTAGGCTCCACTACGTTTATGATTATATCATTAGGATCTGGGTTTATGGAATCCCGATTTATTGTCACCACAGATCATCCTTGGATCGATGTTGAGGATGTATATAGGAATTCTAGCTTTGTTAACTATTCATGGATCTATAGGCATTAGATCTTTCAGACGGGGTTATATCGATCACAGATCACTGGATAGAGCGCTCATCACCAGATTGAGAATATCAAGGGAGTTAATAATAAATATTGATAGAATTTAGAGTGGAGTGTTTCTGGCTTGTCTTCATTAGCCTCGATGTTTTTTATCAAATGGTGTCTAGCTTGCCTGTTGAGAGAAGAGTTTTTGGATGGACTGGTGAGAAGATCTCGCCCTTGTTCCTCGGATCCTGGGAGTTTGGGGCGCCAACAATAGTTTCCGAGGATCGGGCTGTTGAGGTGATTAGAAAAGCAATAGATCTAGGGATCAATGCTATCGATACTGCTGAGAGTTATGGTAATGGTCTTTCTGAGAGGGTTATTGGGAGGGCTATTAAGGGTTATAGGAGGGATGAGCTTTTCATAACCACCAAGGTATCCTATGATCATCTCAGATATCACGACGTGATCAAGGCTGCTGAGGCTAGTCTTAAGAGGCTTGAAACCAGTTATATAGATCTATATCTGATCCACTGGCCACACCACTACGTACCTCTGAGGGAGACGCTGAAGGCTATGGAGAAGCTGTGGAGTGAGGGGAAGATAAGATATATAGGTGTGAGTAACTTCCCCTTACCAATGCTTAGAGCGGCTAGGGAGTATCTATCAAGGACAGATATAGCTACGAATCAGGTTCACTATAACATCCTGTATAGAGAGATCGAGAAAGAACTACTACCATATATGCTTCAAGAAAACATAGCGGTTCAAGCATACGATCCACTAGCCCTGGGCTTCCTGATAGGTAGAAAAGAGATCAGGGATGAGTATAGATGGTACAGGCTAGCAAAACCAGAGGTTGTTGAAGCCATACAACCCTTGGTGAGCGAGATAAAAGCAATAGCCTCAGAGATAGGAAAAACCCCGGCCCAGGTTGTGCTCAACTGGCTGCTGATAAAGGATAACGTCTTCCCCATATTCAACACCACAAAAGAGGAGCATTTGGTGGATAACCTGGGGAGCCTCGGGTGGAGACTCTCTAAAGAGCATTTAGAGAGAATAGACAGGGTGCTCTCAGCAATAAACCTTGAGGGGATCTGATAGAAGAGGCCTAAAAACGCGGGTAAACAACACATGTTTAGGTGTTTTTAACAATATCATTGCGAGTCATGGTACAGCTTACCATTGTTGATATATCCTAGGAGTGGAGTTTATTTTATTAATTAAATAACACCTTATACTGATGTTGTGGGTATAATTCGCTATACCCAGAAGATCTTTCCCTCAATTGAGCAAGTATAGGTATTTCTATCCCATACATATAAATCGCCCCTGTCACACTTGTTTGGAGGTGGTGTTTTGAAAGGTCTCTCTAAAATCTGGGCGATAATCCTGGCAGTAATCGTCATAGTAGCAGTGCTCGGGGGGATCTCCTACATAATGTTCCTCGGTCCCTCCACACCAGCTCCCCCCTCGCCACAGATAACAACACCAACGACACCAACAACAAGCCCACAGGTAACTCGACCTCCAACACCAGCTATGGGCCCGCCTGTGCAGAAGATAGTTATAATAACAACTACGGAGGCTGAGGATCCACAGAGGTGGGCGGCTATACAGGCTATAGCTTCTGAGTGGAGGAAGCTGGGCTTCGAGGTAGAGGTAATAGGCTTAGAGGCGTCCCAGGTTGATAAGAAGTGTTACTATGAGTGGGATTTCGATGTATGTGTCTTCGGCTGGGGTGCGAGGATCGATAGGCTCGATCCAAACCTATTCCTGGGGTTGATAACCACAGCAGAGATCGGCAAGAAGGGTGAGGGGGCTAATAACCCCACTGGCTATTCTAACCCTGAGTATGATAAGCTATACGATCTGCAGAGGGTGACGCTTGATATTAACGAGAGGAGGAGTATTGTGCATAAGCTGCAGGAGATCTTCCACGAAGATGCTCCGAGGTATAATCTCTACCACACGTTCGTCATAGCAGCATATAACTCTAAGAAGTGGTCTAACCCGCTATCAATGCCTGGAGTACCTCTGTTCCACGAGTGGCAGCCATATTTCATAACCCCAGCTGCTGGCGGTATGCAGGAGCTTATATATGCTGCTAACACGGAGCCTGATAGCATTAACCCGCTCAAAGCAACCCTCATATTCTCGTGGTATGTTCTCAAGTTTGTCTACGACAGCCTAGTGAGACTAGGGCCCGATGGTAAGCCTGTACCATGGCTTGCTGAGAGTGTGGCGGTTGTGTCACCAACATCTGTTGATGTTAAGATTAGGAGTAATGCTAAGTTCCACGATGGTAAACCCATAACTGCTGAGGATGTTAAGTTTAGCTTTGACTACTATATAGCTAACAATTTCGCTTACTTCAGACCCTATTTCAGAAACATAGATAGAGTTGAGGTTATAAACTCGACAGCTGTTAGGTTCTACCTCAAGTCGCCCGATGCTTCTTTCGTGACAAACTCGCTATACATGATACCAATACTGCCTAAACATGTGTGGGAGAATATAAAGGATCCTGGAGCATTGAGCGAGGATCAATTGGCCCAGGTGCTCAAAGTAGGGTCAGGGCCTTTCAGAAACCCTGTGTGGGTTAGAAAGGAGTATATATCGATGGAGGTGTTCCCAGATCACTTTGCATACAAAGGTGTTGATGCCGGAGGCTTCAAGGTGCCCTCTATAAAGGTCTCGAGGATCACTATAAGGATCTACGGCGATCTCGAGGGTGTTGTGAACGCCCTCATAACTGGTCAGGCTGATGCCACGGCTGTAGGTCTTCTCCCAGGCCATATAGATGTTCTGAGCAAGTATGACCACATATCTATTATCAAGGGTAGGAGCTTTGCCCTCAACGCTGATCTGATGTTCAATGTTAGAAGATCGCCATTTGATCTGAAGCTAGTGAGGCAAGCCCTGCTCTACGCGGTACCCTATGACCACATAATAAATGTGATCCTCAAGGGCTATGGTGAGAAGGGATATATAATAGCGCCGATTAATAGTTTCTGGCATAACCCAAACGCCCTCTCATACACATATAATCTAACCAAGGCTAGAGAGCTTCTGGCAATGGCTGGCTTCACCTGGGATGCTTCTGGCAAGATACATTACCCGGCTAACTATACGGTTAAGAGGGACTAAGGGGATAATGATCCCGAGGGTTCTGTATAAAGTCGCTATTCTTTTTCTATTCTATATAGCTATTCTCACATTCCAGTTTATACTCTTCAGACTCGCCTTCCCAGATCCAACAATAATATATCTGAGAGAAGGGCTTGGGCCTGAGGAGAGAGAGATCATAAGAAGATCCTTCGGGCTGGATAGACCACTCCACGAGCAATACGTGCTCTATATAACAAACTTTCTGAGAGGAGATATGGGGTTCTCCTTTCTATACAAGGTTCCTGTCAAGGAGATAGTGGTGGATAGACTCCTCAGCACAATGATCCTTGTTATGCCTGCTATAGCGACCGCCTATCTGGCCGCATGGCTCATAGGATCTTATATGGCTTGGAAGAGAGGTAGTATGGTGGAGAAGACAGTACTATCGATCCTCACGCTTATCCACTCCCTCCCCCTGTTCTGGATAGGCTTGATAGTCCTCATAGTGTTTGCAGTCGAGCTCAGGATATTTCCACCAGGTGGTATGAGAACCCCACCCTATGAAGCAACTAGCTTCATAGACAAGATAGCAAGCCTCGACTTCCTATACCACTGGATCCTCCCATACCTGGTGCTAACACTATATATAATGACAGGCCCCGCGCTGCTGATGAGGGCTTCGATGATCTCGACCATGGGGGAGGATTTCATAATGACCTTAAGGGCTGTGGGTCATAGCGAAAGAAGGGTTATGAGGGATGCCTCGAGATACAGCATACTACCCCTTATAACACAGCTAGGCATAACAATAGGGCTCTCGTTCGCTGGCTCTGTTGCTTTCGAGACAGTTTTTTCATGGCCCGGGATTGGGAGGGAGTTGGTTATAGCCTTCAATAGCCTTGACTACCCGCTTGCACAAGGTATTTTCGCTATAATGTCTCTTGCAATTATAACAAGCAATACGGTAGCCGATATTCTCTACTCATACCTAGATCCTAGGGTGAAGAGGTAATGAATACTGGGAGATTTATGTCGAGATATATAGGGCGTGTTGGGCAGGTGTTAAGGATCATCCTATCCGAGAGGGCCGCTGCTGCCTCACTCATAGCATTGGTTTCGCTAATCCTGTTCGGAATCCTAGGCCCTCTACTATATCAAGTAGATCCCGATACTGTGTTCTATAGATACAGAGTATCAGTATATATGGTCGACGGGCTCAGGGCTAGAGAGGTCTACACACTCGAGGGCATTTCCGCCACAGTATCAGCCTCTACTGATAGGGGTTTTATCTTCTATGCCAAGCCTGTTGAGAAGGAAGGCTCGGGGGGATCTTTATATCTCGTGGATCTTTCTCACAGTGTTAGCAAGCCGAGTATCACAATGCTTGGGTTAAAGAGTGACGTGAGTAGCATAAGCATTGTGAACAATACTGTTATCCTCAGTGACGGAGGCTCGATATATGTGGCCATGTATAGCGGTAATGCGTTATCAGGCCTGAGGGAAGTGCTTAGAGCTTCGAGCCGGGTAGAGGGGTTGATCCCCACTAACTATGGGATCGTTTGGTGGGATAACACGGGTAGGATTAATCTTGCGAGGGTTAGTCATAATAACTCTTATAGCGGCTCTTCTGTTATAGCCGAGTTGGGATGGGTTCCTCGGTGGGCTGTTGATTGTGGATCGTGGCTTGTCTTCGTAGGACCTAGCGGTAGGGTCTCGGTAGTAGATGCTGAGGGTAAGGGTGTAAAGACGTATCAGCCAGTATTCGAGGATCTGCTTAGTGCTGCATGCATAGACGGCAAGGTGATCGTTACTGGTAGATACGGCTCCACGGTGATCCTGTCGAGCGACACCATAACACCTGTTATTACTGGTGTGGTTGATGATCTTGTACACGTTGTTCCCACAGGTGGTGGCGTGTTAGCGATAGGATCTAAAGGTTCTGTTGTATCGATAGATCTTGGTACTGGTGCTTTATCTGTGAAAGAGCTTAGAGGGATTAGTGGTGTTAAGAAAGCCATTATGATCGATGGTAATCTCTATCTCTTATCATATGGAGCCTTTGTAGCAAGCCTTGAACCGCCCTCTCTAGAGCATCCTTTTGGAACCAATTACTATGGTAAAGATCTCATGGCACAGATCATGGTGGGGATTAGGATGTCACTCCTTATAGGGGTGGCAGTGGCTGCTGCTGTAACAACAATAGGATCTATGGTTGGTATGCTCTCCGGATACTTCAGGGGTAAGGTTGACTCGATATTCAACACAATAATAAATTTTGTATATACAATACCGCTCGAACCCTTCGCGATATTGCTTGCAATGTCCATGAGACCGAGCATGATGACTGTTATAATAGCTATCTCGGTTCTTATATGGAGGACAACAGCTAGGATCATAAGATCCCAGGCAATGACGGTAGCATCAAGCCAGATGGTAGAGGCTGCAAGAGCCCTCGGGGCCGGCCACCTAAGGATCATTGCTAGATATATATTGCCCGCTGTACTCCCGCTAGTATTGTTGGATTTTGCAAGCGTTATTGCTTACGCGATACTTGCAGAGGCAACTCTGGGTTTTCTGGGCGTTAGTGCGCAGGATACCTACACCCTCGGAGGTATACTTAACCAAGCACGTCTAACCGGTGCATGGAGAGATGCTTGGTGGTGGGTAGCCATACCAGGGATCTTTATCGGCTCTATATCGCTCTCAATATACATGTTGGTAAGATCCCTAGAGCCTATAGCAAACCCAAGGGTCAAGGGATCCTACTAGCTCCTTAAACAACATACACAGATCTATATATTCGCCTGTCTAACCGGGTTAGGATTATTTACCGCCATATTCCTAATCATTAGCGGTGAGCCGCTTGAGAACAAGGATCAAGCCCCCTAGGATCAAGCCAGGATCAAGAATACTTCTTGTAGCTCCTTCAAGCTACCCAGTATATCCTGGCATGAATTTGAGTATGGGTATAGAGATCCTGAAGAAATACGGGTTCAACATAGTTCTTGGCGATAGTGTTAAGTATGCCATGAGGCGGTGGTATCTCTCCGCCCCGGAAGAGGTTAGGATAAAAGATCTCATGGAGGGTTTCAGAAGAAGAGATATAGATGCCATATGGTGTGTTAGGGGTGGCGCTGGTGGTATAAGGCTTCTCGACTCTATAGACTATGATCTTGTAGCAAGCAACCCGAAACCACTTATAGGTTTTAGCGATATAACAGCTCTTCAGAACGCGCTCTACTCAAGATCAGGGTTGGTGAGTATACATGGAGAAATGGTAGCAACAACCCCGAAGCTCGGTGATGAGATAGGTGCTAAAAGGTATAAGAGCAACTTGGAGATGGTGTTAAAGATCCTCCAGGGAGAGGTCCTCGAACTCAGACCCCCTGGGGATGGAGCATTCCCAAAAACAATAAATCCTGGAAGAGCCTCTGGCGAGGTTGTTGGGGGTAATCTTATACTCTTCACAATGATCCAGGGAACACCGTATGGCGTTAACACAGAAGGTAAGGTGATTTTCCTAGAAGATATAAGGGAGGATGCCTGGAGAATAGATAACTTCCTCACATCACTAGCCCTAGGAGGGCATTTGCAAAAAGCATCGGGCGTGATCTTCGGTGAGTTCCCCGAACCAGAGGTGAGAGGACCAACACCAAGTATCGAAGAGGTTATAGTGGACAGGGCTAGGAGGTATATAAAGACACCGTCTTTCATCAACTTCCCATGCTGCCATGGTGGGGATGAGCATGGGCATTACGTATACCCGCTGGCGATAGGCTCGAGAGTCACTATGGATGCTGATGAAGGCATAGTATATATGGATGAACCAGCTGTTGAGTAGATCTTCTAGATCTTTTAAAACGGTAATATAGGCTCCCTAGCGGTAGTAAAACTAGGTAGCCCTCTTGTCAAACCCATTCAGGATCGAGAGTCCTCAGGAGAAGAGAGGAGGGGTTAGGATTCAGCAGAGAGGCCCCGCAGCACCACCAGCACCCCCACCCCAGCCTGGGCAGAAGGTTGCCGAGAATCTCAAGGGTGTTAAGAACATAGTAGCTGTGCTCAGCGGTAAGGGAGGTGTTGGCAAGTCCTTTGTAACAGCATCCCTCTCAATGGCTATGAGGAAGATTGGTAGAAAAGTAGGAGTATTTGACATGGATTTCCACGGCCCCTCTATGCCTATAATGCTGGGGGTTAAGCAGGATCTTTTGGAGGCTGTTGAGGTAAAGCCAGGCGTCGCCAGGATCATGCCTGCAGAGGGGTATATGGGCATCAAGGTTGTCTCAATAGACCTTATGCTGAGCGATAAATCAACCCCAGTTATCTGGAGAGGCGCGATAAAGGTTAGGGTTATCCAGCAGCTTTTGGAGGATGTCGAGTGGGGAGAGCTTGACTACCTGTTTATAGACATGCCTCCAGGGACCGGGGATGATGCTCTAAACCTTGTGCAGATGTTCCCAAGAATAGATGGGCTTATATTTGTAACGATACCCTCAGAGGTAAGCTCCCACGTCGTAGCAAAATCGATAAAGTTCGTAGAGCTTGTGAGAGCAAGCCTCGGTAAGGAAATACCAATCATAGGGGTTATTGAGAACATGAGCTACTTCGTGTGTGAGAATGGTAAGGAATACTATATATTTGGTAAGGCAGGCGGTTTAAAGCTCAGCAATGCTCTGGGAACAAGGCTCCTAGGCAAAATACCCCTAGATCCCAGGATAGCTGAGAGCAATGATAGAGGCGTATCATTTATAGACCTATACCCAGACTCCCCAGTATCGAAAGAGATAATGAGGATAGCCGGTGAGATCGAATCTATCCTGGCGAATCATGCAAAGAGGTAAAAACATCTCCAGAGACATGATCCCCAGCTTTATACCAGTATATAGAAGTAGCAAGCAACACGGATCTTAAAAGAATATACACCAGAGGGATAGCTTTATCAGTAGCTATAGTTATAAACACAGGATATGGGTTTATTATAATATCTGGTGAAACATAAAAAGAAAAGACGGGTTTGTAGCTTAATCCCCTACATCGCCTAGTTCGTCTAAATATTTCTTGAAAGTCTCTGTTATATCTCTAGCAGTTATAACTCCTCTCAGCGTACCTCTTCTAGTAACCACTGGCAGGTGGCGTATTCTCCTCTCAGCCATTATGGTTACAGCCTTTGAGACGGGATCTTCCTCAAACACTACCACGGGGTTTTTAGTCATAACGCTCCCTATATCACTATCAAGGCTTATGTCTCCTGCTACGACTTTCACAAGATCCCTCTCGGTGAAGATCCCTAGAACCCTTCCCTCAGGATCTGTTATGACCACGCTGCCAACGTTCCTCTCATTCATAAGCTTCACAGCATTTCTAATACTAGTGCTTGGTGATACAGTAACAGGTTCTCTCTTTATAAGTTCTCCAACTCTTCTAACAACATACAACTATGACACCTATTTCTTTATATCACTGCAGAGGTAATAAGCGAGGTTGCCTTATATCAGTCACTCAGGCTGCTTTGATGTGCTTTCCATCTTTAATATGTTCTCGTTGAGGATATTTTCTTTTTGATATACATAAGGAGGAGGATTAATAGGTTTGGAGATTTTCATGGTTATTGGGGCATTTGCCCGAAAGCTACTTCCCCCACCACCCAGGGGTATTTATAGTCCTTGAAAGATAATGTCCTCGGTGTGGGTCTCCCCACACAAGCCCTAGATGGGAGCCGCGGCCGTTTGGCTCGACAGCCGCCCATGACCCCGCAGGATTAGAGATCCGAGATCCTGAGGGTAGAGGCGAAAACCCCTGGATGAGGCCATGAATAAAGTGAGTGGAATGAACACCCAGGAACAAATGGTTAGTGCTTCATAGCAGTTGATATGATTTATACCGATTGCTCTTCCCTTGGCATCATGAGCCTCAGGGCTTGTTTCATCGGAGCCCTTATCGCCGAGGTATCTAATGTATTTCAACTGGTGTTCTGGCTGTTTTTCATGCTATGGGCTATGTATTTTCTTTAGCGAGGAAATGTTTATAGGTGGGCGTACCCCTGTATAAAATGGAGGTCTTGGTTGAATCTTTCAGGTTTTTTGGCTAGGAGAGCTTTTGGTATAATGATCATCTGGGTTCTAGCGCTCGGCGTGTCATTCCCTCTATTCAGATCGCTAGAATCAATAACCCTTGCTACAGAAGAGAGTCTTCTTCCAGAAAGTTCTGAGAGCTCTATAGCTAGTGCCACGATCTCTAGGATCTCTGGTGGGGGTGGTTCCGATATATTATACGTAACTGGAATTGATATCAGCGATCCAGACGTAAGCCTTGAGATAGCGCGCGTTATAGGCAGTATTAGTAATCAGAGCAGCCAGGAGGTGAGGGATATTGGTGGCTACCCCTCTCTGGTATTACAGCTGTATAACAGTATAAGGAGCACTTCCTACACAGCTATTAACGGCTCGCTAATAGCCTCAAAAATGCTTCTACAAACCACGAGCGATATTAGTTCTAATCTATCCTACGTAATAATGATTTTCGAGAACCTATCCATCTCGCTAAGATATTCCGAGGAGATGCTACTTACACTTGATTCTAATTACTCAGAGGGGGTTGATCTAGCAGTAAACCTCTCAAGAGAGCTTCCAATATATATCGAAGGGATCATGATGCTGGATCAGTCGTATTCGCAAATATATCAGCAGGCATATAGATACTCACAGGATGTTTCAAAGCTCACCAGCTCCCTCATATATAACGATACAGCTAGGAGCGATCTTACAAGGCTATATCTATTCCTATGGTGGCAAGCCGCGAGGTCTATTTACTATTACAATATAACCGGGGAGAGCTATGCTAGCTATACCAACTTAACCAGCATAGATCCCAGACTAGCCCCTCTGCCACTTAACATAACCCTTATAATATACAGAGAATTTGGAGAAGCCTATAGGAAAGGGGTACAGGCGGATATCGTAATAGCTAATATAACATCGAAGATCCTTTTACCAGAATACCTGAGGACACTGATCCCTGGTATTGATGATGGAAGTGCCCAAGTGCTCGGAGAGATCCTTTATAGAGCATGGCTCCAGGTATATGGAGAAGAGGGTGGCTGTCTCTACTGTTCCCTTCAACCGCCCAGCGATGATGACGGATCACATGTAGTGTCACAGATAGCTCTCCTCAACACACTTCTCTCAAAAGCTCCAAAGATCTCTGACGGGATCAGGGATAAAGGTTCTAGCTATATCCAGGATATTATCTATAGATATATAGCAGAGACAGGGGCTAGCGACTCTCTAGCCAGAATGCTCTCCATGATGATAGTATCAGGCAGTGTGAACAAGACATCAATAGCCTCTCTAGTGGTTGATGAGGCTCTCAGACAAGCCCCTAACAATACAATGATATCGATGTATGCTCCATACCTAGTTGAGATCCTAGTAACCCTGGATCCGGATGCCAGCGGGGCTATATATGGTAACCAGAGCCTGGCTAGAGAGGCTATAGTGATCCTTGTTAGCCGGATAGGCAACATTGACCCCAGCTTCGCAGCATCTCTAGTTGATGTGTTAATGAAAAACCCATCGAGAGAGGATATAGCATCAGCCCTTAGAGACTATGTCTCCCTGGTTGCTGAGAGGCTAAGCAACGGATCTATATCGTCAAGCGATCTAAGATATATACTAGAGAAATACGATCCGCTAGGGCAAGGGCTCCTAAGAGAACGAGACAGGCTGGTAAACGCAAGCATAGAGCTCGTCCAGATTGTTGGAGAGAAAAGGGGCTATGGCCAGCTGATCAGATCGTTACCCAGGAGTATTATGGAAAGAATAGCCAGCGAACCGGGTAGGGTTGAAGCTATTGCTCGGGATTATTTCCTCTCACTATCGATCAACATGACATCTACAGAGGCAAAAAGACTCGGACTAAGTGATAATGCCTCTAGAATCGCTCTAGAGCTTGTCTCCTATATGGTTAATAGTTATCCCAACCACTCTCTCAACAGGGTCTATAGTTATATAGTGCAGATAATATCAACATCGATAGTCGAGGAGTTCGGAAGCAAATACCGTGTAGATCCCTACATAGCAGATATAATAGCGTCGAGCTCTCTAAGCGTTGCCCTAGGTAATGAGACGCTCGAACAGGCAGCGGAACTTGTTTCAAAAACCATATACAGGAGATCTTTCGGCGAGCTTTTAGAAACCGTTAGGGGGAGGCTGGTTGGTCTTGGAAACAACTCCTTTATAGTGGTCTATGTGCCTCAGGGGGATGATAGATATGAATCCAGCAAGCTCTTCTTCTCAAGGGTTAGCAGCGATATTAAGAAGATCTTTCCAAACGCTTCTGTGATGCTGACAGGAAGTATAGCTATAGCTAGAGATCTCGAGACAGCGGCTTCCGAGGATGTGGCTAGGATCTCAAGGGTGAGCGAGATCCTGGTGTTCATAGTCCTAATAGCTGTTCTTGGAAGCCTGGCATCGGTAATCCTACCATACCTCGGTATAGTGATCGGTGTCGTAGTTGGTGGAGGGATAGCATATATTGTTGCTGCAAGCGGTGCTGCTGAAATGATATCCCTCACAAGAACCCTTATATATGTTATACCCCTCGGACTAGGGTCTGACTATGCAGCCTATCTAGTCTATAGATTCAGGGAGGAGTATGCAAGACTCCGGGATCCCAAGAAAGCTGCTGAGGAGGCGCTCAGGAGAGCAGGGCCGGCTATTATAGCGAGTGCACTAACAGTCATAGCAGGTTTTGGCTCGCTAGCACTGGGCTGGGAGTTCCCCCTATTCAGAAGCCTTGGTGTGTTCATGCCACTGGTGGTTGCAATAACAGCCACATCCTCTCTCACGCTGGTTCCAGCCGTGCTTGCCCTTGTCGGTGGCTCTAAGTGGTTCTCATGGGGCTTCAAAGGGTTTGGAGGGTTTGGAGGTGCTGTTAGCTCTCTAGCCATGAGGATTAATAGGCTGGGTCTTCTCGTACCAGCTATATTCATCGTGATCTCGATAGTCTCTCTAGCCCTTTACCCATCTATACAGGCTTCCCACGATCTGAGACTATTTCTCCCCTCCGACAGCCCCTCTATAGTCTCTCTAGACGCTATGGCCTCTGATATAGGATATGGCTTTGTCTTCCCAACCTATGTTGTTATGGTTAAGAACACAAGCATCGGGCTTGAGGATCTCAGATCGATAGAGGATCTGTCGAGAAGCATAGAGAAGATAGATGGTGTGAAGAGCGTGGAAGGACCTACAAGACCCTTTGGAGAACCTCTCAGCATAAGTCAGGATCTGTTGAGAGATCCATACGTCTTGAGATATATATCGGACAACACATCCTATCTGAGGATCGTGCTCTCCCACAACCCATTCAGCCAAGAAGCTGTGGATACTCTTAAAAAGATCAGAGAGGTTTCCCGCAGCTGGGGAGAAGAGAACGGGTATAAGATCTATGTTGGGGGCTCTACAGCGGCATCTGAGGAGCTTGATAGGCTTGTCAACAGCCTATTCTGGCAGAGGGTGCTTCCATTCGCTGTAGCGTCTATGATAGTGATCTTCACTGTGGTGTTTGGAAGCCTTCTAGCAGCCATCCTCTCTGTAGCTATAGTGGTTCTCTCATCCTTCGTCTCCATGGTCCTCACCGGGGTGATCTTTAACAATGTTTTCTCAACAGCCATGATATGGTTCCTGCCACAGGTTGTATTCACAGCCATGCTGGGGGTGGGTATGGATTATAATAGCTTCTATATGGCGAGAGCTAGAGAGGTATGCCTAGACAGAGGTAAATGCGGCTCTGAGGGAACAGCTATGGCGACAGGTGCTGTGGGGAGACTAGTAATAGGGCTCGCTCTTGTTGTCGCGGCAGCCTTCGGATCCCTTATGCTCTCATCGTCTATTGGTCTGAGACAGATAGGGTTATCACTGCTGGCAAGCGCTTTATTGATATCATCTGCAGCATCATATCTAGTAGCGCCTCCCCTTCTATCCATACTTGGTAGAAGGGCTTGGAGAAAACTTGTATAGATATAGGATCGTTGTTAGCCATGGTATAGCGGCCTTAATGCTTATTACAGAGCTGGGGCTTTTATTCTGAGGTGGGTTTTTGTTCTCAATATCGATCGTTTGGGGTAGTGGTGTTCTAGTAACGGTTGATGGTAGATCGATAGATCCTGGTTTCCCAGAGCCTAGGAATGTCAAGCCAATAATATATAGCGAGGGCGGTAAGGAGAAGCCCCTGGCTATTGTTAGTGGTTATGGCGACGAGTCTATCTTGTCCTCCGCATTCCAGATAGTGGATGATGTTTTTGTAGAATGGTTCGACACTGTTGGTTCGAGGAGCTGGAGAAACCCGGGCGATAGTGAGGTTAAAAGAATAGTATCACAGGTTGAGGAGAGGCTTATGGAGAGGTATAGCGGTCTAAGAAACCTCGGCGTGATCCCCAACACATATCTATCACTAGCAACAATTACTCAGGACGGCTCTCCAAGGCTCTACCTCTTTAACGAGAGAGGTTTAGCAGTACCGCGCCATAGCTCGCCGGGCTATATAGTCCTAGGATCACATGCTGGTTCCGCAATCGCAGAAGCTATACTGAGGCTCACAGGATACTCTCCAGGAGAATCTAGCACATGGAACATCGGCGTCCTCTCCGCCTTCATAGTCATGGCTGCCTCGGAGGTTGACCCCTCTATTTCCCCCAACATAGGTGACTCGATCCTGCTGAGGCTCGATCCCTCTGAGAAAGAGGTGGTTATGGGGAGTATAAAGGATCACGTGCTACTCAAGCTTAGAGAGAGATTGGAGAGAAGGAGAGAGGCCTTCAAGACCCTCTGGAAGGCTATGGAGACCCTGGGAGACGAGCGGGAGGAGAGGGTATTGAGGCTCTTGAGAAACCTCATAGAAGGTTCTGGGCAGAGGCCTGAGGAGACACGCTGATCCCACCGGATCTGTTCGAGAGGCTAGATATTAGCCCTCATATAATGCTCTATATGGTGCCTTGTTATGGATCTTGTTAGGGAGGCGTTTACACCAAGATCCCAGTCCCTAAATAGGGCTACCAACTCTATAGTAACATATAACGATAAAGCCCTTGAAGAGGCTTCAAGGCTTGTTGAGAAGGGATATAGTGCATACCCCATAGCGGTAAAGGATCTAATAGAAACAAAGGGTATAAGAACAACTATGGGTTCTAGAGTATTTCAGGACTATATACCAAAACGCGATGCAGAAGTTATCAAGAGGCTTAAGAGACGAGGCTGGGTTGTTATTGGTAAAACAAATACCCATGAATTCGGCATGGGCCCGACAACAACATCCTCGATCTTCGGTCCTACGAGAAACCCCCATGATCTCTCGAGAATAGCTGGTGGGAGTAGCGGTGGCTCTGCAGCTGCTGTTGCCGCCGACATAGTCCCTGTAGCTCTTGGAACAGACACTCTAGGGTCCGTGAGGATCCCTGCCTCTCTCTGCGGTGTCTATGGCTATAAACCAACATACGGCTTGATCGATAACGATGGTGTGTTCCCACTCTCACCATCACTCGATACGATCGGGTTCATAGCAAAGGATCTCTCGTGGATAGAGAGGGCTGCCTCAGCGCTGATTCCAGCAATATCTAGGTCTAGGGGTGGGAAGAGGGTTGAAAAGCCCAGGATAGCTGTGCCAAGATGGTTCAGAGCGCCCAGCGATATAAAGAAGGGTTATGAGGATATTGTGGAAGAGGTTGAGAACAGGTTCCTCGACTACATAGCCTCTATCGCCTATGAGTATTCAGAGGTTGAGATGCCGGTAGCTGTGAACACTGTGTGGAAGGAGGTGATGGTGATCAGGTATAGCGAGGCTACACATATACATCTAAGATACAGGGATAAATGGGATCTCTACTTCCCCGACGTGAGAAGGCTTGTGGAGAGAGGGTTGCAGACGATCTACAGCGCTATCGATTACCTCAAAGCCCTCTCTGCGAGGGAAGAGGTGAGGCAAGAGCTAGGAAGGATCCTGAAAAGATACGACGCCCTTGCAACACCAACAACACTGATACCAGCACCAAAGATAGATGATGTCCTAGGAAGAGAGGACGGTCCTGTGAGGGGTGTTCTAACATATGAGACGCTCTATGCATCATACGCAGGCGCCCCCGCGATATCGATACCAGCCTTAAAGATCAGAGGACTCCCTGTCGGTGTCCAGATCGTTGGGATGGTTAGCAGAGACGCAGATCTCATAGAGCTGGCTAAAAGGATCTCTGGGCAGCCGGGCTCTCCTAAAGCTTCTTCTCAGTAATAAGGTGTTTTCTATCCGTAGAGATTAGATAGGATCTCCACGCGATCTTACAAGCATGGATGGAGATATGTTTCATTTGGATAGGTATAGCGCGATATAAGTTACTCTAGGCATCACAGATCCTAGGATCTTTTCCATCGGAAGCCCAAGTATTTTCAATACGTATCGCGAATAATTACTGTAACCAATACTTGGCTCTACTCCTACTATGGGTCTTGGTTGCTAGCTGACGTATTCGTACACGAGATCTACTAATTTCCCGAACTCCGGCGATAGCCTGTTTCTAGGTCTTGGGAGATTCACGCTCACTATCTTGGAGATCCTGGCTGGTCTTGGTGTGAGAATAACGATCCTGTCGGCCATATATACGGCTTCTATAACATCGTGGGTTACAAGGACCACCGCCTTTACCGGCGATAACCCTGATAGCCATATATCAAGCAACTCTGCCCTTAGGCTCTCTGCGGTGAGGGGGTCTAGGTGTGAGAAGGGTTCATCCATCAAGAGGATCTCGGGCTCCACGCTAAGTGCTCTGGCTATGTTTACTCTCTGCTTCATTCCACCGCTTAGCTCGTCTGGGTAGAAGTTCTCAAACTCTTGGAGCCCTACTAGGGAGAGGTATCTTCTCGCAATCTCCTCAGCCTCTCTAGCCGGGATCCCTCTGGCCTTGAGGGGTAGTGCTACGTTCTCAAGGGCTGTGAGCCATGGTATAAGGTTGGGGGACTGGAAGACAAAGCCTACAGAAGGCGATCCCTTATCATGGGTCTTATATACTATCCTTCCAGAGCTCGGCTTCTCAACACCTGCTATCATTCTAAGCAGGGTTGACTTTCCACACCCCGAGGGCCCGAGTATTGCTAGGAACTCGCTCCCTATCTCGAGGCTGATATTATCAATAACTCTGACACTCTTTCCTCTGGATCCGTATTCTTTGGAAATATTATCGAGGATCACTAGAGTCTCAACTAATTCCGCCACACCCCATATAACTAGCTATCATGATAATCGATCCGATGGGATATAGAGCCCCTGTCAGGAACACCCTCAGTACAAACCTTCCCCAGCCCTCATTACCGCCGTGGGATTAATAAGCGTTTCCTTCCTAGGTGTTATAGTGCATAGGAAGATCTCCGAGATCTGTTGGGGTTTCTCCCAGAGTGTAGATAGATCTTTTTATACATTGTAGGTAGACATCGGCGATATATTCTAGCTATAAGCCTGTCTTTACAACAGCGAAGATCTCGGGAAGGGCTAGTAACGATCGCTAATAAACATACCATAAATCTTTGTGGAAACTGGAATAGCTTGTTATGGTGGGTATAGCTATATAGCGTATCTTCTCTTTATTCTCCTAAAGAGCAGCCTTTCCCACAGGGTTCTGTTCAGTATCACTACAAATAGTGCCATGTAGAGGACATAGGTGGTTAGAGATATTACATCGCCTCCTGCGGCTGATCTTGATATGAGGCTCCCGATCCCTCCTAGATCTACCTTGAGATCCCCTATATCTATATACTCAGCCACGATCACGGAGTTCCATGCGCCTCCGGAGGCTGATATAAGCCCGGCTGCTATGGATGGGTATAGCGCTGGGAGGAAGATCTTAGATACATAGAGACCTCCTTTGATATTATACACCTCTGCTAGCTCGATCAGCTGTCTTCTAAATGAGGGGACGCCGTAGAAGAACAGGTTGAAGAACAAGTACCAGAAAGACCCCTGGATGATTATGATCATTGAGACCACGTTGGGGCTAAGCCCGTTCTTAACAGCGTCTGCTAGGAGGGGCCACCACACTGTTGCTGGTATGGATGATAGGATCTCTCCGATAAAGAGAAGAAAGTATATAGATCTTTGGTTAACTATATAGAGATATGCTAGCGATATTGTTACTAATAGTCCGAAGAGCAGCGCAGCAACAACTCTCACGAAGCTTACAGCGATCGAGTATACCGCTTCTAGAGAACGGTTAGCCATATCCATTGCCATCGCTTGGAACAATGGCTCGGAAGTACCGGTTCCTTTAATGCTGATATCTCTGAGAGATCCTAGTGTTAAGAGCGTAATGATCGAGGCGAAGATCGCTATAACGGCGGATAAAGAGATATACCTCCTAGCCCGATGGGTTGGCGATAATGCCGCATCGATCCTATATATGCCTGTGGAGAGCCTTCCAGACAGGGCTGAGAATCTTGGTGAGAGCAGCTTATAGAGGATCTTTATGGATGGCTGTGTTATGGTGTAGGCTTCCCCCCTCAGACTGATCATGGGGTTCCATATAAGCAGATATGTGATCATGATCATTAGTATGAGGATCCCTACCCCAGCATATAGAGCAGCCTGATCCCCTCTAGCACTAGCCTCCACTATGTAGCTTCCAAGCCCTCTTAACCTATACTCCTCGTTCCCAAGCGATATGATCTCTGCGGCTGTTACGAAGAACCAGCCCCCGGCCCATGATATTAGCGAGTTGGTTGCAATAGCGTTCTTTGAGGCTGGTAGATATATTGTCACTAGCTTTGCTAGAACCCCTATCTTATAGATCTTGGCAACATCGATCACACCCTGATCCAGGGATTTTATCGAGGTGTATACACCGTATATCATGTTCCACACCATGCTGGTTGCTATGAGGAAGATAGAGGCTACCTCAGCTCCAACTCCTGGTGGTAGGATCCTTATCAGTACTAGTAGTGCTGCGGGGAAGAAACCTAGTATGGGTATTGATTGGAGCACATCTATCAAGGGGTTGAGGATCACCTCTGCTTTCCTGTTAACAGCCATCGTTATCCCGATCAAAATAGCTATTAGTAGTGAGAGTAGGTATGCAGCAACCATCCTAGCCAATGTATATGAGGTGCTCACCAATAGCTCGTAGATCCAGGGCTCTGGCATTTTCCCGATAACAGGAGAGCTATGGTGCTTATATAGTCTTCACAATATGATTCTCTAGGAGGCTGGTCTGAGGGAGTGTCACAACATAGGAAGATAAACCTCCCTATATGTGTAACCATAGACCAGGTTGTTGGGCTTGTCGAGGCTCTCTATAGCCTTGGAGGTTTGGCTGACACCTCTAAGATAAGTGAGGTGATAGACGCTGATGCAGGGCTCTTGCCAAACGTGATAGATGTCGCTGAATCCATGGGTCTTGTCCGCCTAGAGAAAGGGGATCTCGTGATCACAGATACAGGTAAAGAGGTTGCCAAAGCCGATTCTAGGAGTATTAAGAAGATCCTCAGAAACCTAGTAATAGGGATCGAGCCTATATCTAGTATGGTTAAAATGCTCAACGAGAAAGGCTCGATACAGATAGAAGAGCTGAGAGGCATGTTAGAAGAGCTCTACGGAACAAAAGCTTCCGAAGCCATTGAATGCCTGATCCACTGGGGCACATATCTAAACATATTCAGATGGCGCCCAGACGAACAGGAAATAGTACCGATAAAGAGGGCATCTCGCCGCGAGGTATAGGGATCGAGCCCATGGTTATTAAACCCTGACCAGCCCTGTCTTCGGTTTAAAAGTAAATAGCTCCCATATTGTTTCTGGACGCTATCTCTCAGGCAGGATCACGCTGATTATAGCGATCCGGTATTATGGCTTGTGGTTAACCTTATTAAGCCATCGTAGGGCTTCATAAATGGGTATGTTGTGTGGGCAGAGCATTTATAGAGCTTGATAATGTGTGGAAGATCTATAGGGTTGGGGTTATAGACTACCCAGCCCTTAGAGGTGTGAGCCTCTCTATAGATAAGGGGAGCTTTGTATCTATAGTAGGGCCTTCTGGGAGCGGTAAATCCACACTTCTCCACCTAATAGGTGGTCTTGATAGGCCTACGAGGGGCGAGATCCGTGTTTCTGGGCAGTCTATATCGAGTTTAAGCGATAATAGGCTTGCGGAGTATAGGAATAAGACTGTGGGTTTTGTGTTCCAACAGTATAACTTGATTCCTTACCTAAGCGCTATAGAGAATGTGGAGATCCCGATGATCGTTAGCGGTGTACCTCCAAAGCAGAGGAGGGAGAAGGCTAGAAGGCTTTTGGAAGAGCTGGGGCTTGGCGATAAAATATGGAAGAAACCCTTAGAGCTAAGTGGTGGGGAGCAGCAGAGGGTAGCTATAGCTAGGGCTCTAGCAAACGATCCCGGCATCGTGTTGGCTGACGAGCCTACGGGGAATCTCGATGGTGCTAGTGCCAAGGTGGTTGTAGATCTTCTCAAAAGGATCAATGAGGAGCGCGGTGTCACAGTAATAATAGTTACACATAACATGGAGGTTGCCTGGGCTACAAAAAGGATAATATACCTAAGAGACGGAGTAGTGGTGAAGGAAGAGGTAAGGGAGCAATGATGGCAAGGGTCTCGTTAGCTATAGTGCTTATAACCCTGCTCGCAATCTCACTAACCCCGATGGTTTTATCAGAGACCCAGTACTTCAGGGTAGTTAATGTCTTGTGGGGGGCTGAGGCGTCTCCAGGAGATCTCAGTGTCCCTCTAACAATATATATACAATACAATGGCTCGGTGAATCTAATAAGCCTCACGGCTAATCTCAGTCTACCCGAAGGATTTCTCAGCACATCTGGCGAGAGTAATGTTACCGCCTATAGCGGTCCCGTCACACCAGGATCTATAGTGCCACTAACATTCCCCATCTCTATAAGCCCATATACCAGCCTAGGAACATATACGGCGATCCTTGATATTATGGGGCAGACACAATCACTAATAATAAAGCAGAGCCTGAACGTGACAATAGATCTCAGGGGTAGAGCGGATCTTGTATTCGACGCATCACCAAGAAACCTTAGCCCAGGCGATATAAATGAGATCACGCTCAGAATATATAACAGGGGCTCGGGACCAGCATATAACCTCAGCCTCAGCTATAACCTACAAGGCCCGGGTTCGATATTATCAACACCACTATCTATAGATCTGATCCCTCCGGGCGAGTATAGGGATGCCAAGATCCTGGTCTATGTACCCCCATCCTCGGCACTACAGGCGCTAAGTCTCGTGGTCATCGCCTCGTATATAAACCCATACTATGCTGTGAAAACACTATCACAGTCGATAGGCTTCTATGTGGGGCAGCAGGTTCCCCAAATGATCTCTGTGACCCCCCTAACTCAGAGCGTTATAGCAGGCCAGATCAATAATGTCTCGATCAGAATAACAAACAAGGGATCCTCAGGGATATATAACGTCATTGCTAGCGTGACCCCTTCGCAGCAAGCAGCTATTGTGGGGAGCGATGCTCGTTTCTTCATAGGAGATCTAGCACCATCGGGGTATAAGGATCTTTCGTTTAACCTATATGTTGGATCGCAGGCTCCTCAAATAATCACATTGCAGATCCAGCTCAGCTATACAGATAGATCCGGTGTTCAGAGAAGCGATCTGTTAGCAATAAGTCTAGCTGTGGATTACCAGCCGGGGTATTTCCAGGCTTTATCAGCTGGCTGGGGGTCTCTCCAGCAACAGATCCAGGTTGGTCCGGGCGACTCTGGGGTGTCTCTGGTTATAGCTGTTAGGTATGTTGGTAACAGTACTGCCTATAATGCTAACTTCACGCTGCTCCCTCCAAACGGTATAAGGATCCTTCCTAATGAGCGGAGCGCCTCTCAATATATCCCGTCTATACAGCCTAACAGCGTAGTCCAGCTCGCCTACCAGGTGAGCATAGACCCAAGTATGAAGACAGGTCTATATGGGGCAGCTTTAGCGATAACCTGGGATACGCAGAGCAGGTCCGGGTATAGCCAGACAGTCCCGGTTTTGCTCGACATAAGGGGCAGGGTGGATCTATATATTAGGGCTGCTAATCGATCGCTAGAACCTGGGTTTGTAAACACCGTGCTGCTCTTGATAACGAATAACGGTACAGGGCCTGCTAGGCAGATAGGTATAACGTCTATCCAGCCTTCTATAGGCTCTGTCATTAGCTATGATCAGGGGAAACTAGATCTACAGCCAGGTGAGAGCGGTTCGCTCTCGGTAAACATATATATCCCGCCATCAGCACAGCAGTCACCGCTATCATTACTAGTAGCGATCTCATATATAGATCCTTATGATTATCCGAGGAGCTACTCGCAGCAGCTAGGATTATTAATCAGCCCCCAGAGACAATCATTGATCCTCTTGGAGCCGTTAACAGCAAATCTCACACCAGGCTCTATAAACAACCTCTCCGTCAGGGTGAGTAACTTGGGCGACGCGGCTATCTACAATGTCAGCATAGGGGTTTCAACACAGCTACAGGGATCTGCAAGCCTCACACCAAGCCAAGTGCTAAGCACCCTTAACCCTGGTATGAGTTCCATAGTAAGCTATCAGATCTATATCCCGCCATCAGCCGCAGGTTTAACAATCATCCTAACGTTCACGATCAACTATATAGATCAATATGGTGTTGCTAGGGTATCGTCCCAGCAGCTTGGGTTCTACGTAGCCTCTTCGGAGCAGCCACAGATAGTTATCAATATATCTAGCAACACTATACAGCCCGGGCTTAACAACCTCTCCCTATATATTGTTAATAGAGGTGGAGCCCCAGTATATAATCTATCGCTTACAATAACACCAGCATCTTCTCTAGCACTGGTGAACAGCGATGGCAGGATCTATGTAGGGGATCTTCCTGGAGGGGTTGTTTGGTCATCACAGCTCACGATCTTTATGGCGAGACCTTCCGCTATACCCCAGCAGATGTATAGCACAAGCAATATGCGAATAACGCTCACATACTATGATCAATCAGGATCTCTTAAGACGGAGACCCGCGATCTATCCCTCATAGTATTGATACAGCCTATAGTATCGCCTATAGAAATAACAATAGATCCTCTGGTTCTTGTCACAGGGATCATTAACAATGCAACCATATATCTAAGGAACACGGGCTCTCAGAATATAGATAATATAACCATATCCATAGGTGTTGCGGGACAGCTATTGGTGATCGGAACAACAGCGTTTAAGGTAAAAAGACTATCGATCGGAGAACAGATAGGGATCCCAGCAAAGATATACGTACCCGCTACTGCATCGACAGCCATCCTCCAGGTAGATCTCAGATACTATATAGATGGAACATTCTACCAGGAGGTAAAGAGCGCTGGTATTATCTCGAGGGGTATTATAGAGCTTAGGGTAACCGACTATACAGTGATCCCTGAGACCCCCTCGCCGGGACAGGTGTTCTCTATAACGGTGACTCTCACCAACCAAGGAACGATCACAGCTTCAGCTGTTACGGCAACTCCTCTACCGCCTCGGGACTTCAGGATCTTCGGGTCTAGATCAGTATTTATAGGCGATATGCAGGTGAACTCACCAACCACATTCACAATAACCCTTATAGCCCCCAACACGACAAGCCCGGGCAGGTACGAGATCCCTATCCAGATCACATACTATGATAACCTAAGAACCCTTAACACCGTCAACATATCGATCCCAGTGATCCTCGGTGCAGGTTTAAGGACTACCACAACCCCGAGAAGCACCGGTGGATCAGGTTTACTCGAACTAGGCACCTACTGGTGGGTCTATATAGCTATAGCAGCTGTTATAGCATTCATAGCCGGGATCTATGTAGGGAGGAGGAAATGAGATACCAAGATCTAGTCAAAATAGCCCTAAAGGATCTCTCCCAGAGAAGGCTGAGAACAGGTCTTACAATACTTAGCGTCGCTATAGGTGTTGCTAGCATTATAGCCCTTGTAGCCCAGACAATGGGGATCCAGCAGAGCGTCATAGATACTCTGTATAAGCTTGGCCCGTCCACGATAGTGATAACCCCTAGGGGGTCTACGCTCACACAGGTCGATGTGATCAGGATCTCCGAGCTCCAGAACGTAGAAAGAGTGATCCCGATTATCCAGACCCCGGCAACTATATATAGATCTGGACAGCAGGTACAGGTAACACTGGTTGGGATAAGGAGCGGCGATTTAGAGGCTCTTCTAGGCGATGTAAAGATAGTCGATGGATCCATATATCCAGACGCCCCTGTCCCAGTAGCACTTGTCGGATATACCATAGCATTTCCCCCCGACCAGGGCGGCTCACAATCTATCTATGTTGGGCAACCAGTAACAGTCGAGATAGGTCTTGGACGGTTCACACAGAGGATCCAGTTGCAAGTTATGGGGATCGTGGCCCAGTATGGCTCGACGGCTTTCGTCTCGCCAGACTCGTCTATCTTTCTCCCCCTTGACCAGTTGATGAAGATCCTTAACAGGAGGTCTTATAACATGTTAATAGTAAAAGCTGTAAGTGTGGATGCTGTTAACGATCTATCTAGTAATCTCAACACCATATATGGCAATAGTGTCCAGATCCTTACTGTGCAACAGCTGAGCCAGACAGTATCAACCATAATAGGTCAGTTCGGACTCCTCCTAGCATCGATAGCAGGGATCTCGCTCAGCGTTGCAGGGCTTGGAACAATGAATATAATGATGATCACGGTTCTAGAGAGGACTAGAGAGATAGGTGTTATGAAGGCCGTTGGTTTCAGAAACAGGGATGTATTGTTCCTATACCTTCTCGAAGCATCGCTTATAGGGATCATAGGGGGCATCATAGGGATAGTAGCCGGGACTGGGGGTGCCCAGATCCTTCCCCAAATCCTGGGCTCCTTTCTAAGATCTCCACAGCCGAGGGGCCCAGGGGGTCCGGGCTTCCAGCAACAGGGGCAGCAGTTCTCACTATCCTACTCCCCCGTAATACCGGTAGATATAGCTCTAGCTGCTTTCGCTCTAGCTGTTGCGGTAAGCATTGCTGCTGGGCTATACCCTGCCTGGAGGGCTTCTAGGATGGAGCCTGTGAGGGCTTTGAGGTATGAGTAAATCACAGTGGATCTTTTATATAGTATCTATCGAGGGCTGCTCATCCTGCTCATATCTCCTCCCAAGTCTTAGTGCTTCCAGGGCTCTTGCAAGCTCCACTCCCAGGTAGAGAGCGTGCTCCGGATCCTGGATCCCTGAGAGTCTCAGGGCAAGCCTTCCAAGGCTTCTGGGATCTCTTCCCCTAACCCTATACACGGCTCTCTCTTTATCACCGCTGAAGATATATACTTCTATATATCTCTCCTCATGATCCACCTGGACGACGAAGAATTTATCGCTATCCAGCCTCGATGGGGGGATATATCTATCGACAACTATATCCTCCTCAAAAAAGATCGGGATCCTTACAGGCTTCTCCTTCGACTTGGCTAGGAAAAGCCCTATCCCTAGATCTTTTGGCGGTGATCTCTTAACATGGGCTATCGAGCACATTGTAGCAGCTCTTCTGATCTCGGAGACAGAGCCTCTAGTCTTCCAGCTATCCTCTGTTGCGAGCACTATTGAGGCCCCGGCCTCGAGGGCTAGACTTGTTAGCAATGCGTTTATCCCTATAGAATCCGTGTCGATCATCTCGACAATGTTTGCAGAGCTCATCATGACAGGGTGGGAGGCTATCTCTCTCTTTGTGAGTGCTACTGCGTATAAGCCTTCGAGTGCTCCGAAATGGGGTGGCGGTATCACGGGGTCTAGGATTACTTTCCAAGCCTTATATCTATTGACAAGATCCTCTAGATCTTTTTTAAGAGCCTTAACCCTCGAAGCAGCCGTGGGATCCTCAACAGTCTCTGGGACTAGCACGTAGGCGAGATCCCTGCCAAATCTATCCACAAAGTCAAAGAAAGATCTGCTGATATTCATGACAAGCCCTGCTCCCTCGGAAACCGCTGCCTCAACCTCTCTCGGGTTTAGGGAGTCTATGCCGAGGGGTATTTCGTAATGTTTCTTAATCTCTCTAAACACTCTCCCAACACTATCTGGGTCATCGCTATCTGCATGTGTACCTATAACCAGAAGGTCTGCCCCGCTCTCGATAAGCCTCCTAGCATTCTTGATTGTTGCTTCTATGGGGTGCTCTATATTCACCTCGGCAAAGATCCTGAAGGGAGGAGGATCTAGGGGGATAGGTAGAGATCCTATGCTAAAGATCTTTCTCGAGCTCTCCTCAAGCTCCTTGAGAATCTTGCTATAATCCCTCTTCCTAAGAATATCGAGGACAGAGTCAGCGGGCTTCGATGTTGATAGCTGTGCTCCTCTCTTAATAACCTCATCTATAACGATCGGAAGATCCCCTATATACCTGCTACCCTTATAACACCTAACACCAAGAGCCCTGTTAACTATATCAAGATCCCCCAGCATTAAACCCGGAGCTATGATTATATCGTAATCCTTCACCTCGCTAGCCCTTTGGGACAGGTATTCAAGAACATCTCTGGTTGTTATGAGGGCCGCGACAGGTATGTCTAGAGTACCAACGTCGACCTTGATCCCCATGTTGCTGGAGATCTTGGAGGCGATCGATAGTGCTATTAGTGAGGCGAGCTTGCCTGTTAGTATAAGGATTCTCAACAAAAACACCGATATGATCCTTTAAGGCTAGGGGGTGGTATGCTCCTCAAGCTTTTTAGTATATTCGCTCACATACTCAGCATCTCCCAGGATCTTCTTTGTCTCCTTCAACACGCTTTCAACGACATCTCCCCACCTGTTCGTGAGATGTGTGTAGAGATCCCTTATCCTCTCCCTATGGATCTTCTCCCCGCTATATCCCATGAAAAGACCTATCCTTCCAATAGCTGTTCTGGCGAGGAGTAGGTGTTCTATATATTCTGAGTTTATCCTCTCCCTATATATATTTGGATCCTTTCCTAGCCATATAAGTTCTCTTATAACGTTCTTTGTAACTACTTCTCTAAGCCTTTCTAGATATAGGTTTCTCTCACCCCTATAGAGGTCTATTATTTCCTTTTTAAGTCTCTCATAGCTCTCACTAGATCTATATCTATAGAACACATGTCTTGAGACAGCCTCTATAAAGCTTCTCAGCCTGAGGGGAGACTCGATCCTATCGGTTAGGAAGATCCAGAGGGCTGTTGCGTAGGAGTCAAGAAGCCCCTCCATAGCCATAACCGAGGCCTCGGCATAGTCGAAATCTTCTAGGGAAGGCAGGGATCCCGTGCTTATGGTGTTAACAGCCTCATCAACGTCGAAATATCCCGAATAGATCAGGTTATCATTATAAAAGATAGCCGGTACGGAGACAACACTTCTTGATATAGCGCCGAAGGGGTCTAACCCTGTATCTATGAGGACAACGCTCCCCAGGGCTCCGGAGCTTCTCAGCTTCTTAAAAAGCCTATAGGATGTGGGGCATGTTAGGTGGGAGTATACCTTGAACATGCTCCTCATCAGGGTTACCAGATATCTATCACACGGAGGCTTAATAATCATGCTACCGGGTGATGAGATCCAAAAGCTTGCTGGCTTATGACAAAGATAGCTTCTTACTCAGAATCAATCGATCCTGGTGATTATTTGGAGTAGTCGAAAAGACTCCTGCTCCTAGACCCTGATCTCAGCGTTCTCTCCGTTACCCCGAAGTACTCTAGTATCCTTAGGGCTGCTGGTATTACTTGGTGGTCTATATAGTATGATGGATCTATATCCTTAGGGTCTACAAACGTGTAGGGCATTGCTCTATCGCTTATCCTCCCAGCCCCTCTCACTATGACATAGCCTATCTTATCCCCTATCGCTATTCTACCCCCTCTGCTCAGCAGGATCTTTGCTGCTCTTACATGGGGTGCTGTGGCTTCGTACTCGTCTAGGGGTCTTGTTATTGTTTTCCATATGACTAGCTTCTCCATGGGTATCTTGCCAGCCTCTAGGTTTTTCACAACGCTTCTCACATACTCTATAGCCTTTGACACATCGTTTGTCCCGAGTATTATTCTAGCCACCTCCTCCTGGATCTCTTTGGCAAGCTCTGACCAGTCTCCCCTCACCGCTTCGAAGCCAACTATATCTATCCCTCCATTCTCTGTCAGCCCTACATATCTCTTCTTAGCCTCTGTGAAGAAAACCTTCCTATAGATCTTATCTATCTTTATCTCCATCTCAAGCTCCCTAGAGATCCTCTCCGCGAACTCCTCAGCCAATCCTTTCGAGTATCTTATGAAGAGCGAATCTGTATCTCCATAGATAACCTCTAACCCCATGCTCTTAGCGATCTCGATAGCCCTCTTAATAGTAGCCCTACCCCATGCTGTCACAGCCTCTGCCCCTTGCTTGAAATACCACCTAGCCCCCACCCACCCCATATAGCCGTAGGCAGCGTTGGCGAGTATTTTCAGGGCTTTTTGCCTCTCGTCAAGGATTCTATACTCAATACTATCGGGATCGTATTTCTTCATCTCACTCCTAATACTTCTCCTCAGCTTTAAGAGCGTCTCAAGAACCCTCTTGTAAAACCCCGGAGGGCTTTTTCTGAAGAGATAGCCAACCTCTGGGGCTTCCCAGCACCCGTCTTCTCCGCATTCTTCTTCGTTATCTATATATGTGTCTGGACCAATGTTATACTTGATCATTATGTTTGGATACATGGATGAGAAATCCATAACAGCTATGTTCTCATGAACACCGGGCTTTGGTTCTAGAACAACTGCTCCTTTGTAGGGTTCGTAGGGTCTCTCCTCTCTGTTTGGTACGAGCTCTCCATATCTATAGGCTTCTCTCATTAGATACCACTCCAGCCTATGCCCTACAGATGCTGATCCAACCTGGTCTAGTGGTAATCCTGTTAGAGATGATATCTGGATCGCGAAGGGGAGGATCTTCATCCCTATTCCGTATGTCGATATAACATCCTCCATAGAGTATTTCAGGAGAATCTGTCTCTTCGACTTGTCATCCCAGTACCGCGCTATCTCATACCAGGGTATGTTTGTCCTCTCAGACCTACTCATGATCCCGAAGTATTCTGCAACGACATCGAGGCTCTTGATCTTTATCTCGTGTATCTCCTCAGCAAAGTCATAGAGATCCACGTGCAGCCTCCCGGGGATTGAGTAGTGACCATAAACACTAGGTCTCGGCTCAGCCCCCCTCCTCCTACCGATATCGAATTTCAATCCATACCTCTTACACCTCTCCATGAGGTATGGTATGTCGAAATAAGCACTATTATATCCGAAAAGTATGTCTGGATCCTCGTTTAACACGTATTCAATGAATTCTCTAAGTGGTTTTGCATCCCTCGGCCCTGGATCTTCTGCGAGGAACTGAACCTTCTCCCCCTTGTCATTCATGGCGCCTATTATTATCACAGGATCGGTCTCTGCTCTTGGAGAGCCTCTGGGGTTATATACCTCTATATCAAAGGCTATGCTCCTCATGCTAGGTGGCTTTGTTATATCGCTATAGCCGGTTCTCTCGATAACCTCGTACTCCTCAGAGACTCTATACTCATTACTCCTCGGGATCTTCCTAACCCTAAACCTATGCCAGGTGCTGGGAGGAGTCTCCCTGTCTATCATATACCTCAGGGCGAACCTTATGTCAGCCTCAAGCACCTCTCTAACATACGCAATACCCTTAACCTTCTCCCTATAATCCCTAACACTCTCAGGAATAACAGTCTGGATCCTGAGGACGTTGACAGGCCTCCCATAGTATTTCCTATCAACTGGTTTAACCTCGGTTATTGGCGATGATGGCACGCTCAGCCTTCTGATCATCTCTGCCACCTGCTCTACAGGAGCATCGTCCTCAAGCACTGCGTAGAAGTAAGGTCTAAAACTCCTATCTCGGAGAAGCACCCTGTTTCCGGAAGAATCTATACCCCAGATCACAATATGGGGTTCTGATCTAACAACCTCATAGCTGAGATCCAGGATAAAGACGTCTAGAACCTCCTCCCCCATGATCCCCTAATTATATATCTAAGGAAAAATATCTCTCTACAATTGAAAAGCAGACCGCTTAGCCGGCTGTACACAGTCTCCATAAAAGAAAAAGATCTATGGGTCAGATATTTATGGGCTTGGCGGGATCACTTGTTTTACCTCTCTCCACCTCTCGGGCGTCGGTCTTCCCCAGAAATCGGATCTATATCTAGCCTGCTCATACCTCCACTCAATAGGCTTCCACTTATCAGGATCTAGTATAACGTAATCCCCTTGGTAGAGCTCTACCCTATTCCCATCAGGATCTCTTAGGTATAGGTGGAATCCTCTTGTTGCACCATGCCTCCCAGGCCCTCTCTCTATAGAGTCCCACATGCCCAGGCTAGCGAGTATATCTGCTATTCTAACCATATCCCTGAACTCGAATACGTAGTATGCTATATGGTGGAAAGCTGCATCACCAGCCTTAGCTATTGCAACCTCGTGGGAGCTATGTATATAGCGTCCTGTTAGCCATGCGATCTGTTTAGACCCGTCTGGGCCTAGGAAATACTCGGCTAGTATGAATCCAAGATCCTCGGTATAGTATCTAAGCCCCTCCTCTAGATCGTGTGTCTTGAGCCCTAGATTGACATGGTGTATCCTCACAGGCGGGGCTCCTCTGTAGATGTGGAACATAAGCCCCAGATCCCCTATATACTCCATGTCGTAGTAAAAGAGCATAGGTACACCGAACATATCTATCACGAGCAGAGCATCATCTACGGCTTTCTCCTTATACTTGGTTACCTTGCAGCCGCGGGATTCGTAGTAGCTTCGCACCCGATCCAGATCCTCGGGCGACGATACCCTGAAACCAACATAGACAAGCCCTGTCGGTTCTCCTTTCTTAAGAATAAGGCTGTGATGCTGTCCCTCCTCAACACCCTTGAGGTAAAGCTCATCCCCGCTCTTCTCAACCTCTACAAAGCCCAGGATATCTACGTAGAACTCCCTGGCACGCTCTATGTTTGATACATTGAGAGCTGCGTGGGATAATCTGTGTATATTGAATGCAGGCATTCAATACACCCATGTTTTTTCATAAATGCTGACTAATATGCAGCAAATCAAATAGAATAGATGCCCATATGACGCTATTAATAATAAGCTCTAGCCAGCCCTGTATAACGGTTCTTTGTTCCTTAAGTTTCGTTATATCAGTGATATCCTTCTATATCTAGGGCTTCAACCCTGCCTACATGGATCTATGTTTCGGTATATTCGTAAGTCGCGATCGAGTCCAAGGGCGCGGGGCTTTCATCTATCCAGCAGGGTCTCTCTCGATGTGGGTAGATTTAACCATGCCTGGTAAGTATAACTGGTGGTTTAGGATCAGCTTGCCTGGGTTTGTATTTGGGGTTAAGATCCTTGACTGGTGTGTTGAGAGAATAAACCCCAGATCCATGATCGCTATCGTAGGCCCCTCTGGGGGTGGGAAGAGCCTGCTTGTTAGAAACACAGCGTCCTATCACCTTAGCAGAGGGGGTTTCGTCGCATACCTAGCCTTGGACGATGATCCCCAGCATGTTGTTAACTCACTATCAAGCGTTGCTGGGGAAGAGCTTGTGAGATCCTCTATATCGCGTGGGGCATTCAGGATAATAGATGGTTTCTCTCACAGGATGCTTCCCCTAAAACCTCCCCAGGATATTATATCGAGATCCATATCATCGCTAACACCCGAGGAGATACTATCAGCTGTAAGGCTTGAGTCGGCATATATGTCCGAGAGAGGGGGTGGGGGTATAATGATCATTGACTCATATAATGAGATCCTCTCATCTATAGAGATAAGCAGTGCAACAGAGCTTCTAAAAAGAATAAGGGCTGTAGCCTCAAAGGGATACGGGGTCACAACCCTAGTTATCATTCACACGGATTCCGAGGATATAGCGGAATGGTTAAAGACTATTGAAAACGTGCTCGACGGCGTTGTGGTCACAAACCTAGAAATGGATATAGCTAAGAAGAGAGTTACTAGGTATTTCTATATAAAGAAAATGAGGGCATCGGCCCACTGTGTAGAGCCTATAGAATATAGAGTTGATAAAGGCAAGATAGTACCGCCATAGGTCTGGGAAGCTGGTAGAAAGCCTATATTTTTACACTTATAAGTGCTTCATGAAACCCTACACAGGTTGCGGTGAGGAGCATTGTAATACTAACCTAATAGTGAAATCCAGTTCCTTATCCTCCTAACCTCGTCAGAGAGATCCCCAGGCTCGGGGCTTCCTCCGGAGGATCTGTAGAAGACCTCGAACACCACATACCCTATCCCCCAGATCTTTACTGCTCTAGCTATATCCTCTGCCCCTAGCGGTGTTTGTGAGAAGTCATAATGGGTCCTTGGCCTTCTATCCTTGTTCTTTAATCCGTGGAGGTGGATCACAACGGATCTTCTCCAAATACTCTCCACCACCTCTGATAAGGCTTCAGAGACCGTTGAAGGCCATCTACCCTTACCCCTTACCAGGTTCTCGGCGGCAACGTGGGCTAGGTCTATGCATATCCTTAGCTGGGGTAGATCTTCCAGGATTTTGACTATCTGCCCTATCTTCCCGCAACAGCTCCCCTGGATAGTCTCTAAAGCGATCCGATCGCTTATTCTCAACAACTCCTCAAGGGATCTTTTTAGATAGCCTATACATAGATCCTCCCGCTCTGAGCACAGAGCCTGCTCGCTTGACCCATGTAGCACGAAATACGCTGGCTCGTATCTCGATAGCCTATCAATGATCCTCATTATAACAGTTGTTGAGGCTAACCTTACCTCCTCGATCGGTGAGGCTATGGGAAGCTCTCTCCAGGGGAGGTGGATCCCGAGGCTTATCCCAGCATCTCTTATGCTCTCTAAAACGGGTTTGAGATCCTCTAGCTCTATATCTAAGGGGGTATCAACGCTTACCTCAGCATGATCCATACCGCTCTCGATCAGGCTCTTTACGAGAGACCCTATTCTTCCCGAATCCCCTTTCCATACTGAAAACCCGATCCTGGTCAAGATGATCCCGGTTAGAGTGATATATAGAGCTGTGAAACCCTTCTACTCTCCTCAAAACCACATCTAGGGCATACTAGCTTCCCTCCCTTAAGCCTCTGGTAGGAGGCGCATTTGGGGCATAGTGAGAGAACCACACCAGCTTTTGGGGCTTTCAGCGATAATATATAGGGATTGCTCTTAGAAAGAACCTTAGCATAGACAAGATCTCCTAGCCTGATGATCTCCTGAAGATTCCTCTCACCAGGGCTGCTCCTCGCCTGGGATATGTGGAGAATGCCTCCGAACCCATGCTTATAGGGGTTTCTAAGATCCTGTGCTATTACCCTTAGCATCGCGGTCTCCTCCCTAACACTGGTGACGAAGGCATACACCATGGATCCCTGGGTCGGGGTCTGTACCCTCGATCTAGGCTCGACCCACGCAACCCTCTTAATCATATCAAGCCTTGGTACCCCAATAACGCTTGAGAAGATCTTACCATCGATCTCATAAACATTAGCCCCTGGAATGAACTCCTCTATAACCCCGAGCAACGTACCCGGAAGGACATCCTCTTCTCTATTCAACATGGTCTCCATCCATTACTATACTATCAGAGAAAATATTGTGGAAAACCGCGGCCCCGGCGGCCTACCTGGCCCGCATACTGGGCCGGGCTATACTACCGCGGCGCCCATTTCTAATAAACCACTATCGCTTATAAGCTTTCACATGGAGTCGGACTGGATCTAAACACACTTGGAATCCATACTATTGTTTGAGAGTAAGGACTCGGCTCGGCTTATCCAAGGATCTCAAGGATCTTAGATATATCGATCTCGAACAGGGCTACTGGGAAGTCTATCTCAAGGGTGCTGAGGATCTCTATTCTTACTTCTCCCACATATCCTAACTGTTTGTCATTAACAACCACGAGGGCTGTTCTCCCATCTATAAACACGCTATTTTTAGCCTGCACTGTCTTTGGCTCGAGCCCCAGGGATCTTAGTAGTGAGAAGAGCGGTGCCTGTATATCCTCGAAGCTAACCTCATAGTCGAGGATCGCTGCCGCTAGCGATAGTCTCGTCCTCCACCCGGTATATATTGAAGGATCCCTGGTCACGATCTCCCCGATCTCGAAGATCTTGATGGGCTTGGGTGAGTGTTGCGAGCGTCTAAGGGTCTCGAGGAGGCTTGGGATTATCGATGGTCTTGCCGCGTCCATCTCGCTCGATACTGGGTTCTTTATCCTGAGGAAGCCATTATAGCCGAGATCTGTGAGTATTTTGCTTGATGTGAGCACGTGTCTATAGATCTCTGTGAAGCCGAGACCGATCATTATATCCCTGATTGTTCTTCTAACAACACTCTCCCTACTAGGCTTCCCAGGCAGTATGGTTGCTAGTGGTTCTGGTTCTAGGGTGTTGAGATCCATGGCCATAGCGATCTCCTCCACAAGATCCACAGGATCTATTATATCTACTCTATATGGTGGGATAGTCGCCTCGACAACCCTATCCAGAACCCTCGCATCTATCCTCATCATGAGAAGCTTTCTAGCCATCTCGCCGGGATCCATGCCCTCTATACCAAGGATCCTTGATGCCCAGTCTGTACCTATCTCCATAACCTTGGCATCACCCCTAGGGGTTTCGATAACACCCCATGGAGCTTTTACTAGTACTCTCTCTATCACCCTAGATCTGGAGCCTTCTGCAAGCGTTGTTGATAGGATCTCGAGGGTCTTTATAACAGCGTCTAGATCGATTCCTGTGACGTCTATCAAAAGATCCTCTGTGTGCTCTGTGATCCGTGTAATGTTGGAGTTTATAACAGGCGGCATGCTTATGATCGTCTCCCCACACACGATCCCCGGGGTTCTCCCACCCCTTAGGGATATAGATCCATAGAGCCTTCCCTGCTCCGTCGAGCTAAGGGTTTCCGCAACACTCATGGATCTCGAGTACCCGAGGGGTATGAGCCTCTCACTCGGCTCGAGCTCTCTATATACGCATTCTCTCGAGGGTACCTTCGAGAGATCGTGGATCCCTATGGCAACCTTTCTCCTCATCCTACCAATCGTTGTGTGGAGCTTCTCCTGGAACTGTATGAGCTCCTCGATATAGTTCTCAGAGCTCTCAATACCCCTAACAATAGCCATTGCTATATATGGCCTTGATGGTACGTCGAGAACCTCTAGCTTGTAACCACTATCTCTATAACTATATCGAGGCATCCCGACCTCGATTTCAAGCAGTCCTTTCAGGGCTCTAGCAACACCCTCCGAGATCATCATGTCGAGGCGGTCGCTATTTATCTCGATCGAGATATGGTTATCGCCAACCTCTTCAACCTCCGCTTTAAGCCTCATGAGTAGTCTCTCAAGCTCCTTTAGAGAGACCTCTTTCCCTATGGCTTTTATGAGTCTGTTAATGGATAGTCTTATAACTGGCAATCCTATGCCACCTCAGCCTATCGATCTCCGGGGTATAGAGTTCCCTTATATCGTTTATAGCTAGATAGGCCATTGCAAGCCTATCAACCCCCATACCCCACGCAGCAACGTTATGCTTGACACCAGCCATTCTGAGAACCTCTGGTCTGAATAATCCTGAGCCGAAGATCTCTACATAGCCTAGATCACCTATTCTCACATACCCCTCGACGCTGGGCTCTGTGAATGGGAAATAGCCGGGTTTGAATATAACCTCTCTGAAGCCCAGGGCTTTCGTGACCTGTGTAAGTATTCCTAAAAGCTTCCTCAGACTCATATCATGCTCCATAGCAATCCCGTCAAGCTGGTGGAACTCTGGCAAGTGTTTCGCATCGATCCTGTCGAACCTAAACACCCTACCTATTATGAAGGCCCTCACGGGGGGTTCTCTATGGTAGTGTAGATACCTTATAGTTGCAGCTGTCGTCTGGCTCCTCATGACAAGCCTAGAGGCGATGGATCTATTGTACTCATAGCCCCACCCCCTTGAATGCTCTCTAGAGACCCTCTCCAAAAGATCACCATAGATCCCCAGATCCGCCTCTCCTCCCTCCACCACAAGCGTATCGTGGATCTCTCTTGCGGGGTGATCCTGGGCTTGGAAGAGTACGTCGAAGTTCCATAGCTCTGGAACCACAAGGTCATCGCTAATCTCGTCAAAGCCTAGGGATAGCATGATCTCTCTCAGCATTTCGAGGAAATCGACGTAAAAGTGCCTATAGGCTGGATAGATCCTTGCAGGCTCTGCCTCTACATTATAGGGCTTGATATAGATGCCCCTGGGCTTCTGGATCACTATATCCCTCGTTAGTTTTGACACAATAACAAGATCTCCCAGATCTTCTAGTGTTTTCAGCCCGTTCTCTAAGATCTCGATGATAACCTCGGCGGCTTCTTCCTTAACAAGCATTCTCCTCCTAACCAGCTCGGCAAGCTCTTCCGACGATAGCCCGAGATCCTCGGCAGTGGCGCCTTTCACGGCTTTTTCGAGGGCTTTTCTATATCTCTCCATAGAATACCCCCCTGTGGATATGATCCTCCCGCTATCGATCCTTACCCACCCTCTCCTCCTAGCCCATGCTATTGCGATCGAGGCTCTTTCTTTTCCAAACAGATCCTCTATCTCCTTTATAGATGCTGCCCCGCCCATTCTCTTTAGGAGTTCGAGAAGCTCCTCTTCTGGAAATGAGTTCAGGTTCTTAAGCCCCTCCTCGGTTGTTCTATAGATCTGTCTCGCCCTCCTCTCGATCTTCACGAGATTCTTCAGGGCTAGGGATTCTGCTATAGATGCTATAGTGCTCCTCGGGATCCCGCTTGCTCTTTCAACATCGTCTATCGAGCCTCTCCTAATCCTGGCTATGGCTCTTAAAACCTCGATCTCACTCTTGCTCAGGATCCTCTCTGCTTCTGAAAATTGGTGCCACCTCCAACGGTTTCCGAGATATATAGAATATTCACCTTATATTTTATCTAAATAGGGGTTGTGCTTGGGCTTTACAAGGAGTAAGAGGATCCTTAGGGATCTCGTGATCCAGAGGATCCACATCCTCAGAGACCTCTCCCACGAGGCTATAAGGAGAGGTGATGTAGAGCTAGCCCTTGTAGCTAGCAGCATGATCTTTAGGCTCTCTATGAGGAACTCGGTAAGGCTTCCAAAGGAGATTAAGAGGGGGTTTTGTAAGAAGTGTAGAGCCCCCCTTATACCAGGGTTAACAGCTATGGTTAGGCTTAGGAGGAAGGGTTCTAGAAAGCTCAGGATCGTTACGTGCCTCCTATGCTGGAATATACATAGACTCGAGCTTAAACAGGGTTAGCAGTAGTACTAAAAGATCTTTACTCGATGGCTGTTTAGATCCATCTCCATTACTTCTCTGAGATGAAGATGTTTGGTTAACATCGTTCTCCATCTGTGTGTCTATATCTCAATACGTTTCTAGTCATGCTTTTATCAGCTTGTATCGAATAGAAGATGGTGGGCGGTTTGGCGAGTGTAACTTGGTATGGGCATGCTGCATTTCTGGTAGAGACCTCTGGGAAGAAGATCTTGATAGACCCATGGATCACCAACCCCCTCTCCCCCACAACGCCTGACAAGATCCCTGAGCCTGACTATATAATAGTTACACACGATCACGGAGACCATGTTGGAGATACTGTTAATATACTTAAGAGGAGCAAGAAGGCAAAGATCGTTGCTATATACGAGTTAGCCGAGTACCTAGCTTCAGAAGCAGGAGCCAGGGATAGGGCTATTGGTGCAAACATAGGAGGCCCCATATCCCTAGAGGGTGTCACAGTATATCTCACACCAGCTATGCATAGTTCCTCTAGAGGTTCACCGACAGGTGTTGTGATAGAAAGCAGCGAGACCACGATCTATCATGCAGGCGATACGGGAGTATTTAGCGATATGGCACTTATAAAAGAGCTTTATAGCCCCAAGGTAGCCATGCTCCCCATAGGCGGGCACTTCACAATGGGTATTAGGGAGGCTGTTAAAGCTATAGAGCTTCTCAAGCCAGCTGTGGTGATACCTATGCATTATAACACGTTCCCACTGATAAGGGCTGATCCTAAGGAGCTTCTAAACCTCATCGGGAGTAAAGGGCTACAGGTGGGCGTCAGAATCCTGAAACCTGGTGAGAGCACAACCATCTAGGCGGCTCTCGCTAGAGGTGGTTCTCGTGGGAGAGATCACTATAGACGAGTTCTCAAGAATAGATCTCAGAGTTGGGGTTGTGAAAAGCGCGTCTAGAATAGAGGGTACAGGTCTCCTAAGACTAGTAGTAGATCTAGGGGGGCTTGGTGAGAGGCAAATAGTGGCTGGGATAGGAAAGTGGTACGAGCCTGAGAAGCTCGTTGGCTCGAGGGTTATAGTTGTAGCTAACCTGAAGCCGAAGACTATAAGGGGGTATGTGAGCGAGGGCATGATCCTTGCGGCAGGGTGTGGAAGAGACGAAAAGCCCTATGTACTTACAGTAGATGGACAGCCAGACCCTGGTTCTAAAGTATGTTGAGACCGTCCTACCCTGGTTATAAGCCAGGTATTTTGTGGGAGCCGTGTCTTGATGATTGATCCGTTTTCAAAGATCTTTTTGATCGGTTGGGTGTGTGTTTTATTCTACTTAACGCATTTTATACTGGGACACTGATGCCTGAGATCATAATCAACATACCTGATAATATATATAGGGAGCTTCTTGAGAGGGCTGCTAAGGCTGGTTACAAGGATCCTGGAGAGTATTTGTTACACCTAATATTATCATCCATATCTACTCCACAAACGCTGGATCTTGGTAAATACGTTGAGGATCTTGTTGCCAAGCACGTTTCAAGGGCTGAGAGGAAGCTTTCAGACGTGATCAATGCTTATACCTCGAAGATAGAGGAGGTAGCATCGAGAGTCGCATCACTCGTGGAGGAGATGGAGGATATAAAATCCAGGATAGATGATCTCGAGGGAAGGACTCAAGAGGTTAGGGAGGAGAGAGGTCAGGCTATTCAGAGGAGGCGGGAGCAGAGGAAGGCTACGGCTATAGAGATACTAAAGCAGCAGAAGGTATTCTACGAATCATCCATAGTGGGTAAGATTAAGGATAGGGATAAGTTCTTCCAGAGGCTTGAAAATGAGGGAGCAGTGATCATCGCCACCGATAGGGAGAGAATAGCTGTAGATAGCGATTTCTGGAACGAGTTTAGCGAGAAAGTCTCAAGGATAAGGAGCGATACAGGAGAGGCTATAAGATCTGTGCTAAGGGATAGGAAGGAGCTGGAGTTGTTTGAAAGGTTAAAAGACTCGGCTTTAATAGTGTTTGACGCTACTGAGAAGAAGTGGAAGATCCTTACTAGCTAGATATTCACCACAGCCCACAGCTTACCCGCTTGTGTTCTTTGGTGTTTTGGTATTCATTCATATCTAGAGCTCCTGCACCTTCTATGTAGGATAGGAGATAGCTTCTAGAAGGCTTGGAGAGTTGTCCCATCGCTATCAGGCGATTCCTAGGGGTTATCGAGAAAGGGACGATTCTTTAATAAGACTCTCTATATTGTCGACAAGGGTTTCTGCGAATGAGGCGAAGCTAGCTATATCTTCTAGGAAGGGTATATCCATAGACGATATTGGGCTGATGAGCCTCAGGATCTCGCTTGTGGATGGCCACCATTTTCTATGGATGCTGCCTTCGATCCCTAGTACGACGTTGAGGGCTTTTCTATATACAGAGCCATTGTATATGAATAGCTTTCCAGGGGATACTGCTAGCACTAGATCCGTGGTTCCGGGGTCTGTTACGGGTGATGCAGCGTCATTGAAGCTCTCTAGTACGAGGGTTTGGTGTTTTTCAGATAAATATCTATAGCAGAGCTCTGCAGTTGCATATCCTGCCAATACTAGGTTCTCAAGCGCCTCAGGATCTATGGGGGTTGGTTTCGGATAGATCCTTTCTGCTATCGATAATACTAGATCCTTAATAGATTTCGGGGATCTCTCGGCTCTTTTCTCAACTATATAGTGGTATGTATATATATTTTTACCTTCACATATGCTTACCCGAAGCATTACCGCAGAGAGCAGTATCGATGATAGGGTTTCGTGATAGCTTCTCAGGTTCTTTAGATATGGCTCTGGATCCTGCGGTGCTGCAGCTATGTCGAGGGGGTTTATAACCTCCAGAGGATCCTCAGAGCCTGATACTCTTTTGAGCTCGACAGCATCCTCGCCAACGAGGATCCTGTGCTCATAGCTATTCTTCACCGAGAGCCTCTGGTACCATATATTGTGCCCAGCGACTGGTTTAGCAACACCAACCCTATATCCCCTGGAAACAAGCTCCCCCACAAGAGCTTTTGCGATCGTTGTTTTCCCAGACTCGTGGGGCACTAGCCCCACTATCATTACCCTCAGAAGCTGTCCCCCAGATAGATATCCCTAGAAGGTTCTATTTAGAGCTCGATTGCTATGATCTTTGGCTATTAGGAGCCTTTAGTAGATGTGGCGGGCCCGCCGGGATTTGAACCCGGGACTTCCGCCCAGCGGTCTGGTCTACGGGTTAAAAGCCCGCCGCTCTACCGGGCTGAGCTACGGGCCCATCTATATTACTTTGTATATGGAAAGCTTATAACTCTTCTGAGGATATGTATATATACAGAGAAGAGTGGTGGTTGCTCCTTCATGTCGGAGAAGAGATTCAATATCTTTAAACACGAGCTTGTTCCAAAGCATGAGGTGGTTCCCATAGAGGAGGCTGTGAAGATCTTGAAAGAGCTTGGGGTAAGGCCCGAGCAGCTTCCATGGATAAAGGCTAGCGATCCTGCTGCTAGGGCTATCGGTGCTAAGCCGGGCGATATCGTGAGGATCATTAGGAAGAGCGAGACTGCGGGAGAGATTGTGGTTTATAGATATGTTGTTGCGGGGTGATCCTATGGGTAGGGATAAGCAGAAAAGCCTCTTATCTCACGACGATAGGTGGCTGGTTATAGAGAGCTTTATTAAGGAGAAGGGGCTTGTAAAGCAGCATATAAACAGCTATAACGATTTTATAACCAAGAGGCTTAGACAGATAATAGAAGAGGAATCGATAGTCCAGACCACGTCGCCTAACTTCTATGCCATGATAACAAACGTTATTATAGGCAACCCACAGGTTAGGGAGTTCGATGGTAGTGTGAACACAACCATAACGCCTCTCGAGTGCAGGGTGAGGAATCTGACATATGCCGCCCCTGTTTATGTTAACATAGTGCTTGTCGAGGATGGTATAAAGACGTCCTCCCAAGAGCCTATACTCCTCTGCGAGATCCCTGTTATGGTTAGGAGTATCAAGGATCCCACGTCATCCATGGATGAAAAGACTTTGAGAGAGGTTGGCGAGGATCCGAAGGATCCTGGTGGTTATTTCATAATAAACGGTAGCGAGAGGATCCTCGTTGCCCAAGAGGATCTCGCACCAAATAGGGTTATTGTTGACTATGCTAAGGAAGGCCTCAATGTCACCCATATGGCTAAGGTTGTCTCTGCAACAACAGGCTATAGGGTTCCTATAATACTTGATAGGCATAAGGACGGAACCCTCCACGTATCATTCCCCGCAGTTACTGGCAAGATCCCGTTTGTAGTTATGATGAGAGCCCTCGGGCTTGAAAGCGATTTAGAGATAGCCCTCGCCGTCTCCCACGACCAGGATGTGCAGAAAGAGCTAATACCCTCTCTCTTACAGAGCACAGAGATAAAGACATCGACAGACGCTCTCGAATTCATAGGAAACAGGGTTGCTGTTGGACAGCCTAGAGAGGTTAGGATCGAGAGGGCTGAGCAGATCATTGACAGATATTTCTTACCCCACCTCGGAGTTAATAGGGAGGATAGGATTAAGAAAGCCCTTTTCCTGGGCTATATGGCTCAGAAGTTGTTGGAGTTCATGCTTGGTAGAAGGCCTCCCGATGATAAGGATCACTATAAGAATAAGAGGTTAAAGCTAGCCGGGGATCTCCTGGCAGTCCAGTTCAGGGTAGCGTATAGGGCTTTTCTAAAGGACTTTAGATACCAACTCGAGAAGGCAAGGGCGAGGACCAGGAAGGTTACGCAGATAGGTGCTCTGGTGAGGTCTGATATAATAACTGAGAGGATAAGGCATGCAATGGCTACTGGTAACTGGGCTGGTAATAGGGTTGGGGTTAGCCAGATACTCGATAGAACCAACTGGATCTCTATGCATAGCCATCTAAGGAGGGTTATCTCACCCCTCAGTAGGAGCCAGCCTAACTTCGAGGCGAGAGATCTTCATGGAACCCAGTGGGGCAGGATATGTATATTCGAGACTCCTGAGGGCCCCAACTGTGGGCTTGTGAAGAACATGGCTCTAACAGCATATATATCTGTGGGTGTTGATGAGAACTCCGTCTTCGAGATCCTTGAGGAGATAGACGATCCCGAGATCAGGATCGAGAAGATAGAGAAGGTGTTCAACGATCTGAGAAGGGGTAAGGATGCTGATGTGATCAAGGGAACAAGGGTTCTGCTCAACGGGAGACCGATAGGCTTCTGTAGAAATGGTGAGAAGCTGGTTGAGCTCCTTAGAAATATGAGGAGATCTGGGAAGCTTCATTACGAGGTCAGTATAGCCCATATAAAGACGCAATATATTGATGAGATATATATAAACACAGATCCAGGAAGGTTCCTGAGACCCGTGTTTGTTGTTAAAGATGGAGAGCTTGTTTTCACAAGCCGCCATGCAGAAGCGCTTAGGAGGGGCGAGATAGGGTTTGAGGATCTTGTGAGGATGGGTGTTGTCGAGTACCTAGACCCTGAGGAGGAGGAGAACGCCTATATAGCGCTCGAGCCGGGAGAGATTACTAAGGAGCACACCCACATGGAGATCTACCCGCCTGCGATTGTTGGTATAGCTGCCGCGACGATACCGTATGCTGAGCATAACCAGAGCCCAAGGAATACTTACCAGTCTGCTATGGTTAAGCAGGCGCTGGGGATCTATGCCTCTAACTATCAGATAAGGACTGATACTAGATCCTATCTCCTCCACTACCCAGAGAAGCCCTTGGTGCAGACAAAGTTCCTAGACGTGATCGGTTATAACAGCAAGCCTGCTGGGCATAACATGGTTGTTGCTGTTATGAGCTATACTGGGTATAACATGGAGGATGCTGTTATACTTAACAAATCAAGCGTTGAGAGAGGGCTTGCTAGATCTACTTTCTTCAGGCTCTACACCATAGAGGAGAGGAAATACCCTGGAGGCGAGGAGGACAGGATCGAGATCCCTGATCCAAGCGTCCATGGTTACAGAGGTAGGCAGTTCTACTCCAAGCTTAATAGCGAGGGTATAATAGGGGTCGAGGTCCCGGTGGAGGGTGGCGAGATCCTTGTTGGAAAAACCTCCCCCTCCAGGTTCATGGAGGAGATGAGGGAGTTCGGCGTTATAGCGGCTAAGAGGAAGGACTCCTCTGTTGGTGTGAGGCATGGTGAGAAAGGTACCGTTGATATGGTTATTATGACAACAACCTCCGAGGGTCATAGGCTTATTAAGGTGAGGGTGAGGGATCTAGGTATAGTTGAGATAGGGGATAAGTTTGCATCGAGGCATGGTCAGAAAGGTGTTGCTGGGATGCTCATACCCCAGAGCGATATGCCGTTTACTAGCGAGGGTATAACGCCCGATCTCATTATAAACCCACACGCACTGCCCTCGAGAATGACTCTTGGGCAGCTTATGGAGAGCATAGCGGGTAAGGTTGCTGCTCTCAGGGGTAGGCCTGTGGATGCCACGTCCTTCTATGGTGAGGATATTGATTCGCTTAAGCAGGAGCTATTATTCCTAGGATATCCCCTCGACGGGACAGAGCCTATGTATGATGGCAGGACTGGAGAGCTTATTGGGAGCCCTATATTTATAGGGATTGTTTTCTACCAGAAGCTTCACCACATGGTTGCTAACAAGATCCATGCCAGGGCTAGGGGTCAGATCCAGATCCTCACTAGACAGCCAACAGAGGGGAGAGCTAGAGAGGGAGGACTGAGGTTTGGAGAGATGGAGAGGGATAGCCTGGTTGGGCACGGTGCCGCCATGCTGCTCAAGGAGAAGCTACTTGATGCTAGTGATAAGACTACAATCTATGTCTGCACAGAGTGCGGACATATAGGCTGGTTTGACAGGAATAGCAAGAAACCTGTCTGCCCAATACATGGTGATAAGTCAAAGGTTGTTCCTGTTAATGTGGCATACTCGTTCAAGCTCTTGATGCAAGAGCTCATGGCCATGCTTATAATGCCGAGACTAATTGTTAAAGAGAAGGTTGAGGTGTTTAGGGAGAAGTGGGGGTGGGGCTAGATGTCTGAGGAGTACATGATTTCGGGTGTGAAGCTAGGGATACTATCTCCCGAGGAGATCAGGAAGCTCTCAGTGGTGCCGGTGCTCACAAGCGAGATCCTAGATGAAGATGGGATCCCGGTGAGAAACTCGGTGATGGATCCAAGGCTTGGTGTGATAGAACCTGGAAGGAGATGTGAGGTTTGTGGGAACACCATGGCTCAGTGTCCAGGACATTTTGGTCATCTCGAGCTTGCTAGACCAGTTATACATTATGGGTTTGTCAAGCATATATACGATCTCCTGAGAGCAACGTGCAGGAGCTGTGGAAGGCTCAAGATACCCCGTGAGTATGTTGAGAAATACAAGGATCCCGAGAGGGCTGTGGACGAGATCAGGAAGCTCTATGGGAAGATGAAGAGTAGATGGCCGCTTCTAGCCAGAAGGTTCTCTGAGACGCTTAAGAGAGAGGCGTTTAAGGTCTCCGAATGCCCGTTCTGCAGGGCTAAGCAGTATAAGATAAAGCTTGAGAAGCCAACGATCTTTTACGAGGAGAGGAAAGAAGATCTTGTGAGACTCAACCCTGTTGAGATAAGGCAGAGGCTTGAGAGGATACCTGGGAGGGATCTAGAGCTCCTGGGATACGATCCTGAGAATGCTAGGCCCGAGTGGATGGTGATCACAGTGCTACCAATACCTCCTCTCAGTATAAGGCCATCGATAGTTCTCGAGACAGGGGCCAGGTCTGAGGATGATCTAACTCACAAGCTAGCCGATATCGTGAGAACAAACGAGAGGCTTAGGGAGCATATAAACCAGGGTGCTCCCAACATAATAGTAGAGGATCTCTGGGAGCTCCTTCAATACCACATAACAACATATTTTGATAACGAGGCACCAGGAATACCTCCTGCTAAGCAGAGATATGGCAGGCCTCTAAGGACACTTGCACAGAGGCTTAAGGGTAAGGAGGGTAGGTTTAGAGGCAATCTATCGGGTAAGAGGGTTGATTTCTCTGCTAGGAGTGTTATAAGCCCCGATCCATATATAGGGATCAATGAGGTCGGTGTTCCAGAATATGTTGCAAAGATCCTCACGGTTCCTGAGACTGTGACTAGATGGAATATTGAGGAGATGAGGAGGTATGTTATAAACGGCCCGTATAAATGGCCTGGGGCTAACTATGTGATCTCTCCTGATGGCGGTAAAATCGATCTCAGGTATGTTAAGGATAGAAAGGCGCTTGCAGAGACCATTACACCGGGATGGGTTGTTGAGAGACACCTGATCGATGGCGATATAGTGCTCTTCAACAGACAGCCCAGCCTCCATAGGATGAGCATAATGGCCCATAGGGTTAAGGTTCTGCCCGGCAAGACTTTCAGGCTACATCTAGCGGTATGCCCACCATATAATGCTGATTTCGACGGGGATGAGATGAACCTCCATGTTCCTCAGTCTGTTGAGGCTAGGGCTGAGGCTAAGCTTCTCCTCTTGGTGCAGGAGCATATACTCTCTCCAAGATATGGTGGACCAATAATAGGGGGTATCCAGGATTATATTAGCGGTGCATATATACTTACAAGCAAGGGGACTCTTCTAACAAAAGAGGACGTCATAGATCTTCTCGCTGCTGCTAGATACGTGGGACCCCTCCCAGAGCCTGCTATCATATCTCCAAAGAAGTACTGGACAGGCAAGCAGCTTGTAAGTCTCTTCCTTCCAAAGGATTTCAATTACAGAGGTCCTTCTAATATCTCCACAGGTCTCTTGAAATGCGATGACGATGAGTGCTTCTGGGACTCATATATAATTATAAAGAACGGTACTCTCCTTGAGGGTGTTATTGATAAAAAGGCTATAGGATCTCAGCAGCCTGAGTCTATGTTCCACCATCTGGTCAGAGAATATGGGAACTCCTTCGGAGCCTATTTCATAGATAACGTGTTCAGAATGTTCGTGAGGGTTCTGGAGAGGAGGGGCTTTACCATGGCATACGACGATGTTGTTATACCGAAACAGGCTGAGGAGGAGATCAATAGCGTTATGGTTAAGGCTTATGAGGAGGCTAAGAGGCTTATAGAGCTTAAGGAGAAAGGCGCCTTGGAGCCTGTACCTGGTAGGAGCATAGAGGAGACCCTCGAGATCAGGTTAATGGACGAGGTTCTTAGAAAGGCTAGAGAAGAGGCTGGAGAGATTGCTGTCAAGTATCTCGATCCGTTTAACCATGCGTTCATAATGGCTAGGACAGGTGCTAGGGGCTCTTCACTCAACCTAACCCAGATGGCTGCTTGCGTTGGGCAGCAGTCTATAAGGGGTGAGAGGATACATAGAGGCTATTCAGACAGGCCTCTAGCCCATTCAAAGCCGGGTGATAGAAGCCCCCTTGCTAGGGGATTTGTTGCAAGCAGCTTTAGGAAGGGGCTTAACCCTCTAGAGATGTTCTTCCACGCCGCTGGTGGTCGTGAGGGTCTTGTCGACACTGCTGTGAGGACTTCTCAGAGTGGTTATATGCAGAGGAGGCTTGTGAACGCACTCCAGGATCTCTATGTTGAGTATGATGGTAGTGTGAGGACTCCTGAGGGCTCGATAATACAGTTTAGATATGGAGAGGACGGTATAGATCCTGCTAGAAGCGTGCATGGGAAGAGTATAAGTGTGGATAGGCTTATAGAAAGGGTTGCTGGGTGGAGGTTATAGCCATGAGTCCTGGGAAGACTGGGAAAACGGGGATGGATGTCCGCGAGCTTGTAATGTCTAAATGCCCCTATTTACCCCCTAAGATCGTTAATGAGATCGCTGAGAAGACAGCCGCTAAGAACCTAAATATGGATGAGATCTCAAAGATCGTTGAGCTCGCATGCACAGAATATATAAATAACCTTATAGACCCGGGCGAGCCTGTCGGAACCGTAACAGCACAGAGCATTGGTGAGCCCGGAACCCAGATGACATTGAGAACGTTCCACTACGCTGGTGTTAGGGAGTTTAACGTCACATTGGGATTGCCAAGGCTTATCGAGCTTGTCGATGCGAGGAAGATCCCGTCTACACCTATAACATATATATACCTTGATGAGGAGCATAGACACGATCCTGAGAGGGCTAAGGAGGTTGCCAGGAGGATCGAGTTCACGAGGGTTGAGAACATTGTCGCGTCTGTATATATAACAACGGGATCCATTATACTGGAGCTGGATCCTGATATAATGAGTGACAAGGGTGTTACATTGGATCAGGTCAAGGGTGTTCTTAAGAAATACGGCGAGGTTGAGGTGATGAGGGAGGATCCGCCTGTTCTCTCTATAAATACTGGGATAGTTGATCTCATGAAGCTCTCGAAACTAAGGGACAGGATCTTGAAGGCAAAGATAAAGGGTGTGAAGGGGATAAAGAGGGTTATTATCCAGAAGAAGGGTGAGGAATACATGCTCCTAGCCGAGGGAGTTAATCTAAAAGCTATTCTCAAGATCAGGGGCGTAGATCCCTATAGGACTGTGAGCAACGATATACATGAGATAGAGAGAGTACTTGGAATAGAGGCTGCAAGGACAATGCTTATAAGGGAGATGATGAATGTTCTTATGGAGCAGGGTTTAGACGTAGACATCAGGCATGTCATGTTGGTGGCAGATATAATGACAAGGAACGGCTCTGTCAGGCAGATCGGGAGGCACGGGGTAACTGGTGAGAAAGAGAGCGTCCTAGCCAGGGCTGCGTTCGAGGTTACTGTGAAGCATCTTCTCGACGCTGCTGCTAGGGGGGAGGTGGATGAGCTCGCGGGGGTTGCTGAGAATATAATAGTTGGTCAGCCAATACATGTTGGTACCGGGAAGGTAAATCTATATATGAAGCCATATGTTATTCCAAAGAGGGGTGGCTAGTAAATGTCCCAGAGCGCCTCTGTGGATAGTATTATAAAGAACATAGTTAGGGGTGGAAAGATAACCATAGGTTTCAGGGTATCATCGAGGCTGCTCAAGACGGGGAGGCTGAAGGCAGTTATACTGGCTGAGGGGTCTCCAAGGAATATTGTCTCAGATACGCTCTACTACGCCAGGCTCGGGGGTGTTCCTGTGATCATGTTTAAGGGTTCAAGCATGGATCTGGGCGGTCTGATAGGGAAACCGTTCCCAGTAACTGTGATCGGTGTTATAGATCCAGGGAGTGTTAGTATGGATGTGATAAAAGAGGTGGCGATTAAATAGATAGAGGGATAGGGTGAGGTCATGTCGTCCGAGATAAGGCTAAGCCTCGAAGAGATGAGATACATATCGCTGGTTCAAGACCTCACAGGAGCCACTATAAGGGACTGTATAGTTGATGAGGAGAACAACACATTGATATTCATAGTAAAGGAGGGAGAGGCAGGCCTAGCTATCGGTAAGAATGGGAGCAATATCAGGAAGGTGAAGGCTATACTTAAGAAGAACATAGAGATAGTTGAGTACTCAAACGATTTCGACCAGCTGGTGAGAAATATATTCGCACCAGCGAGAATAGCCTCGATCAAGAGGGTGCAGACTCCGAGTGGGAAAGTGACACTATATGTTAGTGTGCATCCACAGGATAAGGGTATAGCAATAGGCAGAGGAGGTAGGAACGTTCATAAAGCTAAGCTTATCCTTAAGAGATACTACAATATAGATAATATAGTAATCACATAGACCACGATCTATAAAACAATGTAGCTAGCATTACAGAGTAGTAGTGAGTATAATCCATCCCAGAGATCTCTGATCCTCTCCTTCTGCATCTAAAACACACAATAATCTGCAGAGGATTCTCTATCCCTACGAGGTTATGTCTCATTCTAAGCCCTTGGGCTTTGGTCTATTTGTTTTTATGTCTGGTCGGTGTGTGTTAAAGAGATCAAGGCAGACATGTAAAGATACTCTTAGCAGCGAACTCGGTATGGTTATTGGTGGACCGGCCGGGATTTGAACCCGGGTCCTCTCGGATGCCAACCGAGCGCTCTTCCAGGCTGAGCTACCGGCCCACCATTGTAGAAATAAAGATTTGGGTGCTATAAGCTTTTATGCTATTGTTAGCAGTCTAGGGGTCGGTGTGGAGGACATAATGCTAGGGATCGAGAGACTCTTGGGTTTTGTAAGAGCTACCTGGAATCTGGGTAGGGATAGTCTGTATGTGGCTAAGCTCTGACAATCCTTAGGGATATAGTTTTTACAACTCGTCTGTTTTCTTTTGATGTATGGGAGATCCGTGGTTTGATCGATTACTTTTTGTTATGATTCAGTTTCGATGTGGTCTCCTGGGGAATGCCTTTTTAGTAGATAGTGTCCAGGCTGCCTGGTTAGATGAAAACCCATAGGGGTAAAGGATCTCTGTGGTCTGGCTGGGGTTCCTAGATAATATAGGAATATCAAAGAGAGAAGATCAATAGATATCTAGGGATCGATAGGGTAATATTATTGGTAGATCTGTCGTTGTCTATTTAGATGCACATGTATAGCTCTAACTAGTGGCGGTTTTATTATAAGGTAGGGTTGCTATTAAAAAAACACTCGATCCTCTACTTTGTAGTAATATTCTTCTGCAGTACCATTCTGAGCAGTTCTTCTCTGAGCGACGTAACCTTGGTTCTATCGATCCCACCTGCGTTGTTTTCTCGCTTCGATATCTCTTCTAAGAGCTCCATGTAGATCTTTATCGCGTCTCTTATGAAGTCGCTTCTGCTTCTATACCCTGCTTTTTTCCATGCGTCATCAAGCATTCTCAGTGTTCCTTGTTCTAGCTTTATCGATATTATTCTCGGGACTCTTACATTGAGCTCGAAGCTCTCTGAACTTACCTTCCTGACTATGATCGTCATAAGCCCCCTCCGGGTTCCTAGAAACATATATTAAGGGTCAGATATATACTCTTTGGTGTTTCTCTTCTTTTCATTTATTATAGGGTAATATGGATCCTTGGTGTCCTGTATTTTTTGATGTGAATCTCTCCTAGCAGATCTATTTGGTAATACGCTTTGTCAAATATATATAGGGGTTGTTATTTAAATATGGAACACTCTATATTCTAGCTAGTATAATAGGTAACATAATGGATAAGGGTCATATATCGCCTGCAATAGAGGTTCTCGAATACCTGGTGTTGAAGAAGATGGCAGGTAGACCTGAGGTTCTCGAAGCTTTGATCGAGTATCTAGGCGGCTCCCTCCCTCCGTCACAAGCCAACGATAGATATGGGATCTCTAAACACCAGCTGAGAGGGTTTGTCCAGAGGATCAATGAGAAGGCTGGTGATAGGAGACTTGCAGAGTTCCTCATAAAGATGGCCACTCCACTGATACTATCTATGGTTCAGCCAAAGATAGATAGGAGCAAGAGACCAGAGGTTTGCATGATATGTGGTAGAAGGCTTGTGAACATGTTTCCCGAAGATCATCTTAAGAAGCATCACTACGAAGACCTCGAAGAGGAGGTTAGAAAGGTGGCTACAGAGCTGAAGAAGGCGATAGCTGCTAGGAAAAAGGAGAAGACATATGTTGAGGCTAATGCTAAGGAGCTAAGCATCGGGTCTGTATCATAGTAGCCAGCTTTAAGACCAGCGAAAGCCCGATCCTTAATGATTCTTATTATAGAAGGGCGTACTTCACACAGTATTATCGATTCCTATATCGCTTGTCTAGTTCTGCGGGATTCTTGGGTAGTTCTATTTGATCAAACAGTAGTAGATCTCATCGCTTGGTTTTAGGTCGAGCTTATCAAGTATTGAGGGGTTGTTAGGTTTTATGATCACTAGATATCCCCAGAGGCTTATCACGATCCTCTTCTGATCCTTATCTTTTATACTGACAACAACCCCTCTTGCACAGAGATCAACACCATCTTTGTACTTAGGAAGATTCTTTGAGGTAACCATCTCGAGCTCCTCACCTTCTCTGAATGTTATTAGCTCTCTATGTAGATCCATCGTTATGTTGAGCTCCTCACCTTCTAGCTCTATGATCTTGACGCCGGGGATCCTGCTATCCTTTATAGATAAAACCTTAACCCTGGATCTAATACTATCCATATCCTTGTTCTCCCGCCAAGATAGGATTTTCCGAGTAAATAAGCTTACTGTTGGTTGTAGCTAATGCTATGCTCTGGATCCATGCTTTGCCCCGTTGGCGTCTAGATCGGATTTAATGATTATAGATAGCTGATCATAAGCGCCTGTGTAACACGGGATCTAAGTCCTATGCTTAGCATTATTTCCAATATTACTCCCCCTGAATAAATATTTATAAGGTGATGAGTCTGAGCACGCAAACAGGTGCGAGAAGGTTTTACACTGAGATAGGGAGTCTCGTGGATAAGAGAGTGTATGTTAGACTTGTTGATGGCAAGGTCTATAGGGGTGTTTTACTAGGCATAGACCAGCCAAGCCTTAACGTGGTTCTCGGAGAGGCTGATTCCGAGGGTAAGAGGTTCTTCAGGGTTGTTATAAATGGCAGCAGGATCTCTGAGATCGTTGTTGAGGAGATACCCCTCTTCGACCCCGAGGAGTTCTTCAACCTAGTTGTTCAGAGACTCAACATAAACCCAGCTAATGTGAAGGTCTATAAAGAGTCGGGATCAGTGGTTATTCTGGATAGATATAGGGTTTCTGAGAACGGTGTTGAGGGATCCGGAGCACTAGCCAACAAGATCTTCGACATATGGCAGGAGTACATGGAGGGTAAGAAGTCGAAGAGGAGCTGAAATGCCTGACAACTTCCAGATCAAGGATAAGGATCTGATGGGAAGGATAGGTGTGATAGAGACCAAGAGTGGAAGACTCGAAACACCTGTTTTTTTACCAGTAATAGATCCTGTGGAGCAGGTTGGGGATAAGGCGATCCTCCCTGCAAACGAGATCGAGAAGATGGGCTTCAAAGCTATTATAACCAATGCATATCTGATCAAAAAAACATACGGAGAATCCGCTGCCGAGAGGGGAGTTAAAGGTACTATAGGTTTTAGCGGGATCGTGATGACCGATTCAGGAGCCTATCAGCATATGGTCTATGGGAGCGTTGATGTAGGTAACAGAGAGATCGTCGAGTTCCAGGAGAGGCTTGGAAGCGATATAGCAGTTATACTCGATATACCAACAAAAGAAAGTTCAAGCTATAGTGAAGCCCTACACAGTGTTGAGGAGACCCTCAGAAGGGCTCGAGAGGTTATAGATATAGTGTCAAGGTCAGAGACCCTCTGGGTTCTCCCAATACAGGGGGGAGCTTATCTAGATCTTGTGAGGAGATCTGCTAGAGAGGCTAGAGAGCTTGATGGCTACTCTCTCTATGCTATAGGAAGCCCTGTTACTTTTCTCCAAAGCTATAGGTATTCAAAAATAATAGATATGATAATAACAGCTAAGGAAGAGCTCCTCCCAAGCTATCCAGTGCATTTATTCGGCGCGGGGCATCCAATGATACTACCCTTCGCGATAGCCTTGGGTATAGATATGTTTGATTCTGCGAGCTATATGCTCTACGCCAAGGATAATAGATATATAACTGAGTATGGAACCGAGAGGGTTGAGGAGCTCGAGGTTTTTCCATGCAGCTGCCCTGTTTGTTCTAAATACTCGCCAAAGGATCTGTTAGAGATGGATCGTAGGGAGAGGGTTGGGTTGATAGCAAGACATAACCTATACATGATCGATAAGGAGGTTAGGAGGGTTAAGACCTATATCAGGGAGGGAAGGTTATGGGATCTCTTGGTCGAGAGATCAAGATCCCACCCATCATTGCTAGACGCAATGAACAGGATCGTTATGGGCTCGGATAAGATAGAGAAATACTCACCATATTCTAAGGGGAGGAGGGGGTTATTCATATATGACTCCACATCTAGATACAAGCCGCAGATGATAAGAACCATGGAGAGGCTTAACAGATACCTCTCCTACGTTGTTGAGAAGAGAATCCCTGGTATGAAGATTGTTGCGATGATCCCTGGGGATGGTTCTATCAAGCCTTTCTCCAGCTCTCCTCTCTATGCAAGGGCTCTCGGAGATCTATCAAGAGAATCCCTGCTTGAAGATGTTTTTGTGTTTTTCTATACACCGTATTTTGGGGCAATCCCAGAGGATCTTGAGGAGACATATCCGTTCTCACAGCACGAGGCGCCTGAGTCTGTAGAGCTGAGCCTTATTAGGAATCTCGGTGAGGAGATCTATAGGCTTGTAACCAGGATCAGGGGCAATGTATCGAGGATCATTATCTACTACTCGAGAGAGATTCCATGGAGCGTTGAGGTTGCATCGATATTGAGGCAGATGGTGATAAGCCCCCGTGATTGGGGTATAGTGTTGAGGGAGATCTAGTGTCTGGTCATGACGAGATCTATGTTGACAAGGTATATGCCAGGGGTCATAGGAATATAAGGGCTACACATAGAACAACGTTTGAGATAACGAGGGAGGATAGCCTCACGCCGAGGGGCGACTGCATAATAGCTATATCTGCTAATAAATCTATAAGAGATCTAGACCCAGAACTGAGGGATAGGATAAAAAAGGGCTGGGTGGTAGCGATAGTGATTGTTGTTAACAATATATGGGATATGGCTATAGGGTATGGCGACCCTGGTCTCGAGCTAAGCGACCCTGTTAAGATTATTGCTAGGAGGAGCACATACATAGCGCCAAACACCATAATGCTGAGATCTAATAAGGCTGCAGCTGATCTCAGAAGAGATTTAATAGATTTTCTCAAAAAAGGAGAGGAGGCAACTATATATATAGCTGTATCCAACAACCCATCATTTCTAAAAGACAAAATATTAGGGATTATTAATAGCTAGCTGGGCGTGGTTTTAAAAACTCTGGAAAGAGATACTGGCTGTTCTTTTTATTTAGGCTCTCCAAAAACCTCCTCGTATTTCTCCTGGGGTAGTATAACCCTAGCTCCTCTTGACGCTTCGTGCCTTCTCCTCTCCTCCCTCTCCTTCTGCTTCTTCTTCCACTTATAGTGATGCGTACCCTTAAGCCCTCTGCTGCTTAGAAGCCCTCTCATCTTCCTACCAGCCATGGTTTTTCCTCTAAACACCCTGCCCCTCTGGGATGGATGGGTGATCCAGTTTATGTCTGGGTCGCTCTTTATAGTGGGTAGATTCGGATCTACTAGGATCACTTCGTACCACTTATGCTCGCCATCCTCCCCAACATAGTAGCTCCCAAGAACCTCGAGCCCTCTGTATTTTCTAGCAGCTGTCTCCTCTGCTATTAGCTGGAGACTCTTCTCGGGGGAGTAGCCATAGACACCCATTCTCTTAGGCCTTCTACCCTTGTTAGGTCTCGGCTTCTCTCTCCCACCCTTGCTAACCCTGACCCTTACTACAATGAAACCCTGTTTAGCCTTGTACCCGATGCTCCTAGCCCTGTTAAGCCTCGTCGGCTTATCGATCCTAACCACGGTTTCCTCTTTCCTCCACTCAATAATCCTAGCCCTGTTAAGCCTACCGAGCTCACCCTCACGAGGCCTCTTCCAAGCCTCAGCTATATAGTGATATATAGATCTAGCCAACCTGCTTCCTCCACCATCGCTCTAAAATATGTTGACTAACACACCTTAATATCTTTACCTTCCCAATTCCTCCTCAACCCCGTTGGTAAGTAGGCCTTACTTTTATTATTGAACTGATTATAAGCCTTTCGTACGGGGGTTTGGTTAATAGCTGGGGCAGGTTTTTAGCAACACGGACCAAGGATAAAGAGTTATTGGTGTTAAACAGCATCGATGATATGAGATCTAAGCAATGCTGTGTGGTGCTTCTTTTTCAAAGATCTTTGAATAGTGATCTATGTATCTCTATATATCCATATATAGTTCTGCATATTCTTGTAAAGATGCACTATTTCATAGGTTTTTATATGTGAGTAGATTTTAGACCGGGCATCTTATTATTAAGGTGCAGCTGATTTAGCTTAACTTATCATACTACCACGGCACACACTGCGGGGTGAGGTCTCCATATCGGAGCCAAGGTTAGAAGGTCTAGATGTTGCTATCTCGAGGAGAGAGTTCCTCACACTCACTGTTAAAGGTTCTCTGGCCCTTGCGTTTTCAACCCTAATCCCTGAAGGGGTTCTTGTATACAGGTATCTAATGCCTCTTGAGGGTTTCAACCCGCTGGAGGCATATCCTTATGGCAGGGGTTGGGAGGATGTTTATAAGAGGATCTATGAGCCTGACGAGACGTTCATGTTCTCATGCGTTCCCAACTGCACTTTCGTGTGTATATTGAGAGCCGCTGTTAAGAACGGTATTGTGGTCTATGTAGATCCAAGCTATGGCTATGGAGAGGCTATGGATGTTTATGGTAACAAGGTTTCCCATAGATGGGATCCCATGACATGTCCTACAGGTGTAGCTATAGCTAGGAGGGCTTACTCTAATAGAAGGGTTAAGGGCGCATATATCAGGGAAGGCTTCCTCAGATGGGTTGAAGACGGGTTCCCCAGAGACCCTGAGACCGGACTGCCTCCGGCTAGATATTTTGAGGGTAGGGGTAAGGAAAGGTTTGTAAAGGTTCCGTGGGATAAGGCGTTCGAGATAGTAGCCAAAGCGTTGATCAATATAGCTGAGACATATAGTGGAAAGGCAGGTGCTGAGAAGCTACTCAAACAAGGCTATCATCCCAAAATGGTTGAGACCGTAAGCGAGGCTGGGGTTAGAACATTTAAGTTTAGAGCTGGCATGCCTCTCAATGCCCCCATGAGGATAACCTCTCTCTGGAGATTCGCCAACATGCTCGCACTACTAGACGCTAAGATCAGAGGTGTAGGCCCAGATAAGGCTGCAGGTGGAAGAGCCTGGGATAACTATGCCTGGCATACCGACTTGGCGCCGGGGCAGCCTATGACAGCAGGGATTAAGGCTGTAGACTTCCACCTACACCTGGTGGAGCATGCAAGGCTCGCGATAATCTGGGGCATGAACTGGGTTTCGACCAAAATGCCTGTAGCAAAATGGCTTTCAGAGGCTCGTACGAAGGGTGTTGAGATTATAACAATATCTAACGAATACATGATCACAGCTACACAGGCTCGTGAACATATAGTTGTGAGGAGCGGAACCGACACAGCATTAGCCCTAGGCCTGGTTCACGTTATAATCAGGGATAAACTCTACGATGAGGCCTTCATCAAGAGGTTCACAGACCTGCCCTTGCTTGTTAGAATGGATAACCTGAAATTCCTGAGGGCGAGAGATATAATCAAGGATTACAAGCCTGTGGAGCTCAAGAACAGGACTAAGGTCATAGCTCCTGAAGAGACGCCCCCGCCCCCTGCGCTCCAAGGGGTACAGTTCTGGCCCAAGGCTTTAAGAGATGAGATAGATGATTTCGTAGCCTGGGATCTGAAGACCGGCTCGCCTAAAGTGGTCTCAAGGGATCATGTTGGCAAATACTTCGACGAGTTGGGAGTAGACCCCGCATTGGAGGGAGAATTCGAGGTTGCATTGGTAGATGGTACTAGAGTCAAGGTTAGGCCTGTCTTTGACCTCGTGAAGGAGTATGTGATGAGCAGCATGGATCCGAAGACAGTATCCGAGATAACGGGTGTGGAGCCCGAGGCTATAGAGAGACTTGCTAGGAAGATAGCAGAGAATAGGGGTAAAACCCTCTTTGTCCTAGGCATGGGTATAAACCAATACCTCCATGGAGACCTCAAAGACAGAGCTATAATGCTTCTCGCAGCCTTAACGGCCAACATAGGCAACATGGGTGGGACTTTAGGAACCTACGCTGGGAACTTCAAACTCGAGCTAACTAATGGTATAATACAATGGACAGCCGAGGATCCCTTCAATCCAGAGCTCGATCCAACTAAGCCTGCTAGAGTTAGATCTTACTTCACAGCAGAGTCGGCTCACTACTATGCTTATGGTGATAGGCCTCTAGAGATTGCTGGTAGGCTGTTCACAGGCAAGACCCACATGCCCACACCAACCAAGGTAGTGTTCTTTGCAAACGCTAACTCGACGCTCGGCAACTCTAAATGGGCTTATAACATTATAGTTAACGTTCTACCCAAAGTAGAGCTTATAGTAACCTTAGAATGGTTCTGGACTCTAACATGTGAGTACTCCGACGTTGTATTCGGGGTTGACAGCTGGATTGAAAGGAAACTCCCAGACATAGCCGTTACCGTGACAACCCCGTTCATAGTAGCATGGCCCAGAACCCCGTTGCCAAGGATATTCGACACGAAGGACGATATGGAGGTTATGGCTGGGATATCAGCTAAAATGGCCGAGCTCCTAGGAGAGCCGAGAATGAAGGATTACTGGAGGTTTATCCATGAGAACAAGGCTGAGGTTTATATTAACAGAGTGCTGGCTGCAGGCAACGCGACTAAGGGGCTGACGTACGAGATGCTGGAGGAGTATGCTAAGAAGGGTATACCGTTTGTGTATGCTACAAGGACAACACCAAGCGTTGTCGGGTGGGAGCAGACCAATGAGAGCGCGCCGTGGTGGACTAAGACTGGGAGGCTTGAGTTCTACAAAGAGGAAGTCCCCTTCATAGAGAGTGGGGAGAACATACCGGTCTATAGGGAGCCTGCTAACTCGACGCCTTATGAGCCCAATGTTATAATACTTAACAAGCCGCACCAAGCAATAAGACCTCTAAAGCCAGAAGATCTAGGGCTAGATCCTAACAACCTAGACCAGGAGGTTAGACAGGTTAGGCATGTGGCCAAGCCTTGGAGTGTTGTTAAAACCACAAGCCACCCGCTCAAGGCTAAGGGATATACCCATATAATTATAACCCCGAAGCATAAAGGACTAATACATACCATATGCAGCAACGTCGATATACTAGCAATACACTACACACCATACGGCGATATTTACAGGAGGGATAAAAGGATGCCCTGGGTTGCGGAGGGCTATGTAGACATAAACCCTGAGGATGGGAGGAGGCTTGGACTAGACGATGGGGATTATGTAAGGGTTGAGGGAGATCCGGATTATGAGCCTTTCATGGGGCTTGATAAGAAGCCCGAGGAGCGTAAAGCCTTCACTCTGGTGGCTAGGATCAGGTTTAACAATAGCATACCACCGGGTATGACTAGGATATGGTTTAACTTCTACATGGCAAGTCATGGAACCGTTGAGGGGCATGAGAAGAGGCCTGATGGGCTGGCACTAAACGAGAGAACAGGCTATATATCCTCCTTCAGGTATGGAGGCCACCAGAGTGTTACGAGGACATGGCTTAAACCCACTCTAATGACAGACGATCTATTCAGGAAGTCGCCGCTAGTAGCAGTAATGGGTAAAGGGTTCGCACCAGATATACACAGCCCTGTGGGGGCGCCTAGAGAGGGGTTCGCCAAAATAGTAAAGCTCGAGCCTGGAGGTGAGGATGGGAAATCTCCTTGGAGGCCTGTGAGGTTGAAGGTGAGGCCTACATACGAGGATGATGACATGAAGATCTATCTTAAAGGTGGTTATGTGATCGTGGAGGGGTGATGTCACATGCCCAGGGTCTATAATTGGCAGATTGGGAGGGAGATGGATTACCCATATCCAGCAGCTAGACCTAAGAGACAGGCTGCCGGTATATTCAACCTTAACAAGTGCATAGGTTGCCAGACCTGCACCGTAGCATGTAAGACTACATGGACTTCTGGGAGAGGCCAGGAGTACATGCTATGGAATAACGTTGAGGATAAGCCTTGGGGGTCGTATCCGCTGCGCTGGGATGTAAAAATACTATCCATGCTTGCTAAGCTCGAGCCTATGAGGTGGAGGAAAGAGGGCAGCGCCTGGGTCTATAGAGGTAAGACCATATTCGAGGCTGCGCCCTCGGGCGAGGTAGCTCTAGGCTATATGCCTGAGAGCCATGATTATGCCTTCCCAGCCATAGGAGAGGGTGAGGCTAGCAACTCCTTAAGGCTGGGCTCCTATAGGGCCCCCTTCGACCCGTGGTTCTTCTTCCTACCAAGGATATGTAACCACTGCACCTTCCCCTCATGTCTTGCAGCATGTCCCAGGCAGGCTATCTATAAGAGGGACGACGGTGTTGTCCTCGTGGATCAGTTCAGGTGTAGGGGTTATAGGGAGTGTGTGAAGTCATGCCCCTATAAAAAGGTCTTCTATAACCCGGTAACAAGGGTTTCGGAGAAATGTATATTCTGCTATCCAGCCTTGGAGAAGGGAGAGATACCGAGGTGCTTCAGGAACTGTATAGGTAAGATAAGGATGTTTGGCTATATAAGCTTACCTGAGAAAGCGGATCCGGAGAACCCAATAGACTTCCTAGTCCATGTAAAGAGGATCGCGGCTCCTCTGCTTCCACAACTAGGTCTTGAGCCTAACATTTACTACATACCCCCCATCAATATAAAGAACACGGATTTCGTGAGAATGATGTTCGGCCCCATGGGCGAGGAGGCTGTGAACAACTATGTGAGGGCGATTGAGAAGCAGGATATGGAGGTCATAGGAGCCCTGATCCTTTCGAACTCTACCGACAGGATAATCCACAGGTTTAAAGTTATAGGGGGCGAGTATGTCGCAGGCTATAACGAGAAAGGCAACGAGGTCGTCAGGATCCCCATAACAGAACAGGTAGTGGTGAGACCCTACTATGATGAAAAGCTCGGGGTCTATAGGAGGAACGATGTGTGAGGTGATAGCAAATGGCTAAGAATACGGGTAGAAGGGTTAGAAGGAGGCTTTTAACAGCATTTCTAGGCATAACAGCCACGATACTAGGTGTTGCGATAGGTATTGCCTCGTTCCTTAGGCTTACACAGAGACCCCCAGCAGAGGCTCCGAAGCCTACACCAGCACCAGTTACTCCGACTCCGACTCCGGCTGATATTTCTGCTTCTAGGGTAGATAGTGTGCCCATAGATCCTGACGATCCTAAATGGAACCTGGTCAGGGAAGTCGAGTTTACATTAGATCCTCAGGCAATGGTGAGGCCCTTCGAACCAAGCCCTGGAGTTAAGAGTGTTAAGGTCAAAGCCCTATACGATGCTGAGAACATAGCCTTCAGGATCGAATGGGCTGATAAGACCCCCGACTTTGGGTTGGATGTAGATAGGTTCAGCGATCGCTGTGCGGTCATGCTACTCAAATACCCGATACCAGATGAACTAGCAGGTAAGGCATGGATGATGGGAACCCCAGAGTACCCAGCCACAATGCTGGTTTGGGAGGCTAGATTACAGCTCGAAGCGGAGAAGGGGCTTCAGGATATAACAGATATGTTCCCCAATATTGCTATAGATGCGTATCCACCATACAAGGGTACTGTGAAAGAGGCAGAGCCCAAGCCTATTAGAATAGGTGAGGTTAAGGGGGAAGAGGTCTATCTAGCAGCATTTGCCGCGGGCAATCCTATAAACAGGGTTAGGTTGGAAAGGAAATACATTGAGAAGATCATAGGAAAAGGACCAGGCACAATAGTGACGGCTAGGACACAGGATGCGAATGGTAAGGGTAAATGGTCAAACGGTGTTTGGAGCGTCGTCATTGTGAAGAGACTAAAAGCTTCAGATAAGGATCAGGGAGAAATAGAACTAACGCCTGGAAACACATACCACATAGCGTTCGCTGTATGGGAGGGCTCTAAGGGGGAGAGGGGCAGTAGGAAGGGTGTGACCTCGCTCTTGACACTAAGGCTTGAGTAATACATACTATTATGGTAGGTATAAATGAGGCTCTAGGAACGACTGTCTATGGATATGGTGAGTGTTTTATGAGTCTAGAGGGTGATGCTCAAAAACTGCTCTTGGCTGCTTTCCTAAACTATGCCTCTTCGATATTCACTACAAGGGGGGAAGAGTTAAAAGAAGTTTTTACAAAGCTGACACGGATAGCTAGCATGTTAAGACCTGAAATAGCGGCTCTGCTTGAAGAGGCTTTAAGCGCTCTGAACGAGAACCCCAGCTTGGCTGATGATATCAACTCAAGGGTAGAGCTGGGAGGCATATCTCCATATGCCTCTGACTATGTAAGAGATGCGGATAAGATTCGCCTTAAATCCGAGATATCGGGTCTCTATAGAAATCACGGGATCAGGGTTAGAGAGGAGATGCCAGATCATATAGCCCCAATGCTCCAGCTATTCTCATTCATCAAAGTTAAAGAGGCTTATTTCGAAGCCAAAGGCGATTCCAAAGGTGTTGAGTCATGCAAAGAGACAGCCAGACTTCTTGAAACCTATCTTGAACCTACTATAAAGGGGCTCTCCGAATCTATAAAAAGATACTCTAACAAGGCACCCCAGCTAGCAGTGTTAGAGTCTATAAGCATCATAATTTTCAACTCTAAGTAGGAATTTCTATAGCAGGATAGATCTTTTTTATATTTATGGTTATGCAGAATCTCTTCCTCCAAGGATCTATCTCTATAGTAGATCTACATCGCCTCTGATCCATCCATGGATCAAATATAAGGTTCGCATCATAGTGATTAGTATTATTAGTATTTGCTCTGAGCTAATTGCTCGGCACTGGTTTTATTAACCTCGTGGATAGGGGTCACATTTAACTGGCTGTGTCGACGGTACGGGCCTTCTATTACTCTACGCGAAGTTATGGGTTTATCTAATAGAATGGCGGGGATCTATGGGTGGTGTTTTGGATTCGCCGCGTGGGTTTTTCATCATATGTCAGGACTTAAAACCCAGCTCATCAAGATAATAGTTCTGTAGTGTATTAATAAGTTTTTGTATATGTTTCTGGAATATCTGGGATTGGGTTAGCCATGCTTATGTATTTTTTCTGAGTACGACAAACGGTTACGATATTAATATGCTTAGGCTTTTCTATAGCACCCAGGGGCTTTCTCGTAGAGGATTCCTTCTTTGAGTAGCTGTGAGAGCATTTTCTCCGCGATCTCCTCCTCTATCCCGTGTTCCTTAGCCCTGCTTAGTATCTCCTTGACGTTTGCACAACCTGTCTGGCTTTTGCCGGAGAGATCCTTTATTATGTCTTCTATCAATAACATCTTCTCCCTCCTGCTCTTGGGTTTTCCAGTCATTATGGTGTCTATGTCTAGGGAGCCGCTCTCAATATCTATCCCAACGCTCTCCAGCATTGTTCTCATAAGCCTTATAGCCTCTGCGGCATCCTCTTCTGTAGCGATGCTGCTCAGCCTCATTCTTGCGTGGGCCTCTGTCAATCTTATTAGTGCTTCGAGCTGCCTTGCTGTTATAGCTATAGGTGCTTCCTTGTTCTCTGCAGCAGCTCTCCTCATCTCGACGAAGAAGTCGGCTATCATTTTCCTCGCCTCCTCGCTTAGCTTGGGCTTAACATTCCTCCTTGCATATATTATGTATTTTCTGAGAAGCCCAGGGTCTATTGGGGCCTTTACATCCTCAAATGATGTGTGTGCACTGGTTATATGTTCAGCCAGCTGTCTATCCTCCTCTAACGAGGGCTGGTCTTTGAGAACGAATATGAGATCGAATCTTGAGAGTATCGTTACTGGGAGGTTTATGTTATCTATTAAAGGCCTGTCATCTATATATCTACCATATCTAGGGTTCCCAGCCGCAAGTACCGAGGCCCTTGCATTGAGGGTAGCATGGATCCCTGCTTTAGAGATAGATACTGTTTGTTGCTCGAGCGCCTCATGTATAGCTGTCCTATCATCCTCCCTCATCTTATCAATCTCATCTATACACACAACACCCATATCGCCGAGCACCATGGCACCGGCTTCGAGGTAATACTCGCCGGTATTCTTATCCCTAACAACAGCAGCTGTAAGCCCTGCAGCTGTGGATCCTTTGCCTGTGGTATATATACCCCTGGGTGCTATCTTAGAAGCGAATTGGAGGAGCTGGGATTTAGCTGTACCAGGGTCTCCTATTATGAGCACATGCACATCACCCCTTATCTTTGTACCATCGCTCCTATGCTTGGGGACGCCTCCGAAGAGTAGGAGGGCTATTGCCTCTTTAACATCCCAGTGACCATATATTGCGGGAGCTATGCTTGCAATGATCTTCCTGGTTATCATCGGATCTTTAGCAAGCTTTCTGATCTCATCTATATCCTCCTCAGAGAGCTCTATCTCCTCCACACCCTTGTCTCTAGTCTCAATATTATTCCCATAGATCTCTATCTCATATACAGCCCTGGATCTCCTGGAGGAGCTCCCAACACTGCTAAGCCTTACAATGCCGACAACCTGCACCTTATCACCTGGTCTCACACGATCCACAAGATCCCCCTCGAGAATCACCTGTGCTTGCCGTGGCATCTGCCCAGAAGGAACTTCTTCAGGCATCTCTCCTATAGAGATCCTCTGGTGGTCTGTGTAGAGGCTCTCGTTCTCAAGTAGTTTGAAGATCCCTGAGGATAGCCCGCATCTGCGGCAGTATGGGGGTCTTTCGATGGTGTCGGATTTGACTTCTTGGTCGAATTTCTCGCCGCATTCGGGGCTTATGTGTTGCCACATAGCCTTGATCATTCTCTGCTTGGGCGGTGTCATTTTCACAACTATACCGCTCACCTGGACGAGCTTTCCTATATGCTCGTTCCTAAGCTCTCTGATCGCTATGGTTTGAGGGATTCCTCTGAATCTAGGGCTGAGGGATCCTTGGAACAATATATACTCTGTCCTGGCGATGTTTGTTAGAGCCTCGGAGAATACTTTGATCAGTTCTTCTGGGTTCTCTATAACGTTTCTAGCCAGCTCATCGTCAAAGTTAATCATATCTATATAGTCGATAACAACGCTTCTAGAGCCGCTTGCTATTGCCTCTCTAACCCTAGCCCTGTATTTTATACTCCCATCCTTATCCCTCACACTCTCTATGAATTCCAAAACCCTTCCTAGCAGATCTTCCCTAGCCTCTCTAAGATCAGCTGACGCTTCCATAGCTCTCACCTAAAACGGTTCTCAGCCAGTGTTTCACATCGCTATCTATGATCCTATAGAGTGTTTTTTCCTCAAAGCTTAGATTCTTCTCGAAATCCCCGGATCTCTCGCTGTGGAGTATAGATGCCATCAGGATCTTCTGGAGCCTTATAGAGACGATCCTATCAAGGGCTCTTGTTATTCTATCAAGCTCGACAATATCGCTGGGAGACCCTCCCTTCTTGATCTTCTCACTAAGCTCCCTAATAATACGGCCAACCTCTATGTAGAAATCCCCAGGGATCTTTGATATGGATAAACCACCCCTCCTAGCATGATCCTCCTCGGCGAACCTGATCCTATTAACATCGCTCGAGCTCCCCACCTCTCTCTTAACCTCAACATAACCCATTTTCTCAAGAACCTCAGCAGCCCATCTCGGGATCTCGACCTCGGATCCCCTGATAAGCTCAACATCGGTAAAAGGAGTTTTACCAATGCTTCTAAGCACAGCTACGCTTACCGGGGCAAGCCTCCTCGCAGCCCTGATTGCCTCTATATATAGCTCAGCCTGCATTATCGCTCCATATCGATTATATACCTACAGAGGGCTTTAATATTAGAACCCATTTGCCCTTGATATCCATCGATTGTTTCTTATATTTTTTCCCAGGGATCTCTGGATCTATGAGAGCGAGACGGAGATGCTGGCGTGCTTATGGGTTATTGTTAGCCCAACAAATAGTTTTCCAATCTACTGGGAGATCGTTTCTGGATAGAAATGGAAATAATATTCCAAGCTATCTAGCAACAATACTGGGGCCGATTCATAGCATAACCATAGCGATCAGGCTTGTAAACGTCTCTTTGCCTGCTCGACATCTCTATGCTCTGGGTGATCCTTGAATCGCATTTTGCTCTATATTCAGCCTATTTTATGTTTTATTGAGTACCTACATTGTGAGCAGGCTTTGCTATAACTTGGTTTAAGCTTATCATCATATCTATAGGATATAAATAATGGGGATCTATGGGAGGATCGATACAAATCGCTATAAACCTTCATAGAAACAGACACAGCCCGCTATGGCAGGTTAAAAGCGCACTCTCTGTTTTTATTGTAATATTATGGATATACTGTTATAACTAATACCCACCTAACATATTAGCATCTCGGTATTTATACCGCCTAGCTAATATACATAAAGGTGTAAAATGTGAAGCTGGGAAGGGCTGTGAGTGCTACAACAGCTGTCATCGCTATAGTCGTGATCGTTTTAGCAGTAGCTATAATCTATCTCTACTATCAGCAGATAGCGTCAAAACCAGCACCAGCAACCACACCCCCTGCAACAGCACCAGCAACCACACCTTCGCCAGCACCTACAGGGAATAAGCTGCCTTACGATGCATCGAGTAAAACTGTATATGTTACACTAGATACCAGGACCGCTAACTATGATTTTAACGGAAGTACTAAGGGTAAGCTAGTAATATATATCCCTGCTGGATGGAACCTCGTGATCAAGTATGTTAACAAAGATCCCAGCGGTCTTCCGCACAGCGTTGGGATAGTGGCGAATAACACACCCACGCCCAAGAACGCGGATCTTACTAAGGATGGAAAGCTTGTTGTGTGGGCGCCTGATGGAAAGCTCGGCGTATCGGGGTTCAAGGAAGGTATAGGCCCTGATGAGACAACTGTGATGGAAGCTTCATCTATCCAGAAGGGCGTTTACTGGATAGCCTGTGGAGTACCCGGTCACGGTATAAGCGGTATGTGGATTATCCTGGTCTCTTCAGATGCTGTAACAGAGCCTTACTTTGTAACGACATAGAGTACAGAGCTCGGTTTTTTTGTTTTTATCTATTATGTTTTTGAAAAACCGTGCTAGGATCATTTATTATAATACTCTTGACACAGCCTCGATCTCGACACTGCTAACCCCAGTAACGCTCAGGATCTTTGATTCCAGTTCTTCTGTGCCTCCCTCCGTGTTTTCTGGGAATCTTATATGTAGGAGTAAGGCTTTATATCCATAGGCTATTTCTATTGTTTCGTTGGCTATTATTCTATACGTGTTTGGAAGGGATTCAGAGATCCTTAAGATAAGGTTCTCTATATCGCCCACATCTTCTGAGGGGTATATCTTGACTATTGCAACTACATCAGCCATAAACCCACCTCATGGTCCTTCGAACCAGCAGTTAGGGCATTTATACGGTATCCCCTGTGCTCTGCATCTATAGCATCTCCATATAACTGTTTTTCCACAGTTAGGGCATGGGAACGAGACTCCTTTCTCATATGGTGTTACGAACCTCTTACAGCTTGTGCATATAGGGGGCGTGCTCGAATCTATGATAACGGGTGTCGCGAGTCTCTGCAGTTTCTCCACCTCTTATCCATATGGCATGGGTTCTTATAAGAATATCTCACTAGGATCTTGTGGTCATGGATTTTCTGTGTATATTGTTAATAGATCGTATGAGTAGTGCTCAACATCAAACCTCCCGCTAGCTTTTCTACCCAGCACCGCTTGGGAGATCGTGTCAAGGAACTCGCCTATCCCGCTACTACCATCATACCCTACAAGGATTGATGAGCACTCGCCATAGGCCATCACAGCACCTCTGAGGCTTATTGCTAACCTGTTAACCTGCTCCATGCTTGGTTGTTCTGCTCCGCATCCGAGGGGGATCATGAATACTATGCTTACTAGCTCCTCGCTGAAAGGGTTCATGTGAATGATCATGGCTAGCTTGAAATCCTCTCTCCTCATAAGCAGGTATAGATGGTTCATCCCCAGATGTTTAGCCTCTTCAAAAGCTGTTAAAAGATCCTCTGGGTTGTTAAGGATTCCATACATCGCCTCTATAAAGCTGTCTATCTTCAACCCAGCACTTCTCTAGATCTCGTCTAGCGTTATCTCCTTCTCAACATCCTCTTCGCTCTTTTCGCTCTTCTTGAGGCAGTTGAGCTCAACAAGCGTGTTGTATGTGTGGTTAACAGCCTTCTCAACCTCTTCCTCGCTCTTAGCACCTGTTATAACCATCTTGCCTGAGGAGAAGATGAGGAGAACTACCCGGGGTTCTGTGAGTCTTAGTATTAATCCGGGGAACTGTTCTGGCTCGTACATAGTGTTTTCTAAGAGATATGCTGCCTTTTCTAGAAGAACCTCCATCCCGAGGTTTGCTGATGCCACTATATTCTGTATCTGGATCTTCGGTTTCCCTGTTATCGTGACACCGCTTTTAACAAACATCCTTAGTATCTTCTTAACAGCCTTTATAAGATCCGCGGTTCTCTTAGCACCTGTCACAACCATTTTCCCAGATCTAAATATAAGGGCTGTTACCTTCGGGCTATCGAGTCTTAGTATTAATCCGGGGAACTGGTCAGGGTTGTACTCTATGTTTGGTACTCCCTGCTCGATCATATCTAGATCTAGTTGATGTTCAAAGATAACGGTAGCAACTATATTTTCAATCCTCGTCTCAGGCTTAGGAGTTATCACCTATAAATACCCCTTAAAAAATCTCTTAGAGAATTTATAAATCCGGGTAGATGTTGTGAAGAGGGATACAGGGATCCTGCTGGGAGTGGATGAGGCTGGTAGGGGTCCATTGATAGGCTCCATGGTGATAGTGGGGCTTGCTATTGAGGAGAGATGGCTTGAAGATCTTGCTGGCTTGGGGGTTAGGGATAGTAAGAGGCTTACGAGGTCTAGGAGAGAAAAGCTCTTGGGAGATATTATCGAAAGGGCATCAAGCGTAATAGCGATCATGATTTCTCCTATAGATATAGATAGGGGTAACGTCAACGAGATCGAGGTTGAGGCGATAGAGAGGATCTTGGAGTCTGTGGTCAGGATTCATAACCAGTGTCCCAAGACATATATAGACCTCTTCACCACAGAGAAGCACATATCAAGGCTAAAGGGTATTTGTAGTGATATAGTGGCTGAGCATGGAGCCGATAGTAAGTATACTGTGGTGGCTGCTGCGAGCATCATAGCCAAGGTTCTCAGGGACTGGCATGTAGAGGGTTTGAGAAGGGCTATAGGTGATTTCGGATCCGGATACCCCTCGGATCCCAAGACAAAGGCTTGGATCTCTAGCACTGTTTCTGAAGATATGGTGAAGCTAACAAAGTCTCCATTTATTAGACATAAATGGGCTACTGTGAGAAGGCTAGAGAGGTACGCTAATACCCTTGATAGATATATTAATAATGGTTGAGGTATGCTTATGGAGAGCGAAAAAACCCTAAGCCCTAGGCTTGATACAATAGCCAGGCTTGGGTGTTTTAAACCGATCTATATGTTGAGGGAATATATATCTAAGGGCGAGGTTGAGAAAGCAGAGAAGATCCTTGGAGAACTAACAGAGGATCTCAGGAGATACTCGAAAGATCTAGCTGAGATAGCTCAACAAATATCAAGAGTAAGGAACGTCGCATCACTAGCCCCGGAGGATGCGGTGAAAACCCTCGAAGGGGTTTTATCGGTTATGAAGACCAAGATCTTCTCATCGCCCCCAGGAGTTAGGCTCTGCATATATATACAGCCACACCTGGAGGTCATGTATACCACGCTAAGCGCGCTCAAAGAGGATCTGAGGAGATACAGTGGCTCGGGCAAACATTTTATGGAGACAGCCCTGAGGGATTTAGAAGCATATCTAGCATATGTATCGAGATATATCGAGGATCTTTTGAACAACCTTAACAAGCTATAGCTATCACTACCCAGTTCTCAAAGATCATTTTCCTATCTGCTGTTTCTCAGCATATATAGCCTTGATTCTAAGCTCGGAATTATCCTTAGGGCACCTCTTATCCTTCACAATCTTCCCAACATAGTCGCCTGGGATGAACTCTCTCCTCTCCTCGTAGTCATTGTTAATGCAGGCAAGCACCGTGTAAACCACAATCTTCTCTCTAGGCTTTCTCTCCCTCTGTTGGAGAACATTGCTGAGCATGGACATTATGAGGAACATTATAAATAGTAATATGAAAAGCTGCCATACATAGTCAGCTTGAAGCTTTATCAACTCTATAGAGCTCCCCAGTTATTGAGCGTAATAGGGTTTATAAGACTCTCTATCCCTTTATCCCGCTTTGTCGCCGCACCCTAGTGTCGGGGATCCTTACCTAGCTGATAGAGATCCTTATCCCCTTAGATTTACGAATAGTTGTTGAGCTTAGCTGTAGCCGGCTGTTTCGAAATTCATGAGGGTTTATAGAGGGTTGATGTTAAACCTATAGTGTTGTGGGAACATAGTATAAGCTCTATTTAGTTTACGGTTGAGCCGGGATGTGGGGGTTTCTCCATAGTATTGGGCAGAGTCATGATAGGGGGCTGTGGGTTGGAGTTTCTATGGATGGGTGGAGGCCTATGGAGCTATTGAAGCCATGGGGAGAGCTGTTGATAGAGAAAACCGCTATGAAACCCGAACCTAGGGCAGAGTTTATCAATATTAGGGGAGCGGTTTTCCGTACTTGGTATATCGTTACTATATCTATCAGGGTCGTTAGGAGGATCTATTTATAGTTGGAAGCTACACCAATCATATATTGATAGATCTTCCCGAGGTGTAGTTGAAACATTAAATCTAAGATTATAAGAAACACAATGATTTCAGGAGGCATGATGATTAGTAAGGGAGAGACTTTATAGAGGTTCGCTATCCTCTAAACTCCTTAGCATATCAACACTAACACTATGACCTAGATAGTCTGTTATTATGATGATAGCCATCTCGGGGCTGATGACCCCTATCTCAGTTATTATGGCATCTATATATTCAGCTGGAGTGGCATCGAAGACGGGGTTTCTAACCTCAACCCCTTGTGGAACGGGATGTATTACCTCCTCAGCCTCTCTTTCTTCGATCTCAATGGGCTCTCCGATGAGTGTGTATGGAGAGAATTTATACGTCTCGGCAGCCACATAGAAGGGGACACTATGTGCTTTTGCTGCTAATGCTATCTGTGAGGTTCCGATTTTGTTTACCAGAGCTCCGTTGGAGCTTATAGCGTCGGCACCAACGATCACGAGATCGGCTCTCCTCATAGCATAGACTGCTGCAGAGTCTGGTATGAGTGTCACAGGGATCCCTTTTGATGCGAGATCCCTCGCAGTAATATATCCCTGGAACCTCGGCCTGGTCTCTGTAGCATATACTCTGAACATTTTCCCATCGCTCCAGGCTTTGGTGAGAATCCCTGTGACGGCTGATGAGTTGCAGTGCGTCACTATAGTCTCGCCACCTTTTATCATTCTAGAGCCGATGATGCTTATAGCCTCAACAGCTCTCTTAGAGTGCTCTATAAAGCTCCTCGCAGCACTGATCACAGCTGCTCTAGCATCCTCAACCTCTTTATAGTCTTTTCTAAGCTGTTTCATAACATACGAGACGGCATTGGGTAGCGAGACAGCAGTAGGTCTTGTGGATAGGAGCAGTCTTGATATATCCTCCATATAGCGGGTAAAATCGCCAAGATCTTCACCTCTATAGTTGGTCGCAGCTATCATGAGGGCTTCGGCAGCAGCTCTCGCTATCCTGCCAGCCCCCCTTATCCTCATACTCCTAATATCATCAGCTATCCTTAGCACCTCACCCGGTATCCTGGTCACTCTACAGCCCCCCTATAGTTCTTCTTATCTCGCCATAGAGCTCATCTATCCTCTTCACAGACGGGGGCCAGGATCCGAATACATCCCTAACTATATAGGGGATTGCTGCTGGCGAGATAAGACCCTTCTCAGTTATAATGGCATCTATATACTCAGGAGGCACGGCCTCGAATAGGGGGAAGCTTGATGAGACGCCGAGGGATAATAGATCCCCTGGTATGTCGGGCAAACCTATCTCTGGCGAGCCTATTAACTCGCCGAAAACCGTTTCAGGCATGATCTTATAGCTTCCAGCAACGACGAAGACTCTTATCCTAGCCTCTTTAGCTGTGAGTGCAAGTATAGCCGTACCGATCTTGTTTATAACAGCACCGTTGGAAGAGATCGCCTCAGCCCCTATAACCACTCTAGAGGCTCTCCTGATAAAACTCCTAATAGCTGAGTCAACGATCAGCACCACATCGGCTCCCAGCCTCTTCAGAGCCTTAGCCATCTCAACCCCCTCTCCAAATGGTCTCGATTCCGGGACAATGATCCTCAAGCTATCGCCTCTCCTCAAAACATTCTCAACAGTTCTAAGGACAGTCCCGCTAAATGATAGCGTGAATATTGTCTCGTTATTAGAGATCCTTTTCGAGGCTATCAGCGAAGCCTGTTCCGTCATGATCCTCACGTTATCAAAGACCCTGGAGACGATGGGTTCTATGATTCTAGAGGCCTCCCCAGGATCTCTTGGAGCCTCTTCCAAGAACCTCGAGAATATATCCCTCGCCGTGTTTATCAGAAGAGCTGAGTAGGGTCTCTTAACACATGCCTGATAAAGCTTGTCGAAAGCGCTCAGGATATCTCCCCAGCTTCTAGAGGATCTCACATCCTCAAGAAACCCCTTTAGGATGCTTGCAGCAGCCTCCGTAGCGCCTAAGACCCTCCACACCTCACTAGTATCTATGCTCCTCAACAGAATCTCCTAAACAAAAGTACCTCTAGGAGGTTATCTATTCCTCAGATGATTCTAAATATGCTCTACGACGCCTCCCTTACTACATCGTCTATCGACACTTCTAGACTGTTCTTCTTAGCAATAGCTCTAAACGTGTAGTAATAGGCGGGATCTGGAACGCATAAATCCTTCCTATCCAGGGTTCTCTGGGGAGTTCTGTCAGCTTCTCCGACGCTGCCACATAGATCGCTATGTTATTGGCTATAAGATGATCTCTGAGCGGCTCTCCGAAGAGACCATCGGGACCCTCTGCAACAGCCCTAACCTGATCCATGACCCATGAGCGATCCCTACCAAGCATTTTAGCCTCCTCAAAAGCACTGTCTAAGGCTCTCAAAACACCATCGATCACCTCGTTCTCAAGCCACACCCTCAACCCGCTCCTCCTAATTAGCCCAAGAGCCCTGGGGTTTCCTCCGGCAAGCCTCCATAGTAGCTCTCGATGAATGTTACCCTATTACTGATTAGCGCCATAGATAATAAACAAGGCTCAAGGTTAGTGCGCTAAACTTCTCTCTAGCTACTATATGTCTTTCATAAGATTTCCATTTTAGATAAAAACTTCAATATCCGAATTTTACCTTCTATCAATGATCTCGCGGGTTCCTCGATCAATGCTTATAATAATTAATAGGTGTTTAGATCCCAACTTGCTTGGTTAGGTAAGCACCTTATCCAAGGCTCCTCTTTCGAGTGCGAGCCTTATCTCTCTAGCAATCCTCCTGCCCACGCTCATAGGCTCGTCCCAGTATAGGTATGAGTAGGGGCTGCCGTCTAGATAGATGTTGGTTCCGGCCACTATTCTTCCTGAGAATTCGAAGATCTTGATGCCGGCATTCCTATCTATTACTCCTTCAAGGCAGAAGGGTCCTATAATGCCTGGTGGTAAATGTTCTTTAGTTGTATTCACGAACCTCATACCATAATCGTAGACAATTGGTAGCAGGCTTTCTCTAAGCACTAATGGCACGTTTCCCACTACTGTGAATGTGGGTTCAAGGTCTAGCTCAGCTAGTGCTCTCAGGGGTATTCTTCTCAGCCCGTCCACATCTGACTCATACCTTATATCAGCGCCGGTTATCTCTAGACGGTTAAGTATTGGGCTGTAAAAGTAATGGATATATACGGTCACCCCGACCAGGTATTCCTGAACTATGGCTTCGTTGATATCGTTCAGCTCTCTTCTCCTTATAGCATCCTCAAGCCTCTCCACAACCTCTTGCCGCGAGCTAGTTACAAAATAGCCTCGCCCCCCTTTGGCTCCCGGGAGTTTTACTATCACTAACCCCTCTATCTCGCCTCCTGGGAGGAAGTCTCTCGGTACAGGGATCCCTGATCTCCTCAACAACTCCATCTTAGCACGCTGGCTAGCCTCAACTTTGAGCAGGCTTCTCAAGCCGAAGAAGGGGATCCGGAGGCTTAGTGCACAGTCAATTCCAACATACTCCACAAAGCTCCCATGTGGTACGAGGATAGCGTTATGCTCACGCAGGGATCTCATCACATGCTCGGAACATATATCCCTCCATTTTCCAACTAGGATAAAGTGATCTACGAGATGGTTGAACTGTCTGTAGAACTGTGCCCTATCCTCTGTCACCACAAGCAGGGTCTCGAACCCCTCTTTCTTCGCCCCATGGACTATCTGGAGAGAGCTATGGCTTGCCAGTGTGGCTATAGCCAGCCTATCTAGATCGTATCCCTCAGGCATAGAACCCCAGCCTAGGGTTTTATCTAATTCCAGTAAAATATATTGGGCCGGGCTTATTAACATTAATATGTAAAAAGCCAGAGCGAGTATCTTAAGAAAAAGCTCATATTATTACCTGAATAATGTATAACTATTGATGAAACACCGTTGTAGCCCAGTATATGAGGGGTAAAAGTAAGCGCGTTTTTGTAAGAAAGACTAGCGAGCTTGTGTTCGAGTTTAAAGAAGAGGCCACAGCAAGTGACTGCGCTATTAAGGCGTCGGCGCTGAGCAAGGGTGCTCTTTGCGTATCTGTTTCTTCACGTCTCTCCCGGATGCTTGAGGACTCTGGGTTTGAGGCTCATTTTCTAGATCATGATGGCTTCAGAGGGATCACTATGAAAGTGTTCAAAATAGCTATATATATCATCAGCTACTCATGTGACCGGTGGAGGATGGTTGAAGATGGAGAGAGTCCTGGGCAACAGCCTAGATGCTGTGGCTGATGCTCCAAAACCTGGCAGGATCTTCGAGATAATCTTGTCTTACGGTGATATAGATCTAGATGAGTCCTACAGGGTCTTCAACATGGGGGTGGGTCTCATTCTAACCAGCCCTCCTGATAGGGTTGAGCAGCTCCTCAGCCCAGCAGGCAGAATTGGGTTTAGATCATGGGTTCTAGGTAGAATAACCGAAGGAACCGGGTCTGTCAGGATAAGGCTTGGGTGGAGGTGTGGTGAGAGCATTGAAATATAACCCCAACGATCTGTTAAAGGGTTATGATACTAAGAGAATAGGCATAGCAGCTATAGCTAGTCACTCGGCGCTAGACGTCTTTGACGGGGCTAAGGATGTGGGTTTTGAAACGATAGCGGTCTGTGAGGTGGGGAGGGAGAAGACCTATGCTAGGTTTAGTAGGGTTATAGACGAGGTAGTCTTGCTAAACAGATTCGCTGACGTGGTTAGGCCTGAGATCATAGACAGGCTTAGAAAACGCTCCGCGATCTTTATCCCCAACAGAAGCTTTGCGGTATATGTTGGGTATGAGAACATCGAGAGAGAATTCCCGTTACCTATCTTTGGTAACAGATATCTACTTAGATATGAGGAGCGTGTGGGGGATAAGACCTACTATAAGCTTCTCGATGAGGCTAGGCTGAGGCGCCCAATGATCTTCAGGGATGTGGATGAGGTGGATAGGCCTGTTATTGTTAAGATTCCTCATGCGAAGAAGAGGGTTGAGAGGGGGTTCTTTATAGCATTAGATAAAAGCGATCTAAAACGTAAGCTGGATAGACTCATAGAAAGGGGCGTGGTTAGGGAGGAAGATATGGGGAGAGCATCGATAGAAGAGCTCGTGCTGGGAGCCCATTTCAATGTAAACTACTTCCACTCTGTTGCCAAGAATAGGATCGAGATACTCAGTATCGATAGAAGGATCCAGACGAACCTAGATGGTATACTCAAGCTCCCAGCAAACATACAGCTAGATCTTGGCGACTATATCGATATCGAGATGATCGAGATAGGGCATGAGCCAGTTACAATACGTGAGAGCATGTTGGAGAAGCTCTTCGATGCTGGGGATAGATTTGTTGAGGCTACACGTAAGATAGAGCCGCCAGGGATAGTGGGTCCATTCACGCTCCAGCTAGTTGTTACGAAGGATCTAGACATAGTGGTCTTCGATGTAGCTTTCAGAATAGGGGGAGGTACTAACGCGTATATGGGGGTAGGGAGCCAGTACTCTAAACTATACTTCGGCAGACCTGTCAGCATGGGATGGAGGATAGCTGAGGAGATTAGGGAATGTGTGGAGAGGGGCTGCTTAAGCGATATCATCACATAGGCTGTATCGCGTTGATGGTGGTAAGATACCTATGGGTGGCTATGTTGTGGATAAGTAGATCCTTAATAATCCGCGACATGGTGGTGAGCTCAGAAGTATTGAAACCCACAAATAGATCTAACCTTGCTATCAGAGATAAAATACTAAGGGAAACACTCTATTGGTGATATCTATGGATGCTGATATGATCTCAACCAATATATGTCCTCTTGAGTGGAGATATGGTTCCAAGGAGATAAGAGAGATCTTCTCTCTAAGAAACATTGTCAAAACATACATCAAAGTCGAAGCAGCCCTCATGGCAGGGCTTGTTGAAGCAGGGCTTGCACCAAGAGGCTGTGTTGAGGTTCTCGAGAAATGCTCCGAAGACATAGAGGTTAAAGAGGTCTACGAGCTTGAGAGGGTTCTTGGACATGATATAGCCTCCCTGACATACCTCCTCGGCGAGAGATGCGGCTCCTGCGGGGGTTATGTGCATCTCGGTGCAACGAGCTATGATATTGTTGACACCACATGGGCTCTTCTCTTGAGAGAAGGGCTCGGGGTTGTTAAGAGAAAGCTCAGAGGGGTTTTGGAGGATCTCGCAGATCTCTCTATAAGGTATAGAGAGGCTCTGATGCCGGGGAGGACGCATGGTCAGCATGCACTACCAATAACCCTTGGCTTTAAGCTTGCCAACTATGTTTATGAGCTTAGCAGGAGTTATGAGAGGATATGCTCTCTCGAGGCTAGGCTCATAAGATCCAAGATCTCTGGCGCTGTAGGCACTATGGCCGCCTGGAGCGATAAAGGATTAGAGGTTGAGAGGAAAGCCTCGGAGGTGCTTGGTCTCGAGCCCCATGTGATAACAACCCAGGTAGCCCCTAGGGATGGTTTTGCAGAGCTAGTCTCAGTGCTAGCAATACTGGCTAGCCAGCTTGATAGACTCGCATTAGAGGTTAGAGAGCTCTCCAGAACAGAGATAAGCGAGATCTACGAGGCTGGTGAGAGGATTGGGAGCAGTACGATGCCCCAGAAGAGAAACCCCGTTATTTCGGAGAGGATCTCGGGACTAGCTAAGATCATGAGGGGCATGGTTATGACAGCTCTCGAGAACATAGCTCTGATGCATGAGAGGGATCTGACTAACAGTAGTAGTGAGAGGATCCTTATACCGCACTCGCTCGTAACAATCGATCAAATGCTAGAGGATACCCAGAGGCTTTTAAAAACAATATATATAGATGTTGGTAAAATGAGCGAGAATCTAAAGCTAACGAGAGGAGCTATAATGGCTGAAGCTGTTATGATCAAGCTTGTAGAGAAAGGGCTGCCGAGGCATAGGGCTCATAAGAAGCTAGCAGAACTGACGAGAAGCATGGGTAATAGAAGCCTTGAGGAGGTTCTGGAAATGGATGAGGAGGTATCAAAGATCCTATCGAGGGAGGAGATAAAAGCAGCCCTGGATCCCAAGAGGTATCTAGGAAGCTATAGAGAGCTCATAGATAGGGCGATAGAATATATGGAGTGGGTTTTGAAGAAATGCTAAGAATATCTCTGCCATGCCTGGCTGCTAGCTTAATAGTCTGTGTTTATATTCATTATGGTCAGCACTATGAATGGCTCTTCGAAAGCCTTGATACAGATCCTCAGAGCCTTGGCAGTGCTCCTCGCAGTGGGTTTTATAGCAATCAACATAGCAGTACCTCTACCCAGCTTCCTTGTGGCTGAGAATATCGTGGTAGCTATAACCATGATCCTCGGTGTTCTCTTAACCACTAGATGGTTTGTTACAGGAGCCTCCATACTGGCCCTGGTATCGCTCTTCTACTCAGGAAGGATCTCTAGGAGCGTTATAACACCTTATGGCACACTATCGCCCATGTGGGAGGCACACATTCCTGTGCTGCTTCTCCTAACAATCCTTGGTATCTTATCACTGCTAGCTCTGGTGAGGCGGTAAGGCAGAGCGTTTCACAGATCTAGAGAAGATCTAGTCTTTTCTCCACAACATCTATAAGGTCGCCATGCATAGGTTGTCTCTTTTTAAAACCCTCTATGAATCCTTTCTCCTCAGCAAGCCTATAGATATATGCTGCGAAGCCTGGGGCTCCTGTAGCACCTGGCGAGTTATAGTTGATAACGTGTATACTCCTCCCCCCAACAAGGATCACCGGGTCATGCATGATCCCGCTGGAGCTTATAACCTGGCTCCTAACACCCCCAGGGATCCTTTCCACAAGCATTTGGTGCTTAAGCCTTGGGATAAACCTAGCCACTCTAGAAGCCATGGCCCTCTTGGATAGAGTGCTCATCCACTCGCTATAGGCTAGGGAGAGGAACTCCCTGTTAAACACAAGCCTTAGTTTTGGGTAGAGGGGTTTTCCAAAAACGGTTTTCACAGCCCTAGCAAGGCTTTCTGAGAATCCTTTATATGCATAAGGTCCTAACACAGGGACAGCATTGGGACCCACATCGTTTGACCCATCATGCCTCACTATAAAGTGGGGATCGAGGAAGGGGAAGCCTGCATGCCTTGGGACGCTATAGATGTTCCTCCCAATCCTCAAACCAGAGTCCTGGCTAACCCTCCAGTAATCGCCTCTGAAGAAGAGCACAGCATATTCTCTACCGAGGCCTAGCTGTCTAGCGAGATCCAGGGACTCGCCTCCTGCTGCGTTAATAAGCATCCTCGACCTGATCCTCGTGGTCTTGCCACCATTGGTAACAAGGATCTCGACACCCTCGCCCTGCTCAGAGATCCTGGTAACCCTCAATCCTCCCAGAAACCTAGCACCGTTTGAGATGCTCAGCTCAACCAGTTTTTCAGCATAGAGTGCAAAGTCTACCGAGGCCTCGCTCTTGATCAGCAATGCTCCGGGGCATCTTACTTCAGGCTCTATCTCTAGAACCTCTGACCCGCTTAGAAGCTCCATCTCCTCTCTATCCATCCCATTCTCCTCACCCCATCTTAGGTACTTCTCAAGAACAGCCAGATCTCTATCCTCTAGAGCCACCTTCAAGGTACCAACCTGCCTCCATGGGAGGCTATACCTTGACGAGAGCTCTTTCCAGAAAGCATAGGAGGCGTTTGACGCTAGAGCCGAGATCCTCCTCCTAGCGGGATCGAGGTGAAAGGGTCTGTGAATAACACCGGTGTTCCTCCCACTAGCATGGAGGGCTGGTTTCTTCTCTCTATCTATTATAGCTATCCTTGCATCCAGCTTCTCAGATAGCCAGAACGCGAGGGAGGCCCCTAGAATCCCAGCACCTATTATTGTGACATCATACTCATGGCTCATTGTAAGCCCATATGTAGTTCTTGTTTAATCGATATATAGCCTGGCTATGAGAAGATCCTTGGGGCTTTGTTGAGGATCCTTATCTGGGCTGGGGCCCTGGTGCGGGGTTCGGAGCCTATTATTACTAAGAGGGCTAGCCTCTATATAGAGGACGGGGTTATAGTAAGCATATATAATGGGTTCTCAAACGATCATAACGCTGATATGGTCATAGATCTTAGGGAGGGGGTTGTTATGCCTCCCCTAGTTAATCTCCACGTCCACACAGCTGATACGAGCTTCATGGAGCTTGGATCGGATCTAGATATAGATAGCGTTGTCGGCGAGCCATATGGTGCTAAGTATATAATGCTTAGGAAAATGAGAGACAGGATCCCGAGTGGTATAAGGCTCTTTCTAGAGATGCAGAAAGAAGCTGGAGTGGGTTTTGTAGCAGATTTTAGGGAAGGAGGCTTAGAGGGGCTTGAACAGGGTTTCGAAGGGGCTCAGGGTTTCGAGGGGATCTATATACCGATGGCTATGCCTACAAAGATTGGGGAACAAGGATTCGGGGAAGAGGTTAGAGGGCTATTCTCAAGAGCTAGATGGATAGGGATCTCCTCACCCCATTACTACTCAAAAGAAGAGCTAGGGCTTCTGGACAGGATTGCAGAAGAGCTGGACGGCTACATAGCATCCCATGTAGCAGAGGTTAGAGAGACGAGAAACGAGAGGGATTTCGAGGCTATATCTAACCTCAGGAGGCTTAGGCTAGCGATCCACGGGGTTTTTCTAGATGAGGGCGAGCTGGGTTACCTAGCATCGAGGGGAGTTGGGCTTGCTATGTGTCCTAGGAGCAATATGTGGTTCTCAAGACAACCAGATCTCAGAGCGATCCTGAGATCCGGTATAAGGGTCGGTGTTGGAAGTGATAATGGGGGCTGGGTTAAGCCAGACATATGGAGAGATCTAGAACTGCTCCTCCTACTCTCAAGACAACAGGGCGTGGATCTAGAGCCGTTGAGAATAATAAGGATCGCCACTATAGAAGCAGCAGAGATCCTTGGTTATAAAAACTACATAGACGAGGGGATGCCATCAAGACTCATAGGGCTTAGAAGCCCATGGATAGATCTTTCAAACATAGCCAACATAGAATATGCTATAGTAAAGAGAGGAGGTCCAGAGAGCGTTAAACTAACAATACTGAACAGCAGATCCATAAAAATAGATAGATCCATTATATATCGAGGATCAAGTCCTAGCTAACCCAACCACGAATCCCGCATATTTAAACATCAACCCTAGATCGCGAGAAACTAGGCTTACAAAAATCAAGAATATAGAAGCCTCTGATAGTTCGGCTAGTTGAAATAAATCAAAATCATATTAACCGCCCTACAGAGCGTTATAGTGGTGGGATCATAGCAATCCCCACCAAGCACCGAGCAGCACTCATCCGCGATTTCGGTAAACCATTAACGATAGAAGAGGTCTCAACCTCTGCACCGAAGGACGATGAGGTGCTTGTGAGGGTTATTTCAGCCGGGATCTGTCACTCGGATATTCATCTCTGGGCAGGTGACTATAGGCCTGTAGGAGTACCTAAGACGCTGCCATGGATACTTTCTCACGAAATAACAGGTGTGGTTGTAGCCAAAGGCGATAAGGTGCCGGAGAATATTAGGGTTGGAGGTAGGGTTCTAGTATATCCGTGGGGGTTTGCTGAGGAGGATGAGCGTACGTTAAGCGGGTATACACAGTTAGCCAGAAAACGCGCCCGGCTTAGCATAGATGTTCCAGGCGGTTTGCAGGAATACCTGCTTGTGCAGCATTATAGATATATAGTGAATATCGATGGCCTTGAAGATCCCCAGGCAGCAGCACCGCTAGCCTGTGCTGGGCTAACGACATATAATGCTGTGAAGAAGATAAAGCCCTACGTAGGTTCGGATGAACACGTGCTAGTAGTCGGGCTTGGAGGTCTGGGAGCCTATGCGGTTCAATGGGTAAAAGCATTGTTGCCACACGCCAACCTACTGGTTGCTGATATCAGGGACGAGGCTATAGAGTTTGTCTCTAAGCTGGTCAAGATCGATGCTGCGGTAAACCCCGCTAGAGAAGATCCCGTGAAAGCTATCTCAGAGATAACTAGGGGCGAGGGTGTCAAGGCCGTAATAGACTTAGTAGGTTTATCCCAAACCATTGGAACATATCTAAAGACCCTCACAACTCTTGGTGTATACGCTATGGTGGGATTAATGAGCTACGAAGCCACCATTCCCGTGCCATACATAATCCGTAACGAGATCAAGATCTTCGGTGTTTACACAGGCTCCCTAGGCGATCAGCATGAGGTCATAAAGCACGCACGCAAAGGCTTGGTGAATTATGTGAAAGTGATTAGCAAAAGATACAGATTCGATGAGGAGGAGGTTAACGAGGCGATCAAATCAGTAGCTGGGGCTAAACACCTTGGTAGAGTCATTATAATACTCTAGAGGGTTTCAATATAAAAAGCAGTTTTTCTGCCTAATAGTCTTTTGTTCCCGCAGGCTTGGTATTCTTTACCGATCTCTGTTTAGCTTTGCTTTAATAGCTAAGATGATCGTTAGGTGCGTAGAGCAGGTATCGTTGCCAATCAAAATAACCGCATTATACATTTTGCGTAGTTATGTCTTGTAGTTATTGCCAGACCTGCCCCAGCTAGGCTGACAAGGATCTTGTAGATATGATCATACCTGTGGATACGGGATTATGCGGATGAGCCTCGAAGATCTCTGGAGGGCAGTTCCCATTTTCTCTCCAGGGATTTTACTACGATCTTTATTTCCTAATTTTTATTTACGCTAAACTAGTATAGGATGGGCTATATTCTTATGATCAGGGCTAGTCAGATCCCTGGAGGCGCCTTAGGATCTATCCTGTTGGTCGTGTTATCCCTGATCCTTGCCTTTGCTGGGAAGACCTTTGCGAAGGTTGTTGTTTTCCTTCTAGGAGGTGCTTCTCTAGGTTTGCTTCTATACTATTTGGGAAACATGATGCTAGGATCTCCATTATCGATCATCATCGGTATAGTTGGCTTTATACTAGGTGGCTTGCTCGGTGTTCTCTTACTACCAATAGCAGTTGGTTTCGGTCTCGCCCTAGTGCTCTTCACAATCGGCTTCTCTCTAGGCGGGCTCTTGGCGGGATTGCTGGCAGGACTTCTAGGCTTTATAATAGGCTTCATGCTCCACAACCCGATCCTGGTTTTCGTTACTTCAGCTATTGCTGGCTATCTCTTATACGTTGGGCTTCTGGGCTTTAATATCGATAGATCTATAGCTCTGGTGGCAGGGTTGATCCTGTTTGTTATAGGGCTATTGATCCAGCTTAGGTGATGCTGTAGATCTCCCACCTATATATGATCTAATATCCTCTAATAGCTCTCCAACTAGCAGGGGCTCTTCCCTCACGATCCATTTTCTATGCCGCGCCTCTCTAAGCCTCTCCACGATAACAGACCACTCAGCGAGATCCTCTACCTCGTAGATTACGAGGAACTCGTTATCATCAATACCATAGCTATAGGTGGTATAGGATCTTATTTTTTTGCCTGAGGAGAGGCTTCTCGCCATCGATGCATGCTCAGCCATTATCTCGACCCTCTCTTTAAATGGTAATAGGTACCACTCGGGCGATTTCTTCATTGGGTATGCTATTAAATACCTCAGCGGCTCTTTCGAAGCCCTAATAATATTCTCTCTAAGATCCTGGTGATGGGCTAGATAGGGTGATGCTCTATATATTGTTAGGAATGTATGGATCTCCTCAACGTGTTGCCCGAAAGAGCTTCTCAAGAGGATCCTTAGCCTAGATATAGGGGATAGCGATTCCGATGCAAGCCATACAATAAGATCTATACCTCCCCTGAGGGGTAGATATGTCCTTGTTAAAAGAGATTCTCTGGATATCTCCTCAAAACCCCTTAACAGATCTTCAGCAATCTCACCTCTAGAGCTAGAGCTCCAGAAGCTGTTGAGAAACCTCAGAGAAGAGATCCACATATACATTCTAATCACACATAGCAAGAGGTGTGGGGAGATATATTGATTAGTAAACGGAGGATGGCTACCCATAGTTACAGGACCATTGTAAAGAAAAGCTTCTACAAACTAGCTTTGCAGCGTATGCGGCTCATAATAGCTAAGGCACAGGCCTTATAGTGTTGAATTAATGGGTTGTTGAGAGATAATGTGGGGGGGGGCTTTTGAGGATAAAGGCAGATCTACAGATCCATAGTGTGTGTAGCGACGGCTCTATGGGGGGTGAGGAGATAGTTAGGAGGGCACTTATGAGGGGTTTGAGGGCTATAGCGGTCACAGATCATAATACATTCTCGGGGTACTGGCTTGCAGTAAAGGCTGTTGAGAGGATCGGTGCTAGCATGGTAGTGATCCCTGGTAACGAGGTTAAGACAAGCATGGGCGATCTAATAGTTCTCTGTGAAAAACCCTCTGACAGGGTTGAGAGGATGGTTGGGAGGGATCCTGAAGAGGTTATAGAGGTCTCGAGAGAAGAGGGATGTATATCCTATGCTCCCCACCCATTCGATATAAGGAGGCTAGGGCTGGGGGAAAAGATCTATGGTTTAAGGCTAGACGCGATAGAGGTCTTCAACTCCCTCTCAGACCCTCTATCCAATAGAAAAGCTAGAAAGGCTAGAGAGAGACTAGGGCTTCCAGGCCTTTCGGACAGCGATGCCCATATACCTAGTTTCATCGGGGTTGCTCATAATATCATAGAGATAAGCGATCTAAAGGTAGAAGACATCCTGGAGAGCATTAGAAAAGGCATGGTAGAGCCTGTAGAGAGAAGGCCAGGGCCTGTGGCTTATCTAACCCATGTGTTGAGGATATTGCTTCGCGGTAAACCCTCGGGATGCTATGCTGAGCCTAGAACAAACCCTGATCGTTAGCTTATTATTAAGAACCATCTTTGTTGTGTGACAAACAACCAGCGGGTCAATGCGGTTTTGAGTAGATCGATATTATTAGCTGAGATCAGATCGTCTAGGCCTTCATATAATTATATATCGCCTCAAGCCTCTTTCGAAATCTTCCCGTGGCTTTGCCTTTTTCTCGAGCTATAGAGATTAATTATAAGTATACCACCACTTGCTATAGACCCCGCAATGATCATGTTCATATCGTTTATAATCCTCCCAACCGTAGACACAGCTGAAGGGGCTACTAGAGGGGTTACTCTGACAAGCTCTGAAAGTATGTTGCGACCCTTAACACGGATCTGGTTAGCTAGAGAGGCAAAGATCTCGGCATATGGGGAGCTCTTCCCAGCCCCACAGAGCTCTCTAACAAGCTCTCCATTCTCCCTCACTATGATTACATCACTACTGAGATCCTCTATAAGGGCTTTAGCCTCACTATAACCCCTAGCCCTAAGCCTTATGATAAGCGGGTTCCTGCAAAGGATCTCGGCCTTGCTCGCCTTTGATAGGATATGCCTAGCTATCTCTTCTCGCAACTCCACAGATCCTCTTGAGATTGCTAGATAACCCTTACTAGGAGTAACTATGTTTGATAAGAGGAACAAGAAGAGAGACCCCATATATATTATAGGATAGGAGGGGTGATAGCACATAGCCCCAAGAAAAGAAAGATCCTAGGGTAGATAGCGAAATACCTGGGTATTTCACTTGATCGATGATCAGATATGCAGGATAAGATCCTCTAACAGTGAAAACCACATATAGTTGAAGCAGGATTAGTACCTATCTCTAATCAAGCGCTCGACACACGTTCGATCTCTTTGAGAACAAGATCCCTATATACCGGTACTTGCCACGCCCAATTCTCACCTATTCCTAGCTCGCTATTAACGGGGGGATCGGTGTCTCCAAGGGCTAGGCCTCGGGGAAGCTCCATGATCAGGTTTTTCTCTACTAGGAGTCTGGCTAATCTTAGCGTGCCTGTTGCTTTATAGAGATTGTCGGGATCTTCTGTAGCTTCTCTTAACCTCTTGACCAGGTTCTTTTCCCTCGCTATATGAACGATCCCTGGGATCCCTTTTTCACGCCTGATCGATTCTATATGGGCTTCTATATCCCACCTAAACTCCGTAGCAAGTTCAATGAGTCTCCTAGGGTTACCGCCATAAAGTCTCCATATTGTGGAAAAGCTAGGGGTTCTCGACGGATCCTCAGGGCTATAGATCTTTACTAGCTCTATATATAGCTTTTCAAAATCCTCTTTAGAGAGATTCCATATATATGATTGGCCCACATAGCTATGTCTCGAGAGGAGATCTCTAGATCTACCCTCGGATGTTATCGCCATGTAGTTCAGGATCTTTCCGTAGAGGGGTTCACCCTCACTCCTAAAGTTCATGGCATTATAGAGGGATTTTGCATAGCCCTCAACACTCCTTAAGCCCAGCGATCTTACAACCTCATCGATAACAACGAAAACGCGATCCACACCCCTGGATCTCAGATAGATCTTCTCAACCACGAGCCCAACCTTATCAGCCACTAATCTACCAGCCAGCTTGAGCAGCGACATACCTAGAGACTCTGCTATTGAATCAACGATCGCTTCTAGGCTCTCTGAGAAATGAAAGATCCTTCTGGGATCTCTGTCCTCCTCAGCATTTATATAGATAGCAAGGCCATCGCTAAACCATCTCTTGAACATTCTAACAGCCTCTATAAAGAGTGTAGTTTTACCACAACCCTCGGGACCGTAGATGAATATTGGTAAGTATACCTGGTTCTCGTTGCGTCTCCTTATCCACTCAAGCTCCCTAGCCCTCCCAACAAACGGGGTTTTTCTCAGCACCATATAGATCTACCCGTACGGTTTGTTTGAATCTTCAGGTCTTGGCATCTGTAGATGCTGCATTACCCTCTCTATCACTGCTACTCCCTGTCTCCTCGCTCTTCCCTGATTCGCTATATAGTGCTTTTACCCTGTATTCCACATATTTATCGTCTGGCGAGAACCTGGCTGGATGCGGGGATATTGTTTCTGCACCGCATATGGGGCATTTCTCTTTGAGAGTGTATCTCCCGCACCTAGAGCATTTTCTAATCCTATATTTCATCACGCTAGCCTCGATCTCTAGGATCTCTCGAAGGAGAATTCGATACCGAGCTTCTTAGCAGTATCCTTAGCATTCTCTATAGCTTCCGATAATACTCTTTCAAGGACCTTGTAATCCGTACCCTCGAGGGTCAGTCTATATCTGGGGGCTCCTAGGGTGTAGATCTCTATCTTTATATTGCCCCCGGAGTATTTCTTCGAGACCTCGTCAATCATTCCTCCCAAGAGATCCTTGATCCTCTTTATACCGTCAGGGGCTCTGGACTTAGCCGTTATTATCCCGGAGATAGATACCTTCTTGATCTCTACATGCCTTCTAGCCTCCTCCACAAGGATCTTCAGGATGTTCTCATCAATCCCCAGTCCTGCGGCCGCATCCTCTCCTCTTATCGCGAGCTCCTCTAACCCCCTCATGATCTCTCTATATCTATCCTCAAGCTTCCACCCAGCCTTCTCATAGATAGTCTCAACCCCTACACCGAGTCTTTTTGCAACAACCTCTAGCACGTTGTGGGCCTTCTGAGCCCTTTTCCAAAGGATCATTTTATCCCTTCTCTCCTCCTCACTCACTTTCTTAGTTGATATATCGATCGCGGGGGGCTTCTTAGTCCTATCAACCCTTATCACCTTAGCCACAACCCTCTGCCCTTCCCTCAGCACTTCCTTAACATCCTTGAAATGCCTTGCAGTAATCTCGCTCCACGGTAGGAAGGCTCTGTAACCCCTATACTCGTCCAGGGTTACATAGGCACCGTAGTCAAAGATCTCCTTAACGGTTGCTATAACAAGCTCTCCAACATCTGGGATCTGTTTCCTCTTGAGTACCAGAAAAACCTCACCCCAGGATCTTTATAACCTCGCCGTTGATTATAGCCTTACCACCGGTGCTCCTAACAAGCTGGGTTCCACAGATAAAGCATCTCACAGGAAAAGTAGCGTGATCGAATATAACCTGCTCGTTACCACACTGGGGGCATCTTACCCTCACAAACCTGCTTCTGGGCTCTGGTATAAGGATCTTTCTCTTCCTCATCCACCAACCACCTCGACAAGCTCAACCTTCTTAAGCCTGAGACCCCTTCTGTGGAGTATATAGCCGCACTTCTGGCACTTGAGCTTAAGCACGGTCTTCTTAGTAACCTTGGCGAACCTCTTCTGCTCAGGCTTTCTCTTAGAGCCATAGCCCTCCTGCTTAGCTAGATATCTCCTCTGCCCCTCTGAGAGGGTTCTCCTCTTGCCATGCTTATAGATAGACACACTATGCTCCGTATGGCCCTTGCACCTCGGACAGTATGTAGTGATCACCTTGGGGACTTTCAGAAAAAGCCACCCATTAGGAGAATACCTATGGAGATATAAAAGCGATAAGAAGCATATATCTAGCATACCAATATATTAGCTAGAGAGGCATGGATAGAAAGAGAGAGGCAGCAACGAGATTCGTGTCAATAGTTGCTAGAGAGCTAACAAACAGAGTGCATAAGATCTACCTCTTCGGCAGTGTTGCTAAGGGAAAAGCAGCTGAGGAGAGCGATATAGATGTTCTAGTCATACTAGACAGGGTTGATGATAGATCGAGAACTATTCTTGCAGAAGCAGCACACCAGATATGGCTCGAATACAGAGAGCCTATAGAGTATATATCGATGGATCTTGAGGAATACTTATCAAAGAGAAGCGATAGCCCATTTATCTACGAGGTCGAAAAATATGGGGAGGTTCTATATATGAACCAAAGCATCGTTAGAGAGAGAGCTTTAAAGCTAGCTAGACTAGCTAGAGAGTATTACGAGTATTCTGAAAGGATAGCAGAGCAGCTGATCTATAGAGCAGCAATAGATCTCGGATATAACGCTGTAGAGCTATTGATAAAAGCCCTAATAATAGTCTCGGGGAGAGATCTTCCGAGAACCCATGCGGGATATATACATGTTTTTGGAGAGATCTACGTGGCAAGCGGGACGATAGATCGAGAGATCATAGCAGAGCTATACAGAGCCCTTGAGAGAAGGAATAAGGCTAGATATGATCCTGATTACGAGCCCACAGAGATCGATGCTAGGGAGATTTTGGAACTATATAGAAGGATCGAGGACATAGCAAAAAGGATCCTTATTGCAGAAGCTCTATAACCCGTCATCGCGGGACAGGTGCTATAAGGGTTAATAGGATCCAGGGGCATTGTGCTCAGCGGATCTGTGCTCTGCGCGTCTGGCTAGATAGTCTATGACAAAATAGATCGTTAGAAGGATCATCAATGCCAGCGAGAATATATATGCTATGAGGGGCATGTTTAGGGCAAGCGTTGGTGTAGATACAGAGCCCTGGAATATTATATAGCCTGCAGATGTCGCATGACCATAGTTTCTCGAGACATTATCTGCTATGAGGGATGCGACATTCCTTAAGCCTAGAGATATGCCAGAGGCTATTATAGCTATTCCTGAGCCTCCTATGGCTACCCATATTCCTGAGCCTTGTTTTCGCCGGAAATAGCCTGCTATTACTAGCACTGTTGTGATCGGTATCGATATGATTACTGGTATTGCTAGGAAACTGAGGGACTCAAGGGCTGGGGATTCTACGTCGTGTCCGAAGATCTTTAGTTTATAGCTCATGATCCCTACATAGCCCTCAGCATCTCCCGAGAAGATGTAGAGGGGAAGGATCAGGTAGAGTGCTTGTGAGACAGCATATATTATTGAACACAGAAGTAAGAGGATCCAGACTATATTTGACAGGAGGGTCGATGTTTTTATAAGAACGTCATGATCCCTAGCTAGATGGTCTGCCATCCCTCATAACCTCCCTCTGATCTACCAGGGTTTTACCATTAATTATATATTCAACCCTTATGTAGGCGTATCTATATACACCTAGATCTAGCCTCACTGTCTCCTTAGGCTCTATACATCTTGAAGAGGAGCTCGTGTTCCAAGGACCTATAGTGTTTGCCCATAGGATCGTTATATTGGTGTCGAGGCAGAACGGGTTGGGGTTATGGATCGCAACAATCCCTTTGGTTATGTTGATCTCTGGGCGTGCTGGCGATATATATACCGGGTATAGGTATGTTAAGAGAGAGGCGTTCTTTGAGAGGCTTATATTAAGCCCAACTCTGATCATGCTGACCCCATCGAGATTCATTTTCCTCAAAACCTCGCTCGGGATCTCAATCCGTACAGAGCCGCCAGAGAGGCTAGAGTTGCAGTTGATAGAGGTATCCGTTGTTATTAAGGTGCAGCTATTAATAGACCTGATCTCCAGATCGCTGAGGTTATATATAATAACAATAGATCCATCGTTATCATCGAAACCAACCTTAACAATCTCGGCACTCGGTATCGGAAGTCTAACGAATAACACGGGATTTACAGGGCTTGTGAGAGCTAAGAGGAAAACCGAGACTGAGTAGAGGATCACAATAGTATAGGCCGTCATAGGCCCCCTAGGAGGTCTAGGGATCCTGAGCCTCCCCTTACGGATCTCCAGTGCAGCGTAGAGGACTAGTGATAATATTAAAAGAGGGATCCAAACAAACCTGGGGATTACAAGGATAGCCACACCCCTAACTAGACCCGGGCTTATTGGAGGATCCGGGGCTGGGTTGGCATCACCCCTGGTTATAATCACACCACTTCGAATCTCAGTAACCCTGTGGATCACACAATACATCGGGGTAGAACACCAGATCACAATATCACCAACACTGTAATCCTCTCTAGCAGCGACAACCATGTCGAGAGGCTGGAGAGCAGGAACCATGGAGCCCGATGCGACCAGGGCTATGAATACAGGTAATCCTAAAAACCTCCCCAAGCTCAGAATAATTATAACGAGCAGCACTAGATAGGCTATTACCTGCAGCAATTTCATAAAAACTACCCCACATGGATCTCTATAGGATAGATCGCCAAAACACCGTTCTGGCTGGAGAGTGAGGAGTATCTGAGATGTATGGCGATATCAGCCGAGGCTCCTGCAGAGTTTACACTATATTCAAGCATTATATAGCTAACCTCTTGGAGTGGTAGCACAACCTCGCCAGTCTGCAAAGATCCGGGAGGTATTGTTATTGGCGTGGAACACGTGCTAGGATTGCATAGATAGATAGATATGCTTGAGAAACCACTAGAACTATAGCTATGGAGCGTTAGTATCCCGTAATAGTTCTTGGAATCAGTGTTACCTATATTAAGAATCCTTATAACATTAGATGTCTGGGTACTTAGGCTGAAAATCTGACCCCCTATTATAAAAGCAGGTCCGTAGACAGCCTTAAGATTACCGTTGTTATCATAGACCTCTATCCTCCCCTGCCTCAGTATAGTGCTATGCTGCCCATCATTAGGATTGACGTACCAGAAGTTGTTAAAAACAATCACAGAGCCTGTTGAGGTTATGCTCTGAAGCAATGTAGATCCGTTGTAAAGCCTAGCATTCCAACCACTCGGAACATTGTTAACAGCTATCCTCAGAGGATCAGCGCCCTGAACAGCAACAAGCTCGTCAAAGACCCCGCTTGATCTCCATACGAAAAAACCAACCATGCTCGGACTCAGAGTAGTATCTGTGTAAGATATAGAGCTTATCAGATTCCCGTTTGCTGGGTTGTATAGATAAGCCCGGATCTCTCCCGTAGACGGGTTGAAGCCACATACCAAGAAATACCATGTATTGGTGCTTAGCGATAAGCCTGGTGTTCGAGCAAGCTTGGTGATAGAACCACTCTCCCTTTTAAGTATAACTAGCCTTCCACCTCCACCGTCGCCTATCCCGCAACCATAGAAGTTATTGCTATCCTGGACATAGGCTATACCAACAACACGATCAGCTCTAAGATCCCCAGACATAACATAAGCCGATGCATTATAGAACCCATTATAGCTTCTATCAACTATATCTGTGCTATAGTAAGTAACACGAACAGCTCCAGATGACATCTGAAGCGCCCCACCAACCCACGCCGTGGTTGTGCCGCTCGAGCTCCCAGTCCTGCTTGTTATCCAATCTGTCAAGGGGAACTGATCAAGCGTGTTATAGTAAACCACAGGGTTTGTTTGGAGGTGTATCGAGTAGCTTAGAGAAAGAGAAACAGATATACTCGCGCTGGTACCAGCAGTCCCTAGGCTGACGCTCACACCAGGTGTTCCAGGGTCTTGAAGCATTATTGGTGGTGGAGTTGGGTTGATGGAGATCTGGGTTGGTGGGTATGTGTGTATGGATGCAGAGATGCTGGGTATGGGGAGGAGTGATAGTATTGATATAATTATAATTAGGAGGTGTGCGGAAAAAACATTTCTCATCAACCTGACCCCGTAGTCTTTTCTACATCTACTCTACGGCGGTGTCTCTGCCGTTGGCGTGTAGATCAGGTGGAGCTGGGCGGTAGTTGATGATGGCACTGATGCTGCTGGAGGTATCCTCACATACACATCTATCTCCACTTTGCCACCAGCGCTCAGAGTTAAGGGAGAGCTAGTACCCGTCGAGGTTAGACTTATGCATGTTACTGAGGAGGGTACATCCGGGTCGGGCCAACCGCTCAGGCTCCTAACAGCACCGGCTGGGTAGACACAGAGCTTAGCTACACTACCAGCAGGCAAGGATGCTGGTGTCTCTACTCTGAAGTATAGGTAGTATGCTTTGGTATCGGTGTTGATCACGATGGATAGGTTCTTGTAATACGATACACGGAAAGTTGGATGGATCGTTATGTCAAGCGAGGTATTGCTGGCATCAAAGTTAACGGTTATAGTATTACCAGGACCCAGATCAGGTTTCCCAGCACCGCTTCCTAGGTCAAACTTAACCGGCGGCGAGACGGGCTGTATGCTCACGCCAATTGGCATATATACGAAGACGTTGGCGTATGCTATTGATATGGATAGGGCTAGGGCTATTGCTGTAGCTGCTATGAAAATATCCCTCTTATTGTGGGAGATGCTCACGAATTTCTTCATGGACTTCTCCATTAAATTGTTAAGCAAGGGTGATATATAAATTTTAGGCTAATTTAATTGTGTTCTTTCTCTTCCCATTAACTAGAATACTCTTTATCCCTGCTTCTAACTCTGACCATGTTCTTGGTTTTTCTGCGCTGGTCTGGAATTGATTCTTGGTCGAATTGTTTATAGTGTATTTGTTGTGTTTTTGAGATTGATGGAGATCTGGGTTGGTGGGTATGTGTGTATGGATGCAGAGATGCTGGGTATGGGGAGGAGTGATAGTATTGATATAATTATAATTAGGAGGTGTGCGGAAAAAACATTTCTCATCAACCTGA
>JAWBYA010000001.1:0-641472 GCA_038867615.1 Sulfolobales archaeon | reverse complement strand
CTATAGGAGATCGACTATACCATTATTTCTATGCTTATCTAGCTTATAAGCATAGATTCCGGAATTGATCCTTGTTTTTGATGATAGTAATGCTTATTAACCCCAATATTTTTTGATCTCTTTTTCCCGCAGATCTTTTGGGATGATTCCTCGGGATCTAGATCCCACGTGGATCTTCTTTGCTGTATTCCTTATAAATTTTTCGGATCTTTTTTGATCATGTGGATCTTTCTCTCTACTCTATCCCTGTTGATTCTGGGAGTCTCTGGGTTTTTGTTGTTTTTCTTTTTATTTTTAGTTCTCCTAGTTTTGTTGGGTATATGTTGTTTGTTTTTCCTCTTGTTATTACTAGGTTTAGTTTTTTGAGTTCTGTTAGGTGGTTTGCTATTGTTTTTTCGCTCTTTTTTGTTATTCTTGCTAGCTGTGGTATTGTTATTCCTGGGTTTCTGACTATTGTTTCCAGGATCTTTGTTTTTTCTTCTGGGAGTTCTTTTGTTAGTGCTTCTATGTGTGTTGTTTCTATCTCTATTTGTGCTGATTGGTCTTGGGCTTCTGGGACTATATATACTCTGTATCTCTTGCCCGAGGTTATTATTGCTGTGTATACTACTACCACGAGTATTCTCATCCCGCCTGAGAGGTCCGCTATGAGCGGCTCTTCAAGCCTATCTATTGTTTCCGATGCGGCTTGGAGCATTGTTGTGAAGTCCCCCGGGGCTATCTCTATAAGCTCTGGCTCGGATAGTCCTGTTCTTACGCAGTATGCTGTGAGGTTTTGGAATGCTCCTTTCGAGGCTCCTGTCAGTGGTTTTGCAGCCATAACTACTATCCTGTTTCCTGGCTGGGCTCTCTCGCTTGCGAGTCTTCTTAGTATGAAGTCCTCGTGGAAGCCTAGGGTGAATATGAAGCTAGCCAATGCCCTGGCTATCATGGGTTTGGGGGTTAATATTTTTCCCGGGATCTCCTGGGGATCCATCGATCCCCCGCGGGATCTATCCAAAGGCTCCTAGGAGGGTTTGGAGCGCTATCCTGGGATCTTTTGGGAGAAGGATCCAGGGTATTACCATTATAGCTAAAAAGAACGGGAGATCCCATGGATTGGGGTAATACCATGCTCACAAGGCTCGAGATAATAAGAGGTTTGAAGAAACTCCACACAATAAGAGCAAGAGACCCAGTCCCAGAAGAGCTCAGGGGGTGGAGCCACAACACGCCACCGGTAAAGCCTAGAGCCTACCTAGGACTAGGGGTTGGGGAGATAGCATATAGATATTGCGAGACAAAGAGAGACCTCTACCTAAGAAGAGTACTAGGAATAAAAGGGGATAGTGGAAAAGCACCCCTAGTAAACGGGGCAGCGATCCACAAGATCTTCTCAGAAGCCTCGAGAGGGGTTAGAAAACTCGCCCTACTAGGAAAACCAGGCCCAGAGATCTACGAAGAACTCTCGAAAGAAGCACCGAGGATAGCCTCGACAACATGCCCAGAGGATCTTAGAATAACATGTGAGAAGATATATAGATACCTAGCACTAATGTGGAGCGCAGAAATAGCAAAAGCCAGAATAGCCTACGGCTCGCAAGACGCAGCAGGACTAATACCATGGATAACAGAGCTGAGGGTAGACGGAACACTAGTAGGACTCTCAGACAGACTCTCAGTAGACGCAATAGCAGAAGCCTCAATAGTAATAGAGATCAAGACAGGCCAGAAGAAGAACTTCCACAAACTAGCCCTAGCGGGATACGCACTAGCCCTAGAATCAAGCCTAGAAACACCGATAGACTACGGAGTATTGATATACATAAACCCAGTAGGGGAGGAGCCGGAAATAACACTCGAACCCCACTACATCTCACCAGACACGAGGAAAGAATTCATAGACGCTAGGGACGAGGCCATAGACATGATCCTGAGCTCAAAGGACCCAGGGATAGCGAGAAACTGCCCCGAAACATGCCCATTCCTCGAAATATGCGGGGTGAGGAGATGAGAACACTAGTAGTATCAGAATACGGCGTGAAGATCTCAGCAAAAAACGGAAGCCTAGTAATAGCGACAAAGAATAAGAAGATAAGGGTAAGCCCAGCAGACATAGACCAGATACTAATAATAACCGGGGGAGCATCGATAACATCTAGAGCAGTAAGACTAGCAATAACCCATGGAATAGACATTGTATTCATAAACACGAGGGGAGAGCCCTGGGCAAGGATATATATGTCAACACCAACAGCAACAACAAGCTCGAGAAGAGCACAGTACGAAGCAATATATAACGGTGATGCGAGGGAGATAGCCAGATCTATAGTGGAGGCTAAGCTGAAAAACCAAGCAGGATTGATCAAAAGCCTAAAGAGGAAGGGCTATATAGAGGGGACACCGCATAGAGAGATAGAGCTCCTAATACCACAGCTAGATATAGAGGACCCGGTGAAGGTTGAGGCCGAGGCAGCCCATATATACTGGCAATCAATAGCCCAGGCACTGCCAAAGAACATTGGGTTTGAGGGGAGGAACCACGACTCCCCGGACCCGTTTAACCTCTCACTCAACTACTCCTACGCAATACTCTACTCAGAATGCTGGAAAGCCCTCGTAATAGCTGGCCTAGACCCATATGCTGGCTATATACATAAAGATAGATCTGGGAAGGAGAGCCTTGTCTATGACTTCTCAGAGATGTTTAAACCCTCGGTGGTTGATAGAGCCTTGATCGAGATCTTTAGGAAGGGCTATAGACCAAGGATCTCCGGGGGGTTGATAGAGAGGGCTGATAGAGCAGAGCTCGCGAAAGCAGTAGCCGAGTCTCTCGAGAGGGTTGTGAGGGAGGAGGGGGATCATAACCCCAAGAAGCTCTCCCAAGCGTTAAGGGCTGCTGCTATAAGGCTCGCATCGTCTCTTAGGGAGAGGACTAGGTATAGGGGGTTTGTAGAAGTATGGTGAGGATCCTGGTTGTATATGATATAAGCGATAACCAGGATAGGCTAAGGCTTGCCGAGAATCTATTCAAACTAGGGCTTACAAGGATACAGAGGAGCGCCTTCGCCGGGGAGATTGATACGCAGAGGATGAAGGACCTCATAAGGATCTCTGGGAGGTATGTCAGATCCGAGGGCGATGTGATCCATATCTTCCAGCTCGGCCTGAGGGACTGGGAGAAAAGAATAGTCATAGGCAGGGAATGGGGGCTGGGGTTGAGTGCCACAGCCATATTATAGCATATCGCCATCAATGCTGAAACAGATGGACTTCTGCCCAGCAATACCTTGGATACTCAGCAAGACGGGCTGGATAGAGCCCCCAACAGAGAGCATGAGATCGGCTAAAGAAGAGACAGACGCTAGCTATAAGGAGAGGATAGCATCGAGTCTAGGGCTTGAGAAGCCATACAGGATAGAGGTCTGCCTCAGGGATAGGGAGACAGGGCTCTCGGGATGTATAGACATAGCAGCAGGATCAAAGAGAATAACAATAGTCGAGGCGAAGAGGTATAGGAGGAGAAGATCACAGCACTTCAGAACACAGCTACTAGCATACGCATACCTAGCAAACAAACAAATAGCACCAGTAGAGAGAGCAATACTGGTCATGGAGGAGAGGGTAGAGCTAGACATACCGATAACAAGGGAACATATAGAGACAATCGAGAAGAAGATAGCCAGGCTCAAACAGATCCTCGATAGAGAAGACCCACCACCAGTCAACAGGACACCGAGGGAATGCACACCATGCCAGTATAGAAGAATATGCCCACTAGCAGCAATCTAGCCATAAATAATTAACCCTAGCTAGAACCAGCGATCATACCCCTGATCTTTCCCTCCCAACACCCTTTCTCATAACCGATCCACACACGATCCTCGCGATCTATATAGACCATCGCAACATTCTTCTCAAAACCAGCATGGGCATAGAAATTCCTCGGCTGGGGATCGCCGTAGGTGCACGGCCTTCTCACCCTTAAGGCTTCATAGCCTTTAATGCTCTTCTCCAGCTCCTCGCGCAGCTTAGAGGCTAGCTCCTGATCTAGTCTATAACGATCCCCACTCCTAGATCTTCTACACATATCTATAAAGCTTTGATCCCTATCAACCGCTTTCTCCATAGCATCGTAGATAGCTCCCCACGGGATAGGGGTTCCCTTGCTCTTCATAACCTCATAGCCATCGTTATGTTTAACGCACTCCAGGCGATCCTTTATATCGCTTAGCTCGTGGGATGCAATTTTTCTGGCAGCATTGTCAACGATATATCGCTCTATCACTTCTCTGAGGTGTCTTGGTGTAAAGAGAATGGTGTCACCATGTTTTTTGATCTCGTGTTTCTTGTTGCTAATTGTGTCTAATATATCTCTCGGAAGTATTTCTGCTATAAGGGCGACTATAAGGCTTTCTGGCTTAACTGCTATGTTTCTTCTAACTATAATGTGTTCTCCCTCGCTCTTTATTCGTATTATTTTTAAGGCTTCTGCGAGTTTGTCCTCAATGCATGGGTTTGTTCTGTTTTGTTCCTCGGATAGTTTTTCGGCCTGAATGGCTATAGCTATTGGGAGTCCTAGGCGTGCTGCTCTCACAAATACCTTGAGATCTTTGATTCTCTCTTTCAACTCGTTTGCGCATTCGTCGAGAGTGTTGAGTGTCGCCTCGTCCTCGGCCTGGGTTTCTTCTGTTTCTTCTCTTAATCTGTTATAGATCGTGAATCTGTTCCCTATCTCTATGCTGTCGATCTCTCTATAGGCTCTATCCATGGCTTCTGTTGTGTCTAGCTCTTCGCATTTGATTATATGTATGTGGAGTTCTTGGGGCTTTTGGTTTTTCTCTGCTTCTCTGCCTATTCTTATGGGGTCTGAGTTCATCGCTATTATTTTGGTTTTTCTCTCTGTTTTTCTCCTTAGGAGGTGTATTTCTACTGCTTTTCTGACAGCGTCTAGGGTTGTTACTGGCATATAGTTTATTCCGTGGGTTATGTCTACTATCACTACGTCTGGATCTATTTTGTTGAGGTTTTTGAGAGTCTCTATTAGTATATAGGCCCAGTAGTTATATGCGTGGCCTTTGAAGGCTATTGGGGGGAAGATTCCTATTGCTGGTGCTACTTTGATCTCGAGGTGGTTTTTGGGTTCTCTTATTTGTTCCTCTACTTGTTCTCGGATCTCTTTCTCTACGTGTTGGTCTATGCATTCTTTTATTTTCTCTACTCTGTCTAGGTTTTCTCTGCATCGGTCTATTTCTTCTTTCTTTGCTAGTGTTTCAGCTACTATTATTTTTGCTATGAGTTGCGGGGTCTTTTGGAGGTGTTTGCCTTTTTCTATGCTCTCTACTATAGCTAGTGTAGAGGATTTCTTTATTACTGCTTCGCTATATCCTTCTTGTTCTGTGGGTCTGCATTTGTCTGGGATCCTCTGTGGTTTGTAGCTTACTTCTCTCCATCCTGTAGGATTACCCCAGGGGGCGATGAGCAGGATTTTTAGCCTGTTCTCGAGATCTCGTGGAGCTTGGCTAGCCATTTTCTCACCCTATACCCCTTGGTATCCCTTGCTAGGATTCCGTTTAGCTCTAGTTCTCTCAGGATCTGGGGGCTTCCTATGATTTCCTCGGCCTCTCTCGGGTTTCTCGGTGTCTTGAAGATCTCTATGATCTTCTCCACATCCTCTCTGATCTTTATGGGTATTGCTGGTAAGATTACGAGATCTCTGAAGGCTTCGTGCATATAATAGACAGCGTCGGCCCCTGCTAGGAGGGACGCTATTACCAGGAATGAGGCTTCGGCTTTATAGCCCGGGGTTGCGTTGACATAGACCCTGGCTCCCTTCCTCTTCCAATCTACTATTAGTCTCACAACCTTGTCTAGGAGCTCTACCAGGCCATCTTCAAACTCATCAACACTCCTAGTGCTCCTGATCTCGGCCTCCTGGACATGGTAACCCTCGCCTCTAAGGAAGCGGGCTATAGCCTCCCTAGCAAGCCTTGAGTTACAGGTGGAGGTTGAGTAGAGGATCACGAGAACACCATCCCTCCCATGGCCAAAAACACTAACAGCCCTCGAGAAAGGAGAAAGCTCGGCAGAAGCACCATAACCCTGGGAGGAGACAAAGCCAGAAAGCCTCTCCAAAACCAAGGGATAGCTGGAACAAAGCCTAGCCTGCCCAGGATCATCAGGAGCCCAGCGATCCCAACCAACAAAACCCCACTCCTCAACAACATTCGGAAAAGCCCTCTGAAAATTAGAAAGAAGAGAAGTACCCACAGGAACAACATGAACAACCCTATACACAGAAACCACCAAAACCACCAAACAAAAATACCAAACAAAAATAAAAACAAAGAGACTCCCAGAATCAACAGGGATAGAGTAGAGAGAAAGATCCACATGATCAAAAAAGATCCGAAAAATTTATAAACAACACAACAAAAAAGATCCAGTGGAGAAAAAAGATCTGAGAAGAAATCCCAAAAGATCCCAGGGAAAAGAAGATCGAAAAACATTGAGGCTAATAAGCATTACTATCATCAAAAACAAGGATCAATTCCGGAATCTATGCTTATAAGCTAGATAAGCATAGAAATAATGGTATAGTCGATCTCCTATAGAACTGAGCATCCCATACAGCGATCCCGTGCGAGACGATCTCCTATAGAGACAGGCCCCCTCGGGGGCAAAGCCCCCCTACATAGCTATAAATATCAAAAAAGATCCGTAGCTAGATCGGAAGATCTACTATAGAATTGAAAGGTCCACAAGTGCAACACCATCGTAGGATGATACGGGGCTGGAAGATCTACTATAGAATTGAAAGGACGTTGCTGCCAAAGGGAACAAGAGGCAAGCTTGGGTTCGAAGATCTACTATAGAATTGAAAGAGAAAGAGAAAAGATGACAAACCACGCATCCACATCCCAGAGAAGATCTACTATAGAATTGAAAGAAACACTCGCTATTGCACGCATTATCGCGATTACATAAACAGAAGATCTACTATAGAATTGAAAGTGGCCACTACTGTGTCGAGCTCCTCTGATAGACTTCTCAGCGAAGATCTACTATAGAATTGAAAGTAGACTCTATTATCCTCGCGATCTGCCTGACCCTCGCCTCAGTCTCCCGAAGATCTACTATAGAATTGAAAGTGAGAGTATCTATAGGGCTGCGGATGGTAGGGGGCAGAAGGCGAAGATCTACTATAGAATTGAAAGCTCTCCAGTTCTTGTTGAGTATGTAGATTGTGTTTGTTGCGAAGATCTACTATAGAATTGAAAGTCTCGCCATACTATCACCAATAATAATTATTGGTAGAAGGTTGAAGATCTACTATAGAATTGAAAGAGCCTTTACATGCACCCAGCAAAGTTTATTCCCCAAGTTATCGAAGATCTACTATAGAATTGAAAGTAAAAAGGTAACCCCTGGGGGAGGGGGGGAGGATGAAGTCATAGAAGATCTACTATAGAATTGAAAGTAGTATGGGTATGACTCCAACAGGAACTTTGCTATTGACTCGAAGATCTACTATAGAATTGAAAGCACTCATATAGTTCTATCACAATTGCATCATCAAAGTATTCGGAAGATCTACTATAGAATTGAAAGATGTTGTTTTGTTTCCACCATATTAAGAAGTGTATGAAGTATTCCTGAAGATCTACTATAGAATTGAAAGTCAACAACCTTCTTTAGATACTGGGCAACAGCGCCACCAAGAAGATCTACTATAGAATTGAAAGTCCAGGATATGTTTCCAGGCTAATCACGAGGTTGTGACAGCGAAGATCTACTATAGAATTGAAAGTATCCTTGCTAAGCTCGATACCTATTGCTGCTACAAGTGGAAGATCTACTATAGAATTGAAAGATGGGGGATACATATAGGAGACACTCAGGGAGAGATTTGGAAGATCTACTATAGAATTGAAAGAGGGTTCTGTGGTGTATACGGAGCCTCTGCCGAGTACCAACGAAGATCTACTATAGAATTGAAAGTTAAGAATCCTCTCAACTTCACTATACGGTATCCTCCAGAAGATCTACTATAGAATTGAAAGAACACCCTTGGGGAAGATGCCGGATCTGTCCAGGGCCTCGGAAGATCTACTATAGAATTGAAAGATTTTCTTTGATATATATAGGTATACTCCTCCTAGTCCGCTTGAAGATCTACTATAGAATTGAAAGGCTCTGCCCTCCGCCTTGGGGTGGAAAGCTCATTCTAACCACCTCTCTTGAAGATCTACTATAGAATTGAAAGTTTGTTTTTTAGTGGCAACCCGGGCAACAACTCCTGACCTGAAGATCTACTATAGAATTGAAAGTCCCAGAGGCTAGGCTTTTGGAGAGGCTTGCGGTTGTGACGGAAGATCTACTATAGAATTGAAAGGCACGAGGAGCAGTGCCGAATAAACGTGATAAGACACATGAAGATCTACTATAGAATTGAAAGCGGTCCTCAATGTTTCGTTCCACGAGAAAGATAATCTATTGAGAAGATCTACTATAGAATTGAAAGCTATCCTGGCCACCATGTTTCTCCCCGTACTAGTAATTGCGAAGATCTACTATAGAATTGAAAGAGAAAGAGAATAACGTATGATCTACCAACATCAAATCCTTCTGGAAGATCTACTATAGAATTGAAAGTCTTAGAGAAAGGCTCTAAACATTTCTCCTCAACCATGCATTGAAGATCTACTATAGAATTGAAAGAGGCTTCCTTTCTTTTTTTACCGGAATATCTGGAGTTGATGGGAAGATCTACTATAGAATTGAAAGCAACCCCGATAACCTTCTATATCAAGGTAAGAGTAGTGGAGAAGATCTACTATAGAATTGAAAGACTATTTAGTTTCCGTAACTCGATTAATATCTGCTCAAGCTTAGGAAGATCTACTATAGAATTGAAAGGACACTACCGCCACCCGTAACACTGCAAGCACCACAACCGAAGATCTACTATAGAATTGAAAGATCAACTCTAATTACATAATTAATCGCGGCAATAACCCTATGAAGATCTACTATAGAATTGAAAGATCAGATTCTTGTTCTGCTTCAAGCTCCACCTCTGTTGCTTTGAAGATCTACTATAGAATTGAAAGGGATCTACTCTAGGATTGGGGTTGAGCATGAGTAAAAACCCCGGAAGATCTACTATAGAATTGAAAGTGCAAGACCGACACCCCGAGCACAGCCAAGGATTATTCCCTGGAAGATCTACTATAGAATTGAAAGTCTAGGTCATGTTCATTATCATGTTCATTAGGATCTCGATCCATGAAGATCTACTATAGAATTGAAAGAAGGCCGTTATGCTTATAAGGTTCTAAAACAAAACCATATTGAAGATCTACTATAGAATTGAAAGTGGAGCTCATACCAGAGAGGTTCTATGAAAACAGGGACGTGTGAAGATCTACTATAGAATTGAAAGTGTAGTCTTGTAGAAGTCTTCGTAGATACTTAGTGCTTGAAGATCTACTATAGAATTGAAAGAATACCAAAGAGAGCTTATAATAGGAGGAGAGGCTATTAAGAAGATCTACTATAGAATTGAAAGTTAACTCCTGTAAGATGTCGTCGATCTCGCTTGCGATCTCGGAAGATCTACTATAGAATTGAAAGGCTATATATCTTTATAAGTATTATGAAGAGGCCTATCGCCATGAAGATCTACTATAGAATTGAAAGATTCTTTATCCTATCCATTATCTTGCTCTCGAAGATCAGAAGATCTACTATAGAATTGAAAGAGCATATCCGCTAACTCTAAAGCAATAATGGGATCCTCGATGAAGATCTACTATAGAATTGAAAGAAAAACAAGCTGCAGACCCTGCCCACCAGCCACAACCCAGGGAAGATCTACTATAGAATTGAAAGTGTTGTTTCTATACCCCTCTGTCTCCAGTGCTGGGCTTATAGAAGATCTACTATAGAATTGAAAGTTCTCCAACTTCTCAAACCACTCTGACAGGGCTCACTCTGAGAAGATCTACTATAGAATTGAAAGTCTAGACCACCTACAACAATTGTAGCGGTTCTCTCTGGGTCTTGAAGATCTACTATAGAATTGAAAGGCCGCTACCCGGCGGAGCAAACTCCGCTGGGGGGAGCCGAAGATCTACTATAGAATTGAAAGCGACCTGATCTTCACAGGGATCCTCACACCAACAAACACAGAAGATCTACTATAGAATTGAAAGAGGTGTTCCTAACAGCCCAGTCAATGTAGCTCTTTACCTGCCTCGAAGATCTACTATAGAATTGAAAGTACACTTAGGGCATTTCAGCTGCCTCGGGGCAATGCCCCTGAAGATCTACTATAGAATTGAAAGCTTTCTCGGCGAAGACAGCGGCGAGACCACTGTGCAGAGAGAAGATCTACTATAGAATTGAAAGCAAGACCCGGAGGACTTGGACGCGGCAATAGACCGTGCAATGAAGATCTACTATAGAATTGAAAGGAGACGCTAAACATGCCGTTTTCCAGCGTATATTATATAATAAGGGAAGATCTACTATAGAATTGAAAGCTTACTGGGGTAAGGTCTACTAGTGTTAGGTATGGTCTATCTAGCGAAGATCTACTATAGAATTGAAAGCATGCGTGCTAGTTTCTCTCGGTATTGGTCAAGCGGTATTGAAGATCTACTATAGAATTGAAAGTGTAAGGACTACGAGTAACACGACACTGACGCCAGGGGAAGATCTACTATAGAATTGAAAGAGCATAGCAGTATTCATATAGCTTTTTAGCTATTGTTGTCTGAAGATCTACTATAGAATTGAAAGCAACACTCTATCAACTCTCACACCATTGCTATCCTTAATCATGAAGATCTACTATAGAATTGAAAGAACAATATATCCAACGCTCTTCAACAACCCAAACATACCCAGGAAGATCTACTATAGAATTGAAAGAGGAGGCCCTAGCCGTTGCGGATGCTATAAAGAGGTCTGTGAAGATCTACTATAGAATTGAAAGATAGCACTCACTAAGTTAAACCGGTGTATGTTTACGAACTGAAGATCTACTATAGAATTGAAAGAACATCTTCTGGCCTGAGCGGCTCCCCAGCACCCTCGCCAGAAGATCTACTATAGAATTGAAAGAAGGCGTAATACGATCCGCCCCGGCGGGATCCCCCGGAAGAGAAGATCTACTATAGAATTGAAAGCAGAGGTATCAGCATCACTCGATATACTCTCAGTTGATTTCGAAGATCTACTATAGAATTGAAAGAAAAAGCTACATATTTCTGATAAGGATACCATTTCTAGCGAAGATCTACTATAGAATTGAAAGATATATATGCCCACTCGAGAGGTGCATAGTCAACAACCTCGAAGATCTACTATAGAATTGAAAGCAGCCGCAAGCCTCCTCCTCCCAAGCATCCTCTCGATCTCGAAGATCTACTATAGAATTGAAAGCTTTATACTTGGTGTTTGAAGCACCTGCTTCAAAGCCTTGAAGATCTACTATAGAATTGAAAGTTATAGAAGGTGGCGTCGAGGAAGAGCATAAGATTGTAAGGAAGATCTACTATAGAATTGAAAGAGTATGATCGCTGCAACCACCACAATCGCAATTATCGTCGCGAAGATCTACTATAGAATTGAAAGACAGCAACCATACCAGCTGCCGACAGCTTCAGCGACCCCCGAAGATCTACTATAGAATTGAAAGAGTCGCCGAGGCCCTGCTCACATGCCTGGAGAATATCTGAAGATCTACTATAGAATTGAAAGTCCTACAGACGAGCCTCAGACCATAGTCCCTGTAATACGCGAGAAGATCTACTATAGAATTGAAAGCTCAGATCTTCACAAGGACTGGGCTCAGCAGCTCCTTTATCTTCGAAGATCTACTATAGAATTGAAAGCTCAGGCTCCTTAAGCGGCATGACAACCCTCCCAATGATATAGAAGATCTACTATAGAATTGAAAGCTCGAGAGATACGCCTTCGCATCGGCAATGGTGAGACCAGAAGATCTACTATAGAATTGAAAGATATAGGTGGGTATATGTCCGTAGTTGTTGGTAGATTGAAGATCTACTATAGAATTGAAAGTCTGCTATTCTATGGTTGGTGGGGTGTTTGTCTCAGCAGAAGATCTACTATAGAATTGAAAGCATATATCGCTCTCAACATTGGAGGACGAGGCATCGAAATACCTGAAGATCTACTATAGAATTGAAAGTCTATACATATGCCGGGCTCCTCGTCGCATCTCTTTGGGAGCGAAGATCTACTATAGAATTGAAAGTCGTCCCATGTGATGATATATGTTTCCGCCCCGTGAAGATCTACTATAGAATTGAAAGATCTTGGGCAGGGGCCGGGTTCATCGGTGTCTGCCTCGGAAGATCTACTATAGAATTGAAAGTTCTACCAGCTACCCTAGCTAGAGCTGCTACTAGAGCACCAAGAAGATCTACTATAGAATTGAAAGACCAAGCATCTAAGAGCGGGTCTCCACACCACGCTAAGGGAAGATCTACTATAGAATTGAAAGGATATGGCGTGTCGAGGAATCAAGGAACTGGCTCGGCATTATAGAAGATCTACTATAGAATTGAAAGTGTAAGCCGTAAACTTTAGAGAGTATGCCTTGTAAAGGTGGAGAAGATCTACTATAGAATTGAAAGGCACGTCTTTGAGTTTGGTGGGGAGTGGTTGGGAGAGGAAGATCTACTATAGAATTGAAAGACACTCTTTTAGTGCGGTTTCCCTATCCATTTTCTTAAGAAGATCTACTATAGAATTGAAAGCAGGTTCAAGCCACCCCCACCACCTCCAGTGAGAAATCCCGAAGATCTACTATAGAATTGAAAGCTCTGCCAATTTCTGTATATCAGTAGCAATAGCATTCATCAAGAAGATCTACTATAGAATTGAAAGCTGGAGATCCCCTATGTTAGCGTATAGTGTTGCTTCTTCTGAAGATCTACTATAGAATTGAAAGTATCATTCAACTCGCTCAGTGTGATTATAGCTTCATTGCGTGGGAAGATCTACTATAGAATTGAAAGTTGGCACTATTACTAACGCCATAACGATCACATACAGCTTATCTCGAAGATCTACTATAGAATTGAAAGATCAAACACTGGAAGGATGTGCCTATAGCCAGTGTATCCAGAAGATCTACTATAGAATTGAAAGCGTGAGAGCGCCCTAGTAAGATATCTAGCAGCCCTGTAGAAGATCTACTATAGAATTGAAAGTTAACAGGGCCTCGGGGTCTCCGTGGGTTGAGTATCGCTCGAAGATCTACTATAGAATTGAAAGGGTGGCCCGATCATCACTACATGTTCACGGGCCACGGCGGGAAGATCTACTATAGAATTGAAAGAGGTATATGTAGCTACGCCTGTGATCACAAATCCAGCTAGCCTGAAGATCTACTATAGAATTGAAAGGGGCAACCCAGGCCTCTGCCTCAGCGACATCTGCTACTGTTAAGAAGATCTACTATAGAATTGAAAGAACACAAGCCTCGTAACAAGCATCAGGGCACAGACATCGGGAAGATCTACTATAGAATTGAAAGACAAAGGGGGGTAACACCCGAGACCCCAGCAAAACCCCGCGAAGATCTACTATAGAATTGAAAGCCCACACTGCGGACCTGTGGACCTGCGGACCACCAGCCCTGAAGATCTACTATAGAATTGAAAGATATACAGAGTGCGTCTATATCTATACAGATTCTAGATCCGAAGATCTACTATAGAATTGAAAGAGCCAGATACGGCGCCTCACCAACCTTCGAAAAAACATAGAAGATCTACTATAGAATTGAAAGAACACCAACCTTCAAAAGCTTCTCAGCAAGATCGTCATACCGAAGATCTACTATAGAATTGAAAGGCCGGGGTTGGGGGTGTGGTGGGGGGGTGGGGCCGGGGGAAGATCTACTATAGAATTGAAAGGCTACCGCACCTCCCAGCCCAGATCCTATGCTTCCTATAAGCCCTGAAGATCTACTATAGAATTGAAAGGAAGTAATATGATAGCCAAGGCTAACATTTGTAGCCGTAGGAAGATCTACTATAGAATTGAAAGGTGACATTCTAGCAGAAGCACTTGAAATCTACCAAATGTATTAGAAGATCTACTATAGAATTGAAAGTCTTACTTTCACTACTGCTTGAATCTGCATAGGGGGGACTAGTGAAGATCTGCTATAGAATTGAAAGCGCAAACACATCGTTAATCTTATCAGCTATCCGCCTACATATGAAGATCTGCTATAGAATTGAAAGTAAACCCCGGATCACCGGATCTAAACCAAACCACCGTGTGAAGATCTGCTATAGAATTGAAAGACCTCAGTAAGCGCGGTTAAAGTCAGTGCACACGCAATACGTGGAAGATCTGCTATAGAATTGAAAGATCTCGATCCTAAAGAGATCTTTCCCTTCCCAAGGTCTTAGAAGATCTGCTATAGAATTGAAAGATGCATAGAATGCTTTTTTGGTTCTTGTGTATGCTTGAAGAAGATCTGCTATAGAATTGAAAGGAGACAGTATAGCCTTACTTTTCTCGCCCCGATTTTTATCCAGGAAGATCTGCTATAGAATTGAAAGACGATCTTTCCAGGAGCACTAGGAACACCTGGGGAAGGAGCTTTTAACAGCATAGGTGCGATAATAGGTATCATTAATGCTGATAACACCAACACGGATAAGATCACTAGCAAACGTCTCTTTCTAGCCGAGAACACCTTAGTCGCCTATAATAATGGCGGCATGAACTTTAAAATACCAACCATATGGATCTGGTGGGAGGATCAGAATACAGACATACAGCAACACATATGGCAAAAGATCTCATGGAAAGCGTATTTAAACAAGACATAGAGTAACACCTAGGGAAGAGATACGCCTCGGCCTCCCAGCTCTCCTCCCTGCATATCCTACCTATGCTCCGCAAGCTCAATATAGCCTCAGGAACCTGTTCCGCTAGCTAGCCTAGTAGCAGCCCCAGCCTCTCTAGGCAGCCTGCTAGGGGGTAAATGCTGATATCCCCTTTATCTCACCCATGCCGTAAAAGTTCAGCAACTACAGATCAGCATGAGGTTAGCTAGGGTTGTGAAGCCAACATTAACACGCCAAGGAGTATTGGGGTCTCTGGGATCCCCAAGCTGTCTCTTTCCTCACAATCCGTGGGAAAAGAGCAAGCCTAGGGCAGACATCGATTATCATGGGAATTGAAAGTGTTATTAGAGGATTAGGTTTATCTATGTGGGTGCTGTAGGTGTGGGTCTTATTAGGGATTTGAACGAGAGGGCTGCGAGGCTTAGCATAATTATTGCTGGTAGCTGCTGCACGGAATACGATCCCTACGAGATCCTTCGTGATCATGTTCGCAGGGGTATCGTGGTAGGGCTCCATCTGGGCTACTCCGTGGAGAGCATAGCCAGGCTGCTCGGCGTTTCGAAGCAGGATGTGGAGGATCATTTGGGGTATCTGAGGGAAGCAGATCTCGTTGTGGAGAGGGAAGAACGCCTGGTTCCCGGCTTCTTTATCGCTTTGAGGGAGGATGTGGTGATCGCTAAAGATCTTGCTAGGAGTTTAGGCGTTGAGCTTGGCGAGCTCTACAGGGCTAACTGGGATACTGTTCTGGAGACCTATAATAGGCTCTCCGCCTCGCGGAGATACCCGTTCAGCAGGGTCGGTTTCGTCTTGATTGGTGCCTACTCCCTAGATATGGGTATGTTGAGAAAGTTTGCTGAGGAGGGGAGGATCATGCCGGAAGCCCCTGTAAGGAAGGGCGGGCGCTACTACATGTGGGGCGTTGAAGATGGGATGGAGAATCTAGGCCGCTACGGAATGCACAGCGCCGAGATAGGCGAATACGGGTTCGCAACCTTCGGGGGAGAGAGGGAGAGGCGGAGGATCCCTCCACCGGATTACTCGCTGCTCAGGCTATTAGCAAAAATACTGGGCGAGGAGAACATCTCAAAGGCTTTGGAAAAATATGTAAAACTCCCAGCCCGCGAGAGAGAAACAATAAACAAGAGGCTAGAAGACATGGTAACAAGGATCATGGGGGAGTATGAGAGAAAATACCAAGACCCCAGCTACGAGATAAACAGAGAGGCAGCAGAATATCTAAAAGAATGGCTATACCTAGACGAGAACCTAAGCCCCCAAGCCCCGATATATACAAAAGAAGACATGAGGATCATAGACGAATTCATAGACCACATGTCAAAACATATCCTCAAAACCATCTACAAAAACCTCGACAAGATCCAGAGCACATTTAGGAAAATGAGGGCAAGCGAATATGCTAACTTCCCAGAGTTCTTCTGCTGGCTATACCACCTAGTATTCAGCGAGGCGATAGACTATCTAATCAAAGAGCAATTGCTAAAAGAACCACTCCATGGCTACGAATACTGGGTTTGGAAAAAATAGAACAGATCTCCTCGAGAGTCAGCAATGCTCTCCTATTATGGCCCTCTAGAGCTAGAGGCTGTTCTGCTTAATCCTACTTTCTAGCCGAATTTTGTGATGTGAAACTTAAGCCTCTTAAGAATCAACCCTATCTCTTCATTGCTGAAGCTCTTCTTCATCTCCTCGGAGGCGTCTCTAGCGGCTTCTCCATAGGTCATCATTTTTGTTAAAAACTCGACGCACTTGGATCTCTTGCTTTCATCCTTAAACGGGTAACAGATAACCCTTGCTTTTAGTTCGGCCAGCTGCTCTAGCTCGGCCGATTCGTCAGACTCTAGCCCTCCCAACCCCGTCGCCCTGTTGATCTGTTACTGCTCTGGTGGGGAAACCCTTATTGTTAGCTCTGGCACTCTGTATCCGTGGGTTTTTATCACGGCCAGGCCTTCTGGGGCTGTTTCGAGTATTTTTGTGTATTTCTCCATACCTATGCTCTTGAGTGTTTCCTCATCGCTTCTCAGCGCTATTTTTGTGTTTGCTAGCTCTATTACGAGGTTGTTTAGATCCTGGGGCCTGTGGGTCGCCATGATGCATCCAAGTCCTCTTAGTCTTCCGAGCCTCATGATCTTGTTGATCATCTCCTCGAGGGGTTCTTTCTCGAAATCCCTCCCGCTCTGTGGGAAGAACTCGTGGGCCTCGTCTATGATGAGGAGTATCGTATCACTAACCCTTCCACTCTTGTAGAGCTCATCCCTATAGCTAAAGACCTTTGAGAGCACTCTATACGCGATCATGTTGGGTGCGAACCTCGATCCATAGTCACGCGCTATACCAAGATCGAGGACAACCTTGGATCCCCCTCTAAAGAGGGCCCCATAATCCGGCTCCCCCACAAGATCCCTCCCAATGGCTACATCAACAACCTCGGAGTTTGCGAGGGCTATGATATATCTCGCAATACTATCTATCGTGGATTTATGGAGCTTGATCCTCTCCCCCTCCCTCGAGATACAGTTTATAAAGGCATCGAGCCCTCGACCCTGGGTATATTCCCTCACACACTTCTCAGCAAGAGATCTGAAGAACACCGAGGCCTGTTGAGAGAGGAGGGGTAGGATCCTGTTAGCCTCTGGATAGATCTCTGAAAACCTGAAGGCAAACGGGATCAATACAGACTCGATCTTACCAAAACCAACCCTCACACCACCATGGTCAGCGATACTCTCAACACCAACCACCATGGGGCTGGGAAGCCCCCTCAACCTAGCATAGAACTCGGGCAGAACCTCTGTGTAGAACCTCTCATCACACGCCCGAGATCTACAGAGGCTTCTAACAAGCTCCCGCGTGAGGGGGAGCAAGATATAGTTCTCACCCCCACCCCTACCCACAAGCCTCCTAACATAGTCACCCTGGATATCGAGTGCGAGGGATTGGTACGAGGGGTCTAGAAAGATCCTTGTGAGAAGAGTGGTCTTACCACTACCAGTCGTCCCTATAACAAGCACATGGTGCCTCAGGATCTTCTCATCAAGCCTAACACCAACATCCCCCCTAACAACACCAGACTCAAACAGAGAACCAATAAGAACACCACTACCCGGGAGCCCGAGCATCTCGGATAAGAAAGAAGCCCTCGGTATAAACACGGGGGATTGGGGCTCTATGGGTGAGAGTGCTGGGAGTGTATCACCACCATCGAAAGACCTCTCAGAGACGGCCTCAACACTAACAAGCACAGGCGTCACAGAGCCCTCGGGATCCCTCTGCCCCGATAGGTCGGGAAGCCTTGCTATCGATAAGATATCCTGCCTCTCAACACCAACAACCCTAGCAAGGATCAAGACCCTCTGGATAGGGACAGAGATCCCTAGGTAGGAGCCAACCCTAACCCTACCCCTGCTCCTCAAGTAATCCTCGAAGGAGATATAGACAGAGACAACCCTGGATTCGAGGGAAACCTGGGCTGGAGAGGCTCTAGAGACATGCCCTATAACCATCTCCCCAGCCCTTGAAGCCTTCTCCTCAGCCTCCCTAACCATTAGCCCGAGATCCTTCGTAAGATCCTCAGGCCTCATTAACCTCACCCAGGATCAGGGGTAGCCTTGACCTCTCATCGTGAGAGACGCCGAGGGATCTAGAGCCAAGAGCATATAGAGCCATATAGGCTGAGGCCGAGAGCCTCCTAGAGATCCTATCAGCAACCTCTATATCGATCGGGAGCCCTGTGTGGGAGAGGCTTTTGAGTAGATAGCCAGCAACCTCCATCAAGGCAACCCTATCCATAGACTCAACCCTAAAAACCCTAGCACCCGAGGGGCTCCTAACATAAACATAGATCATATACCTATTACCAAGATCAGTAAACTCCTCCTTAAAAACACCCATCGAGTATATCTTCTTATTCCCAGCAAGCCTTGAGAGGATAACAGGGTCGGGGATACGGCCTATATTTTTACCCCCAACGGTGTTCTCGAAGAATCTCCTCACCTCCTCAACCCTGTATAGCTTGTAGGTCTGCTCAAGCCTCTTAACAATACCAACAAGCCTACCGATCAGACTGGATCTCTCTTCATAGAGCTTCTCAAAAGCAGCACGGTACCTCTCACCAAAGGTCTCTATATAGGCAAGCGGTACTGGAAAGATAGGACCATCTATAAGGATCAGCTTGCGGGTCATAAGGCTTAGCAGGCGGTTCTCGATCCTCAGCCTGAGCTCGTCAAGAATATTATCATCCTTATAATCAGAACCATAGATCTCGCCAGAAGGACTCTCAAGAAAAGCAATACCCCCGATGATCTTTCTAAGAGCCTCTATAGCCCTCCCACCAGCCTTGACAGCGAGGAATGGGAAGCCTAGACCCTGGGGGATTAGGAGATGCCTCCCAGAATCAAAGGCATAGCCGGAACCGACAAAAACCCTTGCGCCGAGGAAAGAAATAGATCTAGAGGAGCTATCGAGATAACCAGTATAGGGCCTCTCGTCAGAAAAGCTCAAGAGATAGTCGGTAGCATCGAAAGAACCGAGACCAGAGCCTAGAGGGTCGTAGAGATAGACGTTAAACTCCCTCTCCTCATAGAAACCGCTCTCAGAGAGACCTAGATAGACAATATCCCTCTCAACAGAGCTGAGAGCCTCGACAACCATCTTGATAGCAAGAAAAGCATTGGGCGTCAGAGAAGCTGGAGCACTCATCAAGACCGCCCGGAATAACATCTATAGAGACTCCTAGCAAGCATAGCCAGAATCCTAGCATCCTCCCCAGCCTCGGTGTTCGTCAGCAAGGCTGAAACATAGTCCCTAGACATCATATATACAGTCTCCTCAAACCTCCTAACTCCCACCAGCGTCTCGTACAACCATACAGAGGCCTTAACAGCAAGATCGGACCTCCGCCTCGGATCCGGGTTAAGAGCCCTCTCAAGGATCATCTCAACGAGCCCCTTCTCATTAGCCCTAACAACACATTCCCATAGATCCGCGTATCTTTTGACACTATCAAGGGTTAAGGAGAGGGAGGAGATAAGCACTGCAGACTCCTGCCCAGCAGGTTCCCTAATCGATACCAGGTTGATCTTATCGACCTCGGGGAGCTGGAGGGCAAGCCATATAGTGAGAGCTGGCTCGGGATTTATACCCGGAAACCTCATCCTCCTCTTAATCTGTCTACCCCACATATTCCTAAGAGATCTCGAGTACCTCTCAAAGAAATACCTAGCACTATAGCCACCCTCATCAGGAGGTAGAAGAGCCACAGCTCTCCTCTCACCATAACCCCCAACCCTTGCACCGAGATACCCGATGAGTGCTAGGACAACGGATTCGGCTGGGTATTCCTCATCAAACTTTCTCTTACTATCCCCGCCCAGGTATCCAGGAATCCTTGTATACTCATACATCTCAGGCTTAAGGATAGAGGGGAGCTTGGACTCACCGCATTTAACCTTATAGATTGTAGAGCCTATCTGTCTAACAACCTGGGCAAGGTTCTCCTGATCGTCTTTTAAAGACGCCTGGTAGCATTGAAAGATCCTCGAAACGATCCCCTTATCATTACCACTCATAGGCAGCCTAACCCCAATATCCTGCCCCGCCTGGTCAGCTATGTAGTCAGCGATAAGGTTAATAGCATCTGCAAGCCCCCCAACAGGATCGCGGCCCTTAAGGATAACCGAATCGCCTCTAAGCTCTATCTCCTCAACACCTCTCTGGGGACCCACGTCTATGTGTCTAACCAAGGCTAGTATGAATCCCCTAGCTATTGTCGGTGGGAGTTTAATCTCGATCTGGTTAACACCCGCCATGGATCCCACCCACACCTATTACCTCAACATATTTTACAAAACGAGACATACGAGACCCCACAGAAATAAAAACACTAATATTACTACTTGGCATCATTCTAATCACCCATAGTCCTCGACATGTCTTTACACATTTCCAAACCACCCACGCTACTCCCTAAATAGTATCCAAGCGAGTTGCAGCAGAGCTCCCTGATATAGGCTTTCCTACCACCAAACTCCCCAGGATCGGAGACCCTTTTATCTGCACTATCACAGCTATCCCCAATGCTTAGGGGAACTAGCACCAAGAGATATAGCTTTGACCATGGCTGTGTGCTTGCATTCCCCATCTCTTTAACGATCTGCTCTGCAGTACTTAACATGCCTGTTGAATCCAGCCTTGTCCCAAGCAAGCTGGCTAGCGTATCCTCGTTAACCTTAACGCCGTAATATAGATCTTTGAACCTAAGGATCTCCCTAGCCAGTCCCTCAGGATCCTCAAAATATATCCCCCTCTCTATTAACCTGGCAATATCCCCAGTCTTGCGAGTAACAATACTATTGATCTCGCTCTTCAGCTCCCTATAGCTCCTCAAAGCATGCATATGGTTGATCACAGAGGCTACCGGAATCATTAGCATAGGCTCTAAAAGCGCATCCCCATAAAGCCTCGAGAAATCCTTAGACAATCCAACGAGGAACATGTAAAGATAGATCGCTGAAAAGATCTCATGGTATGGGAAACCACACCTCCCCTCACGAATACATAGGCAGTTATCATTATATGAATCTTGAAACACCTTCAAAGCCTTACCTATATCGTGGAAGATCACCGAGATCTCGATCATATCTCTAACAACATCCCCAAGAACCCCGGGATCCACTTTACCCCTGAGGGTCTTGGCCAGCCTCAGGGATACTGTATCTACATAGCCCTCGCTGATCAGCATCCTAGCGATCCTGAGGGAGCCCTCGATATGCGAGATAAGCGACTGTCCTGAGAATGCACAGGGCTTATTCATAATACCAACCCCTTCTCCTTATCATAACCCTTAACAATCAGCCCTGATACGGGTTCTGATACATATTTATGTGTCTTCATCATCTCTATCGAGGGGCAGTTAGACCTACAGATCTTCCCCACCATATCCTCTAGATCCTTCCCAGCATCTATCTTAATACACTTCCCGCTATCCGTGTAAATACCAATAATCCTCTTACCCGTGCAGAGCCTTCCTAGAATAGATCTCTCGGCGGGGATCGAGATATCAGACAGACTCCTATCGCTCAAACCCCTCTCGAGGCATGAGGCAACCTCATCGAGCTCGGCTGGCAGTAGCCTTACAAGATCGCTATCCCTTAGGAAGGAGCATATCTTCTCCAGAACCCCCTTAACATCTATTGACGATATATCCATACTCCTATCTATCGCATCAAGAGCCCTTCCATAGTCGCGCATAATAATATTAGGATTCTCAATCCTATCATAGATCCTCAGAAGACCCTCCACATCCCTGTGGGATAAAGCACCACCAGAGCTCTTTGCTATCGCCCCAAGCTCTTTAACAACCTCCTCAAGGATCTCTGCAGGATATATAGGGACAGGATCACTAGCCCCAACTATAATATAGATATAAGCCTCACCATACCCACCATATCTAGCAACACGTCCAAGCCTCTGAATAATACTCTCTGGAGGAGCTATTTCTGTTAAGAGATAATTAAAGCTAACATCAACACCAGCCTCTAGAACCTGTGTAGAAACCAATATCCTCCCAACAGGCTGGTTATTAGCAGAAACGCGTGATAGCTTCTCAACAATGCTCTTCCTATCCCTCTCAACAATCCTCCCATGGATCAGCATCAAATCAACACTATCTACAGATCCCTGAGCCTTCAAAAGATCCTTTATATTGCTATACACCCTAGCAGCCGACTCAACAGTATTGAGAACCACAAGCACAGAGCCCTTGATGGAGAGCTCTAAAGCCTTCTCAGCAATAACAGCGATCATTGTATCTCGATCCCTAACGCTTTCCAAATAAACCCCCACATCCCTAGAGACCGGGTTATCACTGCTACCAGGGATCTCAAAGATCCTCCCTCTAAGCCCTTGAACACTGTTAAGAGCATCGAGAACAGGTTTCGGAAGAGTAGCTGTTGCTATCACAACAGGGGATCCGCTATCAAGTATAGCTTTGACCGCAGCTAACATAGAGGTGAGCGCCTTATCCCCTTGCTCGCTATCACTTGCTGACCAGAGATAGGGTCTCGGGTATAGGTGGAACTCGTCGAAAACAACAACTGAGGAGTATATAAAGCCCCTCGGGATCTCGTAATGAGATATGTTGTATAAAAAGATCTTGCGGATCTCGACCGGGGGAACCTTATATAGACTCGATATAAGCGTATCACCAGTCGTTATCACAAACCTCCTAGCAAGATAAGGGCTTCCAGGAGAACCCATATGCTGCAGCCCAAGATCATTGGGGGAGAGCTTATCAAACCCCCTATCGATCAAAGCCTCTATCCTACCCCTCATATCGATCTCCATCTTATCCCCAATAGATCTCATTGGGAGAACATGGATCACCCTGAAACCCAGATCAGTCCTCCCAAACTGCTTTATCGCCACATATAGCGTTAGAGATATAGTGCTCTTACCATAACCAGTAGGAGCCCTAACAAGAACAGCCCCGCCATCGCTACTCCGCACAGCATTATCAAGCTTCTTTAGGGTTTCCATTATAAGTCTTCTAGGCTGCCAGCCAAGCGCGCTACAAACCCTGTTATATATTTCTCCAAGCCCTAGCCTCTGACCCATTACTCCTAGCCCCCACGCCTTAGCCCTGCGGAGGATCTCTCGGGAAGAGCTATAATAAGACCCCTCTCACCCTCAACCTCATAACCTTGATAGCCCTGCTTTAGCCTAATCCTAACCTCTCCAGGCATTATCGGGCTTCTAGTACCCGGGACAAGGTATAGCTTCTCCCCAGGCTGTACGCCGAATTCGAAGGATTCTTCCCAGAAGGTCTCTATATAGGCTTCCGGAACCTTCTCGCTACCAGGGCATCTGGCATAGTATGGTATATCAGGGTTATACGGGCTCTCCAACCTCTCCAGATACTCTAGCGGTTGGTATAGAGATGTGCAGAACTCCCTACCAACAGGCTTTACCCTCGCGAGCCTTGCATCCTCAACAGCTACTAGGCTCTCCTTGCTTCCGATCCTTGTTATCTGGTAAGCATATCTGATCAGATCGCTTCTCCATGTATCACCAAGCACAGATCTAACCTTAGCAGTATCGAGTATATACACGATCTTTGCTATAGCGTCAGGAGCATAGATCTTCCCAACACCTATAGCACCAAACATAAATTCTCTCTCAGCCCTTCTCTCACGCCTCTGGAACTGGTGAATAGCATATCTATTGAGATCCTCCCAATATATCCCTACAGGAGCCCTTCCACGTCTCTCCTCAAACGTCAACGATGCAGCAGCCACAAAATCCATAGCTATTGTAGAGGCGCTATAGATACTCTTACCTCTCGCAACAACCTCCCCGTATTTCTTAGACACGGCTATAGGTGCGGAGAGAGCCCCTATAAGTGTTGTCGGGGGGATCGTACTATACGAGGGCTGAGCCTTAGAAACCGAGGGTCTCCTTATACTAAAGCCCCAGAGAAACCTAACCCTAACAACCAGAGCCTCAAGATCCTCGGCCCCTGTGGGAGACCTCATATATATCTCCACTCTCGGTTATAGCGGATCTTTATACTAGGTTCTTCTGCCTAAGAGTCTCGGAGATCCTTCTTATCATCTCCTCCACACTTGAAGCCTTCGAAACATTCTGCGGTATCTCGAGACCCTCTCTATCCACCGCTAGGATCGAGATCTCCTCCGACCTTCCGAAGGATCTTAGCACGGAGAGGAGATTCTCAGCCCTCTTAGCAGTATCAGCTATATATGTCCCATAGTTACCCTGACTAACTACGAATGGCACTGTCGAGATAGAAGCCACAGCAGATCTCAGCTCAGCGTTGGGAAGGAACCTGGATCTCTTTGCTCCAAAGAGCCATGAACTTGTCATGAGGGTAAGGGCTCCAATCGCAGCCTGCCTCCTAGACTTAGCCTGGTTCTTGAGATCATTCTCCCTGGGATGGGGGTTTCCATACTTTGTAGAGGGCTCAGCGATACTTCCCAGATCTAGTGTAAAGGTGAATGTATAGAGCGCCGATCCAACCTCAACGTTATATGGTATCTGGCCCAGCATAGCCTCCCCACCCCTCTGGGGCCTGGATGCCAGGAACCTTACATGGAACTGAGCCTCGAGGGCTGAGGCTTCTGCAGCTGTCTCGAGCGCTGGGATCATATATCCTACCTGGAACCTCGAGGTTCTCTTAACAGGATACTTCCCCGTGTATAGGAAGCCGCCGACATCCGCTACAACGTCTTTGAGTATCACGTCAACCTCGAATCTCCTAGCATCACTATGATCCTTTGGAGGCGATATACCCTCTTCTTTTAAATACTCATCCTCGCTGAACTTTATGAACTCTCCCCTGGATGAGTAGAGACCGACCGGGAGCCCCATCTTCTTCGCAACCTCTACTAGGGCTTCTTGGTAAGCATGGCCCAGGGCTTCTCCAGATACTGCTGGGACGTATTTTACTGTGTATGAGCCCCCAGAGGTCTTGGACAGAGGGATCACTATTGGTGCTGTTCTATGCCTAGAGAGATTGCCTACAGTCTCCACACCGTTGAGGCTCTCAACATTCACTACCAATCTGAACGACATGCTCACGAACATCTCGATCACCTCAGCCTAGCTTCTAGAACCATTGAGTTAGCAAGCGTTCCAATAGTTCTGGCAACCTCTATGTTTCTCCTAACCTCTTCGAGGAATCTCCTCACAACCTCTACGTTGGGGAAGGAGCAGTATAGCAATCTATATTCTCTCCCATCCCCCACACGGATCTTTATGACGCTGCGATCTCCTCCCCCCTCGCTCTTTTCAACAGCTTCTCCCACTTCCCCCCTCCTAACAGCTCCCTCAACGATCCTTAGGGAGTCGTTGAGGGATTTTATAGCTGATTCGGGGTTTAGTGCATATGCGAGTCTATCTATTAAATTCAGCGACTCTGTATAGATCGATGCGGTTGCTACCAAACATGCCACAGATCTATATTCTCTTGTTATCTCACGTGTTTCGGCCAACATTTTATCACCGCAGATTATATGCATTGGGGTTTATATATTTACTGAAATGTTTTGTAGTTAATGAAATATGTGATTATAGAATTAATATGAAACAACATTTTTCCGTATAAATTAAATGAAACCGTGAGGGGATCTACGAGGCTGTGATTCTAAGGCCCTGTTTAGCATGCTTGTTTCTTGATCAAGGAAATATCTATATATAGTTAAATAAACACAGAGATCGTATATTTGGCATGCAACATCAATATAACGGTAAACCAGATTTAACCCTCGTAGCATAGTTATATCGAGCTGAGACAAATTGATGGCAATATTCACACTAGGTTTTGACGAGAAGTTCGCCCTCAGAGCCCTTATTAGGAGGAATATAGATAAGAACGACCTAATAGTGATCCTAACACCAGCTGGTAGAAGAGACACGAGGGCTGAGAAAGCTGTCAGTAATCTCATAAGTATTCTTAAACAAATAGTGGGCGAGCCAAGGGTAGAGAGGATCGAGATCCCGGTAGAGGATTTCACAAAAGCAGTCTCTATAGTTAGAAACATAATACTATCAAGACCGGAAAGACCCGTCTATATAAATATAAGCGGGTCTATGAGGGCACTGGTGATAGAAACCCTAGGAGGAGCACTGCTAAGCGGTGTAGATGCAGAGATAGAGGTTGAGTTCGAAGACGGATCCCACGTAATAAGCTTCAAACCAAGTCACCTATGCGGAGAAAAAATAGATAGTCTAGACATAAGGATCCTCAGCGAAGCTTTGAAAGAAGTAGAGCTAGCAGAACTAGCAGAAAAACTAGGAGAACCAAAACCAACAATCTGGAGAAGAGTGAAGAAACTGGAAGAAAGAAACATGGTGACTACAGAAAGAAAAGGCAGAAAACTCAGAATAAAAACCACAGAAAAAGGAATGCTCTACATAGCCTCATCATAGAAGCGAATATATAAGACCATGGGAACAGCTTTTTCAAAACTACCTAAATAAGATAGCTGGGATCATCGTTACCCACATCGATATTTGGATCCCAAGCAACCAGTAAAACCTGGTATTTAAATCCCGCCGGATCTCTCCATAAGATCCTCAAGATTCTTTTATCTCGGCTTCGCTCACCTACCTTAGTAACAATATTGATATTCTTTTTGTTTTGCCCTTCATGTGTGTAAAGCAGTATTAATACTTGGTCTCTTGTTATTTAGTCCCTAAGCGGAACTCCTTTCCTGTTCTCATTATCTCTTTCACGAGGTTTTTTTCTTCATCGAGATCCTTTATGCTTCTTGCTTTCAATAATAATCTCCTATAGTTCTGGGGATCCAGCTCGTATACGCCCAGGTGTCGGGGGTTTTCTATATCGGTGTACATTATCTCAACATACATATGGTTGAAGAACCTTATAACATATTCCTCCAGCTCTATATATTCATCGTGATCCTGCTCCTCAATAGCATCGTCTTGGTTTATAGCCTCGATCACAACCACCAGTATCTATAGGCTCCGAGGTTTATGAGCAGCGATCTGATTAAATATCGAGTTTTCCAAATTTGAAAAACCCAGCGGGAAACGAAAAATAGGGCTTCTTAAACGAGGATCATATGCTCTACATATAGGCGAGCCGAATGATTTCTCTTTTACACGGAAAGCAAATATGATAAAGGTCACGATAGACAGTCTTCCATATCAACTGCTATGAAACCCAAACTTCTATCTGCTCTATCTGCTGTGGAATTGATGAACTGTGTTGAGGGTAGAGCATAGGTTGGATTATAGATCGGTGTTCAAGATCCTGTGGGTAGGATGTAGAGTCTCCATCCTAGTGAGGATCCTGTGGGTGATGTGATCATGTATTCGATGGAGAAGGGGTATCTTGGTTCTTCTTTGGTTTTTATGATTAGTAGCAATGTGTCTCCGGATCTTGCTATCCATATTCTCTCTATTACTGTGTCTGGCTGGGCTGTTATGAGTTCTTTTGAGGTTAGATTGAATATCTGGGTTTCTCTTATCTCTATACTTGCTTCTCGGAGGTCTTGTTCTCCTGATATGAGGGGCGCTATGGCTAGCTTTCCTTTAAGAGCTATGTAGGGTCCTTCGTGGAATGTGCTTTTTGTAATTCTTGTGGAGAGTGATACTCTATCTAGGAATATGTTGTTGGATGAGACCCATATCTCTATATCAAGATTCTCGGCTTTTCCGAGCATGTCTCTGGGTATTGTTAGATATCCTGTTAGGTATGATAGGTAGTAACCATCGCCCCGCTCCCTAGTATGGTTAGCTATCCTCACCGCAAGCCTTTCCCCGCCCTTTATACTGGCATCTATTGATATGGGGTCGCTGGTGCTGTTTGTTCTAACCACTGCGAAGAACGGGATCGAGAGATCCTGATCCTCTCTAACCTCGATATTAGCCTGGGGGATGATTAGAGAGGCCTTTTTACCCTCGCTCAATACTGGGACTTTTGCGTAGTATTCGAAACCCTTACCATTAGCTGCTATCGAGATAGCCTTCAGCGGTGCTTTCGGATACACAGATCCAAGGATCCATGGTGCAAACGCTACTATAGATCCTGTGACAAGATCTTGGAACGCTTGTGGGAGTATTGGTAGCAGGGCAAAGCCTATTGCTAGCCCCAATGCAAAGCCTATTGGTAGGAATATTATCGATAGTATTGTCTCTAGAAGACCGCCGCGACGTTGAGAGGGCTCGTTATTAAAGATCAAGACGGCTTTGGAGAAGCCCGGAGAATCCGTGATCATAATATACCTCGCATCATAATTGCTACTCTGCCTAGAATAGTCAAAACCACTCCACGCATCCGTGATCTCCACGGTTATTGTCACATTAAACGGCGGGATCCCCTCAAGCTCCCCCCAGATCTTGTGGATTACAACACCACTCAAACTCCCCCTCTTCCATAGATCCAGCCTCACATGGGCTTTATACTCACCACCAACGGGGATAACCTTCACAGACAGGTTGAATGGTTTTCCAGCCACTACATAGCTCAGGGGCTCTCCGTTAGGGCCTACTGGTTCAGCGACTATTGCGTAGAAAGGCTTTGGATATATGGTGAGCCTAACGGGTGCTGTTGATACCAGATCCCCTGAGGATCCGTAGATCAGGAGGATATACTCGCCAGGCGGAATGCTTGTATCCAGGGCAAACCTAGCCCTAGAGATCTCTCCAGGCCTTATCCTCTGGGGAGACAGGCTGTGATCGATGGGCTTTATATCGGAGAAGCCATAGCCAGAGGCTAGGCCCAGCACATACAGATCAACAGGATCCTTGAAACCATTGAGAGAAACCACGGTTATGTTGAGATCAAAAACCCCTCCATACTCAGCATAAACCCTGGGTGTTGTGACAACCATGAAGAGAGGATCACTATACTCCGGATACCTCGGCCTAGTCTGGGTTATCAACGGGGTTGTAGTTACTGCTCTCGTCTCTGTAGTTGTCACCGGTATCGCGGGGGTTTGTATCGCTACTGGGGTTGTGGTTATCTGGGTCTCGCCCGGCTTGGTTGTGGTTGGCGATATGGTATCCAGCCCACCCCTATCGCCCCTACCAGGGGGCTGTGTGGTTGTGGTGTATGTCTGCTCACCTCCTCTGGGTCCTGTGAGGATTGGTATCGCTACGCTGATAGCTATAGCGATGGTAATAGCTATAGCCAGGATATGGATGATCTTCATGCTAATCACCCCAGCGAGACTGGTAATAGGCTTTTTATCCTTTGCTCGAGCTCTGAGAGCTCTCCGAGCTCGCAGTTAGCTATAAGCTTGCGCTTCTTCCCACCTGCTGTGAATCTGAGGGTTATGGTGCTCTTATGCTTATCAACATCAACCCTGATGTTCTCTAGATCCATGTATCTATATATAGACCCGATCCTCACCTTCTTCAAACCACTCTTAGCAAGAACATTTTTAGCCACCTCTATAAACTCTCCAACAGATGCGTTCTCACCAAGCATGGATCTTATCTCCCTGATCTCCTCAGCAGTGCTCCTCTCCCTAATCTTAAAAGCCCTCTTAATACCCTCCTCTATAATACGCCAGAATACATATGTAGCTATATAGTTCAACAAACCGCCTGAAGAGCGATAAGCAGCCCACCTAGCAAGACCACCGTGAGCACGCCCCGGCACCTCTGAGACCTCGCCTGTCTCTACATCAACTAGATAGGAGTCCGTGAATAGAAGCATATGCCTAATATAAGCCCCGCCGAGGGTTCTCAACCCAAACCTATACTCCCAGCAGTCGAGGAAGAGACTAACCCTCTCCCTATAAATATCATCCAAGCTGCCTCCGACTCCGCGTATTATTGCCAAGGATATATTTAAATGTTAAAAGATCCTCAACCACATCTCTAGAGTTAGAGCAAAAACCCGACCAGGCTAGGAATATACTTTCGACCGCATTATACCGAGCTTAAAGAGAGCTAATAGATATTAGGAGATTTAAATCCTCAACTTAATTCTGGCAATATTTACTTACTAACGTTAAAAGCGGGCTATAGCTTAGTCGAGGCTGGCGTGCTAAGCTTAGGCTTTGGATCTGGGGTTCCAGGTTATAAAAGATCCTGTTTTTTACGATACACGCTTTTGGATGTTGGAAGCTATAAGAGTTGTTGATGTTAGGAGCCCCGCTATTGTTGCTCCATCGTCTCCTAGTAGGGCTACTAGCCATAGGGGTAATGCTCCCGCGAGTCCTCCTGTTAGGGCTATAGTTTTTATCAGTACCGGGGTTGCTAGCGCTATTTTTAATGTCTTGGTATAGGTTTTTGCTGCTTTTAGTAGTAGGGGTAACTGTCTAACCCCTCTAAGTAGAACGCTATCGGCCGTCGAGACTACGGCATCTATATTGCCCACCGCTACCCCTGCATCTGCGGCCGCCATGGCTGCTATATCGTTGACACCGTCTCCGACTACCATGACTTTTGAGCCCTTAGCTTTGAGGTTTCTAACCAGCGTTATTTTATCCTCTGGGCTTAGGTTTGAGTAGTATTTTTCGATTCTAAGGGCTTTAGCTACTGCTTTAACCCTCTGCTCTCTATCCCCACTAGCTATAACGAGCTCGTAGCCTCCTGTTCTGAGGATCTGGGCGGCTGCAGGATCTATGCTCTCTTTAAGGCATATATGGCCTGCCGAGCCGTTTACAGCTACATAGACAACTGTTTCCTCCTCGCTGCATTCTCCAACTACTTTGAGGCCGTGGTCTAGCATCATCTCCCTATTACCTATTATTACTTCTAATCCATCCACCACTCCTTTAACACCTCTTCCCGGGATTTCTACAACGTTTTTAACACCAACCCTTGTTTTCGATATCTGTGCTAGAGTCCTGGATATTGGGTGCGTGCTAGCTGCTGCTAGCGAGGCTGTTATGGCTTTAAACTCCTCCTCGCCCAGCCCAGCTGGGGTTTTTATTCTTGAAACCTCTAGGGATCCTATGATAGTTATAGTTCCGGTTTTATCCAGAACTATGGTATCGATCTCGGATATCTTCTCAAGCACGCTACCCCCTCTGACAACCACGCCCCTGCTGGCTAGAACCGCTATTGAGTATGCTGTTGCGGAAGCCGAGGTTATTATGAAGGCTGAGGGGCATGCTACTACTAATATGGGTATGGCTCTCAGGGGGTCTAGGATCATGTAGACTATGGCGAACGAGGATAACGCAACCGCAGTCCATGGCTTCATAAGCTTCTCAACTATCCTCTCAACCCGGCTCTTCTCCTCCAAAGCCTCCATCGCGAGCCTGATAACCCTTTGAAGCGTAGACTCGCTTGGAGATCTCAAAACCCTAACTTTTAGAGGAGCCCTGCCAACGTTTATATAGCCGCTAGCAATGAAGTCCCCCGGATTCACAGCAACCGGGTAGGGCTCCCCAGTTACCAGGGAGGTGTTCACAAGACCCGAACCGATGCTTACTCCATCGGCTGGGACGCCCTCACCAACCCTCACAACCACTACATCGCCGGGCTTTAGCTTGCTAGCCTCAACGCTCTCTATTAAACCATCCTTTTCTACGAGGGCTTTGGAGGGTACAAGTCTATAGAGGGTATCGAGCTTTCTTCTCGCATACCGCTCAGCAGCCTCCTCGATAACCTCGGCTAGGGAGTAGAGTAGCATGAGTATGAGGCCCTCAAAATAGAAGCCATGGATTAGCGTGACCAGACCTACAAGACCCATAAGGACATATTCTCCGCTAAAATGCCTTTCCCTTAAAAGATCCAGGAGGAATAGGTACCATAGATATAATGTGGGTAGGAGGAGGAGAAACGCTCGGTAAACAGGGGGGAGCAGGGGCTCGAAAGCTATAGATGATACTACGCCTGCGAGGGAGGGTGCCAGGGTTAAAGCTATCCATATTAGCAGTCTAGATCCTTTCTCTCGCAATTTAAACTCCTCCGATCAACGCGGAAAAGTAAATTAATAACCTTAACTGTTAACGCCCTAAAGAATTATTATTAATCTTTATTAATCCACATTAGCAGAGGTTAATAAGGTGTTGGAAGCTTGGTTATAGTGAGTGTCTCAATACCAGATCATCTGCTCAAGAAGGTTGACGAGGCAGTAAGCAAGCTAGGCTTCACAGGAAGGTCGGAGCTTGTTAGAGAAGCTGTTAGGAGGATGCTCGAAGCCTACGATGTATCCATGAAAGCCGGAAGAGGTATTTTCATTATAACAGTCCTAAGCGATCACAGCATATACAAGGCCTCGGATAGAAAGATACTAGAGGTTATACATGAAAACCAGCAGAGCATTAAGGCATTCTACCATCAGATCCTCAGGGATACCCTCTGCCTCAACATAGCGGTTGTTGAAAGCTATTGGGAGATGATAGGGGCTATATTGAGGGATCTCAGAAGCATTAGGGGAGTTCTATATGTTAACGTTTCAGCATACGTATTATAAGCATAAACATACGTATTATTAGAAAATATCTTTCAGCTCTATAAGGGATCTTCACCAGCTAAAGGGAAACCACAAGAATGTTAAATAGGGATTTTCATTATATTATAATATTATGGATAATGGCTAGGAATTAAGATCCTGTTCAGACTGGAGATAGCGGTAAAGTTTAAGCAGAAGCTAAACCACGCAGGGCCATGCTAAGTCGATCTGGCTAGATATTAGTTCCTGGTTTCTCTATATAGATGGTGGTTCTTACTGTCTGAGCCAATATGTTTTAAACCTATAGGTGTTGTTGAGGATGGTCTTCCAAGGCCTGGAGAGCCCCAGAGGCCTAGGTCTCGTTATGAGAAGATATCTATCATCAGGATCTTTGATGAGTATGTCGAAGCCCTTAAAGGATTAGAGGATTACTCACATATTATTATTCTATACTGGATGCATGAGGAGAAGAGATACATACCCAGGCTCAAGCCGTGGGGTATAGAAAGATACCCAGAAGTAGGGATCTTCGCAACAAGATTCCCACCAAGACCAAACCCGATAGCATTAACAGTAGTAGAGCTCCTATCAATCGAGGAGAACAGGCTCAGGGTTAAGGGCCTGGACGCGTGGACAGGAAGCCCCGTACTCGATATAAAGCCCTACGACTACTACGACATAGTCAGAAACCCAAGAATACCTTGGTGGGCTGAGGAGGAGTGGAGAAGAAATAGCATTGAGAAGAACTACAAGGTAATAGCACCATGGCTGGGACCACTCTAAGCCTAAAACATGCTCTTCAATTCTATAGCAGATCTACTTCAAGCTAAAGAGTAGAAGCCAAAACGAGGCGTAGCATTGAGGGTTGATAGCCCTAACAGTTCGCAATGCTCTCCCCAAGGGGGAGAGAGCGGTGATGGTTAGAACTATAGCGGTTAGATCTGAGAAGCCTTTCCTCAACACCAGATCATCGATGCAGGATCGTTGGGAACTATATCAACCACTATAGGGAGCGTCTCGAAGTCCTATAGCGGGACATTATAGCCCTGTCCTCGATTCTAGATAGTAGGATCTAGCTGGGTTATATTGCGTTATACGGATTAAACTATTGGTGGAACTCGTGTCACAGGATTTCGAGCCATATCCTTTGTTTATTGATAAGAGCTTTAAACCGGATCCAGAGGATCATGTGATCGTTAGCTTTAAAGTAACCCCAGCTGCCGGGTTTACGGTTGAGGATACGGCTGGGGGTGTTGCTGCTGAGAGTAGTGTTGGGACCTGGACCACCCTTTATACTTGGTATGATGAGGCCAGGCTTTCCAGGCTTATGGGGAGAGCGTATGAGTTTCTAGACCTGGGCGGTGGGGGTTATCTGGTTAGGGTTGCCTATCCCGTTGAGCTGTTTGAGGAGGGTAATATGCCGGCGTTCCTGGCCTCTGTTGCTGGTAATGTGTTTGGTATGAGGAGGGTTAGGTGGCTGAGGGTTGAGGATATATATCTTCCGAGGAGGTTTCTGGAGCATTTTAAGGGCCCGTTTAGGGGTTTGAGGGGTGTTAGGGAGATATTCAGGATCTATGGGAGGCCTATTGTTGGCACCGTGCCAAAGCCCAAGGTCGGCTATTCCCCGGAGGAGGTTGAGAGGCTATCCTACGAGATACTCTCTGGAGGGCTTGACTATGTTAAGGATGATGAGAACCTGGCAAGCCCCAGCTACTGCAAGTTCGAGACCAGGGCTAGGAGTATTATGAAGGCTATAGAGAGGGCTGAGAGGGAGACTGGGGAGAGGAAGGCATGGCTCGCCAACGTGACTGCAGATGCTAGAGAGATGGCTAGGAGGATCAAGCTTGTCGCAGACTATGGAAACCCATACATCATGGTCGACGTGGTAGTGGCAGGCTGGTCCTCACTAACCTATATCAGGGATCTCGCGGAGGAGTATGGGTTAGCGATACACGCCCACAGAGCAATGCACGCAGCATTCACCAGAAACCCGGATCACGGGATATCGATGTTCACACTCGCCAAACTCCTCAGAATCGTTGGCGTAGACCAGCTACACGTCGGAACACCAGAGGTTGGGAAGCTGGAAGCAAAAACAATAGACGTGATCAGGAACTGCTCAATCCTCAGAGAAGAGATCTTCAAACCCACACCAGACGACCCGGTTAGAATGCCCCAGCCATTCTACCACATAAAACCAGCAGCCCCAGTAGCATCGGGAGGACTACACCCAGGAACACTACCAGAGGTAGTTAAACACATGGGCATCGATATAGTCATACAAGTCGGAGGAGGAGTCGTAGGACACCCAGACGGCCCCAGAGCAGGCGCTGCGGCCGTAAGACAAGCCCTAGAAGCCATATCCAAAGGAATCCCCCTAGACCAATACGCAGAAGAGCACGTGGAACTCAGAAGAGCCCTCGAGAAATGGGGATTCACAAGACCTATATAGTATATAGACTCTCAGTTTTACAGCGGATCGTCATATCAAAAACATAGACTAAAACGAGATCTACGCTTATAAGCCTAATATAATAGATATGAGGACAAAATCGATCTACTATAGAATTGAAAAGAACTCGGAGAGGAGATAGCGAGAGCCGTAAGGCTGGGAAAAATAGTCAGAGGTTTCGAAATACATTATAATAAACTACGTTAAAGCAGAGCTATGATTATAAATACATGTTAGCTATCCGCGACCTACGCAGCAAAGATATTATAGGGTAAATATAGGGCTTGTTAGCCGATGCTATAGGGTGGTGCTCTTCCCAGTAGTAGCGTATGTTTTGATTAAAACCTCTATCGGCAAGGCGGGCGATGTCGTGCAGAGGATCAGGGGTATTAGTGGTGTTAAAGAAGCATACACAGTAACCGGGGAGTATGATGTTATAGCCAAGATCGAGGTTGGAGAGCTTAGGGATCTTAAAGACGTGGTGGCTGGGAGTATACATAAGATTGAGGGTGTTGAGAAAACAGTAACTCTGATCGCTATCGAGTAAACCTAACGCCTCTCTAGCCCGAACACCTTTTTATTCCACCTTAAATGTAGGGCTTCAAAACCCTACCCAGATCATGGTTCAGCTTCATAGCAACTAGTATTATTTGATCTGGTTGCTTAGTCCTCAGCCTCACGGGCTTCGAGAATGTTTTAGAGATCAATACATAAGGATCATCCTAAGCCGAAGATATGTAATTTAGAAAGGAGTAAGCTGATCTGTAATAAAGCTATGATGATCTACTACGGTTGAGGCTTAATGTTTCAGAGATCTTGTTAACAAGGTTTCTAACCTCCCTAAGTGCACTCTCGATATCCTCTCCAGTGGCTATATCCTCGTAAGAGTTCCTACGCATTGAATCGGCCATCATGAATGCAACCCTAACCCAGTCACCAAGCTTCCTGGCAACCTCGTTCTTATAAACCCATAGATCCCCATGGGTTTCGAGCCTCAGCCCCTTCTTAGCCAGGGCGTGGGCTTTTATGCTGAGCGCACACGCCCCCCAGATCTTCTCAGAGGCCTGCCTAAGATCTCCTGCCCTTAACTCCTGCTCCGCCTGTTCGAGGAGCTGCTGAGCACCCATTATATATTTTTCAGCGCTTGCAACAGGATCTAGATCTCTGAAGAGTAAGTCAAATAAATACTCCTCAATAGAGATCCCCACGCTGCTAGCCTTTCTAGCAAGCTCCTCAGCTATTGTTTTTGGCAGCTCATTCATAGCCCATTAAAATAAGAAGGCATGCTTGGTAATAAAGCGCTCACATGTCTAAAATCCTTACCACAAGATCTACTATAGCTCTCTTTATTATTCACCAAGCTTCCCAGCGATCATTACTTTCACTATTAACGACGGTTTGTCGATAACATTAAAGCCTGTTCCATTATGGTTTCGAGTTTCATAGCTGCTAATATCTCAACACATCAGCCTCTATCACTCCTACCTTCATCAAGGTCAGAGCTGTTTCGATCATTAACATTATGGATCGTCAATTGCGTAATAGCTTATAAGTAAGATAAGGTTAAAGTTGATCTACTAGGATTAAAAGCATGGAGAGATTGTGAGAAAAATGGCTTAAGAGATTAGGGAAATAGGTAGAAAACCTAAATAAGCATAAATATAATAGTAGGGAGTGTGGTGGGTGTAAAGCTGAATAGTATACTTCAGAAGCTGGGCATAGAGCCTGCTATTCCTGAGAGTTTTAGGATCCTCATAGCTAGTTTAAATGTTATAATGCTATACAACAAGGACGGAGATCTGGAATCATTGAGAACTTGGGATGCTCCGATACTCCCTAACCTAGAAAGGTTAAACCCTGAAGAGATTAGAGCTATTAAGTCGGAATTGTCAAAGCCAAATATCTCTATTAGTGATTGTCAGGTTCAAGTTCAAAAGCTTATACCTCAGGCTGTGAGGAAGAGGTTTGCTGCTTATTATACTATTGATTCGGGTACTCATTTCATGTCCTCCGTAACACAGCACTATCTGAGGAATTTAAAAAAAGATAAGGTAGTTCTCGCAGACCCTTTCCTCGGCTCAGCACGAACCCTAACAGCGGCAATAAGAAAAATCGGGGTTGAAAGGCTACAGAAGGTTTGGGGTATCGAGCCTCTACCTTTACCAGCTTTAGTTGCATACGCATCACTACTCTCCGCAACAGGGGGGAGGAGGGATCTTATCACCGTGATTGTGGGAGACGCGTTTAAAGTTATACCCGAAGCTATGCCTCGACTTGCTCAGGCTAAACTACCAAGAGCAGATATTATTTTAACAAACCCGCCTTTCACTAGGTGGAAATATCTAGAGGGGAATTATCGGAACTACATACTTAGGGTTATAAATATGCTGGGTTATGGGAGATACATTACTAGAGGGGAAGTCAGCCTCCAAACACTCTCTATGTTCCTATCTGACTACGCATTAAATAAAGGCGGCTTGATAGTATCTGTCCTACCAGCATCCACATTCTACACAATATATGGAAAGGGGTACAAGTCTTTATTAAAAGAAAGCTATGAGGTTCTCGGCATGGTTGAGCATTCATCTAGACCATCGTTCTCTGAGGATAGTGGGTTTAAAGAAGTTATTTTAATAGCTGTTAAAAAGCCTGATAAGGATAAGAACAGGCTAACAGTGTTTGCCGAATTAGATGACAATCCTGAAGAGCTTGCCAAGGCTGTCATGGATAGGCGCGAACCCTATCATAAAGTAAACCTATTCAATATTAACGATCTACCACGATTCCTTGATATTAACTGGCTAGCACTCTTTGGGGAGGATGAGCTTAGAAATATCGTGGTCGACATATTTAGGCAGGGTTTAAAAAACGGTACGCTGGGATACTGGAACGATGTGCTGGGTAGAAAAAGCATTATCAGAGGGGTTGAGATGTATGGACCCGAATTCTTTTTCCTACCTAATAAGTATTGGCGCATTTTAAGAGAGAATAACGGATTTGTAGAAATAGAGAATATTGAGAGCAGGCTTAGATTAACCATAAGCAGGGAGTTCTTAGTAAGGACCCTTCGTAAGCCAAGCCTTTATAGTTATACAATTGAAGCAAAAGCAGATACATATATGCTCTCTATCCCCCCGCTAGAGCTTAAGAGCTTGCCAGAGGACTTGCAACATTATATTGAGTGGGGAGTTAAGTCTGGTACCGCAAAGCCGGCTATAAACTCCTATGGGAAATACTGGTATAGCCATGTTTATAAACAGATGATGACTAAAAAACCGTTTGGACACATATTCATACCAGATAAAGTGGATTTGACCTTCAAGCGAAGAGGAGTTTTCGCAAACTATACCAGCGAGAAAATAGCTGCTTCGAAGAACTTCTATATAATAAAATATATAGATGAAAAGGCTTCCAAGATCCTCACAGGATGGTTCAATAGCGCGATTTTCATCTCAACACTCATACTGCTGGGTAGAAAAATCTCGGAGACATGGACAAGATTCCTGGAAAGCGATTACCTTGAGCTACCCATAATCAACATAAGCATAATCGATGATGAGACTGCCTCCAAGCTGTGTAAAAATGTTAGCGACATACTAGATAAACCCTTACCACCTTTCTGGGATCAGCTAGATAAAGAGTATAGATATAGGCTAGACCTATCCATAGCCGAGGCGATCAAACTGGAGAACGCTGACAAAACCGTTAGAAACCTTTATCAATTATTACTCAACTATGAATCTAGTATTCGAGAACACAAAACCTAATAACCCTTCTTTCCACAACATATTCTGCGAATTTTAAAGGTGAGAATTTAAACTGTAACTGGTTACCCGGGTGATTCCAGTCGGTCTTAGGAATGGTTACATGCTTCCCATCACCGCCTTTTCTCTGGATTGTAATAAAATCACCGAGCTTTATAATCCCCTTATCGCTGAAGCCTATGTTCCTGGCATTATTATATAGGAAGTTGAGAACGTCATCCATATTGAAGACATAGATTTTTCTCGTTTGTTTATTGTTTATCATTAGTATTTTTAGATTCCGCTCTCCTTTCACAAAGATCTCATCTATTATTGTCTTGACGTGCATGGTGAGGAATTCCTTTATCTTGGCTCTATCTGCTTCCATTATAAATTTATCTCTCGGATTCCTGGCAACCCGCAGTATTGATCTCTTTATAGTCTCGAAGATCTCATCAGGCATATTTAATATGCTCCTCCATTCTTCAAGGCGTCTTCTATCGAGATTATGAAAACTTGTTCCCGTGCTAGATTTTACGCTTATACCTATTTCATCATCTATTCTTATAAGGATATCTGTCTTTACATTATCCTTATAAGCCTTAATCTCTTCTTTAAGGGTAAAGCCGAGGATGTCTAAACATTCTTTCAACCTATCTCTAAATATGCTGTTGGTGTTTATCATGCTAATTATTTCTTTCTCGCTACTCAAACCTATCTTAGCCTCCTTTCTACCCTTCTCCAGATATTAACACCTAAGGATCACCCCGATAAAAGCTTATAAGCAGGGTAAGGATGGCTAAGGTAAAGTCGATCTGCCAGGGGTTAAAAGCGATTCAGCATTGATTTTTAGCTCAAGGGCGGTTATGTTCATATGGTTATGGCTGTTCACCGCTTAGGGCTCCTATCCCCGTTTACAAAGGATCTAGGGATCTCTATGGGTTCATGAGCGCAGCTGAGCCTGCAGTGTAGGATTCTATCTACGAGCTACGAGATCGTTTTTTTACATTGCTGTTCGGAACTCTATAGCCGGAAGATCTAATGTTTATAAGTCTCTCTTGAGAAGAAGCGCTTTTTACCATACATCATAATATAATATATATCTTCCATCGATAAGCCAGGTATCGGGTAAAAAGAAAATGGTTGATGGAAGGTGGTCTTCTACTCGCTGCGGTGCTTTTTGGAAAGTATGTATATGGCTATCAGTGCTACGATGAAGAGGCTGATGAGGTTAAAGCCCTTGATGGGGTGTCCTGCGAACCAGAGGGCTCCTATGCCGTTGGGTATGCCTAGCCAGGCTAGGAATCTGCCGAGCATGTTGAAGAGCGGTGCCATTGGAATTGTAACGGCGTAGAGGTAGATCATCCCGGGCTTGTTGATCAATCCTGTGAAGAGCTGGTTCCCCACGAGGATTAGTATCAAGAGCCACGTTATGGCTACGTGGAACCAGCTTCCAGGGCTTAGATGGGCGTTCTCAAGACCTCTCGGCGTGCCCACCACCGGGGCCGTGCCTATGTACTGCTTAGGATAGGGCCCTGGGTAGGTTTCTCCTGCAGGCTGCTTATACGTAACCGTGACGTTTGGATTGGTATCCCATACCAGGGCTATATATGCGCCCACAGGTATTAGGATTGCTAAGCCGACAAAGCATACGGCAAGCGCTGTTCTAAGAGGAGTGCGGGTCGGGTCTGCTCGACCTCTGGCTATGAAGAACCCTATGCAGGCTGAGAGCGCGATCAATAAGAGTAGATAGTATATCCCGGCAGGCGCGACCCAGACTATGCTGTGGAAGCCTCCGAGGGTGAAGGCTAACAAACCGACTAGGAGTAAGGGGAGGGCTATCTGCATGAGTCGATAGCCTAGGTTGAAGATCCTCTCCCCAACGCCCAGGATTCTGAGGGTCAGCAGCGCTATCACAGCGCTAGTAGCTATGAGGGCTATATGGTCGTGCAGCTGAACCAGAGCGGCTGGCGATATCGGGCTATGGGTTATCTTGAAGGTCGTAGTAATAGCGAAACCTATTATAACGCTGATAACCACCATCACCGTGGGGAGCAGGAAGATCTTTCGAGGCACCTCAATATCGGAGACAAACTCGTACTTAGATCTAGGCGGAGGCTCTTTAGAGGATATTATGGGGATTTTTACCCCCGAGGCTGAAAGGGCAACCGCACCAAGGGCTAGCAATCCCAGAAACTCGAAAATACCGGCCAAGAGCCCCAGCAAGGGGATCTCGTAATAACTCCCAGGAGCAGTTATGGCCTCAAACCTCCATATCTTTGGCCCTCCTATCTCATAGTAGCTGGCCAACACACCAACCCAGAGGACTGGTCCAGCAAAGGTCCCCGCTATTATCAGCTTTTTAGCCCATGGCTTTAGCTGCAGGCTGGGTAAGACCATCGAGGCTATCATGATAAGAACAGCCCACCACGAAGCATGGGCATGGCCAACCTTCTCCCACTCTGGAACAGGCCTCCCCCAAGCCGCTGCTCCCCAAATGCCCATCATACCTACAAGAGTACCTGTTCCTAACGCGACCAAAGCAGCTACAAAGAGAGGAAGGTTAAGCCCAAGTCTTATAGTTTCCTCTCTCAAGTTAGACTCCCTTCATTAGAATCTATGCTTCATAGTTTATAAAGTTTATATCCATGCGGAGGTTTGTTTTAGGGACTTGGAATCTCGACCCAGATCTTCGTAACTCGCTTGTCTAGCCCATGACAGCCTAGAGCAGATTCTTTAGAGAGCCTTCTTTCTACAGATTTCCAGCACCCCTTGGAGAGATGTGTAAGCCTATCAACCCCTGCCGCTTTTCAGCGATGTAATGCTCGATGTATTTTTCAAGACCCTTGGACACAGGCTCGGTGTAGTTTGTCGATCTTTCATAGAATGATCTTCTTAAGCATCTTACCCCCGAAACTATATAAATATACTCACAGAATGCTTACACGCTCGGATCGTCTTAAAACACTTGAAGATCTTATGTGTAGTATTTATAGAGACTTGGAATTCTGCTCATGGGTGAACGTTTATGGCTGATATTGAGAGGAAGGTTACCTATTTCCAGTACTGCGGTGAGGTGAACACTGAGAAGCTTCTCTCACTGGTTAGGCTATACTGCGAGAACACAGGTATCAATAAAGTCGTGATCGCTTCGGAAACGGGGAGGAGTGCTTTGAAAGCCCTAGAGATATTCAGGGGAACAAATATCAGGATCATTGTTGTGACCCACTACCCAGCCGAGACCTGGGGGCCTAGGGGGAGCATCCCGATAGGGCTGAAGCGAAAGGAGTATCTAAAGAATCTCAAAAAGCTCGAGGAGCATGGATGCAGGATCGTTCAGGGAACAAGGCCGTTCGCACCACCATCACGCTCGCTAAACTGGAAATACCCGACTCCGGAGGCTATCATAGACAAAACCCTCGAGATCTTCGGAGCAGGCACAAAAATAGCAATAGAAGCCGCAATAATAGCAACAGACGCAGGCGAGATAGAAGAGGGCGAGGAGGTAGTATCATGCGGAGGTACATACAAAGGGCTAGACACAGCGCTCGTCGTGAGAACAGCCTATAGCATGAACTTCTTCAAAGACTTCGAGGTGAGAGAAATAATAGCCAAACCAAGATGCCGCGTAAAGAAATTCCCAGAATACGAAGACGAGAAATGGAAAGGCGATATAGATAGCTACTACGCACAGCTAGTAAGCTAGTTAGCTAGCAAGCTATATCGAGGTGTAGGTAAAAAACCTAAATATAGCGGCTCTCAGCCTTCACTAGCAAAAAGTTTATCTCTTGAAGAGAGATTCGATCAGTCCCATGATGCGGGATTTCTCCTCAACTGGTAGAATTTCCCACCCTATCTTGTCAACAGGTATTTCCCGCAACTCTGGGTCATTGCCTAGAGAGCCTAGCCTGTTAACGATCTCCTCCACTACTAAGGGATCTCTGATCTTTACCAGACATTCAAAATTACTCTCCACACCGCTTCTCGTAAAGTTAACAGAACCGACCGCTGCATGATCGTCAACCACATATATCTTAGCATGAACCATGTTAAGGGGTTCTGAGTGGTATATTACAAGCCTTCCCTCACCAACCTTCGAGAAATAGCGAATCCCAAGCCTATCCCTTCCCCACATTAGATATATAGCCGCACCAGCGATCATCATGAGAACCCCAGCAGGTAGCACGATAAATACGGCCACAAGACCTAGGAGAAACAATATAAACCCTAACCTTCTAGCGAGAGGGCTCGCAGGCCTTATAACCACTCTTCTCGCCTCAATCAGCTCCATTAACCCGCCCACATGACTCCTATTCCCAAGATCATCTGTCGTAAAGACCCTCACATCAACCCCCTCCGAAGCCTTCCTAACAAGCAGCTGAGCATACTCAGGCGATATCCACGGACTCATAACCCACACACGCTTCCTAGCACTCTGTATCTCTTCCACAAGATCCCGAAACCCTCTCCCTATCCTCACACTTATATTCACAGAGCTCACAACGCATCACCATCGAATTTTTGAACCGTCCATATTATTTTTCCTCTATAAAAACGATAGATTCTAGCATCGCTAGTTAACACTTTTCATAATATCAACAAGACTAGCAGCATCAGAGTATCCCCAGGACTTTAGGCGAGATGCTTCTGTAGAAGTCTATATAGGTTATCACGTCTTTAATGAGCCCTCAAACTTCTCTTAAAGCCTTTCTCTCTTAGAATGGCCAGTGAGGCTCCTTTCTTCCCACTTCTCTTATCTCTTGTTGATATAATAGCCTCCTAATCTATCATATTCAAAGCCTTCTGCGGTCTATTAAGGTTTTAAAGAGATCCTCTAAATAGTAGCTATGGGTATGGTGGTTTCTATGCTATGTTCACCGCCTCTTTGTTTTTGATTTCTTTGGCACTGTCTATGAATGCTATGTAGAAGTCATCTACCTTCTCGCTTTTAAGCAGTCTGAGGGGGTGTTCCAGGGATATGACTATGCATTCTTTCCTCACCTCCTTCAGGATCTTTTCCTCGATTTTCAAGACGATCCCTGGCCATAGAAACATGTATATAATATCATAGCCCTCTAGATCTATCTCAAGTATATTCCCCCTGGTGAAAGTGGCTCTTGCATCAATACCCTTGATCCTGGCTATAGCTTTGCTCCAGAGGATCTTGAGAGGATCTATATCTACCCCGTGGCACACAACCCTGCGGTCTATCTTGACAGCCTCGAAACAAACCCTCCCGAAGCCCGAGCCTAGATCTATTATCCTCACTACATCTTTATCCTTATAGTAGGTCTCTATCACACTCCTCAAGACCGTGGAGATCTTTGCCCTGGGCGATGGGGAATAAGCAGCTCCCCACCTCATTGGGAGCAATATATAGGTAAAGACACCTATTATTACTGATAATATTATGAGCAATAGATCCTCTAAACCCACAGAACTACCTCTCAGAAGCTCTATACCTCATCCTCAGGATCCCCGAGGCCTTGACCATGTTTCTCAGCTTTTCCAGGGCTATATTTCTAGTGCTTACCGGCCATGGGAGGCCTGATGCGAAGCCGCAGTCCGGGTTGAGCCAGATTTTCTCCGGGTCGAAGTATCTTAGTGCCCTCTCAACCCTTTTTACTATAACCTCGGGGGTCTCGACCTCGGGGTTCTTAACATCGATAACGCCCAGCCCTATCTCTCCCCCCCACGTGTATTCCTTGAAAGCTTCTATAGATCCTGCTCTGGGTGTTGCGTATTCGAGGACCAGTTGTTTTGCCTTCATATCAAGCATTGCGGGCATTAGTTTCTCGTAGCCTCCTTTTATTAGGTATTCCTCTGGGGCTGGCCAGTTCCCTCTGCATATATGCACACCGATCCTTCCTCCAAAGCCCTTCACAGCCTCGTTGATCAGGTCTACTGCGAGGGCTAGCTCGTCCCTAAACCCTCTATACCTGATCCCGTTGAGTGCTGTGAGAAGCCTCTTATACCTGTCAGGCTTATCATCGCCAGCCTCTACAAGGTTACCCATGGCAGGCTCGTCTAGCTGCACGAAATCAGCCCCCTTTTCGAAGAGCTCCGCTATCTCCTGCCTAAGTACCTTTATATAGTCCTGGATCATTGCGTCTGGTGATGGGTAGTAGGGCTTGCTGAGCTCGTGGTGCCAAGCATTCCAATAGATCGTATAAGGAGAGGGCAGGGCTATCTTAACAGCCCTCGACGTTACACCCTTGAGGAATAGAAGCTCATCCAAAGCCATAGGCCTTGGCCTCGAAATCCTACCCACAACAACAGGATTCCTCACAGCACGCTCGGGGAAACTCATAGCCTCAATAGCACTCCTAGCCTCTGCTGAGACTGCAAGCCTGGAGACCGGGACTAGCGAGAAACCCTCAACCTTCTCACCAACAAAGCCGAGGAAAGAGAACCTCCTATACTCACCATCACTTATAACCTCAACCCCAACCATCTCTTGCTCCTTAACAACAACCTTAACAGCATCATCCTCATACTCCCTAAGCTCCTCCCTCGAAATCCTACCCTCCTCAAAAGCCCTTCTAGCCTCGATAAGCCACTTGGGGCGTGGGAAACTCCCAACAACAGATGTCACGAACACAATGCTCACCAAGAATATGGGTCAGCGTAAAATAAATAGTACATCACAAGAAATCTTGGGGAGAAAACTGAAGGTAGAGAGAATAGTTGTGGGGCCTCTCTACACGAACTGCTATATCGTCTCAAACCATAACGAGGCAATAATAATAGATCCTGGGGGTGAGGCTGAGAAGATCTCGAGAATCATTGATTCGAAAGGACTTAAAGTAACAGCAATAATAGCCACCCACGGTCATTTCGACCATATACTAGCCGTGGAGGATCTTAGGAAGAGGTATAGAGCCCCCTTTGCAATTAACAAGAAAGATCTATGGCTTGTTAGGATAGCCCATAGAGTAGCAGGGGGCTATGGTATCATGGGGGAAGAGATCAGCGACCCAGACGCCGACCTGGCCGAGGGAAGCGTAGTGAGGATCGGGGATGAGGAGCTGAGGGTGATAGAAACACCTGGCCACACGCCTGGGAGCGTGTGTCTCGTGGGGGAGGATCTAGTGTTCACGGGAGATACCCTGTTTAGGGGTAGTGTGGGTAGGACAGATTTCCCCGGAGGATCCTGGGCTGACTTGATGGAGAGTCTCAAGAAGATCGCGACCCTCAACGAAGATCTAATAGTCTATCCAGGCCATGGACCGCCAAGCACGATAGGGGATGAGAAGAGAAGCAACCCATTCCTAAAAATGATCCTTGGTAATATGGTTTAACTAGATCGCGTGTAAAGCCCTAATGCTGTGTAGATGAAGCCGAGATAGTCGGCAGCCTCTCTCGCAAGGATCTCTGGTGAAGAGCCTATATGTCCCGAGGATCTCTCAACCCTCAGGTAGCTCTCATAGCCATACTCCCTAAGCCTGGCGTGGAATTTGAAAGCATGCGCAGGGTGAACACGATCGTCGTTAAGCCCTGTATAGATAAAGACAGGGGGATAGTCAGCCCCGGGTTTTACTCTATGGTATGGTGAGTATTCCTCGAGATACCTCCTATCCCTCGGATCCTCTGGGTCTCCGTACTCTGGAACCCACGCCCTGCCTATATATAGCTTGTCAAACCTAAGTAGATCTATGACTGGGTAGCCTATCACAGCAGCATCAAAAAGATCCGGCCTCATGGTTATAGCTGACGCTACTAGGAGACCGCCATTACTCCTCCCATGGATCGCTATCTTTATATCGCCAAACCTCCTCCTAAGATCCTCTGCAACCGCTATGAAATCCATAAAGACATTGATCTTCTTCTCCCTCATCCCCTCCCTATGCCACCTCTCACCAAGCTCGGATCCTCCCCTAAGGTTGGCGACAACAAGGGCAGCTCCATCCTCGATCAAGGGGATCGACCATAGATAGTAGTTAGGTGTAAGCGATATCCCGAAACCCCCGTAGCCGTAGAGAACAATCCTAGAGGGCTTCGAACCCCTCTTACCCACTATGAAATAATGTATCCTAGCCCCGTCGTGAGACCTAGCCCATCCATGGTCTATATCGATATCCTCAAGCCTCCTAGACTCGGCTATAACCCCTATGCTGAGATCCCTCCCTATCCTCAGCACTCTGTACCTCTGCACATAGGATGTCATCTCGACAGGGATCTCGCCTTCGAACCCGCGATCCATGTGGAGGTTTATAGTCGAGGGTGTTTCGGGGATATATCTACCCAGAAGATCCCCCTTAACACTATAATAGTGGATCTTGCTGTAGCAGTAATCCTTATCCGTATACACGGCAAGGATCACGTTGTCAAGGATCGCTGCCGAGCTGAGATGCTCATCCCTCTCTCCCACGATCTCCTCGACATGGTTGCTTGAGACGCAGACTATCCTGCCCATCCCACCCTGATCATATGTAGCAATAAGCACGCAATCCCCAACCCGATCGATCGGGTGGGAGACAAAATCACCCCCATAGATCTCAGTCCAGCCCTCAGGCCTCAGAAGATCCCCGAAATATATTCTCGACCTATGCCAGCCATAAGATATAGTGATGAGAGCAGAACCCATATCGGAGGAGCTCTTAACCAGAATAAAATTCGACGTAGGAATCCCAGCCCCGAAAACCATCTCCTCCTTACCAGAGCTCCTCAGAAAAACCCTATCACACGGAGCACCAACACCATCGGGACATTTACCAGATCTATAGAACCTTGAGTAGTAAAACCTATCCCTCCCGAGAAACACTATCCCGTGCACAGAACCCTCGATCCTGTCTATAAGCTCCCCACTCTCGATATCAACCACGTCGAGAAAACCCACATCCCTACCGCCTGAGGAGTGGTAATAGGCGATCACGTCGCCCTCGTCTCTAGCAGCATACCACGATATAATCGCATCAGATCCTAGATTCTCTGAGGAAACAATATCTCTCTCCTCACCATCGCGATACCTGATCCTCAGTCTATAATCCCTACCCCTAACCATATAGATATACCCAGCCCTAGTAACCCTAAAAGCATAGGGAAAGGGTTCTTCGTAGAGCTTTAAAAGCCTCTCATAAAGCCTCTCGCTGGGAGCCCTAACATATTCTCTGGCAATCCTATCCTGCTCATAAGCCCACTCGATAACCTTTTTATCGCTAAGATCTTCGAGCCATAAATAAGGATCGTTGGGATTCATAGAAACCCTCTCTGGTAATGTATAAAGAGATAAAGGCTTTAAAAACGCTGCATTATAGAAAGAAGAGCCGTGGGTCTGGGTCTCTCTGGATGCGTGGAGGCCGAGGATATGGGCTCCGATGATAGGAGATATATAGTGATAGATTCAGTCTACTATAGAACTGGATATTGCAAAAAGAGATCTCATTCATCGATCCGCTATAGATATAGATCCTCAGGGGCATGGCTGTATAAACATCAAAAAGATCTCAACCAGATCTGCTGATCCCATATAAAATGAAAGGAGGATCTCTCCCCAGGCGTTCTCATAAGATGACATGGAACGATCTACGGTTTAGTGGCTTGTTATTATGTATTTAAGCCCCTGACCGCTTGCCATGCCTTCGAGAGCCTCTTGCACTTTTTCCAAGGGTTTTGTACCGCTTACCAATTCTTTTAGCCTTAGTCTTCTGCTCTCTATGATTTTATATGTTTTCTCAACATCCCTTGGTGTTGTGTGGAATGCTCCTAGGATCTCTACTTCTTCGTAGTGGATTTTATAGCTATCTATAGTGATCCCTGTTCCCCTTGGTAGCCCTCCGAAGAAGAGGATCTTTCCCCCCTTTCTGACAAGCCTTAAGGCCAGCTCCCACGCCTCGAGCTTCCCCGCAGCCTCTATCACCGCATCAAAGCCCCTGCCCCCGTTTATGTTTCTAACCATATCCTCTACCCTGGTCTCTTTAGAGTTGATCGCTATGTCAGCCCCTAGTTTCTCCGCTATGGAGAGTTTCTCCCAATGCCTATCGATCACAGCAACCCTCAAGCCCTCTAGCTTTAATAATTGTAGGTGGAGGAGCCCTATAGGTCCCGAGCCTATCACAGCAACCCATTCCCCCTCAACCCTTCCCAAGACCCTCTGCCCATGAACAACCGTGGATAGCGGCTCTAGAAAGGCAGCCTCGACGGGGTCTAGGTTCTCTTGGATCTGGTAGAAATATCTCCTCCAGATCCTCTCGGGAACCTCGATCCTCTCGGCATAGGCTCCAGGGATTGTGAAACCTATTATGAGCTCCCCAAGCCTCTCACAAAGATTCTCCCTACCCACACTGCAGTAGAAACACACACCACATGGCGAGGTGTTCATCGTAACAAAACGCCTACCCCTAAGATCCTCGGGAACCCCCTCGCCAACCTCCTCAACAACCCCTACAAACTCATGCCCAATTATGTTGGGTAGCTTTGCAAGGGGGTGACCCCTCCTATAGAGCTTAACATCAGTCCCGCAGGTTAGGGCTAGGAGGACCCTGGCAACGATAGATCCTCTACGCGGCTCCGGATCCCTTACATCCTCAACCCTCAAATCCCCCGGAGCGTGGAGAACAGCCGCCCTCATATAAACAGCCATCTCTATTTCCCATAACGGACTAATAAGGGCGGATCTGCCCAGCGATCTATAGATCTGTGAGAGGGATTATAAGCATACTAAGGTAGAGCATAGTAGTGGAGATACTTGAAGGCCGCTGTTGTTAAGAGGGGCGGAGGGCTCGGGGTAATAGATGTCGAGATCCCCAAGCCGGGTGAGGGCGAGATCGTTGTTAAGATGGCCGCGTGCGGGATCTGTGGAACGGATCTCGAGAAGATCAAGAGCGGTACAGAGACACCCCCGATCCTGGGGCACGAGGTTGTGGGGATTGTTGAGGAGATCGGCAGGGGTGTTAAGGATCTCCAGCCGGGTTTGAGGGTTTTTGTGCACCACCACATCTCTTGTGGGAAGTGTTGGTACTGCTACACGGGCTCGGAGACCATGTGCCCCCTGTTCAAGGAGACAAATATATATCCGGGAGGTTTTTCTGAGTACTTCCTAGTCCCTAGAATCAATGTTGAGAGGGGATCTGTCCATATCCTTCCAGAGAGGATCTCGTGGATCAGGGGGACTTTTATAGAGCCCCTAGCAACAGTTATAAGGGGTCTCTCGAAGAGCACCTATAAACCTGGCTATAGCGCAGCGGTAATAGGCTCTGGACCTATGGGGCTTCTATTCATAATGCTTCTAAGATCCATGGGGGCTTCTGAGATCACAGCAATAGATCTATCGAAAACCAGGTGCTCAGCAGCAACGGCCCTTGGAGCAGATTCATGCGTGCACCCAGAATCGATAGATGATCTTAGAAAACACGATATAGCGATCCTATCGACAGGAAACCCAAAAGCCATCCAGAATGCCTTCAGGCTTGTGAGGAGAGGAGGAGAGATCCTCCTCTTCGGAGCCCCTCCACCAGGAGCCTCGGCAGAGCTACCGATATCGAGGATCTTCTATGACGAGGTGAGGATAACACCATCATACTCAGCATCCGAGAGGGATGTGGAGACATCGATCAGGATCCTCAGTAGCGATAAGATCCCTGCGGAGAGAATAGTATCCCATATATTCGAGCTAGAAAGGGTTGAGGATGCCTTCAAAACAGCCCTAGATGTTGAGAAGGCATTGAAAGTCATAGTGGTGTCTCATAGAGGCTATGTCGATCCAAGCCTGAGGGATAGGATCCAGTGATCAGCAGAGCCCTATCCCAGACAACCCGTATTTCTTAATAACATCAACTGCTCTCAAAGGATCCTTCAGCATCCTCTGGGCAGTATAGATCCTCTTGCTATCTATCTCTCTATAGAGACTTCCGAGGATCGTGTTAGCCTCATTCTCATTAACAAGACTCCCCTTTATAGCTGTGGCTATAGAGATCTTCATATTATCTTCGGAACCAGCTGATGCAAATAGAACCACAGCCCTCTCTTCAAGAACCTGGGCCACGCTCTCCCCCTCGAATTTGCCTGCGAGGATCTTTGAGAGCGCTTCGAGATCCTCTTCCTCGTCTTCAAGGATCTTTGAGAAGATCTCCCTCGCCTTCTCAACAGAGGTTTTCCTAGAAACGAAATCAAGGATCGATATATATGCTGGGAGGATTGTGGAGATCGCGACAGCTGCTCGAACCCCGGGATCCCTAACCTCGGCTATAGATCCCAGGGCATAGTCGAGATCGATGCTGCCTTTCGCAATAGGTTTCAAAGGATCCCCGAAGATCGAGAGCATGGATATGTGTTGAGAATCCCTAGCAATAATCCTTATAATACTATATATATCCTCCCACGATAGCCTTTCCATATGCATAAGCCCTGAGAGCGAGAGGATCTTGCACACCTCAACCTGGGCTGAGAATGCAGCCAGAGATCCTAGAGCCTCATCAAGGTTCGAGGGCTTCCCAAACTCTTGGAGATAAACCCACCTGGGGTATGGGAGTCTCAAGCCTTATCGCCACCCTCAATGATCCTCTTAACATCTTCTCTATAGAGGATCTCAGCGCCTCTGAAGCAGAGGAACTCGAGCTCCGAGCCTCCTGTGTTTATAAACTGGTGGGGCTCTCTAGAAGCTATGAAGATCACATCGCCCTCCTTTATACCCTTCATCGAGGGCACACCATTGTTCATCGTTAACAAAGACCCCCTACCCTTCGTGATCACAACAATATGCTCATAATCATGTATATCGAAGGGCGTCTGACCCCCGGGCTCTAATCTATAATACCTAAGATAGAATCTCTTAGAACCCGAGGAATCATCAACAAGGATCTTCCTCTTAACGCCTCTAGCGCCTCTCTCCAGATACTCCTTAAACTCCACAGCCTCCATATTGACTATATACAATAACAACCCCTAGTTCTTTAACAACATAGCCTATATATCTCTAAGCCCTCACATCTATAGAAGATCCGTAATAAATGTGGGAGCCAAAGCCTCGTGCAGGGTTCATAGTCCCAAGATAGCGATAATAATGTGTTATGAGTCCAGGCTAAGGTGTTGATATGAATGAAGGGCTATTGCAAGAAAAAATTGTGTGGTTTTCCGAGGGAGTGTTAGGGAGACTTTTAGGAGGTTTAGGATCTAGATCGCTTCTTCCACGGTTAGTTTCTCCACAAGCTTGCCCCTAACCTCGCCCAACACTTTATCAGCAGCCTCTATGGTTCTCTGGATATCCTCCTTAGTATGCATTATCGATACAGTCCACTGCTCATCCACAGCCATTGGCTGGGGTATCACGCCATTTAGCACCATACCTAGTGTCCATACATACCAGATGCCCCAGTTAACCTTGGTTACGAAGTCCCTCCAGGTGTTTATCTCCTCTTTAGCGAAATACACAGTACCCTTATTAGCTATCTGAACCACGTGTGCGTCTATCTTCTTATCCTCTATCAAATCCCTGTAACCCTTAGCCAGCTCCTCGCTCAGCTTATGTGTATAGGCTAGGTTTGGCTCTGTTAAAAGCTCGGTTAACGTTACATAGGCCGCATAGACGGCCAGCGGGTTGGCGTTGAATGTCCCGCCGTGGGGCACCCTCCGCGGCCCCACTAGCTCCATCACATCCCTGCTTGATAGCACGGCAGAGAGGGGGAAGCCTCCACCGATAGCTTTAGCTACAGCTATGATGTCTGCCCTGACCCCGAAGTACTCCTGGGCTCCTCTATACCACATGCCCGATGTCTTAACCTCATCGAATATCAACATAGAGTTATACTCATCCGCTAGCTTTCTTAGAAGGGCTATGAAGTCCTTTTTACCAGGAACAACACCCATATTCATAGCCACGGGCTCTAGAATTATGGCTGCTATCTCGTTCCCATGGGCTCTCATTATCTCTTCAACCGCCTCGGCATCGTTCCAAGGAGCAACAACAACGTTCTCCGCCACCTCCTTGGGGACAACGTTATAGGGATACCCCGACGGAACAGATCTAGGTCTCTTGGGATGCCCGGCATGCCTTATATCAGGCTTAACGCCAACCATTAAGAGCTCGTGGGAACCGTGGTAATGACCCTCGAACTTCAGTATCTTCGATCTCCCCGTGGCCGCTCTAGCGAGCCTGATGGCTAGGAGTGTTGCCTCAAGACCCGTGCTTGAGAACCTAACCATGTCATAGCCATACCGGCGCGTTAAGATCTCGCTAAGCTTATAGCTATACTCCGTCTCATGACCATATATACTGCCATCATCGAGCTTCTGCTTCACCTTCTCGATCAGAATAGGATTAGCGTGACCAACTACTAGTGCGCCGAAAGCCATGTTATAATCAATATATTCATTCCCATCGACATCCCAGAGCCTGGAGCCACGTGCTCTAGAAACTATTATAGGGTGGGGAGGAAAGATCCTCCAGTTACTATGAACACCGTGAGGCGTAAAGCTTGACAGCTTAAGCCATAGCTCTCCGGACTTGACTGTCTTCCTATAATACGCCTCTCTATAAATATCTGTCAATGTTTTTAACCCAGATGGAAATGTTGACATAAACATACACCAAGGTAGATTAGAATTAAACGGAAAATAAACACATGCTCTATTTAGGCTAGACAAAAGTCAAATATTTAGAGAAGATCTAGAAAAGCCCCACCTCTATAAGCCATAGCCAGCTGTTTATTGTTCATGGTGGTTTATATGGATTGATGCTAACTCGTAGTTCTGTAAAAACATAGTATAAGCCCATACATTCTGCGATAAAACAATGATGCAGCGTTTCCCCACAGCAGCGGGCCAGGTCAATGCCATGAAGAGGTTTGAGAGGATTACCTGAATACGTGAAGACCAGGGAAGTCGAGGGAAAAGCGGTTGGTATAAAAAGCAGTATTAATGGAACCTGAACCCCGGGCTTGCTATATAGATATATAGATTTTATGATTTACACGTATCTATGGAGGGTTCTCTCTTGAGGATAGGTCTTATCGTTGTTGGGGCTGGTAGGATGGGCTCGATACATGCCGAGAATATAAGGAGGGTTGGCTCTGCAGAGCTCATCGCTATAGTGGATCCTGATGAGGGGAGGGCTAGGACACTGTCTGAGAGACTTCACGTCCCATACTACACAGATCTCGAGGATGCTGTTAAGATCCACAGGGATAGGGTTCACGGCGTGGTGATCGCTTCCTCGACAAGTGCTCATCTCGATAATGTCAGGGCTGCGGGGGACCTTGGGCTTAATATATTTATAGAGAAGCCCCTTGCCCCAAGTCTTGGTGAGTGCAGAGAGATCGTGGGTATTGTGAGGAGGAGAAACATACTGGCCCAGGTGGGTTATCAGAGGAGGTTTGATAAGGGCTACCAGGAGATCAAAAGGATCCTTGATACAAATAGCCTGGGAAGGCTATTCATAGCAAAGTTCATCGCGAGAGACCCCATGCCCGAGCCCGGGATAGGGATTGGCAGGCTATACCTAGGCGCTATATTCGATGACATGGTTACCCACGAGTTCGATCTCGTTTCATGGCTCTTCGGCTACCCGCCAGAGAGGGTCAATGCTATAGCCTCAAGCCTCTGCCTTGGGGGCGGGGATTATGATAGCGCTGTGGTGAGCATTAGCTATAAAGACGGCTTGCTTGTGGATATCGAGGTCACGAGGTGCTCGGCCTATGGCTATGATCTAAGGCTAGAGATCCTTGGCAGCGAGGGCCTTGCCAGGCTTGAGAACATACCAGAGACCCAGGTATACATATATGGTAGGGGAAACACTGCCAGGCTGCCCAGGCTACCATGGTTTGCTGAGAGGTTCCGCGAGGCATATTATAGAGAGATCGAGAGCTTCGTGGAAGCCATAGCTAGGGGTGAGAAGCCTGCTCCAAACGAGGAGGATGGATGGAGGGCTTGTGTTTTGGCAGAAGCTTCTAAGAGATCCGCGATAAATAGAACGCCCATCGCTGTCTCAGAAATTCTTGGATAGCTCTAGAGCGCTTCTGCGAAAGACCAGGCTGGCTAGGATCAGCTATATGTTGCGGATTCCGCGTCGAAACATATATCAATATGTAAGAAAGATCGGCGGAGCGTTTATGCGGAAGACTCTGTGGGGAGCCCGGCTGTCTTCCACTCTAGGAGGCCGCCTACGAATCTATAGACATCCTTTCTACCAAGCTCTGTGAGTTTCTTAGCTGCTGCTAGTGAGGCTGTGCATGTGTAGCTAGAGCAATACACGACCAGGGGTTTGTTTGCTGGGAGTTCTGCGACTCTTTTCTCTATCTCGCTGGCAGGTATGTTTATAGCCCCTCTTATGTGTTCTTTAGCATAGCTTTTAGGCTCCCTCACATCTATTATTACTGCCCCTTGTTTGAGGAGTTCGAGTACCTTTTTATAATCTACTTCCTCAAAGCTCACGGGCATCTTCTTCTCACCTGATACTATGTGTATTAAGCCTTATAAATATATAGATAAATAAATATATGGATAAGTATTGACTATAACCCCTAATAGGCTTGGAATCACTATGATTATAGATAGCTATTGATTAAAAGCAAACACCCAAATAACGCCTAGGAGATCAAAAAGCGGAGAGGGTATCGGTATATTAGGGATTTATTATAGATCTTCTAGAGGTCGTTGACATGTCAGCATTATTAAACACGAGAGACCTATGCAAGCAACTAGCCCCCTCTACCGATGTTCAAGAGTCACCGAGACCCGATCTATTGAATAGGAGTAGCACTTAATAGTGCTAATGGTAGCCTGCAAACCATAGATGGAGATCCCTGGTACGAGGATAAATAGTAGGGCTGCGGGATACATGGGTGTAACGGGATATTAGGTTTTCAACGGTATATGTCCTGGGGAGGTCTATGGATAAGAAGATATTCATGCTTCTAGCGTTGGTGTTACTAGGCGCTGTTATGATCTCGGTTGCCGCTATAGCTGGCAGGACTGGTGATACGGGTTCCAGTACTGCTCAGCCCATGTCTTCGCAAGCTTCAAGAGGTCTTGTATCTAGTTACCAGGATCAATATATAGAGAGGATCTTGAGCACACGCGAGAACCAGGATAGCTTCAGCAATCTTGCCTCTCAGCTCGCCATGTTACAGGCTCTTAGGAATTATTCTAGTATTAATGTAAGCATATCTAGGACAACGATTAATGGTACACTGGTTTTTATAGAAAATAGCATTGCGCTGGTTAAGAGCGACCAGAAGCTATTGAAGATCATTATCCCTGCCAGGCTCTTCGACGGCGAACGTGTTTCAACACCACAAGACCTGATCTTCCTGGGAGAGATCAGGAAAGGCGATACACTATCGATCAAGGCTATAAACATATCCATATCATCCAAAGAAAGCGGGCTTATAGCAAGCATATACCTAGCGCTAGAGATATACGACCTAACAACCGGGAAGAACTTCACAACACTCATTCCAATTAATTTAACGAATTAGCCCTCAACCATAATATTTTTGATGCCCATATCCTTTCCTTGGTTTAAAAACACAAGGACAGCAAGCTATCAATAAAGATCATCTTAGCAAAACCCACGAACAGCATATGAATAGAACAGAATAAACCTGATCTACCATAAAATCGAACAAGAAAAAGGTTTCAGTCTGTTTAGTATGGAATGAGAACTAGTCCGAGGGAGAATGGAATTGTCGCTAGGATCATGACTGCTATTGTGTATCCAAAGACATCTCTAGCCCTGGTCCCTGTTATTGCGAGCAGGGGTATTGCCCAGAAGGGCTGGAATAGGTTTGTCCACTGGTCTCCTGCTGCATATGCTATTATGGCTTTTCCGATCGGGACTCCCAGCTGGTGCGAGGTTCTCGTTATTATCTCGCCAATAGCAGCCCATTCCCCGCCGCCTGAAGGGATGAAGAGGTTGATGAAGCCGGATAGGTATAGATTTATCGCTGGCCAGGTTACTGGTGTTGCGAGCTGGGCTAGTGCTACAGATAGCACTGTTGCGAGGTTTGGCCCGCCATCAACGGTTGTGTATCTCATTAAACCCATTATCCCTGCGTAGAATGGGAACTGGATTAGGATTCCCGCAACAGCGGGCGTAGCCCTGGCTATAGCCCTCATATACGCGATCGGGTTGAGGTATAGTAGGAAGCCTGCTAGTATGAATATGAAGTTCAGGGAGTTGAGGTCGAGTCCCCGGAAGAATCCGAGTCTGCTGAACCAGAACCACATTGCTATTAGTGCTGGGATCCCTATGAGGAGTGCTAGGATCCTGCTGTTCTCAAGCCTATCAGCTATGGTCTTTATCTCTGGTTTTCTAGCCTCTTCCCCTTCTTTCACAGCTACTTCTATCACGTGTGGTGCAACAACATCAACCCCTCTCGATACGTTTCTAGGTGCTACTGCGTAGAATGCAAGGGTACCAAAGACTATTATCAGGATCATGTTGGCAAGGGTATATGGGTGGAAGATCGTCTCGCTGAGCGGTATGGTTTCAACACCATATAGATCCTTGAAGAGCTTTGCAAAGAAATGACCAGGAGTGTTTGAGATAAGCGGTGCAGAAGCCGAGAGACCCCAGTGCCAGTTCAGCCCTAAACCGGCATAGGCTGAGGCTACAACCGCTGGGTAGTGGAGAGGCCTTTTATTCCTATAGAACTCCAGCCCGATCTCCCTTGCGAGGATAGCCGATAGTATTAGGCTAAGCCCCCAGTGGAGCCATGCTAGTAAGAGTGAAACCAATGCAGTGAGAGCAGCTGCTGATTTCGTGCTCTTGGGTATGCGTGCTAGCCTCTTGACACCCCGATATATAACGGGGTGGTAGGCAATAGCATAGCCTGTGACAAGTATCAAGGCCATCTGCATTGCGAAGGCCAGGAGATCCCAGAAGCCCCTATACCACGAATCCACAAAGAGCCACTGGATAGTGGCTATAACACCCATTTTCTCATAGGGTCTTATCACAACGATCGCAAGTATCCATGTAATTATGGTGAGCAGTATGGCGAAGATCAGCGGGTCCGGCATAACCTTCTCCACTTTTTCCGAAAGCTTTAACCCGAATCTCTCAAGCAGAGGCATTTTTTCGGTTGCCGCTTCCTCCGCCATATTATATCTCCAGATAAGCTTTATATTAATGGTATATATATTTATCGCCCTTCAAAGCATCTCAAAACATTCAAAATACAATAAACAGCCCTCCTTTAACCCCATAATATACTACATGCCACCTTAACCACACAAGCGGCTCCCTACCCCTCTTACCGCTCCACTCTATAGTCGCAACCACAATAACCGTAAATATGTAGATTCTTCTTCAACCATATAGCAGCTGATCCAGCCGCGGTTTTTAGTAACCAGGATCACACGCTACCTCCTTCATAGCTTTTCTCTGGTTCATAGCTGTGGGGAAACCCCAACATATTGGTTTTATTTAACCCGCCCACTCGGGTCTTTATAGCCACCCTCATTGTTGGGCGGATATCCATAAATATTTCAGAGCTTATATGATGTTCCCACATAACTATGATCTAATATTAATCCACATAAACCCTCACGAAATCCGAACAGCTAGCTATGGCATAGCTAGAATTCTATAGGCTGTGAGGTTCTTTTTGGCTCTCTCTGGATAATTAGCAGGGGTTTATCAGTGATCAGGGAGATGTTGGAGGAGCTTAAGGAGGACTATATTGTGGATGTGGATGTAAAGCTTGAGAGGGCATACGTAGCTGGTGCTGGTGATTCCTATGCAGCTGCACTGGCTATTGAGGGGAAGAGTAGGGGTAGGGTTAAAGCTCTGGATCCTTATGATGGGCTTGAAGCAGATCTAGATCTGCCCCTCGTGATCGTCTCGGTCTCTGGGAGGACTAGGGCTAATGTAGAGCTTGCTAGGAGACATAGAGGTAGGGTTAAGATCTATGTTATAACTGCTGATGAGGAGAGCCCTTTGGCTAAGTTGGGCGATATTGTTATCAAGATACCATATAAGCCTCGCAGAATCCCCGGCGTGAGATCTTTCTTGATGTGTTTAAGCGCCCTATACTCGCTAGCCGGTGAGGAGATAGATTCTGAGAGGGATCGTCCTATAGTCATGCCTAGAGAGCCTATCTTTATAGGACGTAGGGAGAACTACGGAGTAGCATATTATGCTGCACTCAAGGTATTCGAGATCTTTGGTGAGAGGGCTTATTATGAGAGGCTGGAGCAGTTTTTCCACGCCCCGGTGTTTGGATCTAGGGGTAGGGATCTTGTGATCCTCTCGAGCAGCGATCCTAGGGAGGGGTTTGAGGCAAGCTTCGCTAGGGTTCATAGGAGTAGATGCAGAGGTGCTTTTTGCAATACCATATGGGTTATCGAATCCATAGTTAACAGGATGATCAGCGAGGGCTGGGATAAAGCGTACTATTTGGAGGATAAGGAGATCCTTGGGTTTAGCTCTAACATGATCTATCCCTAGAGATCTGCTTTAGAGATCTGCGGCTCAGCTTATTCCTTACCCAGCCATATTATTCTTGGTGGGGGCTGTGGAGGTATCTCTAGAGAGGGTTATTAAGGTTGGAGGTGATAGGTGGGACGTCTATGTTAGGCTTGAGAAGCTTGGTAAAACGTATAGGGTCTATATTCCCCTGCTGCCTAGAAAGCCTGATAGGGTTTCTATAGAGGTTATGGATGAGAAGAGGGCTATTATAAGGCTTTTCAGCGGGGATAGTGGTGTGTGTACGTGCGAACTCGATCTGGCTAGGCTTGAGAGCGCTAAGTGCCTCAATATCTCATGCTCTCTTGGAGCCACATGGATCGCTGAGGAAAGCCTGATTAAATCCCACATACCTGGCAATTGATCCTGGACAACCACGATCCCACAGGATCCCTCTATCAATGTATAGATAGGAGTAGGTTTTTATAGAGGTAGTATTATAGCTCCTTAGGAGATTCTTTTTCAGGTGGTGTTTTTGTTTATCGTGAGAGGGTATCTGAGGCTTTCCAACGGCTCGGTGGTGATAGACGTTAAGGGGGAGGATCTCTGGGGAGAGGTTTCCCTCCCCAGGGGTTCTAGGACCACGGGGCTTGCGATCTCGACTCCCCATGGGTGTGTGATTGTCATAGGTATTGATGCTCTAATGGGTGGTGAGAAGGTTTTGATAGCCTCATTCCTAGATCCTCTCGACCCGGCGACGCTGGGGATCATAGAGGGTGCTTCTAAGTCTAGGAGGATCTCGCTGGCCAGGGATGGAGCTATCCTGGGGTCTCTTGATCTCTCGGAAAGCGATCTTGAGAAGATGGAGTATGTCGCAACGAAAACCAGGGAGTGTATGAAGATGCAGGATAAACCCGTAAACCTAGAGCTAGCAGCACAGTGGTTTATGGAGAACTTTAATCTCTAGAGAGCCTAGAGAGCTATCTCACCCATCACAACCCTTTTGAGAGCCCCTGTAGCCCCTGGTACGTTGTTTGGAACACCGTTGAGTGTTTCGTGGGCAAGTAGAGCCATACCCATAGCCTCCTTGATCTTTGAGTCTATGCCGAGATCCTCGTGGACAAGCACCCTCAGCCCGAGGGATTCTAGGTGTTTTCTAAGCCACCCCATCAAGGTCTTGTTCCTCGTACCACCGCCACCCACTATAACCTCGCCGATCTTTACTCTGGGGAGTATGTACTCCTTATAATTATATACTATGCTCTCTACAGTATACATTGTGAGGGTAGCAACTATATCCTCCCTCGATAGCCCCTTCGCCCTAGCCCTCTCTATAACCCTGAGTACGAGGCTTTTCCCAAAGACCTCTCTTCCCGTGGTCTTTGGAGGAGGTGCTCTTATGAATGGATGGCCCATCAACTCCTCCAGCATCTCGGGGTCGGGGGATCCTCTTGAGGCTATCTCCCCGTTTGGATCGTACTCCATGCCGTCATACAGAATCGATACTGCATAGTCTATCAAGCTATTCCCAGGACCCGTGTCGAATGCATATATGCTATCTATAGACGGGTCTGGGGGTATGACTGTCACGTTAGCTATCCCCCCTATATTCTGGATCGCCCTCCCGGTGTTTGGGCTTGATAGGAGTGCATAGTCAACATAGGCTATTATCGGGGCTCCCATACCTCCTGCAGCTATATCCCTAATCCTGAAGTTGCCTATCGTTATGATCCCTGTGTCTTCCGCGACTACCTGAACAGATCCTAGCTGTAGGGTGCATCTAGACACAAGATCATCGATCCTTATAAGCTCGGGGAAGTGGTACACAGTCTGCCCATGCGACCCCACAAGATCTATCTCCCCCCTCTTAATACCAAGAACCTCTCTAGTGTTTTCGAACGCCTTTGCGAAGAACCTGGCTATGAGGAAGTTAAGAGCACATATGTCGTGAAGCCCTCCCGAGTCAAGGGTTCTTAGAATCATGCTCCTCAAACCGCTCGGGTATTTCTCAACCCCTTTGCCAAGGATCCTGTATTTAACGCCCCTCCCACTGCCCGTGATCTCCATGATAGCTATATCAACACCATCAGCACTAGTCCCTGACATAAGCCCGGCAACGATCCTGGTTTCACGCATAGCTATATCTATAAGCCTCTTAACAGGGTTCATATGGGATTCTCACCTCTGGCTATTCTTGGTCTTCCTCATAATGATCTCGTGGTATCCCTTTACTATAGCGTTCTCTATAACTCCTATTACTTTATAGCCTCTCTTCATATAGAACCGGATCGCCTGTTCGTTGAACGAGGATACTAGGAGGAATACATTCTCCCTATACTTGAAAATAACCCCCTCAGCATAGTCCATAAGCCTTGTCCCAACACCCATAGATCTATATCCTTGGTGAACTCCCAGGGCTCTTATATATCCACCTAGTGGGAAGCCGTCGAATACTCTGAATAGCACGAAGCCAACGATCCTTCCGTCTATCTCTGCAACAGCTCCCCACCCCTCCTCTATGTTTGAGATAACGGTCTCTATACATATATCGGGCGTATATCCTAGGGTTTTGTATGGATCTATTGATAGCATTATATCGCATACGCTCTCTATATCTCTGTACTCTATATTTCTAACAAGGATCTCCGCCATGGCTGTTACCAAACCCTGTGTTTTAATGCGAAATGAGTCTCTATAGGTGTTTCAGGATATCATAGTACTTCTCTATATAGATGTTATTCCTCTTCCTACTATCCGGGATGTTCACGCTCGCCCACACCTCGGGATCTATCCCGCGGGATGCTAGATCCTCGGCTGCCATCGCGTTTATAGCATTGATTATAAAGCTATTAACAATCGTCGACACCGGGAATACCCTGACGCCCCCAATATCGTATGAGGCATCACCCTCGGGAACCTTGTTATCTATAACTATATCGGCAACCTCGTAGAGCCTCTTACCGAGGGAATTCTCTGGAACGAGTTTTCTCGAATACTCTAGAGAGGTTATCGCTATAACCCTAACACCCCTAGACCTCATCTCATGGGCAAGCTCGACCGGGGCGGCGTTCTTCCCAGAGTTGCTTATAACCACAAGCACAGAGCCCGGGATGATCTTCATGGAGCTCACTATAGCTTTCGCATAGCCAGAGAGCTTTTCAAGGCTGCTTGCCCTCAGGGCCGATGGGATGCCGAGCAGCGATGGATCCACTATAGGGTAGATCTTAACAGGATTACCAGCCCTAAAAGAAGCCTCCAGAGCAACCAACATCGAATGCCCGGTACCAAAGACATACTCAACACCGCCAGACCTCATAGCCTCCGAGATTGCTTGGGAAGCCACAGCGAGGTTACGGATCTCCTCTTTAATAACCTTCTCAAGAATATCTACTACAATGCCTAGTAGCTTAGAGGGCGTTGCAGAGCTCATAAAACCCCCATGTCTTTTCCGCGACATAGTTAAAATGCTGAGAGTTACGTAACTGTTTTTCAATTCTATAGCGTGTGATCGTATCTCTATTTTTATTTTTATCCTGCCTATGTGTGTCTGTTCTTCATATCTATAGACTATGCTCTCTTGATAATATCCCTGCTTGTCTCGAAGAGTATATATGCTGTTATCGATATTACCAGGGCTGGCGAGAGGATCCATAGCCATAGTCCGTAATATATCGCTCCCTGTATAAATGCGTAGTAGAAGATCATTCCCCAGCTGAAGAACCTCTGATCACCGAGTCCTAGGAAGCTTACTATCGATTCGCTCACCATCGCTATCCCCACCGCGTAGGCTAGGTTAGCAAGGATCACGTGCCCCATGTTGGGGATCACGTGTTTCCTAAAGATCCACTTGATCCCCGCCCCCACGGCCCTTGCAGCCTCGACATATTGCCTCTCAAGGATCGAGAGCGCCTCAGCCCTTATGGTCTTGGCTATCTGTGGCCAGTATGATAGCGAGATCGAGACTATCGTTGATACTATCGATGGGCCCATAATGCTTGCTATAAATATCATTATTATCAGCGGGGGTACGACTATGAAGGAGTCTATTAGAGACGATACTGCTTGGGATAAAAGGCCCCTGAGAGATGAGACAAGGCCTAGGAAGAGGCCTATAGCTAGGGATATAGCGGCTGCGGTGATAGATATGGTTAGCGTGATCCTAGATCCTACTATTAGTTGGGAGAATATGTCTCTCCCAAGTCCGTCCGTGCCTAGTATATGGCTCCATGATGGTTGTTGATAGGGGTTTCCAGAGACCTGGAACGGGTCATATGGTGCTATGAAAGGACCTAGGATTGATATGAGTGAGAGTGCCACGAACAGGATCAGGATCCTTGTTGCCCTCACCACTACCCCCTCCTGATCCTAGGGTCAAGGATCATGTAGAGAATGTCGAGAATAAGGCTTGTCGCTATTATCATGAAGCTTATCATATAGAAGAGGGCTTGGAGCAGGGGGAAGTCTTTCGAAAGTATGGCTTGGTAGAGTATATACCCAAGACCTGGGTATGAGAATATGATCTCGGTTAACAGGGCACCGCTCATCATGGTTCCGAATCTGATGCCAAAGAGGGTTATGAGGGGGAGGATCCCGGGTCTCAGGGCATACTCGATAAGGATTCTTGTCCTCCTCAGCCCGAGAGCCATGGCTGTTCTATAGAAATCCTCAGACATGTTGGAGACTATTATCTCCCTAGTTAGTATCACGAACTGCCCCGAGGTTCCTATAGCTATGGCCATAACTGGGAGGAAGAGATGCCATAGGATATTCTGGATAAACGGAAGACCACTTTGGGGAGCTGATGCTGAGTAAGCCCCACCAGCGGGGAAGAGGCCTAGGTATTGTGAGAATATGGCGAGTATTATGAGGGCGAGGATGAAATATGGTGTCGAGAGGGTATATATGCCGAAGCCCACTATCAATCTATCCAGGATAGAGTCCTTGGTATATGCTGCAATGAATCCCAGGAGGGTTCCGAGTATGAATGTCGCTATAGTTGCCACCGATAGTAGGAGCACGGTCCATGGGAGATAGATCTGTATCACATCCCATGCCTCGTATGGATAGAATGAGTATGAATACCCAAAATTGGGTTTTGGAGAGAACATCACGTTGGTTATATACCTTGCAAGCTGTACGTGGAAGGGCTCGTTCAGACCGAATCTCTCGTATAGCTCCATAACAGCCTGTTGTGGTAGGAACCTGGATGATGCTATATAGTCAACATAGTTACCAGGCATAAGCCTGGGGACTGTGAATATGAATAGATTCACGACTACATAGGTCAGCAGGGCTATGAGTACCCTTCTAAGCAGGGTGTTTAAAAAAACCATTGAGACGACACCGGGATCCCTAGGTCTTTCTCCCAGCCATAGATGTTCTAAGTATCGCTAGAGCTGCTACAGCGATCACTACTATGGCTGCTATTAATGCATATAGAAGCCAGGGTTGCTCTGCTTGCTGAGTAGGTGCAACGCTCGTCACAGCAGTGATCCTCTGGGTCTCGGTTACCGTCACAACAGGTGGTTTCTCAGTCACCACCCTCTCGGTTACTACCGTGACTACCGGTTGCTGGTAAGGCTTTACTGATAGCATTGCTCCATGGGATGGGAAGCCCTGGCCAGCGAACAGCGGGTCCCAGCCGGTAAAGTCGGCAGCGTTGAAGACCCAGATCGCTTTTGCATAGTAGAGGGGTATGACCCACTGATCCCTAGCGGCTATTCTCTGAGCCTCTGCGTAGTACTTATAAGCCTCTGCCTCCGACGTCGCCGATCTAGCCATCATTATGTAGTTATTAAACTCGGGGTTGAGGTATCTCGTCCAGCCCCAGTACTGAACACTCTGCCCTATTGGTGTTGGCTGTGGGTTTCTATCCATGAATACTGTGAGCACGAAGTCAGGATCTGTTGGTCTGTTTGTTAGCAGTAGGGCTGCTTGGTAATAGCCATAGGCTAGGTTGTTAACATATGTGAGCCTTGTGAGAACCTCCTCGCTAGCATCGATCCCAGCGGCTCTCCAGTCCTGGATAATCAGGGGTACTATGTTGCTTGCAACACCTCCCGTGTGTATGATCTTTATGCTTAGGAGTGAGCCGTTGGGGTATCTGAACATCTTGTCCGGCCCCTCAACAAACCCCAGGGATCTCAGGATCTCTCTAGCTTTGGAGATGTTATACGTTATCTCGTTCAGATCCTGCGGTCTCCACGGGGATGATAGTGGGAGCTGCCCTGATGATGCTACTTCGCCAAACCCTTGTAATGCTAGCTGTATTATTCTCTCCTTGTTTATAGCATAGGCTAGCGCCTGTCTAAAGGATGTTATATTCAATGGATACACGGCTGTATTGAGCACTACAAGCCCTGCTGGGGTGTAGAAAGAGCCCTGGTAAGGCCACCCCCTTGCTGCGGCTACTTTGAGCTTCGGGTCTGTGATCGCTGGTGCTACGAGGGCTGGGTTGGTTATCATAGCTATGGAGCACTGCCCTGTTTTCAGCATAATTGGTATTGGTGCCGATTCATCGATCACTCTCGCCACTATGCTCTTGATCTGGGGCTGTCCTCCCCAGTATTTCTCATAAGCAGCGAATCTGAAGGTCTGTGTATCGAAGTTAGCATCAACGATCCTGTAGGGTCCTGTACCAACTACATACTGTGCATCCCTTGCTGTGAAGTTAGACATGTCCTTGTCTGTGAACACATGCTCCGGGAAGATCCTATAACCGGTTAGGAGGTAGTATAGGAATCTGCTGAAAGGCTCTTTAAGCCTTATAACCACGGTGGTCTGGTCAGGTGTTTCTATAGATCCTATGTATCTACCAATGTTGTATACATCCCCATGGGGGAATTTCTGGATAGTGTTTAAGACAAAGGCCACGTCCTTCGATGTGAACGAGGTTCCGTCATGCCATGAGACGCCTTGCCTCAATTTTATAGTCACTGTTTTTCCATCCTGAGAGACGGACCAGTTTATAGCTAGGAGGGGTTCTAGAGAGCCATCCGCTTTCTCCTCAGCAAGGGTTTCGTAGACGAGCTTCACAACGGTTCCGTGGGTTAGTGGGGGTGAGGCTATGTAGAAGTATGGGTTGAATTCGACTAGCTTTCCTGGTGATGGTATGCAGAAGGTTAGCTCCTGGGCCTGGGAGGTGATCATTAGTGTTAGGCTGGCTGTATATATTATTACGAAGATCAGCATGCCTATTTCAAGGAATCTCCTTGCTGGAATCACCATCTCGCCCAGATATGTTGCCCAAGCCTCTTTTTATACCTCCCGTTACGTATAGATTTATATTATTTATGCTGTGTTTATACGAGCCTCGATGCAGCTATCTATGGCTAGCGCGTTGGCTACCATAAGAGACATGATCGATTCTGCAATAAGCCATAGGTCTGATGGATAGGCTATAGATTAGGTCTTTTACATACTATGTATAGGGACTCATATGTATGTCGCTATGAGGCATGTTGTATCCGTGGGCAAGAGATCTCTAGCCGTTGTTCTCCCAAAAGCGTGGGTTTCTATGCTGGGCGTTAGGACTGGTGATAGGGTTATGCTTAGGCTTAATAATGATGGTTCTATCACGCTTCTACCCATGGGATCAAAGATCCCGGTTTTAGCCGGTGTTTTTGCCAGGCCCCAGCATGGTGTTACCGATGAAAGGCTTGCTGCTAAAGAGAGGCTCATGGCCTTGGCTCTAGGTGCTCCGGAAACGATCCCGGGTGGTGGTCTTCATAGCGATCCAGATCTGATCAGGATACTTGCACCTCTATATAGGGGGGAGGTTCTGGAGCACGAGGATCTTGTTTTCCTGGTGCTTAGATATCTAGAGAATGCTTGTCTCTATCTTGCTAGATATATTGCCAGCCTTGATAGCAATACTGCTAGAAAGATCCATGAGATTGAGGGTAAAATGGATCTCCTTTACTATCTATCATACAGAGCAGGTGCGGTGGAGCTTCTCAGGAATATCGAGAGGGAGCTCGGGATTGACAAGACTATCGGGATGCTGTTGAGCATATCGCTATTAAAGATCTCAGAGGATCTTGTCGACTCCTTTGACAGGATAGCATGGCGCATAGAGGAGGCCGGAATAGTGCCAGGCGAGACCCCCCAGCTCGTCAACGAGATATCAAGCGTCCTACTAACCATAATCCACTGCATAAAGAACAAATGCGGCGAGGAGGAGATGAGTGGTAGGTATGAAGATATACAGGAGCTTAGAAAGATCCTTCAGGAAGATATGAAGAAATCCGAGGAGCACTCACAAGTATATGCAGAGATAGCATCGATACTAAACAACCTGGAAGGACTTATAGAGATATCACTAATGAGAACCCTAGCCAACACCCTTAGCTCTATGGCAGACCGGTACAGAGAGTAAATATTACTATAGAACCGCATCTCGATCCCTTTATCTCCGAGTAATAGATCTCCCTAGCGCTAGGGTTATTTCTTATTAGGGCGATTTATTATGGTTTACTGTAAGGGGGTGGGGGGTTGATGGTTGCTGGGATCTCCCACAGGGTTTATAGTATTATGCCCAGCCCCACCATGTGGATCCAGGATCTGGTTTCCATGTTAAAGAGATCTGGTAGGGATTATTATAGCCTCCATGTTGGGCAGCCCGGGATTCCTCCTCCGAGAGAGGTTATCGACCGCCTCTCAAGGATTCTCGCTGAGAGGTGTGGGGATATTTCTCTCTACACCTATACCTCGCCTAGAGGGATTCCCGAGCTTAGGGAGGCTGTTGCCGAGGATCTGGCTTCTCTTGGGAGGGTTAAGCCTAACCCCTTGGGGGGTGTTGTTATAACAACAGGCGGTATCGAGGGTCTTTTCGCTAGCATAGCTTCTGTGACAGATCCTGGGGATCCTGTGGGTATCGTTACTCCTGCCTATTTCCACTTCTACTCTATCCTGGGGCTTCTGGGCAATAGGGTTGTCGAGATCTCCTCCTACCCAGATCTATTCGTTACCCACGATTCTTGGGCTGATCTCTTCTCCAAGGTTAGAGCTGTTATAGTGGCTAACCCGGATAACCCTACCGGGAGGACTCTGGATAGGGATGAGGCCAGGCTCCTCGCAGATCTGGCTTGCGATAAGAGGGTATATCTGATCCACGATGTTGCATACTCAACACTCTATTACGAGGCTTCGAGGGAGTGGCCCGAGAATTACTGCGAAGAGTATGTGATCACTGTGGGGACTTTCAGTAAGGATCCAGGGATCCCTGGGTGGAGGCTGGGATTCATAGCCTCGAACGAAGATCTAGCCAATGCTATTGCACACGCTAGGGAGGCTACAAGCTATAACGCCCCAGTACCCTCACAGATCCTTGTCCTAGAATACCTGAGAGGCAGATACAGAGAGAAATTCCTCCCAAAAGTTATCGAGGAGTATAGATCTAGGAGAGATATCATCTCAAAAGCACTCGAAGAGCTATTACCAAACGCCAGGTTCAGAAAACCAGGCGCAGGTATATTTATATACGCTGATCTCTCGAAATACCTCGAAACAGGCTCGGATGAGTGGGTTAGGAAAATAGCGATAGACAGCGGCGTCATAGCAGTCCCTGGAATGCTGTTTGGAAGCGGTGGCGAGAAATGGGTTAGGTTTAGCTTTGCATGGGAGCCTGGCGAGAGGCTGTGGAGAGCCATCGAGATCATTGCTTCGAAGCTGAAAAACCCTTGATCAAGGGCTTACTTAAACATATATAATAAAGCTATAATGTACGGGATCACTCTGCAGCTCATTGCCTAACAGGGCGTTATGCCTTATCGGATTATAGCTAAGATAGCTAAGCTATGTCTGCAAGCCCTAGCCTGTCTAGGGTTTCTCTTAGTGGGGCTCCGTTGGAGTCCCATCCTCTTTTGCTGTAATACATGTCGAGCATTTTCTCGAAATCCTCTCTGGTTATAACCCACCCCGTGTCTTCTCTAGGCTTGTGGAATCTCGGCGGTAGAGAGTCGTCCTTCCTCCCAACGCCTTCTCTGACGTTGAATAGCCTTGACAGGTTATAGATCCTCTCACCCAGCTCTAGAAAGCTCTTCTCGTCGTAGTTGAATCCGATGGTGTTGAGCATCTCTATATATACCTTGATCATCTCGTCTGGAGGCCTTGTGGAATTCCCTGGTATATTGTCACACGCTATCAGAGTCCAGAGGGCAGCGTTCCTATCCTGGAGGTATTTAACCAGGTTGGCGAGCTCCTCCATGGTTAGCTTGGTTGTCACCTCGATGGCTACTGTCCATGCTCTCAAGTGATCTCCACCTCTATCGGCTGTCGCGTAAGCCAGCGCCATTCCTATAACCCTTCTTGGGTCGTATGCCGGTATCTCTAGCTTTTTGGTATGTACAGCGTATTCCTCGGCATTGAGTGCTTTAGAAGCTCTAGCCAGGCCTTCGGCTAGCAGGTCTCCTATTCCTCTCCTATATGCTACGTCGTATACCAGTTTTAGGTAGCCCTCTACATCGCCCCAGGAGATCTTGTAGTCTTTTAAGAGCCCCCGCTCGCTTAGCTCCATAAGGTATCCAGCTATATTGCCCATGGTTATTGTATCCATCCCCAGAGCGTTCAGCGTATTGTTTATCTCTATCAATGCTTTGCGGCTAACTATCATTAAGTTGGATCCATTCATAGCTACTGTCTCGTACTCTATCCTCTCAGTCACGGATCTGTTCTCCGACACCGTGGTTCCGCATCTGAGGGGACATGTGGGGCATGTTATCCTGTTAACAGTGACCCCGCCCCACGCATCATCCGTTAACTCCTCCCACCCCTTATGGGTTCCTGCTTGGAAGTTCTTGACCGGGAGGATCTTCGTCATAGCAGAGACCCTGAACACCGGTAGGTTGCCACCAATACCTATCCCGGGAACCACGTCTTCCTTCAGTATCTTTATATATCTATCGGTCAGTTCTTTCTGCAAGCTCCTATCAACCCCCTTGGATACCTCGTCGGGTTTTAGCCAGCCCCTCAGTATTATAGCCTTTAAGTTCTTAGAACCCATAACCGCACCGAGCCCTCCACGCCCAGCCACTCCCGGCCTGGAGGTGGGGTTTTTCCTCATATCTATAGCTACATTGGCAAACCTCACCAGATTCTCGCCAGCAGGGCCTATAGTGAGCACCGAGTAGTTTCTAAAGATCTCGCCGACCTCATAGGTAGTCCTACCCCTGAGATGCTCGCACTCAACAAGCCTCTTTTCCTCTTTGGTTATCTTCAAACACTTCATCTTATCGCTCCTACCCTCAACAACTATCCCTACATAGCCGGCTCTCCTCAACTCGATGGCGAAAGAGCCGCCGGCATAGCTGTCGCAGTATAGACCTGTTAGTGGGGATTTAGAAGCAATTGCTGTCCTGGTAAATGTGGGATAGATAAGCGCCAGAGGGCCTCCAAACACATAGAACTTGTTCTCAGGCGAGAATGGATCTACTCCCGGCTTAATCTCTCTATACATGAAATACGTGGCTAAGCCCTTACCACCGACGAACTTCTCAACAAGGGAATCGGGTAGCTCCTCCTCCTCGATCCTATCATCAGATAGATTAACACGTAGTATTGTTTGTCCTACATAAATCATGGGGTGTACACCAAGTAGTCCACAGTATAAAGGGTATTTAAACGCAACTAATAATTATATGAACATAGGATAAACCTATTACGCTGCTAATAACACATACACCGGGCATTAATTATCCACCCCCTCTTCTACCGAGACACCATGTCCACGTTGTTTACCTATTTAAACATTATTTTAAGTCTATGAATATAAATTTATAAAGTAGTTAATGTCAACTTTTTTCGAGGTAATATTATGGCCGGGTCAGGCGCTCAGCCTGGCATAGATGTTATACCAAGTGGTTTAATGCGTTGGGAATACTTGCTGCTCGTCTATCTAGTGTTTGCCAGCTTCCTGGTCTGGTATGTAGCTGAGAACATGCTTGTCTGGGAACCGGAGGAAAGCTTCTGGGGTTTGCCGAAGCCTGTTGCTGGTGCTTTAATGATCGCCATAACATGGATCGTCATGAACTTTGTACTCTTCACCGTGTACTACTACGTGATAACAAAGAGGGCTAAGGGTATGGGTTCTAAAGAGGTGGTGAGGAGGGAATGAACCTCTCCCCCTGGTCCTTGGTCGTGCTATCAACCCTCGTAGCCTTTTTCAGCTTCACATTGATAGCAGGCTATATAGGGGCTAGGAGGACTGGAAGAGGTCTTCACGAGTTCTATGTAGCAGGGGGTATGTTAGCACCAATAACTGTGATGTTTACATACATGGCTACATATATGGAGGCATGGGAGTTTGTGGGCATGCCCTCTGTCATAGTTAGTGAGGGGTTTGAGTGGTGGGTTATGGAGATGATATTCTACCTAAGCTTTGTCGCCCTCTGGTTCATGGTTGGTTTGAGAATCTATAGAGTGGGTAAGCTCTATAGATACATAACGCCAACCGATTTAATAGTCCACAGGGTTGGGGGGTTCGAAAGATTCCTGAGGATACTTCTAGCTATAATGATAGTCTATGCCACGATAATCTATGTAGGCATGATATACATACCAGCGGCAGGAGTGCTATCAGCCGCAACGGGGGGCGAGATCCCATACCATGTGTTTCTATTCCTCTATGTCATCTTCATAGTTATTTATATAAGTGCCGGTGGCTTAAGAGCCGTAGCCTATGCGGATATTATAGCTGGAGTGACCTTCATAATCGCTTTTATATCCATGATCTACGCGGCACTCATCTTCTGGGGAGGCTTTGATAAACTGGCTTGGAAGGCATATACTTCAGATATAGCCCCAGAAATATTTCAGAAGACACAGCCCTTCCAGTACTTCTGGACCATGCTTATATTCTATGGGCTCTCATGGCTCTTCATACCCCACCTAGTAGTTAGGCTATTCGCTGCAAAGGATTACAAAGGTGTCTTAATAGGCGGTATGGGTTCCAACGCGGGGTTCTTTATAGGTGCCTTCGTATCCCCCCTACTACTGGGGCTCAGCCTGGCTGCATACTACGGTTCCAACCTGCCCGAGGTAGAGGTTGTAGAGGGATATGTTCCTTCGCTGTTTATGGATCTCTTTGGCCAGGGACCCTTCCTAGTGCTACTCCTGCTAGGTCTTATAGCCATAACCAGATCCACTATAGATTCTATGCTACTCCTAGTCTCATCCATAGTCGATATAGACCTGATAGAAAGAGGAATAGGTATTAAGATATCTGAGCGCAAGAGGAGGATAGCAACAACCCTGGTTATAATAGGCGTCGCACTACTCAGCATCTTAGTAGCTCTAGCCCCCGAAGCACCGATGGTTATAATAGGCTATGAGCTTGCCTGGCCTGCATATGCGGTGATCGCTTGGCCCACAATAGTGATGCTATTCTGGCGCAGAGCCAACAAATACGGAGGTCTCGCAAGCTATCTAGTAGGCTTCATATCACTTCTACTCTTTACCTACGTCATATGGCCCGAGGCTCCCCACAACCCCTTCGGCTTATGGGAAGGGACGCTACCCAGCCTATTAGCCGTGGCTGCACTAATCATTGTTTCGCTAGCAACACCGCCCCCGCCTAAGGAATTCATAGAGGAATACTATGGTGTTCGATCTTCGTAACAGTCGATCTTTTTACACAAAACACACCTCCTCCGAGTTCATAAGCCTCAGAGCTCTTTTTCATCGGGATCCTTATCCTCGGCCTCCACCTGTTCGGGGAAACCCCAGCCCATAGTCCCTCACGGCATTGCTCCGATTAATAACTATGGAAAACTCCTCCTGGATCTATTGTAAAATACATAGAGCTTATACTATGTCCCACAGAACCACGAATTAATATCAATCCACACAAGCCATCACAAAAACAGAAACAGCTGGCTACGGCTAGCTACGGCTAATCTATGTCGTTCCATAGTTAAGCATAATTAGTCGCTCCAATAACTAGTGCTGGGCTTGTGATGGGTAAGAGCTTCAGACTAGCTGTTGGAACCATAGCCTGGGGTTTTCTAAAAGGTGTGGATGATTTTAGAAGAGTCGCTAAGTTCCTAGCAGAGGTAGGGGTTGAGGGGGTTGGGATCGAGTATAGGCTTTTACCGAGAGAGCTTAGGATGAGGCCAGAAGCCCTGGCCAGGATCCTTGGGGAGGTTGGTTTGGAGAACATAGGCTCCTATTCAAATCTAAAAGAGCCATCGATAGAGTGGGGCGTTGGCTCGGGTGCGAAGATCTACTGGGTTGTTAGTAGAGAGAGGGATTGCGCGAAGGCTGACACGATTCTCGAGGAGTATGTCTTTAGGGCGAGATCCTCGGGGATTACTGTGGCTCTCCACAACCATCTTAGAACCTGTTACGATGATCTCGAGGATCTCTCAAGGATCCTGACCAAAGCCAGGGATCTAGCACTATGTTTAGATACCGCACACGCGGTCGCGGCTAACATAGATCTCGAGGAGGTTTTGAAACTATACCGGGACAGGATAGCTCTGGTTCATCTAAAAGATCTCAGGGCTATGGTTTCGAAGAGCAGTGTTAGGTTTAAGAGGGATTTTGTAAACGTTGGCGAGGGTATCATCGACTTCAAGGGCTTTCTAAAGATGCTGGATCTCTATGGCTATAAAGGATACCTTATGCTCGAGATAGAGGCCCTGGGATCCATGGATCCCTATAGCGCTGTAAGGCTCGGTGTTGAGAGGGTGAGAAAGATCTTGGAGGATCTATAGATCTATTTAACCTTAAGATGAGACCCACCCATCGGTATATCCCTAAAAGCCGGGTGTATAGTTACGGAGAGATCCCTCTTACCTATCGGGGCTGATATTATCCATAGATACCTACACCCAGCAAGCGATGTGCACACGTTAGGGTGATAACCCCTCGGTATGAGGACAACATCGTAATCCCTAACAACATATGCGTACTCCCCACTCTCATCCATTAGTAGCTGCACGCCAAAACCATCCCCCATGCCGAAGAATATATATGCCTCGGGCTTCTCATCATGTCTGTGGGGAGGATAGCTAGTCCAGTTACCCTTCTCGCCCTCGACATATCCTGCTATAATGCTATCAGCAGGATCCTTCTCACCTATGGTAACATAGACCCTCCTCCTATAAGGCTCAACCCCGACATCGTAGGAATCGCTCTGCCGGAACCTCTTCACATAGAATTGATAGCGATTCACAGCCATGGATTCCGCGATATATACAACGGACCCAGCATCAACCTCAACCCCAGCCCTAGCACCCATGGGTATATAGGCAATATCCCTCTCACCAAGGGTTTCACCATTAACCCTCAACCAAGCCCCAAGGCTTGCCACGATCCTCTCCCTCCCCTCCAGAGGCTCTAGCACTAGCTCAGCACGCTTACTAGCCCTATAGGTGTAGAGGGAGAAACCCCTGTAATCAAATATATGTAGTAGCCTATCATATACCTTCGGGTTTCTGAGAAGCACGGCTTCCCCCCATATTCTATATTCCCAGGCTAAAAGTATGTGAAATGCTTAGAAGGGCTAGCTATTAACTCTCCATCAAGATATAATTGGGATTCTTATGCCTATCTACTCAGGTGCTGAAATAGTTGCTCAGTTTATCAGAAAGGCGGGGATTAGGTATGTCTTCGGGATCCCTGGGCATGGTAATGTGAATATATTCGACGCTCTCAAGGATCTATCGCCAGATGTAGAGGTAATAGCTGTTAAGCATGAGCAGTGGGGCGGGCATATGGCTGACGGGTATTTCAGGGCTAATAGAAGGATCCCTGCTGTGGTTACAACCTCTGTAGGGCCTGGGGCTACCAACCTGGCAACGGCTTTTGCCACGGCCTATGTTGATTCCTCATCCTTCATAGCCATTACGGGGCAGATCCAGGTTTATCTATTCGGCATGGGGATCTTCCAGGAGATTGAGAGGAAGAACTGGGTTGACTATGTGAATGCTATGAACCATCTCGTGAAAAGATCATGGCTTGTTACAAGCACAAAACAATTACCAAGGGTTCTAGCCAACGCTCTCAAAGAGGCTGTGGGTGGGAGGCCAGGGCCTGTGCTCATAGACCTCCCAATGGATGTCCAGGTTGATAAGATGGAGATAGAGATCGAGGATCCGTGGAGATATATACCATCGGGCAGGGTATATCCAGACCCCGTTCTAATAAAAAGGGCTGCAGAGCTCTTACTAAAAGCCGAAAGACCATTGATCCTGATAGGAGGAGGCGTAGTCATGTCAGGAGCCACAGAGGATCTAGTCAGAGTCGCGGAATTCCTAGGAGCCCCCGTAGTATGCTCCTTCAGAGGCGATGCTAAGGGAGGCTTCCCAGAGGATCACGAGCTATACGCATTCCACCCAGGAAATATTGGGAGCCTGGTTGCAAACGAGCTTGCTAAGGAAGCCGATGTCCTCCTAGCCGTGGGGGTTACTTTCAGTGATGAGACGACGAGCTCCTATGTGAGGGGGGTTACATTCAACATACCCCCAACAAAGCTCATACATATAGATATAGATCCCCACGAGATAGGGAAGAACTACCCGGTAGAGATAGGTATAGTAGCCGATGCAAAGGCAGCACTGGAACAGCTATACAGGGCTCTTGTCGAGATAGGTGTTAGGAGGAACTGGAGGGAGAGTGAGTGGTATAGAAGGTTCAAGGAGCTGAAGGAGAAATGGCTCTCAGAGATAGAGGATCTGAGATCCAAGGCTCCTATGGGGATACCAAATATGGTGAAGATCCTGAGGGAAGAGATCCCGAGGGATGCCATAATAACCCTCTCAGCAGGACTACCCCAGGAGATATTCTCACAACAATGGATAGCCTACCACCCCGGGACATTCATAAGCTCCGGGGGCTTCTCAACAATGGGTTTCGCACTACCAGCAGCAATGGGTGCTAAGCTTGCAAGGCCCAAGACAAGGGTTGTCGCGATAGAGGGAGACGGATCTTTCCTCATGAACAACGTAGAGCTATCAACAGCGATCCAATACGAGATCCCGATCCTCGTCATAGTGCTCAACAACTACGGCTGGGTATCGATAAGGGATCTCCAGATAAGGAGCTTCAAGGAGAGGATATTCACAACAGAGCTTAGGAGGAAGAGCGGCGAGAAATACTTGATAGATTTCGAGAAGATAGCCAAGGCCTATGGGGCTGAGTATGTGAAGGCAGCAAGCCCGGAGGAGGTTAGGCAGGGGGTTAGAAAGCTCCTCTCACTAGAGGTTGCATCGGTGCTAGAGATACCTGTCGAGACCAGGTTCCCGTATAGTGGTACAAAAGCCTATGGATACTGGGATATACCGTCAATACATCTAGCCAGGTGATGCAGGATCCCAGTGGCTGAGAGGTACGATGTAATAACGATCGGGAGGGCTGGGATAGACCTATACTCCCTAGATCTCTACGCACCGCTAGAAGAAGCAGTGAGGTTTGCCAGATACGTTGGAGGCAGTGCTGCCAACATAGCTGTTGGTGCTGCAAGACTCGGGCTTAGATCAGCATTAATAACCAGGGTGAGTGATGACGAGCTGGGAGAGTATATTGTTAGACAGCTATCGAGGATGGGGGTTGATGCGAGGTTCATCAAGAAAGATCCCGAGGGTAAGGTGGGGATAGTATTTGCAGAGATAATCCCGGGGAGGGATGGGAGATTCATATTCTATAGAGAGAAGGCAAGCGACCTACTCCTAAGAATAGAAGACATACCAAGCGAAGCCGTAGAATCTGCTGGAGCTGTTGTTATAACAGGTACAGGGCTTAGTGCAGAGCCATCTAGAAGCGCGAACTACTATGCACTCGAGCTAGCGAGGAGAGGAGGGTCTAGAGCAGTGCTCAACCTAGACTGGAGACCAAGCCTTTGGAGAAACATAGGCGAGGCCGAGAGGCTGAAATACTATAGAAAAGCCATGGAGATCGCTAACATAATGATCGGCAATAGATCGGAGTATGAGGCTGCAACAGGAAAAACAGATCTAGAGGAGGCTTTAAAAACAGCGAGGGATATTAACAGCGAAGCCCTCCTAGTAGCAACCCTCGGAAGAGAAGGCTCGATCGCATTGACAAGCAAGGGAGAGGTTGTGAGGGCTAAGCCATATATAGTGAACCATCTCAAAGGATTAGGAGCCGGCGATGGATTCATAGCAGGCCTTCTCTACGGCCTCCTAAAAGGCTGGGATCTATATAGATCCCTGAGATTCGGCAACGCCGTAGGAGCCATAGTTGTTACAAGACACTCATGCTCCGAAGCAATGCCAACCTATGACGAAACCATGGAGTTCATAGAGATCAACGGTGGTTTTTAGAGCAAGACCCCGCAAAACCGGATCATTGCCCTGTATAGGTTAAAAAGAAAAGCTCAAGCTAAGCTGTCCTGCTCTCCTTAACAGCTTTTACGAACTCCTCGTAAGCCTTTTTAACCTCATCAACAGCGGCCTCGTCCTCGAGGGTTGTTATATCGCCTAACGGCGCTCCGGTGGCAACTGCTTTTACAAGCCTCCTCATTATCTTCCCACTCCTCGTCTTGGGGAGCTTCGTGACTAGGAATATATTGTTGGGCACCGCTATTGGTCCGTAGTTCTTCCTAACCCATTCCTTGAGCTCCTCGATTATCTGCTGGCTAGGCTCATAGCCCTGTTTAAGCACCACATATGCTATGGGGACCTCGCCCTTAACAGGATCAGGGATCCCCACTACAGCGGCCTCAGCCACAGCCTTGTGGGATACTAGGACGGACTCGAGCTCGTATGTCCCTATCCTGTGCCCAGCTACTTTGAGAACCTCGTCAGCCCTGCCGAGCACCCATATATAGCCATCCCTATCCTTCACAGCATAGTCCCCGCTATAGAAGTAACCCTTACCCTTTATCCTCTCGAAATAAACCTGAGCATATCTCTGTGGATCGCCCCACATACCTGTCGGGGGTGCTGGCATGCCTGGGAATGGTCTCTTTATAACTAGAAAACCCTTCTTACCAGGCTCCACGGGGTTTCCATCCTCGTCAACAACATCCGCATCCACACCGGGTAGAGGGGGGCCGTTTGCTCCAGGCTTTAGAGGGACTAGGGCTAGTCCGGGGGCTTTGGATACCAGTATCCCTCCTGTCTCTGTCATCCACCATGTAGATCCTACGGGGCATCTCTTCTCACCAACAACCTCGAATAGCCATCTCCATGCTGAGGGGTTGATCGGCTCGCCAACGCTGTGGATCAGTCTCAAGCTAGATCTATCGTGCTTCCTAACCCACTCATCACCATATCTCATTAGCATTCTAACAGCCGTTGGTGTTGTATAGAACACAGTTACCCCGTACCTCTCCACCATAGACCACCACCTATCAGGAGCCGGGTAGTCTGGAACCCCCTCGTAGAACACCGTTGTGAGCCCCTCCATCAGGGGTCCGAAGACTATATAGCTATGCCCAGTAACCCAGCCAATATCTGCTGTGCAGTAGAATATATCGTCATCCCTCACATCGAAAACCCACTTCATCGTAGCATGGAGGAGGACAGAATAGCCGCCGTGGTCATGTATAATACCCTTAGGCTTCCCAGTAGTCCCCGAGGTGTATAGAACATATAGCGGGTGGGTGCTCTCAAGCCTCTCAGGCTCTACATATGCATTCTGAGGAACCCCCTTAAGGAGCTCGTCAAGCCAGTAATCCCTCCCATCAACCATGTTCACATCTATCCCGAGCCTTCTAACAACGATCACGTTCTTTATGCTTGGCGACTTCTCAATAGCCCTGTCGGCTACATCCTTAAGCCTGATCACCTTACCCCTTCTATAGAAGCCATCAACAGTTACTAGGAGGGTTGCACCGAGGTCGTTGATCCTTGTTGCGAGGTTCTCAGCAGTGAATCCTGCGAAGACTACCGTGAATATTATCCCCAGCCTTGCTGCTGCTAGCATGAATACCGGGAGCTCAGGGATCATTGGGAGGTAGATCGCGATCTTATCCCCCTTCTTAAGCCCAAAATTCCTTGACAATACATAGGCAACCCTGTTAACCTCCCTCCAGAGATCGTAGTAAGTGTATTTCTTAACCTCCTTAGGCCTACCATCAGGATCTACAGGCTCCCCCTCCCATATATAGGCTACCTTATTCTTCCTCCAACTCCTAACATGCCTATCGAGGGCTAGGTAGGAGATGTTTATCCTACCATCCGGGAACCACTTATAGACATAGGGGTAGTCACCAGGCTCGACAGCCTTTGAGGGTGGTGAGAACCAATCCAGCTCCTTAGCAACCGAGAGCCAGAACTCATCGAAGTTCTCAAGAGTCTTTCTATGGTACTCGAAATAGCTCTCAATACTAACATGCCTCCCAGCCCAGTTCTTAAGCTCTATCTTCTCCTCAAACGGAAGGGCCTCGCCAAGTATTCTGGGCTCCTCACCCACAAAAGTCCACCTTGATACATAAACATAGGGGTATATAAGCATAAATTTAAAAATACAAAACTTAGATTTATATTATAAAAACAAACCATACAGATAGAATAAATCGGTAAAAATCGGCATGATGCGGATCGTGGTAACAGAATGTATAGATAAATACTGCTAACCCCGTGAAAACCACCTCTGTTCTATTTCCCACAAGCCTCTCTAGATCCTATAGCTAACACAACCATGCCGGGCTAGGGCTCAGCACAATATATCGGGGCTCACCAAGATTCCCAAGGGATCCCTTGCCTCTAAGCATGGTCACGTTCGTTCTTGTAGAGGCGGCTCTAGAGCTTGTTCCCCCAGAGCTTGTAAGATCTAGGGATGTTGTCTCGAGTGCCAGGAGGAGGGGTGTAGATCCTAGGGGGATGTTGCTTGACATATCATATCACTATAGATCTATGAGGAGGCATCTCAGGGATTGGTTTAAGAGGGGTAGGCCTGATATTATACACACAACACTCCTCACCCTGGGATCATCGATACTCTGGAGAAGAGGGATGGCTAGGGCTGTTATCGAGACAAGGCATGGTCTTGTCTTTGTTACAGAGGGGGTTAGGATTGTTAGGAATTATAATAGGTTTGTGGGGCTTATGGAGCAGGTGCTTACCAAAGGCTCGGCCCCGCCTGGGAGTGATAAGCCCTTGATCTATCTGGTTGAGCGGGATCTGATCGAGTATCTTAGGAGCGAATCCCCAGACCTAGTAGTCCTGCTTGATGAGAAGGGTAGGAGGGAGGATCCATGGATCCTTGGTAGCAGGGTAGCAGGATCCCTCAAACCATATATATTGATAGGAGGCTTCCAGAAGGGGGAGTTCTCGGAAAGAATACTCTCAGCAGGTTTCGAGAGGATCTCGATCTATGGCGAGAGCCTCGACGCCTGGGAGGTTGTGTGCAAGATCACGACAAGCATAGAGAGAGCCCTCGGCCTCGATCTATTAGGCTCGGCATGACTCTAATAACAAATAGAAGGATCTCTTCGATGCGGTATTGAAAAGGGCTGGAGGTTATAAATACAGGTGGTATTCTTTGAAGGTGAATGTGAGGTTCTACGCGATCCTCAGGGATCTCTATGGGGCTGATAAAGATCAGATCGAGATCCCAGAGGGAGCCACGATCCGGGATCTATTAGACATCCTTGGTAGGAAGAACAGCAAGCTAGGAAGTTTCCTCGAGAAAAGACTATCCTCGATAATAACACTCGTCAACGGGCTCTACGCACCCCTAGAGCACAGGCTGGGTAACGGCGATACAGTGGATCTATTGCCACCAGCCTCAGGCGGGTGCGACGATCACGGGATAGTGCTGGGAGGAAAGATGCCAAGCATAGAATCGATTCTAGAGGATGCAAGAAAACACGCTGGAGAAGAGGGTCTTGGAGCCCTGCTAATCTACATAGGGATTGTGAAAAGCCCCGTCGATGGGGAGAGGGTTGACAGCCTCCACTACGAGGTTCACAGGGAATACTCGATAAAGAGATTCCACGAGATCTCTGAGGAGGTTAAGAGGAAACATGGTGTGGGCTACGTAAGGATCTATCATGCGGAGGGCGATCTAAAACCAGGCGACCCCGCAATGATCATAGCGATCCAGAGCAGGGGTAGAAAAGAAGCCCTCGAAGCGATGAGGGAAGCTATAGAGATGGTTAAACACACAACAGGGATATGGAAGCTGGAATCGAGGGAGAGCGGTGAATACTGGATCCTGGGGGATAGTGAGAGGATCTCTAGGAGAGAGACAACACACCACTAAGATCCAAACCCGCGATCTATGGGAATCCATGCGGCAATATCAACATATAGCCCGTAGATCTGTGGATCGCTATGCACACCGAACACGAGGATCTTTATAGCTTCATAAGATCTGGTGTTCGCAGGGCTCTTTAAACAAGATCTACTGGATAATAAGCCTTGTTAACATTAATAAACCGCACCGCAAGATATATCCCGGGGTATTTATGGGTGAACATAGTGTTATAGTTGATAAGCTTGTAAAGATCTATGGAGGGTCTGTGCGTGCCCTTAACGGGATCTCTTTTAAGGTCGATAGGGGCTCTATATATTGCCTCGTAGGACCCAACGGTGCTGGTAAGACAACTACTTTCAGGATCCTCTCAACACTGATTCTCCCAACATCTGGGGATGCATATATAGAGGGATACCACGTTGTGAGGGAGGCTAGCAGGGTTAGGGAGATCATATCCTATCTTCCTGAAGAGGTTGGGACCTATAGAAACATATCTGGGCTTGAGTACCTCTCAATAGTATCCAAGATCTATTTTAGGGGTGGGGAGGCCGAGGAGGTTCTTGAAAGGGGTATAAAGATCTCTGGGTTGTCGGAGAAGGATCTGGCGAGGCCTATGAAGCAGTATTCCAAGGGTATGAAGAGAAGGATCCAGGTTGCGAGGGCTTTAATGATCCTCCCCAAGGTAGCGATCCTGGACGAGCCGACAGCAGGCCTCGACCCCGTGCAGAAGGCAGAGATAAGGAGAACTATAAAGAGCTATTCAAAGAGCTATAGGACAACGATACTCCTATCAACACACGAGATGGGGGAGGCTGAGGATCTCTGTGAGAGGGTCTCTATAATCGATAAGGGTTACATAATAGCTGAGGGGAGTGTGAGCGATATCATAGCAAGCCAGGGTGCTAGGAACCTCGAGGAAGCATTCCTCAAGCTTGTCTCAAGGTGAGCTTTATGCTCAGACCCCTAATAGAGAAGGAGGTCAAGGATCTCCTAAGAGACCCTAGGATCTGGGTTCCAATCCTAATAAGCTTCCTAATATTCCCAGCACTAGGATATGCACAGAGCTCACTAATACTACGAGAGAGTGTCGAGGCCTTTACAAGGGAGTTATCGGTTGAGGTTCAATATATAGGGCAATCCCCGGATCTAGATGCATTCTCATCGATACTCAGCAACTTCTTCGCCCTCAGCAATATAAAGATAGCTCCTAAGGGTAGCTTCCCCGAGAAGGCCGATGCTCTTCTGATCATAAATGCCACATCTATAAGGGATCTTCTCAGCGGGGGCAGGGTATCGGCATATCTGGTCTACACGCTCTCCGCATCCACAACCATGGGTGAAGAGGTCACACAACGGGTCTCCAGAGCTCTTACAGAAGCCTCGAGAACCTATCTACTCAGCGCCATGAATCTAGCCGCTCTCGCAAACTCAATAATAGCCCCCTCCATAACATCATATATCCCATATATTGAGGAGAGGAAAGCAATTATAGGGGGTATAGGGCCTGGCGATATAGCGTTCCTGCTAATTGCCGCACTAATGATACCAATAATAGTCACAATCATAATATTCCTCATACTCCAGTATAGCGCTACATCGATGGCTATCGAGAATGAGGAGAAGACCCTCGAGATCCTCTTCTCAATGCCCCTACCTAGGTGGAGCATAACGATGGCTAAACTAACGGCCTCAGCCATTATAGGGGGTCTCTCCGTGCTGGGCTTTGTAACCGGTTTCATTATATACCAGAACATGATTATGGAGAGTGTTAGGGGCGGTACCCAGGCTGTGAATATAACGATCAGCACTCCTATCACAGGTGCTCCAATCCCTGCAGAGGTTCAGGATCTCCTGAGAATCCATCTAGGAAACTATAGCGTCGCAAGGATCGTGGATCTCGTGATGCCCAGCCTCTCATCAATCGCGATCCTAGCTATATATATCATAGAAGTAACAATCCTCGCAGGAGTACTGGGCATAATAATAGGTGGGATGAGTAGCGATGTCAGAATGGCCTACACGATCTCCGGAAGCCTCACACCACCGATAATAATATTCGCTATAGCTGCATTCTATCTAGACCCACAGAGGGTGCCGGGATGGCTGCTCCTAACAAACCCGCTAACCGGTACCATATTATACTCGAGAATGGCTTTCTCAGGGCTCAGCCCAGGACCCGAGATCTACATCTACCTAGCAGTCTCGGGAGCCGTGGTCGCGGTTCTCATATACCTCTCGGGGAGAATGCTAAGCCTAGAGACCCTCGAGAGGGCTAGGAGAGGAGCCTGGGGGATCTTCAAGCGCAGGAGAATAACCTAGCAATTATTAAGAGCAGGTAGCATATCGATACTGCTGATCCAGGGGAATTGGGGTCTGTCTATTCATCAATATCGCTGATATTCGAAGCCCAGGGGATCTCCAGACACCTGCCAACCCGGTGAAATCACTGTTGGTCGTACTGTAGAGTTGGAAAAGACCTTGTGTAGCCATATCACTAAACCCGGTATAATAGCTATTTAGAACCACATTTATGGGGGTTATGGCCGTCTTAACAGATCCTCTGGCATCGCTGCTGGTGGTGATCTCTGTCTCTGGAGCGGCAGCCATGATTCTCAGGAGGGCTGGGCTGAGCAGCATTGTTGGCTATATCCTCGGCGGCTTGGTTGGTTCTATAATAGGGGTTTCCCAGGATGTGGGTGTTGTGATAGCATCTCTGGGCCTGGTTATCCTTGGCTTCGAGGTAGGTGCTGAGATCGGTGGGAAAGGATCTATGGGTGCTATTAAACAAGCCCTTGCTGTTGAGAGCATCTCCATGTTCCTAATCTACCTCCTAACAGGATTGATCTCCGCTTTTCTAGGCCTTAGCAGGCTTGAACACCTAGTACTATTCCTCATAGCGATCAACACATCGACGGGTATTCTCTACAAGGCTATCCAGGGAAGGGTTGGGGATGATGTGAGATCCCTCCTACTCTCGGCAAGCGTTATAGAGGATACGGTTGCCCTCGGAGGCTTGGCAATACTATTGGTAATGGTTAGCGAGGCCATGGATCCCTTGGGGGTGGTGGTATCAACCGGCAGGATAGCGCTCATAGCAGCCCTAATGCTCATAGCAGGGATCTATGGCTTCAGGATCCTTGGGAAAAGATTGAGAGACGTTGAGATGCTCCCCATAATAGCAATCTCAGCAGCCCTCCTCTACTGGGTTGTCTTCGGCCTTGCAGGGATAAGCCAGCTCCTCGGAGCCTTCATAGCTGGGGCTGCGCTCAGCAGAGCCGTGGATCTCAGGGGTGCTGTTACACAGCTTATGGGTTTGAGAGAGCTCGGGCTCCTCCTATATTTCTCCTCACTGGGAGGGGTTCTCGCAGGCTCCGGCCTTGTTGCCGAGGCCCTGTTACCCCTGCTACTCTTAATAATACCCACCGTGATTGTGGTGAAATTCACAGCGTTCTCGACAGCCCTCTGGATTTGGGGGATAGAGGCTAGGGAGGCTGTCAGGGTTGGGGTTTATATGACATCTATAAGTGAGCTAGGGATCATAATAGCCTCCCATGTCTATGGCATGCTGTCCCTGGGTTCTCTATACCTCTTGTTATCAATATACTTGGTACTCTCCTCGGCAGTGATATCCTCTATAGCTGCTAGATTCGACGCACAAATAGCGGGAGCTATACATAGGCTAGTCCCACAAAGGATCGAGGAGATCGCTAGGAGCTATGTATCAAGGGCTAGGCAGGTGATCTTCGGCCAGGCTGGGAGGTTCTCTATCTTCATCTACAGCATTGTTGCAATGATCTTCGCTACAGTGGCTCTCGACATAGCCGCCGAGAACCTCTGGATCCTCCCAAGAGAGCTACTCCCATACGGGGTAATAGTAATAGTGCTAATGGGGATCGTGCTACTAGTATCGATACCATATATAGCCTGGAGATCCTATAGATCCCATATCAATAACGCAACACAATACGCAAAACTAGCAAACATCTTTGGACTCAACCTCACACTCCTCCTACTAGCCTTCGGAATAATCCTTGAAACATACATAGCAAACAAAGCAATATCAAAATACCCCGAAGAAATCCCGGAACTCATAAGAAGACACGCAGCCTTCACAATAGGATCCCTGGCAGTCATAATAATCCTCATAAGACTCCTATACAGCATAGCATCCAGAGAAACGAGAAGAACACGATCCTAAATACAGGGACAAACCCCCAGAAACAAAGACCATAGCATCCAAACCAGATCTTCAAACCCAACAACCATCGTTCCTAAATGCCTACTCACGGGTTTCAGCCTGCTCACATGTTTAAGGATCTCTACTAGCTATGAATAGCACCCAGACCCAGCGAAAGGGTTCTTATCTAAATAGTTTGGGGTTCAAAAAAGATCCAAGGATCTATAGGTTTTGGGTATCTAATACTTAGGGGTAAGGGCAGGGGTAGACATTACAATGGTTAGATTCCCAACCATGCCGATACCTCTGTGAGGTATGCAGTAGAAAGTATAGCTTGCAGCCTTGTTAAACACGATCTCCACAGTCTTTGTCTCCCCAGGAGCTAACCTTACATTGATCCCCAGCTCATCTATGGTGAAGGTATGGCCAACCATCCCCTCATTCTTCAGCACGAACCTGACGGTTTCATTAAGGCTTATAGTTATTGTTCGGGGTTGGAAGTAGTTGTCACGGAGCTTAACCTCTATCTCCCTAGCAGGTGTGGGCTTAGTAGGTATAGGTGTGGTAGGTGTGGGTGAGGCTGGTTGCTGAGGCGCCCTGTAGGTGCCAAACAAGCCGGGACTGACTAGGTATATAGTAAGGATAACTATAACTGCCACAATACCTGCTATTATGGCTATTCTACTCATAGGCAAACAATCACCAGTTATAATCACCTAGAGGTATATATATACACATACATAACCCATATTCAGATACTAGTTGATCTTCCTTTGATACTCGTTATATGGGATTTCCGTCTCTCCTACAAACAGCTCTCACCCTGCGTGGGATCGCTATCAAGAGGCTTGTGGGGATTTAGCTTAGAGAGAGTGCATGGCGATCTATTATTCTTACATAATGTGTTAAAGAATCCTTTGTAATTACTAGCAAGTCCTTTAATAAACTTGATCTGTGGGTTGGTTATGGTGCTATGTAGATATGATTGCTGGTCTATGTTTGTAGAGCATCTATATCCCTAGGTATGCTTTTTTAACCTCCTCATCTTCTGCTAGTTCTGAGGGTTTTCCGGATTTTATCACCCTGCCTATCTCGAGTACATAGACGTGGTCAGAGACCTCGAAGGCTTTCATAGCGTTCTGCTCGGCTATGAGCATTGTGATCTTCTCCCTAGATCTGAGCTCCTCTATGTGTTTATAAACAAGATCTACTATCTTTGGCGCTAACCCTAGGCTTGGCTCATCTATCAATAGAACCTTGGGCTCTGCCATCAAGGCCCTCGCTATAGCCAGCATCTGCTGCTCACCCCCGCTCAGTGTTCCCGCCTTCTGCCATAGTCTGTCTTTAAGCAGTGGGAATATGGATAATACTTTCTCTAGGTTCTCTCTAAACCTCCCCCTAGCCCTTCTGCTATACGATCCGAGCTTGAGGTTCTCGTAAACCGATAGGTAGGGAAAGAGCCTTCTACCCTCGGGAACATGGATTATCCCGATCTCGACTATCTCGTGGGGCTCTCTCCCCACCAGCTCTACATCATCATAGACTATAGACCCCCTCACCGGCTTAACAAGGCCTGAGATCGTTTTCAAAAGGGTTGTCTTCCCAGAACCATTAGGCCCTATAAGGGCTGTTATAGAGCCCTCAGTAACATCTATGCTTACGCCTTTGAGAATATGGGCTTTCTCGTAGAAAACATCAAGCGACCTTACATAGAGGCTTGGCATATGCACCACCTAGTAGGATATAGAGCCGGGCTTACCTAAATAGGCCTCAATAACCCTTGGATCCTTCGAGACCTCCTCCGGAGCTCCCTCAGCTATCTTGTTGCCATAGTTAAGAACCACTATCCTCTTAGAAACCCTCATAACAGCCCTCATAACATGCTCCACCATCAGTATCGTTACACCAGAGCCATGGATCTTTCTCAGTATATCGAGAGATCTATCGATCTCAGAAGCATTGAGGCCAGCAAGAACCTCATCGAGTAGCAAGAGCCTTGGATCCCCAGCCAAGGCTCTAGCCAGCTCAAGCCTCCTCTTCTCAGACGAGTTCAGATCCCTTGCGGCAAGACCCATCTTATCCCCCAGCTCTACAAGCTCCAACACCTCCTCAGCCCTCCTCCGAGCCTCCCCCACACCCCTGCTTCTAGGAAGTGCTGCTACTATAACGTTATCCAGAACAGATAGGGCTTCGAGGGGCCTCATGATCTGGAATGTCCTAGCCACCCCCAGTCTGGCTATCATATGGGGTGGGCGTCCCGTTATATCCATACCCCTGTATATGATCCTGCCGCTATCGGGCTTTATAAAACCTGATATTATGTTAAAGAGTGTTGTTTTTCCAGAGCCGTTTGGACCTATTATGCCCACAAACTCTCCCTCATAGACCTCGAAGCTCACGTTATTTAGAGCAACAACGCCCTTGAACCTCTTGCTAACACCCCTAACCTCGAGTATTGGTTTCATACCCTCCCACCCACTCTCTTCTTAATAGCCTCCATAATGCCTCCAGGAGCGTATAGTGATAGTGCTAGGAGCACTATGCCGTAGATCAGTAGATGTATGCCGAAGAACCTAGCACCATAAGCCCCACCAATGATCGCCCTCAGATACTCTGCCGCCGGGACTATGGCTAGGGCTCCTATTAATGGTCCTGCAAAGCTGTACACACCCCCTATTATTGCTATAAGGCATATCTGGACCGATATGAATAGATCCATAGTGCTGAAGGGATCTACATACCTATATCTAAGAGCATAGAGAGCCCCCGCAACCCCTGTGAAGAAGGCGCTCACAAACATAGCTATAGCCTTATACCTGAAGGGATCTATCCCCACAGACATAGCCGTCTCTTCACTCTCCCTTACGCTCTGGAGATAATAGCCAACCCTGCTCCTCATAATAATCATCATTGATACCATGCTGATCGCTGTTATAGCTAGGGCTATATAGTTATAGTTGATAGGCCCAACAAAATAGATCCATTCTAACGAATACTCCCTCCTAGCAAGCTCGATACCCCTCGCACCCCCAACATATGCCCAGTTATTGAAAAACAGCTTGAGAGCCTCGCTAACAGCTATTGTTGCCAGAGCAAACCAGTGCCCCTTTAGCCTCAGCAGGGGAGGGGCTATTGCTAGTGCGAATAGAGCTGAGACAAACCCAGCCACAGGTAATCCCAGCCATGGTACGAGTCCTGCGTTGTATGTGAGTGCTAGGGTATAGGCGCCTATCCCGAAGAAGGCAGCGTGCCCGAAGCTCACGAGACCTGCATAGCCCCCCATTATGTTCCACGCTGTGGATGCGATCATATATATAGATGCTAGGAAAAGGGCGTTTATGAAGAAATAGTTATTATAGAGAATCGGTAGCAGGGCTAGAGCTGCTATAGCAACCACAACAACCCATAGGTCGAGGTTGGGAGAGCCTCTCCTCATATCTCATCACCTAGAGATAATCCCTGTGGGTTTTATGAGGAGTATGGCTAGGAATAATAGATATACCAGGATATCCTTCATACTGGGGTCTATGGCTATTGCTCCAATGGATTGTGTCAAGCCTATTATAATAGCACCAATAGCAGGCCCCAATATGTTTCCAAAACCCCCTAGGACTACCGAGATGAATGCTATCAGCGTGAAAGGTATCCCCATCTCGGGGAATATATAGTAGAAAGACACTAGGAGAGCACCACCAATACCAGCCAGCCCAGCACCAATACCAAAGGCTATAGCATATACCTTCTTAACATCAACACCCATGAGGGCTGCCGCAACCCTATCCTGAGAGATAGCCCTCATCGCGGTACCAAGATATGTTCTTGTGAGAAACATGTGGAGAAATATAGTTGCTGCTATGAAGATAAAGGCTGCCAGTAGCTTCACAACGCTCACCCTAATGCCAAAGAGATCCAGAACGGCTTCTGAGTACCAGACATGCACAGACCTTATATCGGGGCCGAGGGCTACGAAAAAGCCGTTCCTCATTATGAGGACGAGGGCGAATGTTGCGAATATCTGTGAAAGGAAGGGAGCCTCGAGTATTCTGTTTATAATCCCTTTCTGAACAGCATAGCCGAGCATAAATGATGTTGCGAAGGCTAGGGGTATTGAGAGGAGAGGATCCACGCCTAGATATATGTAGAGGAAATATGCTAGAAAAGCCGAGATCATGAGGAACTCGCCGTGGGCGAAGTTTATAACCTCAACAATACCCCAGATCATCGCCAGCCCTATAGCTATGAGAGCATATAAGCTGCCAGTAAGGATCCCGTCAACTATAACCTGGGCTATGATAGATTCAGAGGGTGTTGACAAAAAACCACCCCGTCCTAGGATCTCTCAGACCACTTGGGCATCGGGAATATAGGATCTCTCGTCGCGTACTCCCTAGGCCATACCGTGTAATACTTACCATCGGGGAACATCTGGACAATTATCCCCCCAGCCTTTATGTTCTGACCAGTACTGTCAAACTTAACACCATCCCAGGGGACTGGGAGCACACCCTTACCTATATCAAGGCCTCTCAAGGCATCCCTGAGGGCGGATCTAAAGGCCCCAAGATCCGAGGGGCTGGCCTTCTTCCCAGCCTCCTCTAAGGCGTAGTAGAGAACCCACACAGCAACATAGTTCCTCACTATGCTGCCATCCATATCTATTCCATACTTAGCCTTGAATCTCTCGTTAACATCCTTGAGAGCCGGTACTTTTTCAAAGAGATCCCAGTTGAACACCTCTCTGCTAAGGACATAGTATCCGAGAGGCCCTACCTCCTTTATATAGGCTGGGTTTATATACCCAGCATCCTGTGCAAGCACTACCTTGGGGTTGAAGTCAAGTCTCTTGAGGGTTCTCTGAATAAGTATAGCATCGGATAGATACCCAGCTACTAAGAGCACGTCGGGGTTGGCTGCCTTAAGCCTAGTGATCTCTGTATCGAGCGTGGGTGTCCCGGTTCTAAAAGATATGCTCTCAACTACTCTGAAGCCTGTCTCTGCCATATATTTCCTCCAAGCCTCTGCAGTAGCTGTTCCAAACTCTGTATCCTCATAGAGTATAGCTACAGTGCTTATCGATCCTGGCTTAACGGTGTTGAGGTATTTGAGGAACTCTGCATGCTGTTTGGAGAACAGATCATCATCCCCGGTGGTTCTGAAGAACCATTGAAGCCCCCTCCTAGTCAGGAGAGGCGATGTCGAGTCGCCATTGAGACACGGGGTCTGGAGCCTCTCACAAACCTCGCTCACGGTCTTTGTGTTCGAGCTAGCATAAGCCCCTATAACCGCGACCACGTTCTCAACACTTATAAGCCTCTCGGTCTCTCTAGCAGCTGTTGAGGGATCCCCAGCGCTATCCCCCACCACAAGCGTTATATTGGCTCCCCCAAGGCTTTTGATACCTCCTCTGGAGTTGATCTCTTCTGCGGCGAACTGGGCTCCCCACAGGTTATACTTCCCAATAGTGCTCAGGGATCCTGAGAGCGGCTGCACTATACCCACCTTAACCTCAGCCACTCTGGGGGTCTGCTTGGGTGTTAGCAGCATATAGGATGCTGCCCCAGCAACCACTATGATCACTATTAACAATACTAACATTACTGTTCTAGCTATGCCTCTCATACAAATCGCCAATAACCTTTAGTATTAGGGGGTTTATATATACTTTATAGTTATATAATGTTATTGGGAGTATTATGCACGGGTGGAGGGCGAGAATAGGGCTCATAGTACCTTCTTCGAACACCACCATGGAGCCAGAGCTATATAGAGCAATCCCGCAGGGAGTATCGATACATACATCCAGGATCCCTCTCAGAGAGGTTACCATAGAGTCGCTCTTAGAGATGGAGAAACACTCGCTGAGAGCCTCGCAAGAGCTTGTAGACGCGGATGTTGATCTAATACTCTATGGATGCACAAGCGGAAGCCTGGTGGGAGGCCCCGGGTTTGATAAGGCTATCGCGGGCAAGATCTACGAGGCTACTGGCAAGCCTGTAGTAGCTACAGCAACAGCTGTCATCGAGGCTCTAGAGGTTCTGGGTGTGAAGAGGGTTGTGGTTGCAACACCATATATAGATGAGATCAACTATGCTGAGAGGAGGTTTCTCGAGGCCCATGGTCTGGAGGTGCTGTTGATCAAGGGTATGGGGGTTAGGAGAAACACAGATATAGGCAGGATCTCTCCCTACGAGGTATATAGATTCGCAAGATCCCTATATAGAGAGGGAGCCGAGGGTCTCTTCATAAGCTGCACTAATCTAAGAACATTCGAGGTTATAGAGCCTCTGGAAAAAGACCTAGGGATCCCTGTTGTCACAAGCAACCAGGCATCGCTATGGGCTTCTCTCAGAGGGTTGGGGATTAGAGAGAGGATCGATGGTTTGGGGAGGCTTTTAAGACTATAGCAGGCTTGGAAGATCTATTCGTATTCTCTCCACACATGGCCGCATTTAACACATTTATAAAACCTCGTTGGGGGTTCGTCGGCTCTTCTCGTCTGTAGGAACCAGTATTCCGCTTCGTCATATCCGCATTTGGGGCACCTGGTATCCCTTGTTCTTGGTAGGTTTGTGTTTGGCTTGCTATCCTCTATTACGAGGATCTTCTCGCTGGATTTGTGCTTGATCTTCGTCGATGTTATGACCAAGCCCCCGGGATTCTCAACGTTCTTTGTATATCCACATTTGGGGCATTTGAGGGTACCCGCTCCCACCGGCTGGAGTAGTGATCCGCATTGGGGGCAGAAGATGAGGCTCATGGAGATTCACCGCACACTACGGTCGATTGTATATAGCCCTTTCCACGCTTATAAGCGTCATCCTTTGGGATCCTATGTTCCCTCGGCCCACTGTGCTAGGTATCTCTTCTGCTCTTCTGTAAGCTCCTCGAGCTCTATCCCTAGCGAGGCTAGCTTTAGCCTTGCCACTTCCATGTCTATCTCTTGGGGAACGTTATATACTCTTGGCCCGAGCTTCCCCCTATTCTTAACCAGGTATTCTACTGAGAGGGCTTGGTTTGCGAAGCTCATATCCATAACCTCGCTTGGGTGGCCCTCGGCTGCTACTAGGTTGACGAGCCTCCCCTCAGCGAGTAGGTATAGCTTCTTACCATTCTTTAGGGTATATTCTGTTACATAGTTTCTCAGAACCCTCTTCGAGGCAGAGATCCTCTCGAGATCCTCTACAGAGACCTCTACATTGAAGTGCCCGGCATTTGCTAGGAAAGCCCCGTCCTTCATATGCTCGAAATGCTCAGTCCTAATAACATCCCTATTCCCTGTAGCCGTTATAAAGATATCCCCGATCCCTGCGGCTTTAGACATGCTCATAACCTCATACCCATCCATGAGGGCTTCGAGGGCCCTTATAGGGTCGACCTCAACCACAACAACCCTAGCCCCCATACCCCTAGCCCTCATAGCAATACCCCTACCAACCCACCCGTAGCCAGCAACAACCACGGTTTTTCCTGCCAGGAGTATGTTGGTAGCCCTCAGGATCCCGTCTATTGTTGACTGCCCAGTCCCGTACCTATTGTCGAAGAGGTATTTGGTTAGAGCGTTGTTAACCGCTATCACGGGGTATTGGAGAACCCCCTCCTTCTCCATGGCCCTAAGCCTCATAACACCTGTGGTTGTCTCCTCACTCCCACCAAGGATCTTTCTAGCAAGATCTCTCCTCGTCGTGTGAAGCCTGGCATGGAGATCAGCACCGTCATCCATAACCACGTGGGGCGAAGCCTCTATAATTCTATCGATGCACCACCAATACTCATCAGAACCCTGGCCCCTCCAAGCAAAAACATGGATCCCATCCTCAACGAGGGCTGCAGCAACATCATCCTGCGTCGAGAGAGGATTAGATCCTGCCAGCCAGACCTCAGCCCCTCCAGAGGCAAGGGTTCTCACCAAAGCCCCGGTCTCTTTAGTTACATGGAGAACAGCAGATATCCTGATCCCGGAGAGGGGTTTCTCTCTAGAGAATCTCTCCCTAATCTTCATCACAACAGGCATGTGCCTCTCAGCCCACTCAATCTGAACCTTACCCTGCTTCGCTAGAGAAGGATCCTTGATCCTCCACTCCACCAAGAGCACCACAAACATTTCGGCTAGGGCAATATATTTCCCTTCAATAGACAGGGATAGAAATCCCGCTAGATATACAAATTATATATACAAATACTGCTGAGCTTAATAGCGTTGGGCTCTATCTAGATGGAGATCATCCCCAGATAGCCTAAAAGTCTTTCCACCACGGTCTAGTAGCATCGACGAAGAAAACACCCCGCTCATAGGGCATGGCGGCATGGTTCTTTTAAAATATTATAGCACTCTCTAAATAAACAACCCCGATAGATCCTACAACTATATTAAGAACGCCCTTATTACTATCACGGGTGCCCCTTTGAGGATAGATCATGAGACCCTGAGGAGCATGGTTAGAGAGATATTTGTTAAAGCGGGGTTCAGGGGTGAGGATGCATCGATCATAGCGGATCACCTTGTCACAGCGAATCTAAGAGGCGTCGATAGCCATGGCGTAGTTAGGGTTAGGTATTATCTCGATGCTATTGAGAAGGGGTTTATGAAGCCCTGCGGGGATCTATCGATCCTGAGGGATGGCGGTGCATTCATTAAGGCTGATGGGAACAGCTGCCTCGGAATACCTGTAGCCTATAAGGCAACAATGCTTGTTATCGAGAGGGCTAGGGAGTACGGGGTAGGGGTGCTTGGATGCGGCAACCTAGGGCATGTTGGTATGCTTGCATACTACACCTCGATGATCGCTAGGGAGGGGTTTATAGGGTTTGCAGCAACCAATGCTAACCCCATGGTAACCCCTTGGGGAGGGGCTAAACCTGTTTTCGGCACTAATCCCTTCAGCATATCATTCCCCACGAGGGGCGAGCCCATAGTGATCGATATGGCTACAAGCGCTATAGCCCATTTCAAAGCAATAGTTGCTTCGAGGAAAAGAGAGATCCTGCCTGAGGGTGTTGCTATAGATGAGAAGGGAGAGATCACGAGAGATCCGAATTCGCTCTATGCCCTCCTACCCTTCGGGGGATACAAGGGATACGCACTATCCCTCGTAGTAGAGATCCTAGCAGGAATCCTTGGGGGCGGTATTCTAAGCGTAGAAGTACCCGCGGGATCGATGAGGCAGGGGGGATTCATAGTAGCAGCCCTCGACCCGTCAAGACTACTAGATAGAGAGGAATATCTATCAAAAATAGAGATGCTGATAAAAACTATAAAGAACACACCGCCAGCGAAAGGCCATAGCGAGGTCATGATCCCAGGAGAGCCTGAGGAGAGAAAATATAGGGAGAGGGTTAGAGAGGGTATAGAGCTTGATGAGGAGACCTGGAGAGAGATCTCCCAGTTCTATGCTAGAACCCACACCTAGTCCGGATCCATCTATACAGTCTATTATTTAGAGATCCATGGTTGCGAGATAAATGCCACCTAGTGGTTAATTAACTGGTGCCGCGATGAGTATAAAGATCCCTGTGAGGCGATGCCCGTGAGATCTAGTGTCTCAGGCAATGTTGTTGAGATAGGCTATGATCTCGAGATCGATAGGATTGTCGAGGAGGTTAGGAGGATCTCGGCCAAGAGGATCTTGATCCAGCTGCCCGATGGTCTCAAACCCCTGATCCCATATATAGACGAGGAGCTTAGGAAAAGACTAGGCGGGGTTGAGATCGTCTTCTCAGCATCGCCCTCGTGGGGCGCATGTGTTCTAGACGATGCCGAGGCCCTCCAGGGAGGTTTTGATCTCTTGGTTCATATAGGGCATGTTGAGTATCTGTTCTACAAACCCGGGTTTAGAACGCTCTTCATCCCAGCCTATAGCTTGCTAGATGTCTCTGAGGAGGTTGTTAACCAGGCTATCGAGATCCTTCGTGGGAGGGGTGTTAAGAGGATTGCCCTCTTCTCAACCATACAGCATGCTAGGCAAGTCCCCAGGGTTGCTGAGATCCTTTCAAAACACTTCGAGGTCTTGATCCACAGCGGGGGTCCCGGGATCGTTGGGTGTGACTACTCAAAACCATATTCCGTGAGGAGCGTGGTTGACGCCTATGTAGTGATCTCTGGGGGCGTTTTCCACGCACTCGGACTAGGGCTCGCTATTCCTGGGAAGCCCTTGGTAAAGATCGATCCTTATGAGGGGAGAGCCGTGGATCTAACGCAGGAGGTTGAGAAGATCCTTAGGAAGAGGCTCTACATGATCCAGAAGGCTATGGATGCAAAAACATGGGTCCTGATAGACGGTATCAAGGGGCAGGGCAGACCCTGGTATAGGGGTTACTTGAGAAGCCTTATAGAGAAGAGGGGCGGAAGAGCTATAGAGATCATAGCAAGTGTGATAACCAGAGAGACTCTCCTAAACATGGATAGACAGGAGATAGATGCCTATGTAATCCTAGCATGCCCCAGAATACCGACAGACGATCTAGACGATTTCCACAAACCAGTCCTCACACCGGCAGAGGCTAGAATGGCCCTAACAGGAAGGCTTGAGAACTACACACTCCCATGGTAATCCTTAAATGGATCTATATCACAACAGCCAAGATCTTTATTAAGAACTTTGATCCGCAGAGAATGTATATATAGGCGAACCCCATCTATACCGATCAACCTTAACAGACGACCATCCACACTAGTGCTCGAAACGCCTCGGCTCTATGGTTAAGGCAAACAGAAGCCCTAGGTTAAAATCAACCTCGCCAATAGAAATACAGATATTATCGTTCATAGCTGATAGAATAGACATAGCTACAGCCCTAGATCCTCTTTTTATTTTGTTTTCTAAATACCCCTAGGGGTTGTATCATCACTAGCGATGAGCTAGATATTACACCGAGCTTGGCTGAGCAGCTTATGCCTCTTAACAGGATCGTGGATGTATATATATTGGTTCCGCATAGATCCTGTGGTGCCATGGTTGGGGAAAACACTTTTCATACTTATGAACTGCATATTGAATATGAATACTAGAGCGCCTGGGATAGCGATCCACATGGGATCTATAGAACCTGTTGCTGAGAAGCTTATGGAGGAGGAGCACGAGTTCCTGCAGGTCCCCTGTCCCGAGGCTGTTTTTGTGGGGCTTAAGAGGTGGTGGTTCACCAAAGAGCTCTATGATAGTGCCCCATATAGACTTCATTGTAGAAAACTTGCCAAAGCGGCGGCCGAGATCGCTAAGAAGTACCATGACAACGGCTATAGAATAGCGATCGTGGGCCTCAGCCTAAGCCCAACAAGCGGTGTGTTCTACGTACAATCAGATCCCAGCTGGGGAGGAAAGCCCTTCGACGTGGGATTATCACCACCCGTGGCTAGGGGTAGAGGAGTGTTTATCGAGGAGTTGGAGAAGGCGTTGGAAGAGATGGGCATACCATATAGTAAGCATGAGATCCCGCCGGCGCTGATATACCCGCGATACAGGGTTCCAGAACTTCCTGAACATAGCTCAAATCCTGAGAAGGCCTTGGAACAAACCATCAGGATCTTTGAGGGCAAGGATCAATGAGCACAGATATATATCAGCATGACAAGAGATCCAGGAAGAGTCTCTTCCTATCCAGTATAGAGTGGAGAGAATGCAGAGAGGTTGTGAAAGACTATATGGAGAAAGGCTATGGCTTCCAGGTGGTGCCGCCCCTGCAATATGTAAGCAGTGAAGGTAGGGATTACCTTATATATTCTATCGCTAACCTGGCCCACGAGATGATCCATAGGGGGCACGAGGTTGTCTTTTTAAAGAAAAGAGGTGTTGAAAGCGATATAGAATATATAGTCAGAGAGATCATAACCAGGGGTATTGGGATAGAGGTTAGGGAGTGCTAGGTATAGCCCACACGGTTCCAAATCCCTTATTCCTCTATCGCCTCTCTATCATAAGCCCTGCCAATGGCCAGTGGCATCTCAGCCCTCCTAGAGATTCTAATAAGTATTGCGAGAGTTACCGCGAAGGGCAGCATCTGTAGGAATTGATATGGTATTGGTACCCTCTGCACCTGTAACCAGTAGTTAATAACATCTATGCCGCCGAACACCATGGATCCCAGCAGGATCTGTAGAGGGCTCCACCTACCAAAAATCGTTATCGCTATTGCTATCCAACCCCTACCCCCAACAATGGTGTCTGTAAACGAGCCTGTGAAGCACAGGGGTAGATATGCCCCAGCCAGTCCGATCAACATGCCCCCCATTATTGTGAATAGGTATCTATATAGCATTACATTAACACCAAGAACATCGGCAACCCTCGGTGACTCCCCTATAGATCTCACGCTAAGCCCAAACCCTGTTGAGAATAGGAAGTAGTGTAGGGCTAGGGCTATCACTATCGTTATATATACCAGGATATTCTGGGCAAATATAGCCTGACCTACCACCGGGATATCGGCTAGAAGAGGTATTGGGAGTCCTGGCAGAACCCCTATCCTGGGGGGTGTGAGAACCACTCCTATCAATATCTTATAGAGAAAGCTACCAAGTCCTAGAGCTAGTATGAACATGGTTAGCCCTACTATGAATTGATTAATCTTCAACCTCTCGGAAAAGACAGCAAACACGGCTCCGAATAGCGCTCCCACAGCAAGGCTGCTCAGAACCCCGAGAGCCGCGCTCCCGGTATAGTAGGTTGTTAGGAACGCAATACTGGCTGTGAGCAGCATTAAGCCCTCACCGCTCACATTAAACAAGCCAACCCTTCCACCAAGCATTATGCCTAGACTTGCTAGAGCATATGGGGGTATCATGAGCATTAAATATCCTAGTAGCTGTCCAACAACGTCCATCAAGATCATCGCCTCTCTTTAACATACTCAGCGATCATTATCAGCAGCATTGATAACCCAGCTATGATTAGAGAGAGCTCTGCGGGAACCCCGAGGGTTCTCTGAAGAGCGCTCGATCCTATATCAACCAGTGTTACGTAGAATGATGAGAGCAAGAGATACCGGGGATCACCCTTAGCCATAAGGGCTGCTATTATGGAGAGGGGCGCGTAGAAGCCCTGCATACCCTCTATAAGCCTATAGTGATACCCAGCAACCTCTATACCTCCTGCTAAGCCTGCAAAAACACCCCCAATTGCTAGTGACATGGGCCCCAGCACTTTAGCGTTTATCCCATGCTTAGACGCCGCTATAGGGTTGGCTCCAGCCGCCTGTAGCTCGTAACCATATACGGTCCTGTAGGTGTATATATAGATGATAACCCCACACACTATGGCTATTGAAAGCCCGGCATTTAATGAGGATCCTCCTATAAGACTTGAAAGCCTTGCCGACTCGGATATCGGGATCGTCATCGGATGGCCCGCGAAGACATCGCGCAAGGGGCTGAGGGCTACGTAATTCACAAGCTGGAATGCTATGAAGTTGAGAAGGATTGTCGACACAATCTCGTTGACTTTGAAAACATATAGCAACAAGGCCGGGATTGATGACCATAATAGCCCAAGCAGTACTGAGAACAGCAAGACCGCCGGGATCAGTATAAATGCTGGGATGTCTCCAAACAAGATCCCCGCTATAGATGCCCCGATAGCTCCTAGGAGAAACTGACCCTCGTTACCAACATTGAATCTCCTGGCGGCTAGGGGTATTGAAAACGCCAGCCCCAATAGATAGAGGGATGTGAACTTAACTGAGAAGAGACCCAGGGATCTTATATCTATGAATCCTGAGAAGAGGAACGATACATAGCCCTGGACAATGTCATACCCCATAATGGCTAGCGTGGCTCCAACAACGCTTATGGATACCAGGATGGCTATGGAGTAATAAATAAGAGCCCTCAGATCTATTACCCCCGCTGCCCCCACTAGCCAGCCACCTCCTCTAATCTATAGCCAGCCATCATCTTCCCCACAAGATCTTTCGAGAACCTGCTCCTCTCAAGCTCACCCATAAGCTCGCCCTTATAGATCACGCTAAGCCTATCGCTTATGCTAAGCAGCTCATCAAGATCCTCTCCAATATATAGCACCGCCACTCCTTTCTCCCTCAGCTCAACTATTCTCTCTAAAACATACCTCGATGTAGCGAGATCCAAGCCCCTAGTGGGGCTATAGGCTATCAGAACCTTGGGAAGGGTGTCGAGCGCTCTACCCACGATAAGTTTTTGGAGATTTCCCCCACTAAGCCTTCCAGCTATTTTATAGATGCTTGGTGTGTCTACTCTAAGGGTTTTCACTATCCTTAATGCCCTCTCCCTAACAGCCTCCATATCTAGAAACACGCCTCTTGAATAAGGGGCCGCCCTGTGATCACCTAAGATCGCGTTGAGATATATAGGCATCGAGGGCAGCACCCCGTCCCTCACCCGATCCTCTGGAATAAATCTCAAACCGAGGGAGATCCTCTCCAGAGGGTTTAGGACTGTTATCTCCCTACCCTCGAGCTCTATATATCCCTTGGAAGGGCGCCTATAGCCTATCAGGAGATCCATCAGCTCGCTCTGACCATTGCCCGCAACACCAGCTATACCATAGATCTCGCCCCTCCTGATCGATAACGATACCCCTCTAACCCGTGCCAAACCTCCCTCAACAAGCCATAGATCCCTTACCGCCAGCACTATCTCCCCATAGCCCTTTGTAGGCTGCAGTTCAGGGTATATGCTCTCCATCCTCGCTCCCACCATGAGTTCTATAAGCTCTGAGGGTGAGACCGCGCTGGTTATCCTCTCCCCAACCTTCCTCCCCTTCCTAAGAATAACAATCCTATCGGTTATCTCTAGAACCTCTCTAAGCTTGTGGGTTATGAACACAATACCAACGCCGTTCTCCTTCAGTCTTTTTATCGCTTGGAAGAGCTCGTCAACCTCGCCAGGGGTTAGGTTTGTTGTCGGTTCGTCGAGTATCAATACCCTGGCGCCTCGTACCAAGGCCTTTAGGATCTCGATCTTCTGCTGAGTCCCGAGGGATAGGCTATCAACCCTCCTATCCAAGGGTACTTCGAAGTTAAGGCTTCTCAGTATCTTCTCAACCGTCTCCCTCTCAGCCTTAGGATTCCTCCTCGTAAGAGATCCGAGCCCTCTATGCATGTTTATCACTATATTCTCCAGCGCTGTGTAGCTAGGTATTAGTTTGAACTGCTGGTGAACCATAAAGATCCCTTTCTCTATAGCGTCTTTTGGGGAGCTTATCTTAACAGGCTTGCCATCGATCCTTATCTCACCTGAATCCATTCTATATAGTCCGAAGAGTATGTTCATAAGGGTGCTCTTCCCAGCCCCATTCTCTCCTAAAAGTCCGAGCACTTCTCCCGACTTTATGGTGATCGAGACCCCGTCGAGAGCTTTTAAAGAACCAAATGTCTTTGATATGTTCAGCATTTCTATGTTCAACTTATATTACCCGCAACAGTAAGAACAAAAGGGGTTAAAATGAACAAAATATATGTGTTCGGTATAGTATTGGCTTTAATAATAATAATAGGTGTAGGAGTGTTTCTGTTCCTAGGCGGCGGGTTTTCACGGGCCGTGACGTCGCCTACCATGACATCACCAGCCACAGCCCCTGCTATATCTCAACAGAAAATCCGGTTGGCAGCGATATTCCCCGGAACTATACAGGATGCCGATTACAACACGCTGGGATATCTCGCTCTCCAGAGCGTTAAGGGCGATCTCGGTATAGATGTTGCTTTCTCGGAGAGGGTTGCTGTACCCGATGCTGAGAGGGTTATGCAGGAGTATATTTCGCTGGGGTATAACGTGATCTGGAGTCATGGTGCCCAGTTCAATGCAGCGGCTCTAAAGCTGGCGAAAGAAAACCCGAACGTTGTTTTCATAATAGAGACCGACTCTCCCCTCGCAGACCAGCCTAGCAATGTGTGGATAATTGACAGGAACTTTCCCCCAGGATTCTATGTGTTGGGAGCTATGGCAGCTATGGTTACTAAGACAGGTGTTATTGGCTATATAGGCGGTATAGATCTCCCGTTCAGCAAGGCTGAGGTGAACGCTGTCCTGATGGCTATTAAGAGCTATAACTCTAGCGTTAGGCTTAAATACGTGTGGGTAGGCGATTTCAACGATCCTGTGAAGGCTAGGAGCGTGGCCGAGACGTTGATAGCATCTGGTGCTGATATCCTCCTTGCTAGTGTTAATCTAGGGGTCTACGGGATCTTCGAGGCTGTGCAGTCAGCTCCGGGCAAGGTTCTAGTCACTGTGAAGTATACAGATAAATCCAGCATGGCTCCCAACAATGTGATAACATCATATATCTATGACTTCGGCAAGGCCTTAAAACTAGTGATCCAGGAGATAGCAAACGGTAAGAAAAGCGGTTATTACAAGCTAAAATACGGTACAGATATATATGTGCTCTTCCCGCTCAAAAACGTGCCGGAGGAGATCAGTAAAAAGGCTATGGAGATACATAGCAAAGTAGCCTCTGGGGAGATAGAGGTACCTTTCAATGCTAACATAACCTCATCCTAGATCGCTGCGTTTTCTTGCTAACTCCAAGCTAATTTTAACCTATGTCGATGCCTTATCATGCATCGCAGTATAGGAGAGCATCTAAGCGTAACGTTACCAAGGCTCGGCAGCGATATGGATACAAGGACGGGGAGATAGATATGGTGGCAATGTCTAGACCGGTCGAGGGCTTCAGCGGATATTCATCGCTTCTCAACCTTCTACCTGGATCTTTTTGATAGCCATAGCTATGAGGTCTGGTTAGAGTGTGGAAATAACGATAATCCTTGTGATCAAACCCCTATGGTATTCAAAGCTCTTCGATAATGATTGGAACGCTCACTACCCTTACATAGCCTCTTCTAACAAGCTCTATCTCGATCTCTCCCCTATCTATGCTATCCTCTATAGTGTTTCTCAGATCCCCAGGCGTTGAGATCTCCCTACCCCCTGCCTTGAGGATCACATCACCCCTCCTTATTCCGACGGCTTCTGCAGGGCTTCCGGGGATTGTTCTGATGACAACTACTCCTTTTGCTTTTTCGAGCCCCATCATTCTCGCGATCTCTGGTGTTAGTGGTGCTACGAAGACACCGATCCATGCTCTCACTGGTCTCCCGTATTTAGAGATCAGTGTTATGAATCTCTTGGCATGGTTTATGGGTATTCCGAAGCCTATTCCCTGTGCGAATGGGATCATGGCTGTTGTGACGCCTATAGCCTCGGCGTCCATGTTGATTAGAGGACCACCGCTGTTGCCTGGGTTTATTGCAGCGTCTGTCTGTATGAGATCTTCGAGAACGATTCTCCCCTCATCAGCAACAATAGTCCTACCCCTAGCACTAACAACACCGAGCGTTACCGAGGGTCCAGGCATCCCGAGAGGGGATCCGAGGGCTATTACAAGCTCTCCTATCCTGACCTTATCAGAATCACCCATCCTAACACGCCTACCCCTACTCTCAACCTCGAGGAGGGCTAGATCCCTGTAAGGATCCCTGGCAAGAACCCTGCCAACACCAACCTCACCATCGCTATAGATAACCCTAGCCTCGATAGCAGAGCCAACAACATGGCTATTCGTTAGAGCGAGATCCTCACCAACTATGAAGCCAGAACCAACACCCCTAACAGGGGCTTCAAGCATTGATAAAGGATCTATGGCCTCAACAACAACGGTTATAACCGAATCCCTAACCCTCTCAACAATCCCAGCGATCTCGATACTAAAATCCCTAACCCCAACCATCCCAACCAGCCACAATACCGATCACGTGAACCAATATATTTTTCAGCAACACAGCAAGCCCTCAGCAGGGCGCGTTACCAAAAACCAGTAACGCATCCCAAGCCCCAAGATCTATAGATTCAATGCGATCCTTCTTGCCCGGCTTATATAAGTTTTAGAGAAGCACTAACTATTGGTACGCTGATGTCCGTAGATCTGAAAATCCTCGAGGAGATCGTTGAGAAAGCCGTTAAGAGGGCTCTTGAAGAGGCAAGGTCAGAGGATCTTAGAATGATTGCTGAAGCGATCAAAGCACTGGCCGACTATGTTAGAGAGGGCTGTTCTCTTTTTGATATGCATAGTGAGGATTAATAGGCTTTGGAAATTTTTATAAGTATTGGGAGCGACATGCCCGAAAGCCGCTCTCCCGCCAACACCTGGATATTTATAAGCCTTGAAAGATATTGGCCCCGGTGTGGGTCTCCCCACACAGGTCTCGGGTGGCGATGGGAGCAGCGCTCCAAGCTGTCTGGGGCACAAGCTAGATGGGAGCCGCGTGCCGTTCGGCTCGACGGCAGCCCATGACCCCACAGGATCTCTCTGATCCTGCGGGTAGAGGTGGAAGTCCCCGGATGTGACCATGAACAAATATAAAATGACTGGAATGAACATCCAGGGACAAACGGTTCAAACAAGTTGATAAGAGGCTCTCAACCCTGGAGGGCTATTTGGTTGCGATAAAAACCGATATATTAAGAATTAGAGACGATATAGGGTTGCTGAAATCCGATGTATCCACTTTAAAGACTGATGTTCCAGCCCTAAAATCCGACGTTTCTACCTTGAAGAGCGATGTTTCCGCTTTGAAAGCAAGTGTCTCCAGGATTGATAGGAGACTTAGTAGGGTTGAGAGGATCCTTGAGAACATAACAATCTCTATCGAGGAGGAAGCTAGGATCGTTGTCGAGGGGTTTTTAAGAGAGAAGGGTTTGGAGATAAGCCTCGGATCCATTGTGCTTGATAAGAGATACGAGTTCGATATATATGGCTCACATAATGGTATCGTGATCGTTGGCGAGGCTGAGACAAGAGCTAGCGAGAAACTCATTGACAGACTTGTAAAGAGGGTTGAGAGGGCTAGAAAGAAATGGCCAGAGAAATTTACAGGCAATGTCATCATGGTGCTCTATTGCCTAAAATACATAGGCGATCCCAAGAAAGCCGAAGAAAAAGGAGTATGGCTAATAGAATCAACAAGAGAGCTTGTCAAAAGACCATTCCTCTAGACAGAGCCGATTCTCTCCAGCATTTCCACTCTTCACCATAGCAGCACGTCTCTCACCAAGCAGTCCTACAAAATCATATAGAAACCCTAGATATAGAAAAGAGACAACAAACAACCAGGAACAAACACTAACCAAGGAGAACCCTTCAAAACATCTAGTTTTTATAACAACTTAACTGGGTATCTATATAAGCCCTCAAGAGTAATAGCTATTGCCGCTCGACGCGGCTGGGAGATGGCGTCCTCCCGGGGCCTGGGGGCCCCAAACCGCCCTGAGTTGTGATGGGCTGATGACGCCTGTTTATGGTGTGGGGGGCGCCTATGAATGATGTGTGTATTGATAGTAATGGTCTTGAGGATCTTTTGAGGGTTACTTTGGAGAATATTGAAGCTCTTGAGAGGGCTGTTAGGGAGGTTGAGGAGGATCTTAGGAGGATCTATGAGGCTCAGGGGAGGGCGAGATCTTGTATCGAGAGGAATGCGTAGATCTTTTGAGAAGGCTTCTCGAGCTAAGATCTAGGGAGGCTTCTCTCAGGTTCAGGCTCTCACAGCTTGTTGAGGAGGCTAGGATAGAGACCATAAGGCTAAGCGGTCTTGTAGCATTCTGCAGAACTCTTGGCCATGCTGATAACGATCTCCAGGAGACACTCTCCAAAATGATCGATAAATACCTAGGCTTTGAGGCGAGGAGTATTGAGGCTAAGAAATAGGGCTGTTTTCTTACCGATACAGAAGATTTGTAAGCCTTGATTGGAATGGTTTTTGGTGATGATTTGATCTCAATATTGACTCTGGATGGTGATGGGAGCATCGCTCCAAGCCATCCAGGGGATGATCTCTCAGTAGATGGAAGCCCCATGCCGCTAGGCTCAACAGCAATCCATAACCCCACAAGTCGATCTACTATAGAATTGAAAGTAAAAGGCTTAAGGACGCATATAAACATAGCGGGAAGATATGTAGAGAGAAAAGAGCCGATAGTAAGGAGAACAGTATCCATGCTATCCAATATATGGAGAGATCTTTAAACACGCTCCTACAGCTGGAAAGGAAAAAGTGAAAAAGATCCTGAGATGTAGGGAGATCGTGGGAATGCAGCATTAAGCCGGGATTCTTAGCTTCTAGCACCACCTCGGAACCTTGCTATCGTGATCCCACATATCTCCGCTGGGGAGATGTTATGCCTTAACCCTATGTTCTCTAACTAACTACTAGATCTTTGTACTGCTCTCTAAGCACCCTCTTAGCAATCTTACCTACACTTGTTAGGGGAAGACTCTCAACCTCTATAACTATGTCTGGAAGCCACCACCTCGGTATCAGTCCCTTGGCAACATAGTTATCCTCGAGATGCCTCCTCACCTCCTCAAGCGTTATCTTACCCCTCCACTCTGGTTTCGGGACTATGAGGGCTGCGGGTCTCTCACCCCACTTCTCACTCCTCACAGCTATAACCGCGACTTGGGAGACGCCTGGGTGTGTGCTTATAGCATCCTCAAGCCTCACACTGCTTATCCACTCGCCTCCGCTTTTAACCACATCCTTATCCCTATCCATTATCAATACAGAGCCGTCCTCGAACCACACTGCTATATCGCCTGTATGCAACCATCCTCCCCTCCAGAGCTCCTCAGTCTTGGCAGGATCTCTATAATATTCAGGGGTTAGCCAGGGGGCTCTCACAACAATCTCACCCATAGTCCTCCCATCCCTCGGCACAGGCTTTCCTCCAGGATCAACAACCCTTATCTCTACTAAGGGTACTGGCCATCCGGTTCTCAGGAGTAGTTTACCCAGCTCGGGGCTTTTAAGCAGACCGGGCGGGGGGCTTGCTATTGTTAGAACCGGGGCTGTTTCTGTCAGGCCATAGCCCACTATAACCTCTATACCCCTCTTTCTAGCAAGCTCCGCCAAACCCTCTGGCATTGCTGAGCCCCCGTTTATGAACCTCAGACCCTTTAGATCGTATTTGGGGCTCGACGGGTCTGTTAGAAGCATGTAGAGTATCGTGGGAACCCCTGCTGTGTGGGTAACCCTCTCGCTAGCTATGAGTTCTAACAAGACGGAGGGGATAAGCCTGTTGGGATAGACCTGCCTAGCCCCTAGGAGGGTTGCAACATAGGGCAAGCCCCACGAGAATACATGGAACATCGGGACTATGTGGAGGAGTGTTGAGGATGCGTTCAACCCTATTAGGGGGGATGCGGATGTGAAGAGGGCTACAGACATCGCGTGTATAACTATCTGCCTGTGTGTGAAGAACGCTCCCTTGGGCAGGCCTGTAGTCCCACTAGTATACCCTATACCAGCAACCTCGTTCTCAGAGATCTCTGGCCACTCATAGCTCTCCCTATGGGATCTCACGAGATCCTCGTATAGATATACCCTAGCATTCCCCAGCTTCTCAGGAGCGCTATCAGCATCGACTACAATAACATGCTCTAGACTCTTAACCCTCGGTGCCACAACCTCCAAGAGCTTGAGGAAGTCTGAGTGCACTATAGCAACCCTATCCTCCGCATGGTTCATAACATACTCAATCTCGCTGGGAGCCAGCCTAACATTAACTGGATGTAGAACAGCACCCATCATTGGTATAGCGAAATATGCTTCGTAATGCCAGTGCGTATTCCAATCGAGGGTAGCAACCCTATCCCCTCTCTTAACACCCATGCTTGAGAGTGCTGCTGCGAGGGAGTTCATCCTCTCATAGGCTTTTGAATAGCTATACCTCTCAACACCTGATCTAGTTCTATATACTATCTCGCCTCCAGGGTTATAATGCAACACCGTCTTGATCATTCTATCGATTGTTAGATCATAACCAGGTCTCCAGGGGTATTTCAACCCCTAACCCCCCGTATTTACCATAATAGTTTGCAAAAAGAGCTATATATTTAAACCTATGTATCGTCAAGATCGATTATTCAACTATATTCTTCTCTATCTCATCTAAATATTTTAGGAAGCTCTAAAACCCATGGATCGTATAGCTGATGCGGCTCCGGGGTTCTCCACCTACTCATGTTGGTACCACCTCCCCACCGTCCACGATCAACACCTGCCCCGTTATGTATGAGGATCTATCGCTTAGCAGGAAAGCTATTGCCTCGGCAGCCTCGCGGGGTTTTCCGATTCTCTTCAGGGGTATTGAGGCTTTGATCCTCTCTATTGTTTTCTCATCAAGCCATTCTATCCACTTAGTCTCTATAGATCCTAGCGCCGCTATGTTTACCCTCACCCTCGGTGCGAGGGTATATGCTAGGGATTTTGCGAAGGCCGCTACAGCTGCTTTTGCAGCTAGGTATGGATAGCCCTCTATATCTCCTACGAGAGCGGGCGTTGATGATATAGCTACTAGGGATGCTGGTGAGGATCTCTCGAGAAGGTTTTTAAAAGCCTTGACAACGTTGAAAAAGCCCCCGAAATCCACTCTAAAGACCTCTAGATAGTCCTCGAGGGATAGCGAGTCCCACGATGCCTTCCAGAGATCTGCTCTTGAGAGGCCGTGGAGCACTGCGAGGTGGTTTAGAGAGCCATGTTTTTTCGAGATATACTCAGCAACCCTCTGGGCATCTCTATAATCCGTAGCGTCGAGTCTAACGGCTTCTATAGATCCCGAGCCTCTCAACCTCTCAACAATCCCGAGGGCTTTTGCAGCGTTAGCAGCATATGTGAAGATCGTGGTGCACCCCCTCTCCACAAGGATCTCTACGAGGGCTTCCCCAACACCCCCACTACCACCGATCACTAGGCAAACCCTGCCTGAGAATTCTTTCAAACAATCACCAAGGCATATTTCCTTAGAAGCTATAGTGTTAAAGATCTTATACATGGTGTGCAAAGCCTAGAGTTATTTTAACCCTATCAAATAGCTCTTGGAGATCTGTATGGCTAGCACTTCTCCCAACCCGGGTATGGATAGACCTAGATCCAGGTTTGTTTTGGTAAGCATAGCAATAGCCCTCATGATCATAGCATCCATAGCGATCCTCACATCACTATATACCCCACCACAGAGAACCCAAACACCGGGAGGCATGGGTAGCGGTGGGCTCATAGGCTTCGGCAATCTTAGGAGCTTCTCAAGCTATAATGAGATCTGGGGCCTCCTCAGCAGCTTAGAAGAAGCCTATGGATATCCATATGTTATTGATGCCGTAAGAGCCATGGTTACACCCGCAGCATCTCAGGGCGGTTCCCCCGCCCCGGCTCCTCCCGCTAGCTTCTCCACAACGAATGTCCAGGTTGTGGGGGTTGATGAGCTCGATATTGTTAAGACCAATGGTAGGTTGATAATCGCTGCCTCTGGTAATAGGACTTTTATTGTGGATCCCCAGGGCCTCAGGATCCTGTCCTCGATATCTGTTGATGGCTATATACATGGGGTCTTTCTATGGGGTGATAGGCTTGCCCTAATAGCTCGAGAGGATCTTGTTGTTATCGAGCCCCTGCCAATCCCCAGGGTCTCTATAATAGCTCCTCCTGTTAGGATGGGTGGGAATACCTCTATCTATATATACGATATATCCACCCCCTCGAAGCCCTCTGAGATTGGTAGGATAGTCTATACGGGCTATATATCTGGTGCCAGGATGATCAATGCTACGGTCTATCTAGTGATATCGATGCCCGCTATTGCTAACACCTCCCCCTCTGTTAACGGTGCTCCGATAGATCCTGGGCTTGTTTTCCAAGTAGACCCCGTGCCGAGCTCTTTCGCAACGATAGCCTCTATAGATCTCTCAAGAGGAGATCACAGGGAGTTCTCCCTACTAATGTCCCATAGCAGTTGGATCTATATGAGTGCCTCGAGACTATATATAGTGTCTATAAACCCGGCTTATTACAAGGCTATGGCGAGGGCTCTAGAGATCCTTGCGGGCTATATGCCCAGCAATATATCCTCCCAAGTGTTCGAGCTTGTTGAGAGAGGTGCTTATTACAAGGCCCTCGGGCTTGTTAGTAAATACCTATCAACACTAGATCCGAGCGAGGCCCAGGCTATAGTGTCCAATGCTTCGCAAAAGCTATCGACAGAGGTTTTTAGAGACACATCGAGGATCCATGTTATAGATGTTAAGGGTCTTGAGACGAGGTATAGGGGCTATATAGAGGTTCCCGGGAGTATCCTGGATCAGTTCTCCATAGAGGAGTATAAAGAACACCTAGTGGTTGCAACAACCAGTAGGAATATAAGCGCTAGTATCATGGCAAGCTATGCCCGTGTGGAGACCAAAAGCACTGCTGTGAATGCCACGGTAACTATTATAGAGTGCACCGCGGGCTCTAACTGCACCACGAGAACCATGGTTATCCCAACAGCCAGGGAGATGATCAGACCGCTCCCAAGCTCCTTCATATATATAGGTACTAATCAGCAGGACGAGTCTGTGAATAACGTCTACATAGCATCCCTAGCAGATAGAAAGATCGTTGGTATTCTCGAAGGGCTTGCCAAGGGGGAGAGGATCTATGCTGCAAGGCTTGTGGGAGAAATATTCTACCTAGTAACATTCAGACAGATCGATCCACTATACGCTATAGATATAAGCAACCCAGAGAAACCAGAGATCCTCGGCTACATAAAGATCCCAGGCTTCAGCGAATACCTACACCCACTAGCGAGAGAAACACTGCTAGGAATAGGGATCGAGAATAATAGCCTGAAAATCTCGCTCTTCAACACAAAAGACCCTAGAAACATAGTCGAAACAGCAGTGCTAAAAATCGAGAACGCCTGGAGCCAAGCACTAGGAGACCACCACGCAGTAACAATAAACCTCGAGAGAGGATTGCTACTAATACCCATAACAACCATGACGATCTCGAAAAGCGGAATACTATCGGGAATAGCGGTGATAAGCATTGAGAATAATAAGCTAGGGCTCAAAGCAATACTAAGCCATGAGGGAGCGTCAAGATCGATATACATAGGAGACAAGATCTACACGATATCCCACGAATCAATAAAAACATACGGCATGGATACCTTGCAAGAGATGGGAAAAATAGACCTTAAATAATGATCTTTTTATCCCATTAAGGATCTATGCAGCTATTATCCGAGAATCAACCCAAGAAGTAAACATGTAACTAGGAGTGCATATAATCTACTATAAATCTCGATCTATTTCTGTCCATTGTGAAGTCAGGATACTCTGATGCTGAGATACCGCATATGTGTCTCTCGATCATATAGGTCTTCTATATGGGTGGAACAATGCTATCAGGATCGAGATCACGTGGGTGTGGATTGTGTTTTCAGCATATCAAGGAGCTGGATCATTTTCTCTATATACGGGATCCTCGTTCTCACAGCTTCTGAATCTAGTTTAGCCTCGTGGAACCCCCAGACATGAAGAGTCCATGCAGCGTCCCACCAGAGTATTATCTGCTCTCCGTATTTCTTGCTCAGTGTCTCTACAGCTTTCTCTAGATCTGTTGCTGTCCATCTGCCTCTCTCTTTAACGTTTGATATTACTGGTAGGTTGAGGATCTTTGCCGCTGCTTTTACAGCCTCTTCTGCGGCTTTGTAGAGTTTCTCTGATGCTTGTACAGGGTCGCTGTCTGTGAGTCTTATTCCTTCTTCTAGGTATTTTTAGCTAGCTCTGCGCGTGCTTCTAGCTCTTCTACGGGATCTATTCCTAGCTTCTCTGCTAGGGTTTCGATCACTATGTCGGTTATATCTACTCCTAGCTCTTTGGCTTTTTTAGCGATCCTCTCGGGTATGGTGATGGTGTTTCGGCTGCTCATTATGCCCGTTATGATCTGTGTTTAGGTGTTTTTATGCTTGGAACGCTTTTGGTGGTTCTTCTAGGCATAGGTATATTTTTATTGCTTCTCTCGATCTCAGTGTTTCTGTTTCTCGCGGGTCTGTGTATGTGATTATGTCTCTGCCTCCTATTTCGATTGTTACCTGGGTTCTGTCTCCTAGGAATGATGTGTTTTTCAATACTCCCTCTATGCATGATCCTTTTGGCTGTCTCGATATGCTTGTCTCTTCTGGTCTTATCACTATCACTGCTCTACCGCCTGTTGCTGGTTTTTCTCTATCCATCCAGCGGGCTTTTATTCTGCCTCCTGGTGTTTCTATCTCGACTATGTCGCTGTTTATCTCTATGATCCTTCCCTCTATCGTGGCGCTTTTTCCTATGAATGTTGCTACGAAGAGGTTTCTCGGGTTTCTATAGATCTCTTCCGGGCTTCCTATCTGGATCATCCTCCCCTTATCCATAACACCTATTCTATCAGAGATCGACATGGCCTCCTCCTGATCGTGTGTAACATATATAGCCGTGATCCCTAGCTTCTTCTGCATAGACCTGATCTCACTCCTCATCGAGATCCTGAGCCTCGCATCCAGGTTACTCAGAGGCTCGTCTAGCAAGAGAACCTCCGGCTCAACCACAAGAGCCCTAGCCAACGCAACCCTCTGCTGCTGACCCCCCGAGAGCTGGTGGGGATAGCGGTTCTCAAGCCCCTCAAGACCAACGATCTCGAGGATCCGTTTAACCCTCCTCCTAACCTCATCCCCAGGAACCTTCCTAACCCTCAGCCCATAAGCTATATTATCAAAAACACTCATATGAGGCCACAAAGCCCAGTTCTGAAAAACCATAGCAGTATTCCTCTCATAAGGCTTGCTCCACGTAACATCCCTACCACCAATATAGATCCTACCACCATCAGGGATCTCGAGCCCAGCAATAAGCCTAAGAGTAGTAGTCTTACCACAACCAGAAGGACCAAGAATCGTGAAGAGCTCCCCTTTCTCAACACTAAAACTAACATTATCAACAGCGATCGCTCTACCAAACCTCTTGGTAACACTAACAAGCTCTACAGCCGGCAAACCCCCACAGCTCTACGATAAATCCCCCATCAAGACCTATAAACACAAACCAACAGTCATAGAGCAACTCCACTCATAAACCCAAGGATCATTACTATAACCGGGATTCAAACCCATAGTAGGTAGCTAATATAGAGTAACCAAGACAACCAATATCCATCTAACAATAACAGATACAAATCCTCCTAAACCAATAATAACTCCTCGATCTGTGAAAAGTGTGATGACTATATATCGCTGTACTACGTGTAAAAATTAAGTTATACTGCTTTCTAAAACCAAAGATAAAGAGTTGCTAAGGGTAAAAGATAGAGACCCGAGGAGCGGGTTAAATAAAAACCAGGATGAAGGGTTTCCCCACAGCAATGAGCCCGAGCAAAGCTATGAAGGGGAGCTGTGGGCTGGGGTCACCCTGAACGGGTGGAGGCCGAGGATAAGGATCCCGATGAAAGGAACCCTGAGGATTATTAAGTCGAAGAAAGAGTGTTGTGTATAATAAAGATCAACAGCCATGAAGTCCGACTCGTACTGTCTACGCCCTCTTTGCACTATTTTTGACGGCTTATGTGTTTTAATGCTGATAGGAATGGTTCTTTTACTGCATCCCATGTTCTTTTTGTTAGAACAAATTCTCTACAGCGTTTTGAATAATAGTGGTAGTAATGGTCTATATTGTTAATATACTCTGCGATCTTATCTGCTAGCTCTCTAAATGATCGGACTAGTATTAAGTCTTCTTTATAGTCCTGTCTATCCCAATACCTCGGGTGTGTTAGCTTAACAATCGGCACCCCCATAGCTATAGCTTCAAAAGACGTTATTCCCAGCTCTTCATCTATGCATCGCTCTATATAAAGATCTGCTGATGCTAAGAGTGATAGAAAATCCTTATGAGGTATAGTCCTCATAATCCTGACAGAACCTAAAGAGATATTATACTCTTTTGATGAATCAACTATAATTAGCTCGAACCTCCGATCAACCTTGCGTTCTATGAGCCGTGCTAAGGCGACCAGGTGATTTGCGTTAAGAAGTCTAGGGGAATTTGATGTGTAAGTAACTATGCGAACTATATTATTTTTTAGCACCTGCTGTTTTACTTGTTGCTTTAATAGTTCTAGTTCTTCCGGAAATATCCACTGGGGCAATACAACAAAGCGGTTTGAAATCTTATTAGCTTCACACGCTGCTAGACTGTGACAAACATATAAATCTACCGTATTGAGGGAAGTAGCTGTACGAAGCATCATTATAGGGATTACAGCACCACCTATCTTATTTCTAAGCCCTGGTCTGTACAGCATTACGTTAAGCAGATCATGGTAAACATAACTATGTAAGAATAAGGCTACAGGAACCCCCGATAGCTTAGCCAACACGTGACTCGGCCATGGTATGCCTCCAATGTATAAAGCTAGATCGTAATCCCTACGATGCCTAGCACTCAAAATATCATCGCGAACAATCGAGAGTAGATGAAATTTTCTTTTACGAAGTCTAATTAAATCGACGTGGATCCCTTCGCTAACGAGGCCTCTGACCAGGTTACGGAGAACGATAGCAGCACTACCAAGACTAGCAGGTGCTATAAGAGCTATTTTCATGTGTTTATCAACCCGACTAAGGGTTTCTCAAGGCTATAGGATCTTGTGAGATCCCTATCAATAGGTCTCTAACAGTTCCCACAGAACTATTGCTAGCTATAGAATCGCATTAGTGGTGGGTTGTTTAGGTACATGATGCCTAGGCATAGGATCTTCTCGGCGTTTGATGGTATGTCTTTGAGGGATCCCATGCCCTTCTTGAGGAACTCTATCGATCCGTAGAATAGGGCTTTGCCCTTGAGGCCTGCGAGCTCTATCTCCAAGAATATCTTTGATAACACGTGGGCGAGGGTGTGGGATCTTACGGGTTTGGGTAGCCTCCTACAGATTGTGAGGAGTGCCCTAGCCTCGAGTGCGAGCTCCCTCCAGACCCCGAGTCTGAGAGCCTTCCTAACATATTTGGTGACAACCTCGCTAGTTATAATCCTGGGTGCTAGGAGTTTTAAGAGAACCCTGCGGATACTGCTCTTCAAGTCCTCACCTACATATTGATCGGGATCTGGAGGGATATACATCAAAAACACCTATTCTACTTTCCATAAGGGTATTTAAGCTTTTTACAATCTTTCTCTATTACATCATCTAACACCACACACCACAGATCTTATATCGTTTTTCTTTTGAATCTTTTTTATTTCTTTCTATAGTAATAAATGTTATTTCTCCATGTCTGTTGCGAGTAGGTATCTCCCTATTGATGAGTATTGCCACGTTGTTCTCATCAATATTTACAGCTATATAACCGCTATGCTTGTATTGTTTAACATCCTTCTTCCTAAAGATGAAATAGACGATTAATCAATTCTCCCTCCTATCACGCTTTATTCTTGCTTCAGAAGCTAATCCTTGCCCACAGTTAATATAGCTTTTAACAACAAGGAACATACTGAATCGAAGTTAGGGTTGTTCAACGACCAATAAAAGGATTCCGAGTTTAAGACACAGCAAAACAAAATCCTTAAGCTGATAGCCAAAACCTCGGAAAGCCCTGAGATCCATGAAAACAAGGAAATGGTTTATAGCATAATCAGTTTTAAAACCAAGTACCGGTGTTATAAAGGAGGTGTCAACCAGGATTCTTAATCCTCTCCTGCACACGCATACTCTCCTCCTCAAGCTCCTCAAAGCCTACATAGCCTATCTTGGGATCGTGGAGGGCATACCATATAGCGTCCCTTAGAGGCTCTATGATCAGCCTTCCGTCATCAACGATTATCCTAACCCTCATACCCTCACTAATACCAACAGCCTCAGCAGCAGCCCTAGGGATAAAGATTCTTCTCCTCCTACCAACATTAACCTCGAAGGAAGCACCTTTCACTAGCTAATTCACATAGTTTAAGCAAGACAATTAATAGGTTTGATAAATAATAGCTAAGCATCCCAGCTACCTGGCCAGCTTTGCTTATCCGTTTCTCTAGCAACCAAGGCTCTATATAGGGTATTCAAAGTTCGCTTCAGCTTCTTTTAATGGTGGGCATTTCTTATCCTTATCGCTTACTATAACGTTCTCCTTAATAGGCCATTCTATCCCGAGCTCCTCGTCATTCCACCTAACGCATCTCTCATGCTGCTGGCTATACTCCTTAGTTACTAAATACAGGAAGTAGGTATCCTCGAGGGCTTGGAAGCCGTGTGCAAATCCCGGGGGGATCCATAGGAGGAGCCCTGGTGATAGCTCTACAGCCACGTATGATCCATACCATGGGGAGCCCTTCCTAACATCTAAGGCTATATCGAGCACTTTCCCCGAGACTACTGTAACCAGCTTACCCTGCTCCATTGGTTTTAATTGGTAGTGAAGTCCTCTCACAACGCCTCTCCTCGAGTAGCTGAGGTTAGCCTGGACAAAGTCGTGGAAAACCCCGTGGGCTTGGTAGTCCGTCCTCTTATAGAGCTCTGAGAAGAAGCCTCTGGCGTCGCTGAACCTCTCAGCCTCGATCAATATTACATCGGGGATCTTAAGCCTTCTAAAGCTTTTGAACGGCATCTAGACACCCCTCGCTGAGAGCCACTCTCTATAGAGGATCTCTAGCGAGTGATCAAGGCCATGGAAAGGTGTTTTGAGCAGCTGCTTAGCCTTCTCTGTATTAAGGCTCGAGTCCCTAGGCCTTCTAGCCTTAAAGACAATATCCCTCGATGCTATTGGCTCGATAAGATCTTCCTTAAAACCAAACCTCCTAGCAATAGCCCTGGCAAAGTCATATCTACTCACCCTCTCACCAGCAACGTGGAAGAGACCCCTCAAACCCTTCTCAACAATCTCCACCATCGCCTCGGCTAGAAGCGTGTTGAGGGTTGGCGAGAGCCACTGATCCACGAGAGCCCTTACAGGCTGACCCTTACTCAGCGATTCTACCACATGTCTCGCAAAATTAACCCTACCCATGCCAAAACCATATATATGGCTAGCCCTAACAATAGCGTGATCCTCTGTTGAGGAGGCAACAATATTTTCGGCAACAAGCTTTGTCAACCCATAGTAGTTCACCGGATTGGGGGTATCCTCCTCTCTATACATACCCCTCTCACCATCAAAAACATAGTCTGTTGATAGATAAACCAAAAAAGATCTATTTCTAGACGCAAACCTAGAGATAGCTTTAGTAGCCTCCACATTAACCCTCCAAGCAAGATCCCTATTAGATTCGCAGAGATCCACATCTCCAACAGCTGCTGTATGTATAATGATGCTGGGCTTGATATCCCCGAGAACGTTGATGATCCTATCGCTATCCCTGAGATCAAGCATCACTCTCCTAACACCAGGGATCTCAGGGATCTCGTGGGAGTAGTACTGGGCATAGACATCATAACCCCTCTCAGCAAGCTTTAGAACAAGCTTATAGCCAGGAGTGCTTGAACCGCCTGTCACCAGGATCCTCAAAGATCACCAACCCCCATGACCCTAACAACACCTTGGGAGTGGAGATAGCTCCACCAATCTATAACCCTCGTCCAAGGCTCATCCGAGATGAGACCGTTCTTAAGAGCTCTATAAACCTCTCTAGCACCATCGGCAACACTATATCTAGCCCTGAACCCCACGAGCCTCGAGATCTTTGTAAAATCAACCACATAGGATCTAGTATCTGGATCACCATAATACTCGATCCTGCATTCGCTCGTAACAGCTTTGCACACTTCCCCAGCTAGATCTGCTATCCTGTAGTTCTGTTCGTTGGATCCTACATTAAGGATCTCGCCGCCCACTATATCGCCCGGAGCCTCGATGACCCGATGCATAGCCTCAGCCACATCGCCTACGTGAACCACTGGCCTCATCTGGGTTCCTGGTCTCCCAACCATTATCTTCTTATGCTTATACAGCGATAATGTCATTGCGTTTACAACTAGATCGAACCTCATCTTGGGTGAATAGCCATATACAGTGGCTATCCTGAGGATCACGGATCTCTTTCCAGCAATCTCCCTGATCCTCTTCTCAGCAGCGTGTTTCATCTTAGCATAGCTCTCTATGGGGTTTGGCTCCGAATCCTCGTTAACAACCCTATCCTGGAAGCCGTAGACACTGCATGTTGAGGCGAACACGTATCTCTCCACACCGCTCTTCATGGATAGACTAGCAACCCTTACAGGAGATAATGCGTTCATCTCATAGAATAGACCCTGATCTATTTTTCCAGAAGGGTCTGGCTGCGATATAGCGGCTAGATCTATAACAACATCATGCCCCCTAATAGCATCCATATCTATACTCCTAACATCGATCTTAAGCAGTTTGAATCTCTCCTCACCAATAAGCTCCTTGATCCCCATATCCCCGAAGAGGAGGAGATCCGTTACCGTCACCCTATAACCCTTGCTGAGGAGAAGCCTGGTGAGCACCGACCCTATATATCCCGCTCCTCCTGTTATGAGGATACGCAACCTATGCACCCTGGATTATCCTACTATAATCACCAGTAATAATAGAGTATGAGCCGTTCCCCAGCATGACTTTCGAGCTTCTACCGATTATCGAGTCAACTATCCTAGCCCTGCTAGCATTTATCTCAACCTCCTCGAGTACTAGGGATCTGGTGAGGCTTCCACCAAGGATCCTGCTTCCACTCTCCACATCAACATAGTGCTCTATGATCGCATCCCTCGAGATATATGCCCCTCTACCTATATATGCAGGCCCCACAATCCTCCCCTCGATAACGGCTCCCTTCTCAATGACGGCCCTTCCAATCACTTCACCCCTAACCTCCCCCTCGATTCTCTCATCAACCTTATCTAGCATTAGGTAGAGGAGTTCTAGGAGATCGCTGGGGCTCCCAGCATCTTTCCACCAGCCTGTCACAATGCTATAGCCCACGCTATAGTCTCTATCTATGAACCACTGGATCAGGTCTGTGATCTCGTACTCACCTCTCCAGCTAGGCTTAAGATCTTTGAAGGCTCTTGCAACAAGATCCGGGTCTCTGAACATATATAGCCCGGAGAGTGTATAGCCGCCTGGCGGGGGATCTCTGGGCTTCTCGATCAGCTTATAAACCTTCCCATCCCTTAGGAGTACGTAGCCAAATTTAGAGGGATCCTTTGTCTTTGTAAGCACTATATAGACATCGTGATCACTCCCAGCAAAGGATCTTATTATAAACCCTATATCGTTGCCAAAATAATTATCGCCAAGATATACAACAAAGCTCTCCTTCACGGCCCCTGACTCGATAGCCCTATATATAGCGTGGGCTATCCCAAGCCTCCTTTCTTGAGTAACATACGAGACCCTAACACCAATGCTGGAACCATCGCCAAAATAATCGATAAAATAGCCCCCAAGATGTCCTATAACAAAGACGATGTTATCAACACCCCCTGATACGAGACCCCTAAGGCCGTAGGATATGAGGGGCCTCCCCATAATAGGGATCAGCGGTTTGGGGACTGTGAAGGTCAAGGGTCTGAGCCTTGTACCCTCGCCGGCTACAAGCACAACACCATCCATACTAAGCACCACATAGCCATCCAACTATACATAGGAAAAATTAATAAATAACCAACGCCTCTAGATCGAAATATTTGTTTATCGATCATCGAGTCTGTAGATCTCCTCCAGCTCTTTCGTTTTATACCTAGCTATATATCTAGCAGGGGCTAAGAATAGGACTTTATCTATAATATTTCTATGCCTTACTAAAGGGGCTTTATCTATATCGATATAACCCTCGCTACCCCGGATCCTTAGCCCCAGCTCCTTCCCCTCATTCCAGGCTCTCCATATCTTCCCAGGGGTGAGCGTGAACGGGGGTCTCACCAGCAATGGTATGCCTTTCTTGATAGGCAGGCTTCTCGCCATGAGCCTTCTAACCAGGCTGAGGCGTGATATGTGGTAGAGAAACGATATACATTTAATAGTATGTAGAATCTGCGCCGATCGATCCTTGCCAAGCGTTGAGCCCCTGCTATGCTCAGCAACCACGTGGGGGAAAGATGCGGCTTTATAGTCCGAATCCCAGATCTTGAGTCCAAGGACTATATCGTCGCAGTATGCGAAGAGCTCGTCGTAGAACAGCCTCTCAGCCTTGTTGGCTTTAAGCACGGCATCAACCCTCCAGATCGAGTAAGCACCGTCTGGGTATGATATATAGAGAGGCCTCTTCATATCGTTGGGAGGGTTTCCCCTTAGATATGCTAGTGGGAATAGGTATTCGCTGACATAGTTACCAGCAGTATCAACAAAACCCGTCCTAGGATCCACGATCACCCCCTGAGCACCTCCTAGGTAGGGGCGTTTCTCCATCTCCTCAACAAAGATCCTCAGGCTATCTTTGCGGGGGATGGCATCGTTGTTTAGAAGGACAATATATTTCGCACCCCTATCCCTAGCCCTGAAACCAGCATTGCAGCCTCCAGCAAAGCCTAGGTTGCGATCGAGACCCAAGATCTTCTTCTTAATATTAGATCTCCTCTCAACAAAACCCCTTATAGTCTCAAAGCTACCATCGCTAGAGCCATTATCAACTACTATGAGTTCATAGCGATCCTCAGGATAGTCAAGGTCAAAAACGGCATCGAGGGATTTCAAAACACGATCCACTATACCCTTACTATTATAGTTAAGCCAGATAATCGAAACCATTGGATAAGCTATAGATACCCCGATGGTGTTTAACATGTGGGGTTAATAAAAACCACAGATAGGTTTGAATACATAGCGATAAACTACGCCTCAGCGGAGTGTTGATTTACTGATATACTGCTTACTAGTTATCAAATAACTGATTATGAGATGCATTGGAGCATCTTTATAGAGATCTCTTCGATCAACTACCTATATTCTCTGCAGAGGGGATCCTACAAGGTTTTGTAATACAGTATAGCTGTTAGTAGTCCTGATCCTTCGGTCTATATTTATATTCTTTATAGTGGTGATGCTCTGGGGGTTCTTTGCTTAGACACCCATTCCCTGTCGCCATAATCGTTGGCGTCCCAGGCGTTGGTAAATCAACGGTAGTTGACCTATCAGTAAAGATCCTCTCGAGTAGGGGTTTGAAGGCTGTCGTACTTAACTATGGCGACTATATGTTCAAAAGACTCTCCCTAATAGGTGCTGTTAAGAGTAGGGATGAGATTAGAAGCCTCCCAATAAGGATCCAGGTTGAGAACCAGGCCGAGGCTGCTAGGATGATGATTAGAAGCGCCTCAGAAGAACTCCAAGGCTCTAAGGGGTTGCTGATAGTCGATACACATCTCCTGATAAGAACACCCTCAGGCTACTGGCCAGGATTACCCCTACATGTTGCACAGGAGCTAAAGCCAGACGCTATTATCCTTATAGAGGCATCGCCGGAAGAGATCCTATCCAGACAAGCCAGGGATAAGACAAGGGTTAGAAAAGACTACGCAGATCCAGCGGTCATAGAGGAGATGCTGAGAATGAACAGAATAGAAGCACTAGTAGTAGCATCATTCACAGGAGCAGCGGTAAATATAATCTATAATAGAGAAGGAGAAGCTGGGAAAACAGCACAAGAACTAGCATCAATACTCGAAAACCTCATAACAGAGAAAACTCATTAATCATATCTGCATCTAGAACAGAGACACATATAAATAGATCTACAACCCTTCCAATTAATAGCAAATTTCCACATGTCATAGCATGCTATAAGTCGCATCTAACAAAGCGAAACCTTAAAGATCTGGGGTATTGTACGAGTGGGCTGGCATTGCGATTATTCATTAAATAATAAAATAGTACTGGTACAGAGAACTCATATCGAAACAGCCAACGAAGTAATCGACTTAATGCTACTCAGATAACAATAGAACGAAGAGCCATAGAGACGAATGCTTATTAGTTAATAATTAGCAGTAAGAGTAGGGAGGTTTATGATTTCTTTTATTACCTTTACAAGGAATTCCGCAAAATATCTTCCAAGTTTGTTAGAAAATGTTAGTGATGTGGTTGACGAAATAGTGATTATAGACGGCTATAGCACTGATAACACGCTGGAAATAGCCAAAATGTACAACGCTAAGGTTTACCAGAGGAAACCGTGGGGGTATGTGGAACCTGATAGGATGTATGCATTATCTAAAGCTTCATATGAATGGATTCTCTACCTAGATACTGATGAGAGGCTTGGCAAAACCCTGAAGAAAAATCTTAGATCCATCATAAGCAGCCAAGGAGACTCTTACGATGCGTTCTCAGTAACCCGTATAAATATCTTGAAAGGGAAACCGCTTTTAGGCCCATTTTATCCCGATAGACAGATAAGGATATTTAGAAAAACAAAGACCGTGTTTAAAGGGATCATTCACGAGATCCCCAGCATCAACGGTAAGGTTCTTGAGCTGCCCGAGGATCACTATATACTCCACTATGGACCACACGACCTCAAGAAATGGAAGGCAGGGTTTAAGAAGTTTGCCTGGTATGAGGCCCTACAATACTACAAACACGAAGGCTTCTTCGTACGAAGAGTCTTATGGGTTCTCGCACCTTTCTCAATGCCCCTAATATATCTCTATATCATTGCAAGAGCCTCTATTAAGGGAAGCCCGATGAACTATCTCTCACTAAAGGGAGCACTTTATTTTGCATTTTATGAGGCATTGGTTCACACCCTTACAAAGATCAGAGATAATAGAAGAAGGTTATTAGCTGCAATAATTCAGAGATGCGGCTTCACCGATCTAATCGAATCCAGAGAAAGAGGGGAAGATCTGATCACCTTCATATATAGATGCCTAGCCAACAAAACCTAAAGTTATTTGTCATTCAGAGCTTTCCTCCACTATACTGTCTTTCCGCTCTACAGTACTTTGGGAATATTTTGCTATAGCCCTCAAAATAATGTTCACCATTATGGATTCCTTTTAGCTGGTTCGTTATATTTTTGTAGTCTCCTCAATAATGATCCATTAAGATCGTTTAAAACTTTCTTAGGTGAACATGGCTTTCCTTCAGGATTCCCCTCCACAGCCTTCACGATCCAGCATGATTAAATAGAGACCATCTAAATAGTCTGTGAGATCCATGAACTTAACACCATAAGCCAGAAAATACGGCATTACCTCGAGATCTAATCTATAGAAATCCATCATGAAGATTCTATATTTTCCAAGATCCCCCACTTCCTGAACCTAATGTTATTGTCGACACACACCACCCCTTCTTACTCTGCTACTAGTTATGCTCTCTTAGAGATCGACACGTGGTGTGATAATTAGCTATTAGCTCATGGAGTTTTGCCCTGAGTAGGCCGATGGTTAGATCGAGACCGCAAATAGAAAGAACTCTGCGTTGCAATCAGGCTTATCGAGCGATCTGATAGTGTGGAGAAACCATCGTAGAATATGTCATGAGGTCTAGCTCTATAGAGCCCCTATTTCTGCATTTGGCCCCGTGTCTATCAATACATGTATATCTCTTTTTGCATAGTATGGTATCTATTACCTAAGTATAGCTGGTTGTCAAAGACCCCTCGACTTTAGAAAGTATTTTGACTCCCAGATCCTCTGTAGAGCCGGTCTTAGTAATGGTCTTAGTAATTAATCTAGCCATATGAGCAAAATCATACCCAGGAATCAATGCCGAAGAATACTTAAATCCCAGGTCTCTATCGAAGATCATATCCTGAGAATCCTAAGGTCTCGCGCCTCTCAATTAATAGCGGGTTCTAGGAGGCCTGCTCGTCTGTCACTGTTATTCGTGAATCTTAGCTTACAACCTATTTGGTCTAGAAATTTCGTTAAGAGCGTTCCACGAGAAAACCCCAGCGATATCGTTGGAAATAGCTTATAACAATAAATAATTTGGCTTGAAATAGTTTTATATCACATTATCTACTAGTTTGTTAGTAGGCCTAGCATGAGGTGCAGAGGCTATGAGAACCATAGAGGTGGCTGATGTAAATGTCAGGAAGGGTGGTGCTCCATTTAGAACTTACAGGGTGCTGAAAGCTAGAAGCAGTACTGGTATCGAGTGCCGCTCGATCCTCGTGGATTTTACTAAGGAGACGCTTAGAGATCTGCTGAGCCTCTGCCCTCCGCTTGGGTGTGCGTCTATGAAGAGATTTTTCGCCGCTATACCTGAATCCTACTTATCACGTCCACTAATAAGATCCGTACCATCACATATGCTACTAAACCTGAGGTTCTATAGCAATATTATTAATACGAATGCTGATGTTGTAATATGCCATATGGAAGATATAGTTTGTCTAAGAACAGCTCTCGAGATCTCTAGAGAAACAGGCTCGAAAAGTGTGGTGATACTTCATAACCCTCCTTTCTATAAGGATATCAAGAGGATCTCCAACATAACAGGCTCCTTTCTTCTTTTCCACAGGCTACGGATGATCTCTGAATACTCATTACCGGACATCATAAAATTCGGCTACCATACAGCTGTACATCACCTTATATATAATAGTTCTATACGTAGTCTAGCAAAGCTCATCACACCATCTGAGTTCATGTTGGGAGGTATCTTGAGAGAATTTGATCTTATTCTCTCTGTTTCTAAATCCATTCCTTTTGAGATGGGTTGGGAGGGTAGGGTTGTTGCGATGGATCCAGGCATCGGTTTTGACGAGGAGGAGCTCGGCTATATAAAAAGCCTAAGGTTAAAAAAGCCAAACGAATCCAAGATCCACGCGGTCTTCCCTGCAAGACCCGTGCCTGAGAAAGGTTTAGCAGATCTATTGATTGCCATCAAGATCATTGCTAGGAGTAGGAGGGATTTTAAAGTAGCGATATTTACCTCCGAGAAGGATCGCATGGGAGCCCTTATTGCTAGAATTGCTAAGAAGCTCAAGATAAATGATAACCTGATTCTCGTAGGCTACATCCCCCAAAGAAGAGATCTCCTAAAATTTAGGGCAAGCGCAAAGCTAAGCCTATATCCAGGTCATGTTGATGCCTACCCATACGCTGTAGCTGAATCTCTTTTACTCGGAACCCCCGTAGTGGCATACGATATACCAGCCCTTAAAATCAGTTATGGAAATCTCAACGGAGTCTACCTAGCAAAGGAAGGAGACATAGAAGCATTAGCACAGAAAACCCTAGAGATCCTTGATGCCAAAAATATAGAGGTGGACGAGCCTAGAGTAAAACTCTTCTCAGAGATCGCTTTCGAAGAGAAAAAGATCCTGGAGAAGCATCTTAAAATATACAATGTATAGAGATAATCTTAGCGACAAGGATCCTCTCCTTACAGTCGTGATAGTTATAGGCATTTCACTTAAGAAATTCTGAGAACGACATGTTATGATCTCCATACGCGTTGGCATCATCAACACCCCCATAGATCTTGTCCCCATGGTTTGGGTTAAAAGATACATTAGGGTTGTGTGGCTATTTATCATCTCATACATCATACCGATTATAGATCCCCTTAACAGCTACTTTAGACATGTTGAGTACCACATAGAGCTGCTTTTTTGATGAAACTTCTCGCTAATCAAATGAGATCCTTATGTGGATCGTTCTTTTAAGCCCTGAACTTTCTTAGTAATTCCTTATCAGTAGTATATACTACGGTGTTAAGGTGCTTGGCTAGGGAGAGATATGATGCATCATATACTGTGATACCGTATCTCGGCGAGAGCTCGATAATCTGGCCATTAGAGTGGAACTTGGTGTAAAGTAGGATCTGAAGGTCTTCCAGTGATCGTGCTATTAATCCCGGCTCCTCTGGTTTGAATGATCCCGAGTGTCTTAGTGCGTTAAGCACTTCGTAGTAGATCATGGAAGGGGCTGCGAGATCTATTTCTCCTTTTACACGTAGATCCTTTAACTTTATAGCTAGATCGCTATGTTCCTCCTCAGCAAACTATTTAACAGCTACTGATGCATCTATAACTATCTCCCCTCTCTCCATCTCCTAATTTCCTCAACACTATTCCAGCTGGGCGCCTTCCTCCTTAGCGAGTCTATGAGCATAGACGCTCTTAAGGCTCTCTCAGGGTCTCTTGATAAGAGTATCTCCTGTCCCCTGATCTCTTCCATTATGGCTTTCTCAACAACCTCGTTCCAGATGATATGCCTCATTCTATCCATTTTCTCTTTAAGCTCCTTACTAATCCTAAAGCAAATCGTAACGCTCAAGCTCCTTACCAGATACATGATTTTATTAAAAATAATAAGTGAACTTAGCATAAGGGTAGGTTGTGGTTCCGATTCTAATGTGTATGTTCTTAAAGGTCTTGTTGGGCTTTTTATAAATCTCTATGGTGATGATTGTCTGGTGAGGGCTGTGGATGACTCCCCGTTAATAGTTATTAGGAATAGTTTGGAGAGGATGAGACCCTCTGAAGAGCCTAGGCTAGACCTTATTGGGGGCGATATATTAAGATTCCTAAGATCAACGCCTAGTGGTTGTGCCTTCGCTGATGAAATAATCAAAGCACTCGGTGTCTCAAGAGACGCTGTCTATTACATGCTTAACAAGCTCTCGAAAGCAGGGCTTGTCAGGAAGCATCTCGTAAAGCCCAAGAATAGTTATAAGAAGAAAAAGCTCTACTGCTTCTACGACTCACCATACCACCCGCCTGAGGAAGAATAAAGGGCCTAGCCATCATGTAGAAGGATCTCTAGGCTGGGGGTTTATGATTCTCGCAGGTACCTGCGGCTTCCCCAGATCGAGAAGGGAGATTTTCAGAACCCTCGATATAGTCGAGATCCAGGAGACATTCTACGACCCCCCACCCGTTGAGAAGGCAAGAACCCTTAGAAAGGAAGCCCCAGAAGGCTTTATATTCAGTGTTAAAGCCTGGCAGGTCATAACCCATAGTAGTAAGAGCCCCACAATGAAGAGGATGAGGAGAAAACTTGAAGGAGACCCCTCGGAATACGGGCTTCTAAGACCGACTGAGAGGAATTTAAAGGCCTGGGAGGTTGTTGAGGAATATGCTAGAGAGTTGGGGGCTAGGTTCATAGTATTTCAAACACCACCATCGCTGGGATATAGCGTTCAGGCATTGAGATGGATCGATGATTTCTTCTCGACAATCACAAAGAAGGGTTTCGAACTCGGATGGGAGCCGAGGGGCTCTTGGAATGATGAGGAGAATAGAGAGAAGCTCTGCAGCCTCCTAAACAAACACGGAATCATACATATAGTCGATATCCTTAGGAGAGATCCATGCACCCAGGATAGCGAGATCCCCCTATACACAAGACTACACGGACTAGGAGGTGGGGAGGTGAACTATAGATATAAATATAGCGACAAAGATCTCGAGGAATTATATAGCAAGCTGGTTTCGAGCAATCGTAGAGAGGCCCTAGCCCTATTCAATAATATCTATATGTGGGACGATGCTAAAAGATTCAAAGAACTCTTACACCAAAAGCTAGGTCAGAGCACCGGGTTTAGCGGATCTCTCTAGAATTCTCCTGAGTTCTTCTATCCCTTCTTTAGTTGTTATAGGGATCCTGTTAACCTTTATCCCCTTATCTATCAATTCGTAGAAAACCTCGCTGATCATCGGTGGCCTCACACCGGTCTTTTTAATAAGCTCTGGGTTGCTGAAGATCTTTGATGGTTCTCCGTAGGCAACCACGGTTCCTCGATCCATTATAGCGATTTTATCGGCTATCTCAACAGCCCACTCGATTCTGTGTTCGACAACGATTACAGTGATCCCTAGGTTTTTCTTGAGACTCTCTACCAGGCTTAGAACCTTCATAGTGCCAACATGATCTAGCATTGAGGTTGGCTCGTCAAGGATCAAGATCCTCGGTCTCATTGCAAGCACAGAGGCTATTGCTAGTAGCTGTCTCTCACCAGCTGAGAGGGATCTTGGGGGCATGTTGCTCTTCCTATCAAGCCCCACATAGCTTAGGATCTCTCTAGCCCTGCCAAGGATCTCACCCCTATCGAGCCCCAGGTTCTCGAGACCCATGACAACCTCCTCAAGAACGGTGGGCATTATTAGCTGGGAATCGGGGTTCTGGAACACAAAGCCCACGCTCCTCGTGATATCCTCGGGCCTCAGCCCCCTAAGATCTCTCCCCAGGATCTTGACCTCACCCTTAACCTCGCCCCTGATCATGTTGGGTATTATTCCTGAGAGTATGTAGAGGAGTGTGGATTTCCCACACCCAGAGGGCCCCATTATAACTATAAACTCACCCTCCTCAACAGCTAGGTTTAGATCCCTTAGAACCCATTCCTCTGAGAGCATGTATCTGAACCAGAGGTTCCTAACCTCGACAGCGTATCCCAAGCCTCACACCCCAGCGATCATGTAGTATGTTGAGAAGCCCGCCAGCTTCACAGCTATTATTCCTGTGTAGAATATTGCTATCAGTATAAGGGCTAACGTATCCCTAGAGCTCCACCTTAGTGGGAATGCATAGCTCCTCTCCCTAGAATAGCCGAAACCCCTAACCATGAGGGTTATGCTCAGCTCCCACGCAAGCCCCATGATCCTTATAACAAGTGGTACGAAAACAGGGATGAGGTTAGCAACCCTCTTGAAGGGATTCCTCGAATCAACCTCTATACCCCTAGCCTTCTGAACATCCATTATATTCCTAAGCTCTGACACAGCTAGGGAGAGCATCCTTAGAGAGAGTAGAAGCATAAAGCCAGCCTTATAGGGCAGCCCTATCCTTGAGAAAACCTGGACTAGATCGTAGGGCTTTACTGTTGAGAAAAATATCAGCATCGATACTATCGGGTTTATTATTAGGAAGAACTTCCCAGTCCCCACAAGCAAGCCTGTATCGGTAACCCTAACCCCGGCGAATGTGAATAGGTATCTCCCAACATCCTGGTAATAGCTAGCCCACACAAGAATCGTTACTATGAAGAACACAACGCTATAGCCTATTATGAGCAAAAGCCTCTTAAGAGGAAGCCCAGCTAGAGCCATGCCAACCACAAGGGATAGGAATATAAATAGAGAGACAGATCCGTCGAACTGACATACAATAGACGCTGCCAGGACAAAGACGAACCAGAGGAGCTTAACCCTAGGGTCTAGGCTGTGGATAATACTCTTACCTTCTACATAGAGCCCTACCTCGCCCAACTAGCCGCACCTCGAGAGAATATCACTCCTAGCCCTCAAAAGCTCGCTATAAACCCTACCAAGATCTATACTCCTAACCATGCCTCCAGAAACCACATGCCTCCCATTGACAAAAACATCCCTCACGGAGAAGCCTCCCAGCCAGATGATAGCCCTAGCTACTGAGGATGGGTCATCGAGATCCGTGGGGATCGTGGGTTCGAGCACAACTAGATCTGCTCTATATCCTTTCCTAAGCATCCCAACATCACTCCAACCCAGGGCCCTTGCCCCACCCAATATCGAGGATCTCAAGAGACCCAGGGGATCTAGAGCATATGGTCTAGAATATTTAGAGCTCTGGACAGCAATAGCTATCCTCATCTCGAGCAGGATATCCATCCACCCCGAGGTGAGGGGCCCATCAGTCCCCATAGTAACCCCTATGCCCCTCTCAACCATCTCGAGAACCCTCGCAACCCCAGAGCCCCAGGCCATGATGGATGAGGGGCAGTAGGAGATATAGGGCTTTCTTTTAGCAAGCAACTCGAGATCGTTGTCACCAATATAGACAGCATGGGCTAGGAGGGGTGATGCTCTCAAGAGCCCTAGGCTTTCGGCAGCCCCTGTTGGTGTTGATCCATACATATCCCTAACCCTCCTAACCTCGTCCATGGATTCCGCGAAGTGCATGTGGATCCTCAGGTTCTTCTCTACAGAGGCCTCGGCAGCCTTTCTAACAGAATCACCCGTAACAGAGTAGAGTGCATGGACCCCGATCATGCCTCTTACAAGCTCTCCTCTACCCATATTCTCGGCGAAGGATATCGACTCCTCTATAGTGTGTTTCGGAGGCCCTTCGAATAGCTCTATAACCCCTAGGGAGAGGGATGCCCTTATACCCGCATCCTTGCTTGCTCTAGCCACCTCCTCTTCGTAGAAATACATATCTCCGAAGAGTGTTGTGCCTGTTATGAGGAGCTCTGCTATCCCTGCAAGTGCTCCCCAGTATATATGCCATGGTTTTAGACACGCTTCCATGGACCAGATCTTTTTGAGCCATTCTAGGCCTGTGAGGTTAAGCCCGATCCCTCTGAATAGATACATAGGGATGTGGTTATGGGTATTGACAAGCCCCGGGGTCACTATGCTCTTCTCACTACCAATAATTATCTCTGGCGAGTACTTCTTACCATCCTCGAGATCCGTTACATCCACTATATAGCCATCCTGATCAAAAATCACAAGCCCGTCCTTGAAAAAAGGTTTCTCGGGATCCAGTGTTAGTATGCGCCCCCTAACACCCACAAGCCCCATTGAGCCTCTACACGCCCCTGGCTAGGATGCGAATCTGATCCTATCCTTCCAGTAGAGACCCCTCATCTTTATCGGCTGGTATAGCAGGTATCCAAGTATCGGTGTGAGTGTCGTTGTAACCACAGCGTTGTTGAATATAACCCATGGCGCGAACCATCCCCATACAAGGGCTCTTGGAAGCCCTATCACCGGCTCTAATAGATCTAGCCACCATGAGATGTAGAGAGAGCACCAGATAGAGCTTATAACGCCTCCCCATATGTAGTACTCTATAAGGCTTCTCGGACTCCTAAAGCTATGATCCCTCATAAACTTATACGGAACCCATGCTATTATGAAGTTACCTATAAAGCCCCCAATACTCCCAATGCTCAGATACCCCGTCAGGGCGTCTGCTATAAAGTTACCTATAGACGTTCCAAGGGCTCCCGGGACTCCGAAGAGCATGCCGAAGAGAGGTGCTAGTGCATTGCCAGGCCTCACCCACGTGAAGCCGGGGATTATCGGGATCCCTCCAGTGGCTGCCAATGCTCCACCATATAGTGCTGCTGTTAGAGCCGTTACTGATACGTCTACAGCATCCCATCTGAGATCAACCTTAACAATGCCCCTCCTAGTTATAGTCCTACCACTAATCTCTAGGGCGAAGATCACTGTCCCCACGATCCATAGGATCCCTGCTATGGCGAACCAGAAATCCCTCCCAAGCACCACGAAGGGCTGTGTTACAAGCCATGTTGAGGCCTTATCAGGCCCTATACCCTTGCTAACGATATCATAGGCTATGTATATGAAGAGGGCTACAAACAGGATCGCTATTACAATACTAACCCCCCAGATACCTCTAGCAGCGATCGCCACCATGATCACCCCCTACGTTTTCTCATAACATATAGAAACGCCCCAACACCGAGGAAGAAGATCAGGAAGCCGATAATCGTTGTCACAAGAGGACCAGCACTCCCAGCGGCAAGACCCACGGGACCATAGAAACCGCTGGCTTTGTAAGCAGCATAGATCCCCATGGCGAGGAGCCATAGGGCGCCTACTGCTACGGCTAGCATCCACCCGCTCTTCTTCATAGCAAACATAGCCAGCCCGGCGAGGAGAACGATAACGCCGATTGCTGTTAAAACGATATCATAAACCACCCATGATCACCACTGATAAATCTAGGTAAAAGCTTATAAATCAATAGCCGAGGATCCCCAGGATCTTTGATAATCTTAATTTAAAACCGACGTCGATGCTAAGCATGGTGGATCTAAGATGTTAATGCTAGCCTCCGCGACCGACTCTTCTAGCCAAGAGCGAGTATGGGATCGTTGCTAAGAGGGGCGCTAGTGACGAGATCAGCATGGCGTTTCCAGGACTCGTTGTTTTTAGTGATAATGCTGTTATGATTGGTGCTGCTGCACCGCTCAGCTGCCAGAAGGTATTCACTAGGGAGGATGCTGTTGAGAGCACTGATCGCGGGAAGATCATTGAGAGTATTGTTGAGTTAAGAGGTGTTGTAACAAACCTGGTAAAACCCAGGATAGTCATTAGGGGGATGAGTAGCGAGCCTGAGGGATATCTGGATAAAAGGATCCCTGATGCTGAGTAGAAGAAAAGATCTATAACCAAGAGCCTCATAACACCCAGCCTCGATGCCAGGATCCCTGCTAGAGGCATTGAGACCAAGCCTGCTATGGAGAAGACGCTCATGGCGAGAGACGCCTCTATAGTGCTAGAGCCTGAGAGAACAATATAATAGGGCGTCCAATAAGCTATAACCCAGTTATAATACAGGGTTAGGAAACCACCAAGGCTTACAAAAACGAGAGACCCTCTATAACGCCATAGAGTCGATACAAGATCGCCTAGAACCTGGCCAGGATCCCTCGCACCAACCCCTCTTAAGAGAACAAGATCAGCTATCCCTACAGAGACGCATAGAAGCCCAACGACCATATGGACATAGCCAGGATCACCACTCCCCACAACACCAGAGACAAGCCACGGAGCAGTGAGAAAGGGAAGAGACCACGCAACACTATAGACCCCCATAGCCCTCTCAGTATTCTGGGGAAAGAGGGTCTTGACAAGCTTTACAGAGGGTCCATAAACAGTACCGGAGAGAAGACCAACTGCTAGAGAGACCCAAACCCAGAACCCACGATCCACTAGATAGAAGAGAGTGTTGAAAAAACCCGAGAGTACAAGCCCAATACCCATAGCAAACCCGGGACCCTTCCTATCGCCCAGAATACCTCCGGGAATTTGGGAGACCACGTATCCAGCGAAGAAAGCACTCCCAACAAGACCAATCAGCTCCTCACCAACCCCGCGAGAAATTAGATACGGGGCTAGAGATCCCCAATATATCCTTAGAAGAAGCGTTGAGAAGAAGGATAGAGATGCAAGGGCTAAACCCAAATACCTCGGAGAAGCCTCGTAGCGTGTCGAGACTCTATACACCTCCTCTTAATCCTTCATAATCACTACATGCTATTAAGCCTATTAGGTGGTGAGGTTTTAGAAGCAATATCTAGGAATCTAGAGTCTATTGTTAGGGGAGGTATTGATATTCTTTTAAACTCTCGATCAGGGTTTGGCTGCACTTCATGGGTATTATGGTTTTTCCCTTATAGGTTTTCCGCGATCTCACGATCCTCGAGGTAATGCTATCCATTCTCTCGATGTGGAGGATCCTCACAGAGTTGTTCGGATCGAAATCCTTTATACCAATACTACTTAGGAGCTCTACTGTATTGTCCAGCTTACTAATGTCGGCAGGCTCTGCTCGCCCAGTAATCTCTATAAAAACCCACAGACCTTTTATGTTAATTACCGCATCACAGTGCTTCGTACCAGCGATGCTCCTTAAACCTAGGCCAGGTATGCTGCTATAGTCATAGATTTTATAAGAGCATTGTCTAAGGATCTTCTCGCATACCCTCCTCACTCTAGTATAATCTCTAGACGATGGTTCCTCTAAGATATATACTTCAGCCTCACAGATCACACAGCCCTCTCCCCTAGCTCAGCCATGCGGGTTATCTTGGCATGTGTCTCTCCCATCTCGAACGCTACCTCTGTAAGCTCGTCCTGAGGAATCCCCTCATCCTCTGTTATGCTTAGCTCTTTCGCAACATAGCCCTTCTCATTATCATCGTATTTATATAGATAGGCACTCACGCTATTCGTATCCAAGTATTCATACTCTTCATAGCCCAGCTTCTTCCTCTCCTCCTCACTCATTCTGCTTAGCCTCATTAGTATATTGAACTCCTCAAGGATCAGATCACTATGTGTTGTTATCAACACCCACACACCACTATTAACAAGCATTGCAATAAGCCTAGCTATTTCCCTCTGCATTTTCGGATGGAGATGGGCTTCGGGCTCCTCGAATATAAGCACAGTACCTGGGCTGATTACATATTTCTTAAGGTAGAGAGCAAGCGGGGCTAACTCGGCTACTCCTGATGCTGCGGCAACAACTGGTATTGTTAGGTTACCACGTAGATCTTTATATACTAGTTCCACTATATTATCTTCTCTCTCAACAATATCTATAACTCCTCCTAAAACTCTTTTCTCAAGAAACTCTACGGCTTCTAAGATTCCTTTATCAATAGCCAAACCAGATGCTTTGGAAAGCTCATATAGGATCCCAGAATACAATATCGTATTTATGAAATCAGCCGATACTCCTGTGATAGAGGCTTTTTGCCCGCCTGCTAGTGGGAGTCTAGGTGCTGCTGACACTAAGGCGTTTGTTATCACCCTATGAGCTTGCAATAAGCCGGATCGTGTAGCGGGCAGATAGACGATCTCTAGCGGTGCGAAAATATTTTTAAGATACGCAGGTCCTATAAAAAGAAAGAATCCCATGATTGCAGATACTTTTCCAAGAGTATCTGTAGTTTCCTTGGTCGACGAAAGAAGCGATTCATATGATCTTGCGCCTATAACAATATCTATCATACTATCGATTCCTCTTTTTTTAACTTCTCCCATAAAGTACTCGAAATCTATATACCTGTCAACAACAATACCTCCATCCCTCTTAAGGGTAAATCCATATGATATGTGATCATCGATCCTTAGATTAGCAGTCAGTTTATCGCTATCGATATTTATTGATGAACCTAGATCTGTAAATATTGCTACCATGTTTTCCTTAAGTCTTTTCTCTAAAGAGTTCTTTGCACTTTCATACAAGTTTCTATAATACTCATTTTTATCTTTAAGCTCGCCCGACTGCATTTTAATAGCTAAAGATATCATGGATCCTAAAATATCGGCGAGATGATCCTTCAGGGCTTTATTTATAGCATACAATAGCATAGCACTATATGATTTACCGGATCCGTTAGGCCCTATAAGTATTGTTAGTGGCTTAATAGCGATCCTGCCTCTTCTTAAGGGACCTAGCCATTCAAATTCTAGAACTATATTTCTTGTATCTTTTTGCATTTCTCCTCTGGAGTAATGTTTGTGCCAGGCCTTAAATTTGCAGTTTGATCTAGAAGATCGTGTGGTTCACGAGACGTCAAAGAGGATCTTCTGCAAAGATCGTCCCGCCCCGGAGTTTTCATAGCTTGCAGCTTTGCTTTACATTCACTGCAATAGATAATAGGAGATAATAGGTTAGCTTTACTTAGTTTCTCTAACTCTCTTATTAGTTCTATTTCGATATTCTCTAGTGGTCGCCTCAATTGCCTGAGGAGCTGGTTCTCTACGGGTTGATAGCTGTTCTGGTTGCTGTGCTTATTGGGCCTCTTCTATCTAGGAGGATTGAGGAGAACCTCGAGATCTATTTCCTAGTAATGGGTTTTACCGCTTCGGCTATTGCTGGGACTCTTGGTTTCAAGCTATTGCTAGAGGCTTTCATTACCCCTGTTACCGTTCGCGAGATACCCTTCGGGATCTTCCAGGCTGTTTTGATCGCTGGGCTTTTGTTTGAGAAATACAGGGCTTCTCTGAGTGGTTATCTCAAGAGGTCTCGGGGGATCTCTCTGCCAGCTCTCTACGCGATCCTTGTTTTCCTCCTAGGGCTTGGGAGCAGCTTTATCTCTGCGATAGTGGCTTCTGTTATAATAGCTGAGATAGCCAAGACAATAGGGCTTCCCCCGAGGGCTAGGGTTCCCCTCCTAGTATTGCCTGCATACGCTATAGGTGCTGGGGCTGCTCTAACACCTGTTGGTGAGCCCTTATCAACCATAGCTGTTGCCAAGCTCTCGGGCGAGCCTTACCATGCTGACTTCTTCTTCCTCATGAGATTACTATGGGACTATGTTTTGGCTATAGTTGTTATATGCTCGATAGCCAGCTGGATCATTTATAAGAGGGCTCTCACATCAATAGAAACATTCGCAAGAGAGGTTGAGGCTGTGAAAGCAGGATCCCACGGGCATGGGGGCAGCGGGTATAGGGAAGCGATTATAAGGGCTGTGAAGGTATATATCTTCGTATTCGCACTAGTCCTCCTAGGCCACTCCTTCGACCCGGTGGTGGAGAGATTCATAGTCCATCTAAATCCCCAAGCACTCTACCTATTCGGAAGCACCTCAGCAGCCCTTGATAATGCTACATTGGTAGCAGCGATAGTAACACCAGAGATGGAGATCATGCAGATAAAATCATTCCTAGTATCCCTCATAATATCAGGAGGCTTCCTAATCCCCGGCAACGTCCCAAACATAGTGATAGCATATACAAACAACATAAGCTTCAGAGAATGGGCTAGAAAAGCACTCCCAATAGGCATACCAATATTCCTAGGAGCATATGCAGCGATATTCTACCTAGGCTTATAAGGATCTTAGCGCAAAATAGCTAGACAGCTATAATTCGGTATAAAACAAACCCTCAGGAAATACATACCTAAAAACACAACCCCCATGGTAATTATAAGCCCGCACTATACAGCCTAATGGGGAGCAATGAAGAGAAACAGTCCAAGGGTTATTATCCGAAAGCTTCTAGGCAGGAGAGGCACATTTATGATTAGAAACATAGCAACATCACTAGCTTTCTATGCAGGTGTGCGAGAGGATCCTAGGAAGAGGCCCCAGGGGATCTCGGCTATGGTTATGGTATATAATGAAGAGGAGTGGATTGAACCATCACTGCTATCTATAAAAGACCTTGTTGACGAATATGTGGTCTTTGACTCGTCGAGCGATAATACTCCAAATATTATTACGAGGCTCAGAGACGAGGTCGGGTTAAATATAAAGTATCAGTGGATTCCTCCGGGAAACACTACAAACATAAGGAACGCAGCCCTAGCTAAGACTAGCTATAGATGGGTTCTTGTTTGGGATGGGGATTTCGTTTTGAAAGATAATTCGGCTGGTTTTATCAGAGGTCTTGTGGAAAGTCTGGATCCCAGAAGACATTATCTCATATACTGGCCATTGATCCAGATATGCGGTGATATATATCACACATGCAGTGAGAAACCCTATCAAGTAGAACACTGGCTCTTCACATATTCTGAGAGACTGAAATACAAAAATATCTATGTTAATGGAACTTTATACGACTCCCTTATAGCCCCGTTATGGCTCTATAAGGTGATCCATGTTGATAAGATCCTAGGAGTACACTTAATGGTTAGAAAACCTGTGAGACTGGCGATTAAAGCTCTCTGGTGGCATGATAAGCTTGGGTTCTATGAAGCGGCTAAGAAGGGGATCTCCTATGAGGAATACGCCTCTATGAAGGCTAAAGAGATCTATGGAACAGAGGATCTTCAGGAAGTTGGGTGCAGGATCACCAGAGAAATGGTTGAGAAGCTGCCAAGATATGATGAGTCAAAATATGGGGAGCTGCCAAGCCTTGTAAAGAGGTATTGGGAGAGCGGCATGTATAGGTGGTGTGAGAATAAGCCATAATATGCTGGGTGTTTGTGTTGAATATAATCTATATAGTTGGTTTCTACCCCCCGCCTGAGACTGCTAATGGTATTAGGAACTATTATTTCGTGGGAGAGCTTAGGAGGAGGGGTCATAGTGTTACCGTGATCCAGGTTACCCCGAGGGTTGGTGGTGGTGTTAGGGTTGGTGATCATGGGGAGCTTGTTATGAACTACCCAACCATGGGGTCAGGATCTCTTGGTAGGATCCTTACTTTCCTCAGGAATATCTATATGCTTAGGCCTGCTGTCTCCAGCTATGCTGAGAGGGTCAGACCCTCTCTAGTTATCTCCGCCCACCCCCCGGTTGATGCTGTTTATCTCGGTCACTGGCTCTCGAGATCCCTCGGTGTCCCGTTTGTTATAGATGTTCACGACCTCATAGAGCTCCATCTCTCTGGTGGGTTGTTTAGGAGATTCTCCAGGTCTATCTATTATAGGGGGTTAGGTGATATCTATGCCGAAGCAGATCTCTTGATCGCTGTCACAGAGGCTCAGAAAATAGCTCTCGAGAAGATAGCCGGTGCTAAGAATATCGAGGTTATCCACAACGGCGTTGATGTAGAGCTCTATGATAAAATATACGGAGCAATCACACATAGAAAGGATAAGAGCTATGTCGAAGCAGTGTTTCTAGGCGATCTGAGCTGGAGATACCATATGGTGGATAAGATCATCCTGGGCTTTGGCGAGGCGAGAAAAACACTGGGTAGCGGGAGGATAAGGCTGAAAATCATAGGGGAAGGGCCTCTAAAAGAAAGCCTCATGAGGCTTGCAAAGAGCAAAGGGCTCGAGGGTGATGTTATATTCACAGGATACATGGAGAGGGAATCGATGGTGAAAGAACTAATACTATCCGACCTAGCCCTGCTAGGCAGACCCAGACAGAAGGATCCGTGGAACATAACCAGCACAAGAACAGTTATATATGAATATGCAGCTGCAGGACTACCAATACTAGCCTTCGGACCAAGCCCATCGCATATAGAGTATTTCATAAAAAGCAATAATCTGGGAGTGTATCTCGACACCAACGATCCAAAAGAAATAGGAGAAGGGATAGCAAGCATGGCTCAAAACCTGGGCAGATTTGATAGAGAGAAGATAAGATCCGTAGCACATAAGTTCGACAAAAAAGAACTCTCAAAAATCTTCGCCGACCACGTGGAGAAACTACTCTGAAGCCCAGAAATTAAAACAGGATCCTTCTCAAGGAACCTTCAGCCGCTGAGCGCTCATCTCTAAAACCCTTGCTAATACGCCATGAGATTTGGAGTTATCGCTATATTAAATATTACGAGATCTTAGAAGCACAGCCTCATAGCAATAGGATCGCTTGAATACTCATGGCTGATCTCTATCTATATCACCATACTACTAATTAGTTCCACACTAGAAACCCTGGATCTCATCTCGATAGGTAGCTATCTAGTGAATATCTGGGAGAGCATGGGTTGGGTAGGGGTTCTATGCCTAGCTCTTCTGAGTATAGCTTTATGTTTTGCAGGAAATCCCTGAACCTATATATGGGGACTATGAATACGTTGCCATGGCTCCTAACGCTTGTCTCTCTGAGCGTAACTATGGCTAGGTAGAGTTCTCTAGCCTCTCTAAAGCTCTCAAGGATCCTGGCTATAAGGTCGCATCTTGAGAGAGCTCTCTTAGCCCTCTCAATCATCGAGGCTGAGGCGATCGAGATCCCCCTAACCCTGCCCCAATGCTTGCAGTCAACCATGAGGGCTATCCCGGATACCCTGTCTACTCCAAGGACATCTATTTCGAAGCCCCTCGGCGGTGGGGCTCTTATTCCTTTAGCAACATCCATGCCGCTCAGCTCCATGGCTTTTGAGACGAACTCCTCGAAATCCCTCCAGCTCAGGAGATCCGAGATCCTCTCTGGATCCCCTCCCCTTGATATATACTCCATAGCTAGTCTTACTCTAGATAGATCCCCGCGGATCTCTGGCAGTGTCTTCAACAGATCCTCATAGCTCTTATCGCCTGCTAGGTATCTATATATAGCCTCCCTAACCCTCTGCTCCGTCTCCAAAACCCCGATCCCTATAGATCTTATGCTCTAATAGATATACCCCACACCACGATTCCTAGCCCTCTCAACCCATGCTGGGACTGGTGGGCACAGCTTATCCTGAGGCTCTACCAAGACCTCCGCCAAGACTGGATCTCTGTTCCTAAACACTTTATCTATTGTTTTCTCGATCTTGTTGTTACTCTCTATCCTCATAGCCTCTATCCCGAAGCCCTCGGCTATTTTAACGTAGTCCACAGGCTTGAAATCCGTTGCAAAGAACCTTGCTCCGTGTTTATAGAATATCTCAGCCCTTATCCAGCCATAGCTATTGTTATTGAACAAGAAGATCTTTATATTACCATTAACCCTGGCTATCGTCTCGAGCTCCCCAGCATTGAGTCCAAAGCTACCATCGCCTGTTAGAACCACAACATAGCTATCAGGCCTTGCGAAATAAGCTCCCACAGAGGCTGGTATAGCGTATCCGAGAGATCCTATAGAGTAGTTGGTTATAACACTCCTCCCAGCTTTTTTGACTTTGTAGAAGGCTAGCATGTAGATCGCCCCTACACCTGGGTCTGCTACTATCAAGTGATCCCCTGGGATCTTTCTCTCAAGCTCCTTCACAAGCCTTAGGGGGTTTACAAGCTCCCCATAATCCATGTAATTCTTCAGAGACTCCTCATACTCCCTCCTCCTAGCAATAAGATCCTTGATCCTAGGGCTTTCCCCATAGCCCCTCGCAATCCTCTTATCTAGCATATCTATCATAACCCCCAGCGTGGCTTTCGCATCCCCTATGAGGCTCAGAGCCTCGGGGTAGTTGTTCGAAGCGTTGGCCTCGCTTATATCTAGGTGGATTATCTCTCTACCCTCGAGGGGTTTTGGGAGGCTCCAGGTGTTGGTTGCTATGGAGTCGAGATCTGCTCCTATGTAGAATATTAGATCGGATTCGCTGAGGATCTTGTTGGAAAAGCTTGTCCCGCCTCTAGCACCTATAACGCCGATCGATAGTGGGTGATCCTCTGGAAAGCACCCCTTACCCATTGTTGTGGTTGCAACAGGTATTCCGAGGAGTTCTGCAAGCTCCCTAACCTCATCCCATGCTTGTGAGTATAGAGCTCCCTGCCCACATACTATGACGGGGTTCTCACTGCTTAGGATGAGATCTAGGGCTTTCCTGATCGAATCGATACTAGCGGCGAACCTATGCCCAGGATATCTCGAGAACTCCTTCTGGGCATAGATATCGCTGAACACTGCCTCCTCTTCCAGGACATCCATGGGTATTCTTAGATGCACAGGCCCAGGCTTTCCCGTAGTTGCTATTCTGAAAGCCCTCCTCACTATATGGGGTATCTCGCTCGCTCTTGTGATCGTTATAGACTCCTTGGTAATCGCTCTGAAGATCGATGACTGATCGTATGATGTGAGCATGTTCCTCCTCTCAAGATGGAGAGGGACATCTGTTGTGATAGCTATCATCGGGGCAGAGGATCTATAGGCCTCAACAACAGCAGGGACTATGTGGGCTGCACCAGGGCTTGGAGACTCACAGATACCAGGCTTATAAGAAGCCCTGGCATAGGCGTCTGCCATGTAGCAGGCGCTCCTCTCATCCCTAGCCATTACATGCTTGATCTCTGGGTAGTTATGCCACTCCATATACAGTTCTAGCGTGGTCTCTCCAGGTAATCCGAACACATGTCTAACCTCATAGCCTCTGAGCATCTCTAGGAGGGCTTTCGCACCACTCATACTGCTATTACTGCCCAAGCCGTTTCCCTAGATGTTGTTCCTAAGCCTAAATAAACAGTCATAGTTCTAAGACGGATCTATTGGGCATATGCTACTAAGACGCAGCATTTATTTCCACAGCTCTTCATAGTATCAACCGCGTCTGGGTCTAGTGTTGATGCTCTGTATAGATCGTCGAGGTTTTCTGGGCATAGGATCTCGAGCCTATAGGATCCAAGCTTTCTAGCGAGATCCTCGAGCTCTTCTTTATCCCCCACATCTATTATCGCTACATAGCCTATCCTCACACTAGTCCCTAGAGGGGATCTCATGTGGGCGAACCAGACGGCCATGGCTCCCCGTGCTTATAAGGCTGGGGGGTTGATAAGCTGGATTCCCGGGGCTTTTCGTTGGATATAGAGGTTCTCGGAGGGTCTGATGAGGATAGCTTTAAGCTCCTAAGGCTTGCACTCCAGGCTGCGAGGATCCTTAGGTCTGTGCATGGTATAGAGGCCTATGTGAAACCCTCGATAGATCTCCTGGGCGGTGAGAAGGCTATAAGGATTGGGAATTTCATGGCTAGGGTTGATGGTAATGCTACCTGCGAGGCTATAGTTGATCTCGTGCTCAAGGCAGCGAGATCCGAGAAGCTGTCAAGCAATAGAGAAGCGGGATCTATTCTCTATGTTAGGAGGGAGCCTACAAACGATTCTGGCTCGACAGCAACAATAGATCTCCCACAGATTCATGGCATACTCATGCAAGCCATGATCAATGCATAGTCCTGTCTAGGCTTGTTTATAGATATAAACCAAATTCTATCTCCATGGGTTCTCTCCAGATTGTCTGGTGTTTCTAGCTACATGTGATAGCCTGTGACCCTCTTCTCAGGGATCTCTATGTGCTCCCTTATCTTCCTCTCTATCTCCTCCATTGTCTCTGCATGTTTTATGAGATCCTGGATATCTATCTCCACCCCAAAGATCTCTGAGATCTTCTTAACAGCAACTGAAGCCGCTCTGGGATCTGGTCTCTCCCTCTCGGCATAGGGTAGTATAACCGTTGCTGGCTGTCCAAGGATCTCCGTGAACATCAGTATTATTGCTAGAGGCCCCACTATTATGAGACCCCTATCCATTGTCGGTTCCTTGAGAACCCTCTTACCCCAGCTATTCCCAGTCCATCTGAGGATATCATCCTGGGATCTCCTGACACTTGGGTCTAGGCCTCCTATTAAGAGGATCTCGTTGATCTTGTTCTCAATACTCCACCTAACAATAGACTCGGCGAACTCAACCCTCTCATGTATATTTGGTACGATGCTGTTGACAAGCACTATTAAGCCGCTCCCCTCCTTTGAGTAGATCTCGTGGGGGAAGCTGAATCTCCTATCACCCTCTATCGAGACGACGTCGGGCATGTATTTTGTGATCACATAGCCTATTCTCTTGAGCTTCATAGCCTCAACAATATATCTCGTCGTTATATACCCAACAGCACCGAATCCTGGGAACCCTGTGATCAGGACTAGCTCTCCATTCCTCCTCATAGCCTCCAGAGGCTCTGCAACAATGATCCTTATTCTTCTACTCCTCCACCGCTCCACTCACTATCCCTAGTTATTACTGCGACTCCCCTGGTAAAATATAGAATCTCGCTTGGAGATAGAATGAGCCTCCCAACACCGCATAGCCTGTCATCCTCATCAACTATTAGGACCTCATCCCAGGGTCTGAGATCCTCGTCTATGTATAGAACATGCCTTGCAAAGAGATTCCCACCCCTCCTTATCTCATCAGCAACCTCGTTAGCGACAAAAACCCTTAGGAGCGGGGGCTCGGTTGAGGCGTGGAGAAGCCTTGCACCCGGGTATCTAAGGATATATCTATAATCAGAAGCCCTGATGCTAGCAATGATCCCCATATCCCCAACCACAGCCCTAACCCTCCCAGTGTTTCTCGAAACCAAGATCCTAGCGTTATCAGGCACCAAGACCTCGCCAGCTCCTGGGAAGAACTGGTAATCAGCTATAGCTCTGAGCCTTGCAAGGGTTTTAGGAGATGGTCTCTGAACCATGAAGTGCTCTCTATATGGCAAAACAAACCCCGGCTAGATGTGCTGGTAAGCGGCCTGTTTATTCTGTGCCGTGGGTGGTGTTTCGATATCTTCTACCCCTGATCCCTTCTTACCCATGATCTTCTTAGCAGCTTCGACGAGATCCTCAATGGTTATATAGTCCCTCCCAGCCCTTATAGCTATATAGCCTGCCTCGGTGCATATGGCCTTTATATCTGCTCCAGATGCTCCCTCTGTTATTGAGGCAAGCATATCTAGATCTACTTCTCCCTTTATGTTCAGCCTCCTCGCATGAACCCTGAAGATCTCCTTCCTAGCCCTCTTATCTGGTAGGGGTATATATATGATCCTATCGAACCTCCCCGGCCTAAGGATAGCTGGGTCTAGGATATCTACTCTGTTCGTAGTAGCTATGATCTTAACGTTATCAAGCGGGTCGAAGCCGTCGAGCTCTGCTAGGAGCTGGGTGAGTGTTCTGTGGATCTCTCTCTCACCGCTCGTCCCGATATCTATCCTCTTAGCAGCTATAGCGTCTATCTCGTCTATAAGCACTATAGATGGTGCGTTCTTCCTAGCGAGGGCGAAAACCTCCCTAACAATCCTAGCCCCTTCTCCTATGAATTTCTGGGCTAGCTCTGAGGCTACAAGCCTTATAAATGTAGCGTTTGTCTCCCCAGCAACGGCTCTTGCTAGGAGGGTTTTACCAACCCCTGGGGGTCCGTAGAGGAGAACACCCTTGGGGGGCTCGATCCCGAGTTTTCTGAAGAGCTCTGGGTTCTTTAGGGGTAGCTCGACAACCTCCCTGATCTCTCTGATCTGCTCCTCCAACCCCCCTATATCGGAGTACTTTGTCTTGGGCTTCTCAACGAGCTTCATAGCAGTTACCAAAGGATCCTCTCTAGTCCCGAGGATCTCAACGATCTCAGACCCCCTGTTATTAAGGGCGACAGAAACACCTGGTCTCAGGCCCGAGGGGTCAACCCTGCTACTCACACCAACGATTAGGTTAGGACCTGTGGAGCTCTTAACAATAACCCTACCATCTGGCAGCACGTCTATCACGACAGCCTCTATGAGGGGTGGTTGGAGCATCTTCTCAAGCTCTATTCTGCACTGGCCAAGCTCGTCCATAAGGCTTTTCTTCTCAACCTGAAGCTCTCTAACGGATTTTTCTAGATATCTCAGATATCTCTCAAGATCTCTATCCATGCTTACATCGTCATAGTCATTCCTATCCTCCATACTCACGGCCCACAGATATTCTATAACCACAAGCATATTAAAAGCATCAGGCCGGTGTGCAAACCTCGTCTAAGCATAAGCACTCCCTAGATTGTTAAAGCCCTTGTTAAGGATCGCTTGCTAGGACGATTATAGAGTCTAAGTCCTCGATCTACGTTCTATTCATATAGATTAACATACCCGGCTATACTATATAAAGCTATCAATAATTTTTAATTCGATACTTATATTCCTCGGAGATAATCCTCCATGGGATTTCTATGTTGAAGGGCCTGTCAAAAACAGCTCTATATGTAGTAATAGCTGTGATAGTTATAGCTATAGTCGCGGGCTTCGTAGCATATAACCAGCTAGCCGGGCAAGCCGGGCAGTCGATTAAATACAAAGTAGTGATCGCTACAGGGGGTGTGGGTGGTGTTTACTATTACTACGGAGCAACCGTGGCTGGAATCATATCCAACTACACAGATATTAGTGCTACAAGCATCCAGACAGCAGCGTCTATAGATAACCTGCTCCTCATAAGGGATAAGACTGATCTTGCCAACGGTGTAATATACTGCGCAGCTGTTCTCCCAGACTCAGCCTATCTAGCCTATACCGGGCAGCATGATAGGTTTAAGAACGCCACAGCACCTATCTCTATCCTCTGGGCTATGTATCCAAACTACCTCCACATAGTAACAACAGCCGACAAGGGTATCAAGACACTCCAGGATCTCAAGGGTAAGAGGGTATCCACAGGGGCTCCCGGCAGCGGTACGGAGGTTGAAGCCCTCCTACTCCTCCGAATAATAGGGATAGATCCTTCTAAGGATTTCTCGAAGTGGGAGAGGCTGGGGGCTGAGGAGAGTGCCAACGCGCTGAGAGACGGGACTATAGATGCCTATTTCTGGAGCGGGGGAGTACCTACAGGCTCTATAGTGGAGCTCTCGAAAACACTTGCCCAGAGGGGTCTGAAGATCTACTTGGTACCAGTGACAGACGACGTGATCAGTGAGTTCTCAAATAGATACCCAGGTATCGCTGCACCAGGCACTATACCAAAGAACGTCTATGGTACGGATAGCGATACCCAGACCCTCAGCTTCTGGAACATGTTTGTCTGCCACAAGGATACACCACCCGATGTTGCCTACAAGATAACCAAAGCAGTGTTCGAACGCCTAGACCTGCTCCAGAAAGCAGTAGCCCCGGCGAAGGATACGACCCCCCAGAATGCCGTGAAATACATCGGGGGAACTATACCGTATAACGAGGGTGCTCTGAAATACTATAGAGAGGTAGGTGTGGTTAAGTAGGGATAGAGATCCACGGGAAACCCGGGATCTCCCTCAACATGTTTTTTAAAACCACACCCAGGCTTGTAACCACTATGCAAGACCCCGGCGGAACATGCCTCTCAAAACCATCTATCCCTATATAGATGCTGCTCTCACTGCAGAATGCTATATACTCCCCCCTATAGCTTGAAATAGACTTGTTGACATCGATAAACCCCATTGAGTAGTATTCGTAAGCAGCGCTATCCGTGATCATATATCTCCCCTCAAAAGAACCGCAATACCCATATGTGATCTCAACCCGCGAGCCTGTTACCGAGTTGTTGAACACCAAATATATATTTGAACCGCATGATGCTGGGAGCATTGCTACTGTGTTGTTTTCAACAACGACCAGGATCTCTTTATCGAGATAAATAGCTGTTGCGAATAATGCGATCGATACCAATATGATCGGTAGTGTGATAGATATCGCCAGGACTCCCAGGCTTGTCATCTATAATGTATTCATATTGATAGCTAATATTTACCCACTTGTTATGGTTATGTATTATCTAGCCATTAGGCATCGAGATCTCTTTAAAGGATATGGATTGCTCGTTTTACCGCAACACACAATATACCCAGCTATTTATATCTTTCCACAGTTTTACTACTAGGTGTTTGTTTTGAAAAATCATTTGGGGGAGAGCCATGCAAAGGATCTTGCTAAGAAAGCCCTGGGCGTTATAGCTATTATAGCCTCCCTATACCATCTATACCTCATCTTCCACCCCTACACGCCGTTATCATATCTATATAGAATAGGTATTCTGGATCTAACGCAGCTGCAGAGAGCAACACACGTGTTCTTCATACTGCTAGTGGGGTTTCTACTCTCCTACACAGCTAGACCGAGGATGGGTAGGGTTAGGCTTGCGATCGCCTATATAACTTCTATTCTAACACTGATACCAACGATCCAGCTGGCTCTTTTTCTCAAAAGCCCCCTCTACAGTACTCTAACCATGTTAGTATGGTTCGTAGCCATTCTCTCACCCCTTGTTCTGAGGAGCAGTGGAAAGGCTAGGTATCTAGATCTAGTGTGTCTCGCAGCAGCGGTACCTCCGTATCTATATATGGTGTATGATTATGAGAACCTGATCTACAGGGCTGTAGTGCCTCTCCCAGCCGATCTCTATATGGGCTGGTCGGAGGTTCTCCTCCTAATGGGTCTTGTCCTCAGGCTTGTCGGGCCTGAGATGCCCCTCCTCGTAACGATCTTTATACTCTATAATATCTACGCACCAGGCCTCCCACCCCCATGGTCCCACCCGGGTTTCTCGATAGACTACCTCGTCGGGAAGATCTATATCGAGAGCGAGGCAGCACTCTTCGGACTCGTAACAGGGGTTTCTCTAAAATATGTGGTTTATTTCACAATACTAGCCGGGATCCTGGGGGCCCTGGGGTATGGTGAGGCCATGGCTAGAACATTTCTCTCAAGGATGGGTAGGAGCCCTGCTAGCGTGGGCAGGGTTGCCACCCTCATGGGGACTGGGATGGGTATGGTCTCTGGGTCGGGTGCTGCTGACACCACCTTTATATCCTCTACTATGAAGCCTATTTTCAAGGCAGCTGGTTATGATGATCTCTCGGCTGCCGGGCTTGCCGCTAACGCCGGAACCCTGGCTATAATAACCCCGCCTATTCTCGGGTCTGTCGCCTTCATAATGGCGGAGATCCTGGCTATACCCTATAGCAGTGTTGTGATCATGGCTATCATCCCAGCCCTTCTATATATATCATCCATATACCTCTATAACGAGTACTATTCGAGGAAGGCTGGGTTAAAACCCGTCGTGGTTTCTGAGAAGGGTTCTTTCAAGATCCATGTGTTTGCCCCTGCCTTCCTAATACTAGCCCTGATCTTCCTTGGATACAGCGTATCCCTCGCAGTAACAATAGCTATTATCTTCTCAATAATCCTCGCGGCCCTTGATAAGGATCTCAGGCCGAGGATCAAGAACATATGGGTGGGGCTTCAAGAAGGCTTTATACCGATGGCATCTATAGGTGCATCGATAGCCATGGCCAACGTGATCATGAGCATGGTGGTGATCTCCGGGTTGTCCCAGAAGTTCACACTAGCCTTGTTAGCAATAATACAGAACAACCTCGTGCTAGCAATACTCTTCGCATGGGGCTTCTCACTAGTCCTGGGCATGGGGGTTCCTCCAACAGCAACCTATGTGCTCTCATCACTACTAACAGCCCCAGCAATAATAGGTCTTGCAACATCCATAGGGATACCGCAGGATACCGCTACACTCTCAACCCATATGTTCCTATTCTACATGGCGATGCTGGCCGACGTAACACCCCCGGTAGCCCTCTCAGCCTTCGCAGCCGCCGCGGTATTTAAACTCGATCCTATAAAGGCAGGGGTTAAGGCAGCCCTCGTAGCATTACCAAAACACATATACTCCATATCCTTCGTATACTCATACTGGGGAGCATCGATCCTAATAATACCAGTGCTCCTACACTCACCACCACAAGAAGCAGCACTCCTAACCATAACCAGAGTCGCAGCAATCCTTGCGGGAATATGGTTCCTAACCCTCGCAAACGTGGGCTACCATAGAGGGGAGATCGCTAAGCCCTTGAGAATAGTGCTAGCAATAACCGGGATCATGATGATCATACCAAGCGAGATCCTAAACATAGCAGCACTACCAATAGGGCTTGGAAGCATAATAGCCTCAACAAGGATTAAGAAAACAGCTCCATAGACCGAAAAAAGGGATCTATAACTAGATCCCTAGGAAAAGATCTTTAAAATAAACCCATACCGCTATTTTTTTGAGCACCAGATGGATTTAGTTCATATTGGTGCTGTAGTGAAGCACATGGGTAAGAGCATCTCGGTAAAGCTCCTAGTAGATTCCGGGATAACATATACTGTCCCCAAGAAGAATGTGCGGGAATACTTAGGATTAGAGCCTCTTGGAGAAGCAGAGCTAGTGTTGGCAGATGGAAGCATTATCAAGAGAAAAGTTTCCGAAGTACTGATAGAGCTGAATGGATATGGTGAGTGAGAGAGACACACCAGTGATCCTCAGAGAGAGCGAGGATGGAACATCCTCAGGACAGTTACTCTCAAGATCTTCGGCCTAATCCTCGATCCTTTGAAGAGGGAGATAAGGCCTGAAAGACTCTTAATGAAATAAAGGCCTTCTTATCCAAAAACAGCCTCACTACTAAATACAAGCAGCCTTGATTCCGATGTAGAAGGCTTTCTCATAGTAGAGAGGATCTAGGTAATGGATGCTCGCACTAGATCATATAGGATCTTTGTCAGCTCTCTTAAGGATTCTATTAACCATGCCTCCTTATCTCTGCTTTTAGTCATGCTCTGTGCTTGTGTATTTTAATGTTATCTTATGTGTGGGTGTTTCGCTGTTTATTAACTGGTATAAGCACCAGTTACTGGTGGTGGTTCTGCTCTTTGATTTAGCTCCTAAGACCTCTAGGAAGGATCTGTATGATTTTGCCGAGGAGCTTGAGAACCTCTATAGGAGCTATAGGAATGCCAGGCTTGTGGCCGTTGTAGGGCCTCGCAGGGGGTTCGGGCTTCACTACGGTTGATATTGCTTGATATCAACCGCTCAGCCCTTGGCTTCATAGGCCTCAGGGCTCCTTTCATCGGAGCCCATATCATTGGCCTCCACCCATTCAGGGTGACCCCAACCCACAGCTCCCCTTCATAGCATTGCTCGGGTTCATAGCTGTGGGGAAACCCCCACATCCTGGGCTTTTTATTTAACCCACCCACTCGGGTCTCTATCTCCACCCTCATTGCTGGGCAGGCATCCCAATAAAATACAGAGCTTATATAATGTTCCATTATTGTAGAACTACGATTCAATATCAACCCCTATAAACCATCATGAAACCTGAAACAGCTGGCTACGGCATAGGGGTTTCGCTGATAGGTTGCTGGGTCTTCTGAGGGGTGTTAGTGGTGTTGAGGTTGATTTTTCCATCGCTAGGATCTCCTTGAGGTGGAAGAGGAGGGAGAGATTCAATATAGCCACCCTCCTAGAAACCTTAAACATGTTTGCAGAAAACGAGGGTATAAGGCTTGCCCTGGTTTTCGACGAGCTCCAAGAACTGTTGCCTCTGAATCTGGATTTCTCAAAGCTGCTTGCCTATACATATGATCATCTGAGAAACCTTGTCGTGATCCTATCCGGCTCTCAGGTCGGGTTACTCTATGACATGCTGGGCATTGAAGATCCCGAGAGTCCTCTCTATGGGAGGCTTGTGTCCGAGGTGAGGGTTAAGAGGCTTTCTAGAAGCGAGTCTATAGATTTTCTCGAGAGAGGTTTCAGCGAGTCTAGTGTTGCGGTTAGCAGGCATGTGATCGAGGAGGCTGTTGAGAGGCTCGACGGCCTCATAGGCTGGCTAACCTTTTTCGGGTGGAGCTATGTAAACGGTGTAAGGGATCTTGAGAATATAGTGGACACCGCCTCTAGACAAGAGGCAGAAGAGGTGAAGAGATTCCTAGCAAGAACAAGATCCGTGAAGAGGTTCAGAACGATACTCAAGCTAGCCTCGCAGAAGCCTATAAGGTGGAGCGAGCTGAAAAGAGCGCTAGAGTTCAGCGAGGGTATAGAGATAGATGATCATAATTTCAACACACTTCTCCAGAAACTCATCAAGGCAGGCTTGATAGAGAAGCGAGACGAACACTACACAGTACCAGACCCTATACTCGCTGCAGCAATCCAGAAGCATATCTAGCTACAGCCCATACAAACTAGTTAGGAATAATATATGCTGCTCTACAAGCATCCATAGAGAGTCAGGTGGGTAGTTAAGCAAAGGGAACTAACGGCTGACATAAACAAATACAAACCGCTGTGAAGCCCGGAACTCCACGATGAGGGAATTGAGATCTAGTAAGGAGTTTATGCTAGGCCAGGGGGATTTTTGTTAGCTCCCTCGAGGATTCTATTAGCCATACTCCCTTTTCTTCGGCTTTCTTGGGGTCGCCTATGTATTTTAGGCAGTAAAGCACCATAATAACGTTGCCTGTGAATTTCTCTGGCCATTTCTTTCTAGCCTCCTCGATTCTCTTTGCAAGCCTGTCAACAAGCCTCTCACTAGCCTTTGTCTTAGCTTCACCAACGATCACGAAACCATCGCGCGAGCCGTATATATCGAACTCATACCTCCTATCAAGCACGATAGGCCTGATGCTTATCTCCAAACCTCTCTCTTTTAAAAACCTCTCCACAGCAATCCTGGCCTCCTCCTCGATAGAGATTGTTATGTTCTCAATAGTTCTTGCAATATCCCTAACCGTTCTCCTAACTTTGCTTAACTCACCCTCAACCTTACCGATCCTCTGATCAAGCCCAGCAATCCTCTGATCTAGTTTTGAGACTTCGGACTTCAAAGTAGACTCTAAACCAGAAACTCTCTGATCAAGTCCTGCGATTCTTTGATCCAGACCGGTGATCCTCTGATCAAGCCTTGAAACCTCAGACTTCAAAGTAGATTCTAAACCAGTGATCCTCTGTCCGAGACCGGCGATCTCGGATCTGATCGTGCCTTCGAGAGCTTTTAGATCACTCTGGGTAGCCACATTAAGGGGTATTGCTAGTCTTTTGGAGACTATTGATGCGAGTCTTAGCATGAGATCATCGCTTGTCTCGATGGTATTCAGAATAGCCTCTACAAGCTCCCTAGATCTTGTTCTCAGGATCTCGAGCAAAGCCCTCTCTATATCTTTCTCACTCATCCCGCTCCGCATATATAGTGGTATTGAAATATATAACGATGAGCTGTTCTCTTACCGATATTCATTCTGATTATAGCTACTTTCAATATCTGTTCTGAATAGGATGGAAGCATGTTTAAGATACCTAGAAAAGATCTTTTAGTATAGGAGCTCTGTTTCGCTGGGTTTAATAGTATATATGGGCAGAGATCCCTGTCGACGGGTTGGTTTCCCTAGATATGAGGGGTAAAGAATACTAGAATAAATGGTTATGCTTCACCTGCTATCATGCGTCTTATCTCTCTATCCTCTAGGGCTTTTTTATAGCTCTCAACGATTTCTCTAGCTGTTTCTTCTGTGATCTCTGATCTTGGTTCTATGGGTCCCGGGTCTCCGTATGAGTATCTTGGGATTATGTGGACGTGGAAGTGGAATATGATCTGTCCTGCTGAGGATCCTGTGTTGGCGACTATTCTGAAACCACTAGCACCGAGCCCTTTTATAGCTGCTTTTCCGATGGCTCTTGCCACTATGAATGCTCTTGAGACTAGGTTTGGGGGTGTCTCTATAACGTTTTCGTAATGCTCTTTAGGTGCTATTAGGGCGTGGCCGTAGCTTGTTGGGTATTTGTCTAGGAATGCTATGATCTCGTTATCCTCATAGATCCTCCACGATGCCTCCCTCCCACGCACTATCTCGCAGAACACGCAGCGATGTATAGCTATCCCCTATCTAGTGGTGTTCCCATGCTTTAAATCCTCCCCTCCCCTCTGGATCGATAGGATGAGTGTGATTAGGAGTATTGCTGCTGATACCGCGAACGAGGATCTGAGGCCCTCTACAAAGCCAGCCCCGATGCCCCCGATAACTCTTTCGCCTAGGAATGCTGTGAGGGCTATATCCCTCGGTACTGTTGTTGATGAGACTGCTATGGCTATTGAGTAGCTTAGCAGTGTACCTATGTTGTTAAGTGTTCTTAGGAGTCCCGAGACTCCTCCGTATATGTCGCTTGATGCGCTCACCATCACGGCCCTGTTGTTTGCTGGGAAGAAGATCGAGGATCCTATGCCCCCCACGATCGATATGAGCACTATGTATTCCAATGGCATTCCGGGGTTTAGTATTAATGCATAGATTGTTGAGGAGGCGAGCATGAGGGATATTCCGAGGCTCGCAGGGATCCTAGAGCCATATCTATCGGATAGCCTCCCAGCTATTGGTGCTATTATGCTGGATACGAGGTAGCTTGGTAGCAAGAGCAGAGATGTCTCGAGAGGTGTGAGACCCCTCACGCCTTGGAGGTAGATGGTTAGTATGAATGATGATGCGAACATGCCAACGCTTTGGAGAAATGCTGCTAGGAGTGAGTATGATAGGTATCTATTACCAAAGATCCCGAGGTCTATCACGGGGCACGAGGATCTCTCTGAAGAGGTCTCTAAAGATCTCCTCTCGACTAGTATGAAGAGTGCGAGGAGTAGGAGGCCTGTAGCTGCGAGTATAGATACACTTTGTGAGAGGCCCTCAAATATAGATCTATAGGATGCTATCGATACTAGGAGGAGAAGAAAGAAGAGGATCGATGCTCCAGGGATGTCGAAGCACCCCGGGGTTCCCCGCCTGCTCTTTATAACCCTGAGGCCCAGGACAGAGAGTACCAATCCTATGGGGACGTTTATTAGGAATATATATCTCCACCCAGCATAGGTTACAACCAAGCCTCCGAGAAGGATCCCCACGATAGCCCCCATACTCCACCCGAGGGCTGTGTATCCGAAAGCCCTCCCCCTCTCCCAGCTCTCGAAATGATCGGCTATGACGGCCCCGCTATTAGCCTGGATCATCGAGGCCCCTATACCCTGAACAACCCTAGATGCTATGAGCATAGAACCGCTCGTCGATAAACCACATAATAAAGAGCCGAGGGAGAATATGATGAGGCCGAGGTTATACATAAAACCTCTGCCGAAAGCATCGCCAAGCCTCCCCAGCTGGGTTGTGAGGGATGAGATCACGAGGGAGTAGGAGAGTATAACCCAGACCACGGGACCAAGACCAGAGCCAAGATCCTGGGCAATGCTGGGGAGGGCGAGAACAACTATGGTAACATCAACAGCACTCATAAAAACACCAAGAACAACAACCACGAGAACAGCCCCCTTCCCACTAAAAAGCACGCCACGCCCCACTACAGAAACCAATACTAACAATACAAGAAAAATATATTTAAAACGTAGCACTCGCTCAAGCCAAAACAACACGAGTATCGAGAAACAATCACGCGGCAAAGCTAGGAGATAAATATAAGCCCCATCCATACTAAGATATAATAGGCGGCGGTCGTCTAGCCTGGTCTAGGACGCCGGCCTGCCACGCCGGAAATCCCGGGTTCAAATCCCGGCCGCCGCACCAACCGATCTCAATAGCTGCTTCATATAAAACCCCAAATAACCTGGACTTCCATCTTTCATTCTAATAATACCAGCCGATCTGCTATAGAGCTAAAAACAAAGTATGAAGCCCTCCACCCTTTTTAAAGCACCTGTTATTGTATCTCTTTCAATTCTATAGTAGATCGACTGCTTGTGGGTTGCAATATCTAGCAATATTTATCCCCTGCTTTCAATTCTATAGTAGATCGATCTGATCTAGGATCTTCTCTGATATTTATGGCTATCTAAGGGGCATTGCCCCCGAGGGCCTATCTCTATAGCAGATCGACTCACACGGGATCTCTTTTTGCGATGCTCAGTTCTATAGTAGATCGACTCTGCCTTTATATTTATTCTTAACCAGCTTATAAATTATAGATTCTCTTTCTTTGGGTATGCCGGCTTTAGCACATCCTGATCTTGTAGATCCGACTTATTATTGTGATCTGCTGTAACAAGCTATTTCGGCTTTCATGAAGCTTTATTTAGTATCGGCTCTTCTATTAGATCCCCATTGTTTTACGGATAAGCCTATAAGCTATAAAGATCTAAGCGGGCTGGGTAAGAATCGGGATGCGAGGGTTCACTATAGCAATGAGTCTGGCAGGAATAATATAAAGAGGAGCTGTGGGTAGGAGTTGCTCTGAATGTATGGAGACTGGTGATAAGGGCTCTACTCATTGGAGTCCTGAGATCTGGGAGCTGTGTGGAGTGGTTGATACGAGGAGATATTAACCGCTATGAGGCTCGAGTCCCAGTGTGTTTCCTCGATCTTCTAGGCATATGTTCTGGACAGTCTAGGCGGAGTCCCTCTATGCCGAGTTTTAGGTTGAGGAGTTTGCAGTAGTAATCCCTACCTGTACTGCTTCTTTTTACTGATAGGTAGCGGCATGTGAGGCATGTTCTTGCGACCTTTATCGCTCCTCTCTCGTGGAGTGATGCTATGTATTTTAGAAGGATCTCTAGGATCTTCTCCTTCTCCTCCCTGTTTACTACGTTCTCTAAAGCCTCAACGGCTTTCGAATGCCACTGTTTCAGATCTCTGGCAAGCTCCTCCCCTCTCTGTGTGAGGCTCAGCATACTGGATCTTCTATCTGTCTCTATAGCTCCCTTAACCACCAAGCCTTTTTTAACCAGTGCATTGACCGAATCGCTCACAGCTGGTTGGGAGATCCCTAGCTCCTGTGAGAGATCCCTGATCCTTCTCCTCCCGCTAGGGCTATCGCTTAAAAAGATAATGATCTGTGCCTGAAGGAGTGTGATACCATACCTCTTAGCCCTACCCATGATCATGAACCTATACGCCCTAGAGATCCTCTCGATCGCGGCCACGATTTTGCTCGCCGCATCGCTCAAAAAGACCCCTAATAGATAGTAGACATGATCAAATATATAGATCTCTGTAGAAAGGTTTGGAACAGATCTTCCGGCAATGATAGCAGAGTGGTTTGTTAAAAAAAGAGATCCCCTATCACCAGTCCCCCTCTTTAACGTAAGGATAGCTCCATATAGCTATCTGGAGCACTATTGATTTGAACCACGCATTATACATCTTCTCAACAACATCGGGAGGATCGCCCTTCCTAGCTAGAAAAGACTTTATGGTTGCTGTTATGGGGTATATAAATGCTACCATATATCTAAACGGTATATGGGGCACGGTGTTCACATCATCCACCCTCCCCTTCTTAGTCCTATGATGCCTCAAACCAATCTCGTATTGATAGTCAAGCCAAGCCCTATCATACTCCCTACACGTTGTATCAAGTATCCATTGCCCAAACCTCTTCCTAACCTGTAGCAAGTACTTCTCTATAGGCTTCCCAGTCTCGCGATCTGAGAAGTAGTAAACCAGATGCTCATTAGAACCAACCCAGCCATACCAGAGATCCAGTATATCCTCCACCTGATCCTTAAGAACCTCACAAGCCCTCCTCAAGTATCTGAAATCCTCCTCACCCAGCATCACAGCCTTCTTAAGGAGCTCGAAGTCCTGGTCTGTTATCGGGGATCTGGGGACATCCCCATATGCATAGCCCGGAATCTGTTGCATCGCATTTCCCCAGAGTAATATTAATAGGAGTCCTATATATATTCGCTATAGCTTTACAGGTCGTGGCTCCACACTTTTCATATATCAATAAAATAAAATAGTAGATCAACCTCCTGGTGGCTTATAGCCTATTATACAACTTTCGACGAGAGTTGATTTCACATCATGTTGAAATAAGTAAAAAGCCATATCTATAAGTCGCGTAAAAGCAAAATAGAAGTAAGTCGATCTACTATAGAATTGAAAGATATTTCGCTGAATTTTTACGCAGGTTTTTTATATGTGTGAAAAATATATATCCTAGGGTTTGTTGGGATTTGGGTTGTTGCGTTTTTCGCACCTGGATCATAGCCTGTGATGAGAAAGGCTACGAGGTTATTGTTATCAGAGGGCTGTTCCTTTGATATCTATAGGGAAGATTTATAAGGGTCTTGTTGATAGGGCTTTTGGTGATAGGTTGATTTTTATCTTGACTCTGGATGGTGATGGGAGCATTGCTCCAAACCGTCCGGGGAATGATCTCATAGTATATGGGGGGCTCGATGCTGTTGGGCTTGGCAGTGGTTTATGAATCCGCGGGGTCTATTTACTATAGTATTGAAGGTGGGGTTTGGATCTATGATCCTGTGTCTGCTTTATTCCTAGCGGGCTTTGTGGAGACGTGCCTGGGTTTTTCTCTGGGGGGTTTTGGTTTCTATGAATCTGTATAGGGGTTTTGGTTTAACGTTAGCTTTATCCTCGCTCGTATTGGCTATTGTTACATATATGATTCTGGGGTTGCACCCGCTCATAGCCTTATGGCTTGGTCTCGCTATAGTTGGTTTCTCTATGTTCCTAACGCCTGAGGAGCCTAGGGAGGAGTTGAGGGTTCTAGCTAGGCTGGCACAGGCTCAGGTTGAGAATATCGCTAGGGTGGCTGAGCTTCTAAACCTTAGGGGGCCTCCTGTTTTCAAGACCGTTGAGGGTAGGACGTATATTATACTTTCAAGAGACCCCCCGGATCCTAAGATGCTAGGGGATCTTGATGTTTCGAAGGGGGTTCTCGAGACCCCCTGGGGTTTAGCGATGGTTTTGAGAAGCCCTGGTGAGGTTTCTGTAGAGTCTAGCGAGCCATGCTCCTCAATAGAGGAGGCTTTGGTACATGTTCTAGGCATAGCTGACTGGGTTACATGCTCTAGAGAGACGGGCAGGATAGTTGCTGAGGTTGTTAGGGCTAAGGTTATCGGGGGCTTCTCCCTCACAGTCCCCGGGGTCTTTGCAGCCTCGATAGCTTCGAGGGTGCTGGGTAGGCCTGTTATTTTAAAGGGTGAGAGTGTTAGGGGCGACAGGATTGTTATCGAGGTCGATGTAGTTGAGTAGCTGGAACTTCCACTCAAACGCACTGCTAGCCCTGATGGTGGTTCTCTCAGCCTGGATCTTGTGGAGCATTGGGGAGCCCAGGGTTGATGCCTACATAGCCCTATACACGATCTGGTATCTTATAATCAAAATGCTCCTAAAGCCTAAAAAGCTATACAAAGACCCCCTACTAGCAGTCCTCCTAACAGTATTCGCAGCCACAGTAGCCTATAGAGTGGTAGAGGTGCTATCCCCTTGAAACGCCTAGCACTAGCCCTAGCCTTGATAATAATGGTGCTCGGAGCCAACATCGCAATCTCAATAACACCTCCCAAGCATGTCAACCCCGCCCTTATAGGTGAGAAACCTCCCCTAGGACTCGGCATCATAACAGTCTTAAAGCTTATCGTAACGCTAGCATCTACAATGAACTTCAGCGAAGCACTCACTAGGATAGGAGAGATAGAGGAAGCCTACATGCCTAGAGAACTCTCCTACGCATATAAAAAATTCACAGAACTCTTCAAAGAACTAGTCTCACACACGGAGAGGGCTCGCAACCTAACCATAGATGCTGAGAAGCTACTAAGCGAGGGTAGATATCCCGAGGCTGAGAAGAACCTCAACACCGCTGAGGATAGCTTGAGAAGAGCTGAGATCATCATGGAAGATCTACTCGACGCCTCACGCATCCTCTCAAGAATCATACCCCAGAGAGAACTAGCCTCAGAGATCGAGAAACTCAGGGGACTTATAGACTCACTCAGAAACCGCATTTCAGAGCTTAGAGAACAGCTGAGAGCCCAGCTTATGGAAGCTAGGGATACAGAGATCACAGTAAACGTCTCACCCCTCCTCGCAAGCCCAGGCCAGTTTCTAAATGTTGAGGGAGAGCTGAGGGAAGCCTCTGGAGATCCTATAGCAGGGAGGAAGGTTACAATCACAGCGGGCTCAAGCAAAGCCGAAGCCCTAACAGACAGGCTCGGGCGTTTCAAAACCCAGGTTAGGGTTAACGACTACACAAGGATCATCGAGGTCAAGGCTATATACACCCCCGTAGAGGCAGACAGGTTCCTATATAAACCATCCATCTCAGAAGCAGTGCCGGTAGAGGTGTTATTCTACACACCAAGGCTTAAGACAGAGCTAAGCCCTGACAAAACCACCCCAGGCGGCTCTGTTAAGGTGGTTATCGAGACAGAGCCCGGGGCCAGGGTTGAGGTTATAGCTTTCGGCAAAACCACAGCCAATGCCGGGGCTGATGGGGTTGCCACAGCAACGCTATATATTCCAGATAGTGTTAAGCCTGGCGATTACCAGGTGGTGGTTAACGTCCTACCCGAGGGGGTCAGGGGGCCTGCGAGCCAGCGTTTAACACTAACGATCTATAAGATACCGCTGAATATCAACATAGAGCTTCCCGAGAGGGTCTTAGCAGGCTCACACATACCCATCAAGGTTACGGCTCAAACAGACAGTATCATAACCATCTGTATCGAGGGTACTGTGTGTGAGAGGGCTGTGGGGAGCGAGATCCTGGTAGAGCCCCAAACCCCCCTAATATCAGGGGGCTATGTGGACATTACTGTTAAGGCTGATCCTCTAAACCCTGCCTATGCTTCGGCTGAGAGGTCTTTCCAGGTCTATGTTGTTAACTGGCTTTCAATAGCGCTTTCACTAACACTCCTAGCTGTAGCCGTTGTTCTCATAGCATATCCAGCGTTAAAGCTGGCGAGGGCAAGGATTAGGAGGCCAGCTATACAGGCTATACAGAGAGAGGCTGGGGTTATCGGCGATGCTGTTAGTGCTAAGCCCCGGGCTGGCGGCGATGTTGTTAGGATCCTCATAGATTTTGTAGCAACGCTAACAGGGGTGAGCATGCTTGCAAGCCACACCCTGAGGGAGTTCCTCTCAGAGGTTAGGCTAAGAGCCTTCTGGGTTTATGAGGTTATACGCAAGCCCATACTACTGCTTGAGAGATTCCTCTATGGAAGACCCCTCCAAAACCTCTGGGATGATCTTGTGAGGGAGGTTTCTGAGGCTTTAGAGAGGCTGAGGAGGGCTGGTGGTAGATGAGGCTGGCACGGTTTATCGATGTGAAAAAGTGGGTTGTATTGGCTGTTATAGTTATTCTTCTAATAACCCCTATGATCGTGATTATAGTGCCTCCAACAGATGATTTCGATATTAGTAATAGTGGGTGGAACGGGCTTAGCAGGCTTGTGGAGGAGTTTAACGCTACAATAGCAGATGCTAAGGAGGCTGAAAAGGCTCCCGGCAATGTGATCCTAGTAGTATCGCCCCAGATTGTCGACGGACTCGTGGAAAGGCTTAGAAGCGCCCTCGGCTCTGGAGCAATGGTCTTGATCCTAGAGGATTTCGATGGAGAAGGCTTTAAGGTTGCTAGAGAGCTGGGGGTTAGGGTAGAGACCTACCCCGCACCCCTGCTAGACCCTATGTTCTATTATAAGGATTACTTCATGCCCCGCGTTAGGTTGGGAAATGTTACTGGGTATTTTAACTACGGTACAGCGTTCTCAAGCTATGAGGGCAAATGCATCGGGCAGAGTTCTCCGCTGAGCTTTATTGATATGAACCTCAATGGGGCTCCGGATCCCGGGGAGCCTTCGGGCGAGTTCTGTGTAGCTGTTGAGGCTAGGGTGGGTAGGGGGAGGCTTGTTGTTCTCGCAGACTCTAGCATTATGATAAACTCTATGGTTGATGTTAACAGGAACTTTATCATGGCTTTAGTAGGCGATGGGGGGTTGAGCTTGGTATCTGGGCTTAGGTTTGAGAGCCTCCAGTCAAGGCTTAGGGCTGGTGCTCTAGAGTTTTTAGGATTGGCTATAAAACCCCCTATGGTTTATGTCTCCGCCCTCTCCTCCCTCCTTGTTGCCTTTCTGGTCAGCAGATTTCTTGCCTTTCTGAGAGCTGGGGGGAGGGAGATTGATATTGTGGGGTTTATAGTTTTGAGACACCCGGGCTGGAGTGTTGAAAAGCTTAAGAGGTTGTTGAGGGATCTCTATGGGAGTGGAGAATCTGAGGGATAAGCTCGGCGAGGTTAGGGATACATTATCTAGATATATTGTTGGGAACGAGAGCCTTATAAACCTGCTCCTAGTTGCTGCAGCCAGCGGGGGCCATATACTGGTTGACGGGCCTCCGGGAGCTGGTAAAACAGTCACGCTAAAGCTCTTCGCTAGACTTATAGGGGGTGTTTTTAAGAGGATACAGATGACCGCTGACACGCTACCCTCGGATCTTTTGGGAACATTCTACTACGATATTGCTAAAAGCTCCTGGATATTCAGGGAGGGGCCTATATTCGCTAACATAGTTCTGATAGATGAGGTTAGCAGAGCGCCTCCCAGGACTTTATCAGCCCTGCTAGAGGTGATGCAGGAGAGACAGGCTACCATTGAGGGCTATACTAAGGAGACACCTAAACCATTCCTCGTCGTTGCTACCAAGGCTTTGAGGGGTGAGGAGGGTGTCTACCCACTACCCTTCTACGTTATCGATAGATTCGCTTACAACCATTCCGTGGGTTATCTAAGCCCTAAGGAGGAGAGCGAGATACTGGTTAGGGCTGACTATATCGAGGAGGCTAACCCCAACCCTATAATGTCGCCCGAGGAGGTATCAAAACTCCAGGCCATGGTTAGAGGCTCTGTCTATGTATCCGATAAGGTGAGGGACTATATCGTGAATCTAGTCAACTACATAAGGGGGCGGGAGGAGGTTCTCTTCAAACCCAGCCCTAGGGCGTCTATATGGCTTATGAGGGGATCGAGGGTGCTGGCCTTCCTAGAGGGTCTGGACTATGTTGCTCCAGACCATGTTAAAGCACTAGCCTACCACGTGCTACGACATAGGGTGATTTTAAAGAGGGAGTACGAGCTAGAGGGAGTCACAGCTGACGACATTATAGGAACCGCCCTTAAGGAGGTAGAGGTACCAAAGCTTTGATACGCCTTACGAGGAGAGGCTTCTACGCCATATCCATGACCCTAGCTCTCGCAATCCTAGCAGCATTATCAAGGGATATCTTCATATCTATCGCAGCATCAACCCTCACAGCAGCTTTAACACTCGAAGCCTCATTTCTATTTTATAGGCTTAGGAGACGCTGCAGGCTTGAAGCCAGAGACCATGATCTTAGACTATTATTGGGAGAAGAAAGGGTTGTGGAGGCCACGATAACATGTAGAGGCTCTAGGGTTGAGTTTAACTCCAACATTGTGGGTGCAGAGCTTAGAGATGACAGGGTATTGCTTAGGTTTAGGGGTCTACATACCGGCTTCTACGATATAAGCGGGGGACGCTTATGGGTTAGCGGTTCCCTAGGACTTCTAGAGGCTCCCTTGAGACTGGATTTCTCTTTTAGGGTTAGGGTTATCCCGAGGGTTGTCTATGCCCTCCTAGAGGCTCTCGAGGCTTTGAGAGGAGCTGGTGTAGGGGTTTGGGAGTTCCAGGTACTGCTTGCTGGGAGGAGGGGCGAGTATATATACACTAGAGAATATGTTCCGGGAGACGAGCTTAAGACTATAGACTGGAAGGCTACTGCTAGGTCTTTAAAGCTCATGGTTAAAACATTCTCAAGAGAAGAGGGCTCAGGCGTTGGGGGCTTGTATATAGATGTTAGGTGTTTTGGAGAACACTCCTGCGATAACCTTGCAACATCACTCCTCACAGTAGCCCTCGCATCAAGGAGCCTGGGGGGTAGGATAAAGGTTTATGACGCTAGTAGCAGAGAGACCCTGGATCTTGATCCTACAGGGCTTATAGCATATAGCTTGTCCAAAGTCCTGGAGCCCGAGGTTGCGGATAAGCTTAGCATATACGAGTTCATCGAACCCCTCACACACTCTGAAATAGCAAGACTCCTAAAGATCCACCTTAAAGATTTGAAACAGACCAAGGATCCATGGATCTTTGATGTGAAGGGACTCCTAATAGCCGTCTCAAGCACCCTAGTCAATGTCGAAGACCTGCTAAAAGTTGCTGAAACCCTGGGTGGAGATAATGTTACCCTCATAACACACCATAAGCCATGGCTCGATGCTAGGGATCTCGAAGATGCCTATGTTATCCACGAAACCCACGAGAGGGTTTGCGGGAAGCTTAGAGGGGTTGGTGTGAAAATTATATACTGCTGCCCACTCTATTTTGAAGAGGTAGGTGCTGGCGCTTGAAGATCTTCATCGCAGCTTTAATCCTAACCCTAGCCCTCACAGCACTCTTAGCTAACGCTGAGGTTAGCCAGGGTGATTTTGATGCACGTGTTGGTGAGGCTCTGGCGAGGCTTGAGAGGTTTAACATGAAGACCGATATTGATGGCATTGTAGCCAGGCTGGGTGAGGCGGTTAGGCTGTGGGAGTCTGGGAAGCGTGATGAGGCTCTCAGAGTAGTTGATGGTGTTAATGCTGAGATCTCGGGTTTGGAGGAGAGGGCTTGGGTTATAGAGGTACAGTTCTATCTAGGATTAGCTGTTAGGGTTCTAGCCTTCCTCTCACTCCCCCTCATAGTATACTTCGGCCTACCCAGGGTTTACCTAAGGCTGTGGTATTATTTTAGGAGGAGATGGCTTGTTGCTTCTAGACGATGAGGTTCTAGCCGTCATACTTGCGGTAGTGGTTATAGCCTCGATCTTAGGGGTGGCTTTAACATTGAGGGATTACTATTCTGTGGAGCCCTTCACAGCCCTAGGGCTTCTAGACTCTAGCTGCAAGATCGGGGATTATCCTAAAAGGGTGATCCCCGGGGATAATGTGACCCTATGCATATATGTATACAACCATGAGGGTAAACCTATATACTGGAGTGTAGTCTATAAGATCGGATCTAACGAGACACTGCCGACTCAGGAGAAGCCCTCGTCCCAACCTCCGATAGCTGAGTGGAGAGGTGTATTGAGCCATGGGGCTAACGAGACACGCATAATAGTAATAACCATACCTAAGGAGCTAAAGATCGGAGAGAAGGTTGCACTAATATTCGAGCTATGGCTCTATGATGCTGGGAGGATGGAGTGGGTTTATTCTGGAAGGTGGAACCATCTATACGTTAGCGTGGTGGGCTGAGATGGAGACCCTAGAGGATCACATTAGAAAGAAAGGCGGTCCTAAGTTTAGGGTTCTAGCCGATGTCTATAGGCTGGCGTCTAACGGTGAGCTTAGGCTTGTGGATCCGAGTCCTCCACATAGCTTCAAGGAGTATCTCTTCAGACCCCCATATACATTATGGCTCTGGACTGGGCTAGCATTGACATGGCTAACGATAGCTATCATAGTATCTACAGAGATGCTCCAGCTCGAACCCTTAAAACCCTCTAGATATGTTCTTGGAGCAATCTATGTATTATTCCTCCCGGGATACTCAACAATAGAAGCCCTATACCCAGACGAAAACAGCCTAAAACCCCTTGAGAGGCTAGCCCTCTCAATAGGACTCTCACTAGCAATAGTACCACTAATAGGACTGATACTCAACTACACACCATGGGGCATAAGACTCTGGAGCGTAACCCTAACCCTAGCAATATACGTAACAATCATACTCATAACAGCAGCACATAGAAAATGGGAGATCGAAAAACTACGCCAAACAGCATAAAAACCTCAAAGCTTCCAATATATCGCTCCAACCCCTGTTTAGAACCCATCACAATATATCTTCGAACAAACTTTGGATTCAAACAACAGGTATCTCAGACCGCAGATATATAGTAGAGACCCAAGCAAGCAGAATATTCAGACGCGAGAGAAAGATTCGAGCCAGATAGAGTGGAACAGCACTTTAAGCCATCTAAGCAGAGATCCCTGGACACAGTATCCGAAAGATCGTCGGCAAACACGGACGAGCATCCAGGGACGAACAATAAATAGTAATACGGTACTATAAAATTCGTTAAAGCCGCCTAGTGGTTGTTTTCCGCGAGATACACAGTAATACCGTGGCTTTGAAAATTTCGTGTTTAAGGCTTAAATACCCCCACAGAAATTAGAATAGGTGTTCCGAAACGTACATCCCTCCAGACCCCGATCAATATGTAAGTGAGAACCTGAAGAACAGTATCCGCGGGGTTCTCTTAAAGCTCCTAGCACCCAGGTTTATAACGAGCGAGGTTGTTACAAAATATATTAGGAAGGCTCTAAGGCTTGGGGTCTGGAGGGAGCTAGCCCTCGAGGCCAGGGCTCTCCTCACAATCTGTAGGAGGCTACCCAAACCCGTAAGATCCCATACCCTCGCCCACGTGTTATCAAGGATATTCTTGGAGATAGAGCTCGCAGGCCTCAAGGGCAAAGCCCTATTCTACGGATCCATAGAGTTCCTCAAAAAAGGCATGGGATCCCTCAAAGACATATTATCAAACGCCGAGAAGATCCTATGCCTAGGCATCATGTACCTAAACAACCCACCACTAATGCGATTCTACGGCTAACAATAGTGTTGTGAGAACTGTCGGAAGCCTGTCAGTAGAACTCTCCCCGAGATCATGGGTAGAGTGCTGTGAGGAGAGTCGCGGAGTCTTCTATTGAGAGGGCTAGGCTTGAGTTCCTCCTATATAGGGAGGGTTTTGAGAAGCCATATAGAATACTGTATCTCTGGATTACTGTGCATTCATAAGGGGTTTTAAGGGGAGCCTGGATGTTTATAGCTTTCACAGCATCTCTAGCCGGGGCTGGTGTCAGCTGTTGTTATTCATTGTTCCTGGATGTATATAGATTCCTTCGTTTTCTTTTTATCCAGGGATCTCTCTACCCCACGGGATCTATGATCTATGCCTAGGTGGTTGGAGCATTGTTTCGTATAGTGGAGTAGAATGGAGCCTTTGATACACTTCACGGTTCCCTTCTTGGTATTGGTTCTCTTGGGATTAAATCTTAAAAAGGCTTCGCTTCTAGCGCTTCTAGCTCTGATCCCTGATTTTGATGCTTTGTTCCTTGTTCATAGGTCTTTCTCCCACTCTCTCGTGGTTTTAACAGCATTGTTTCTTCCGCTTTTCGCTATAGCCCATGCTTTGAGGAGGGGGATGCGTATATTTGCTCTGGCCTTCTTCTCGCTAGCTTCTCACATTGCTCTTGATGTCTTCTCAGGGGCTACGCCGGTGTTTTGGCCGTTTTATGGGAATGCTCTGTGGGTTAAGGCTGATCTCGCGATCCATCTGGGCTCTTCCATGGGCTTAGACCCGGATCTGGCTATAGTTGCAGAGCCTGTGGATTTCCGTGTTCTCCAAAGCTTTGATGCCCCGCTATTTACGGGGGAGGGGTTGATGGTTTCCTCTATATTGCTTGTAGCTGCGTTCATGAGCCTTGTTAGGGGTTGGGGGGTTTCTGAGGCTATGCGATCCAGTGTGGCTATGGGGATGGATGGAGGGGTTGGTGGGAGTGTTATGCGGGGATCTTCTGTTACGGGTTATGGGGATATATTGCCTGATCATGTTACGGTTGTTATTCCTACTTTGAATGAGGCTGGGGCTATAGGTGTTGTTATAGATGAGTTGAGGGGTGAGGGTTATAATAATATCTTGGTTGTGGATGGCTATTCCCAGGATGGGACTGATAGGATCGCGATGTCCAAGGGTGTTCGTGTTATATATCAGCATAGCTCGGGGAAGACTGGTGCTCTTAAAACAGCTGTTGAGCATGTGACCACGCCATATATCCTTGTCATGGATGGTGATCACACATATGATCCTAGGGATATTAAGCGGCTGCTGATCCATGGAAAGCTCTACTCACTAGTCATCGGGGCTAGGGATATGCGTAATATGAGCCGCCTCCACAGGCTTGGGAACTGGGTGATAACGAAGGCCTTCAACATGCTCTTCGGAACGAACCTCTCCGACGTATGCTCAGGCATGTATCTAATAAAAACAGACTTCGCCAAACACATCGAGCTAGCGACAAGAGGATTCTCAACAGAAGTAGAAATCGCAGCCCAAGCAGCCATGGAGAGAAGCATAACCGAAGTCCCCATAAAATACAGACCCAGGATTGGTAAGAGCAAGCTATCCACATGGCGCCACGGCCTCGCCATACTCCTCTCACTCATAGAGCTCGCAAGAAAACACAACCCAATCCTACTATTCTCAGCAATCGCAGCCTCAACCATAATCCCCGCCATGGTCATACTAGCCTTCGTCATCTACCGCCTCACATTCCACGGAATCTGGCATAGCGGCTGGGCACTCCTAGGAGCAATGCTACTACTCTTCGCATCACAATCCATAACCCTAGGAACAATAGCAATCCTGCTCAAACGAATAGAACACAGAATAGTAGAGAAAATCGAAAAGAACGAGAGCAGGACTTAGAAGTTCCACAAGTCTTACAGCTACTAAAAAGCCGATAAGCGACCCAAACTTAAAGAGCGTCCAGAAAGGTTAACGCTAAGAATCACAGTTCTAAAAACACTGAATCTACCTAAAGCTAAGATCATCCTTGAACATCTTTAAACTTTTCTATCAAAGCATAGTCAGCCTAGCAGCACGCCTTCAATTATACGAAAAAAAGGGAAAGTAGGTATCTAGGGTTTTTCAGGCAATACGTTGAAAACGCGAAAGTGGTAGTTGATGTTGGGTGTGGCTCAGGCACCTTCAGCAAAGCCTTGGATGATGGGAAGCGCCTAATCGTGGCGTTAGATATTCAATGTGAGCTACTGAGAAATGTTAGAGGATACAATATCGAGAGGATCTGTGCTGATGCCCACTACCTTCCATTTCGTGGAGGCTCTATCGACTGCGTTCTCTCTATCTCATTAATGGAGCATCTTCAAGGGCCGAAAAAGCATGTGGGAGAACTACATAGAGTTCTTAAGGATAGAGGAAAAGTGATTCTTCAGTTGCCAAACCTTCAATACCCGATCGAGCCTCACAGCAAATGGCCGTTTTTGTTTCTTTTGCCAAGAGGATTTCAGTCTAAGATCTTCGAAATGCTCAATTACAGCTATGTAAACATGGAAGTGACAATAAACTACGCACTGACGCTCTTTGAAGCATGGGGTTTTAAATTAAAGGAAAGAGTAGATGTGTACCACCTAAACATAATGAAACTACTACCAATAGCCCCAGCCTATATTTTCATACTTGAGAAGAGACGTTAGAACTTTGCTCCTCACATTGACAGAACCAGCTATAGCCAGCCTTTTTAAGAGTACGTCTCCGCATGACATCCACATAACTGGCTACATGATTGCGGATATGGCCTATGAATATAAAAGGCTGGCTAGAAGAAAGAGGTAAAGCGCCTTCTGTCGGGTTAGGGCTTGGCAAATACTCTTACGCTTTGATTCGTGAGGCTAAGAATATACGAAAAAGCCCCAGAGGCTTAAAGACATGATTATGATGCTCGAAGAGCTTTCACAATATTATGACACATTTTCCAGGTATAAAGAGAAATTTGTATTACATGCTAGCTGTATTAGCAACAGCGCCTATTTTCTAGCTACTGGGTAGAACATCGTTATCGAACTCTCTAAGATGCTAGGCATAACACCATTTGATGTAGCAGCGTTAGCTCTAGCATCTATACACTTCGGATTCCCCATAGCTTATTACCTCTATGCTAAGAGAGCATGGTTGCCTAGGCCCTGGAATATTAAGGTCGATGAGAGCTACAGGCCTAGAGCGACCATTATATTGCCGACATACAACGAGGCTAAGCTTATCCAGAGCAGGCTTGATAATATCTATACCCAGGACTATCCAAAAGAGCTGATCGAAGTAATAGTCATCGATAGCTCAAGCAACGATGGAACCCCCGATCTGGTCAAGGAATGGATCTCTAGACATAGAGATTTCAACCTGAAACTAATTGAAGAAGCTGAGAGGAGAGGAAAAGCCCAAGCATTAAACCACGCTTTAAAGCACGCCAGCGGCGAAATAATAGTTATAGCTGACGCCGACGCCCTATGGCCCAGAGAGGCTCTCAAAGAGACTTTAAAATGGTTCTCAGACCCCACAGTCGGGGCTGTATCCTGTCTGAAAAAGCCTCTGGGAGCGAGGGTTAGGGATATTGAGGAGAGCTATAGATATTATTATAATACCCTGAGGATCGCTGAGAGCAAAGCCTACTCCACACCAATCTTCCACGGAGAACTAGCAGCCTTCAGAAAAGATCTACTAGAAAGACTAGGCGGCTTCCCTATAGACATTGGTGCAGACGACAGCCACACAGCCACGAGAATAGCTTTGATGGGTTATAAGGCTATAATACCTGAAAACCTCTTTGTTGAGGAGATAGCCCCTAGCAAAAGCTACTCCCAATGGAGAGCAAGGAGGGCTCAGCACTTGATACAACACTTTATCAAGGTACTCAAAGAGCTGAGAAGAACCCCGAGAGAGCTTAAGGCGATACTCCTCATAGAAGCCTACCTTCACATGTTAAACCCACTCCTATTATTTATATCAGTAACATTGCTAGCAACAAGCGCGCTAATAGCACGCTCACCTATAGCCATAACCGCTTTAGCTCTCGGAGTAGCGCTACTAATACTAAAACCCTATAGGATATGGGTAACAATGCAAACTTACCTCCTAACCGCAACACTAAAAAACCTATGGTCTAAAGAGATAGTCTGGAACAAGCAAGCTAAACTACTCTCTTGATGACAATATGATTGCTAGAATTGCTAGAGGTACTACGCGGATATCTTATAAAGTTCCTTAATAAAATTCCATATCTTCTAGTAACTGTACGAGACAGTAGACTCTATATTATGCCTGACGCTTTCGGTAGTCTTGAAGAAAATCTCATAAGTGACTTTAACATTTATTTCAGCCCAGAGGAGATATCTGCGGCTCATACAATAATCGATCTCGGCGCGCATCACGGTTCATTCACGGTATACGCGATAAGGCATGCTAGTAAGGGCTCACGTATAATAGCTGTAGAGCCGAATCCGGCGGCTTTCCGCTTATTATTAAATAACATAAAATTGAATTATGAGGTAATCATAGCTAAACATTTACGTGTAGAAGCAATTTGCAAAGCTGTAGGAGCTGAGCAAGGCAAACGCTTTCTAAAGATAACTGCATGGAGCGAATCGCCGCATCTCACTAGTACCCCCTCAGCGGAAACAATAGTTGTTGACGTTATAACTATCGATCAACTTCTAGAAAAAGTTGATCCCCCAGTGCTAGTCAAGATGGATATTGAGGGAGCAGAATACGAACTATTTAAGCAGAAAAAATGGCTGAAACACGTCAACATCCTAGCAGCCGAGATTCACGGAAAATACGGGCCTATTATTGAGGTACTTCAAAAATCGGGCTTCCAAACCAAAATTAAAGAATATCATATAACTAGAGCATTTGCAAATTTATGGGTAAAAGTTAGCCCGAAATTTTATACATTGATTATAGCGCTTTATAGAATCTTTGTCTCAATATTAGCTAGACCAAAAATAATAGTAGTGAAGGCATATAGACAGCCTTCTTAGTCTTAACGCTCAATATCTAATACTAAAAATACGAAGTATGAAGTAACTTAATATATAACTAAGCTGAATAGAAATGAACATCCTCTACCTTACACCCCGTTACTATCCTCATGTTGGCGGTATCGAATACGTTGTAAAGTCTGTGGCTGAGAGGCTTGCCAAACAGGGACACAATGTCACAGTGCTATGTGGTGAGACCGGTATCAACGTTCCCAGGGAAGAGTGGGTTAATGGTGTTCATGTGGTGAGATGGCCTGTATGGTCTCCTGGGGATGCTTATCATATCCCGAAGATGAGAAATAGGCTAGCGAGATGGCTTTTAGGTATTGGGAATAAATGCGATGTGATTCATCTCCACAGCGTTCACGGTATTCTACCTATGTACTCTCTACGGGTACTGAGGAGCTCTAGCGTGCGTAAAGTTTTGACTCCACATTATCACGGTACAGGGCACACGTTATTTAGGAGTATACTGTGGATTTTGTGGAGACGCTTAGTTTCTAGACTAATCAAGAGCGTGGATGTGATCCATTGTGTATCAAACCATGAGGCTAACTTAGTAAGGAGAAGCTTAAAAATTGGTTGCACTGTTATAGAGCATGGTGTTGACGAGCAAATCAAAAGCCTAGAGTGGAAGCCCGAAGACTACGCGCTCTATGCTGGCAGAATAGAATGGTACAAGAACATCGAGAGGCTTGCAAGAATAATTAAAATATTGAACATTAATCACGGGCTTAACCTAGAATTAAAAATAATCGGCGACGGCCCTCACAAAAGAAAGCTTATCAAACATCTCGAAAAGCTAAGAGTAGATTATGAACTGTCACCCTTTAAACCATACGAGGAGTATATAAAAATATTGTCAAGAGCATTGTTCATAGCAAACTTATCAACTAAAGAAGCATACGCGCTGACAATCAATGAAGCTAATGCAATAGGAGTACCAGCTGTGATTGTTGAGCCCTGGGGTCTCAACTTCTCTGAGAAGAGCAGGACGCTAATAACTCAACTTTATAAGAGCAACGAAGACATAGCTCAGGAAATAATAGCTTTTCTAAGTAAGATTAGGAAGCAACCTAAACCAGAAGTTCCTGGCTGGAACCAAATAGTGGATATTTATGTTAAAAATCTGTATAATCTGTAGTAAGGTTAAATAATTAAGAGTATATCTATAATTGTATATTACTAGAATTAGTAGAAGCTTTAAATTTAAAGAAAACTTAAAGAGTCTTTATATTGATTATCTTTGATCATTAGAAGAAGTACCTATAAGTGAATTACTCCTATCAAAAGTGAGTATACAAATTCAAGTTATTAATTTGATTAATAAATGTTATTTGAGAAACTTAGTATGAGCCTTACGTTATTACTGATAATCACAGCAATTAGTGTAACGGCTATTTTAATATTTATGATACATCAGATAGACGAAAAGGCCTCTTATGTAAAAGAGAAGAAAGGTAGAGCTGTTATTCTTATAAAGCTTATATTGATTCTTATTTTAGGTGTTTTTATAAATAGTTCCATTTCATACGGTCAAAGACCATTGTCATGGTTCGTTATGCAGTCTATCCTTATGTACGTTACCATCGTTTTATTAACATGGAGGGTTAACTCTCTTGACACCTTTATTTTACCCTTGATAATTGTGGCCCTAACGTCCATTGCGATAATTTCCGCTCAGGGAACGCCGATAGTTCATTCAGATCATTGGAGAGATTTTGCAGCCGCCCAGTTAATAATTATTGATGGAAATTTTTGGCAGGCTTCTGCTTTGATGCCCACTTACAACATGCCTGCGCCAATTACTGAAATTTTAGTAGCTGTACTTAGTGTTCTTATAAACGTCTCACTTTATCACGCGTACACTATATTGTCAATATTGTTTCCATTTTTAGGCACACTTATTTTATACATATGCATATGGAAAATATTTGAGAAAGACAGGCTAGCATTGGTTGCGTCAGCATTATTCATTCTCTCCAACCCGATGTTGGCTTTTTGGAGCATCTCGCATCAAGGCTTTGCATCTCTACTAAGCTTAACACTTTTCAGCCTCTTGCTAAAAAAAGAGAGAATTTTAATTACTCGTGAAAAGCTCTATACGTTCTTAATACTGATCGCGGTAATTATTATGGTACATGTTTCTCTTGTAATTGCCATAATTTCGTTGTTAGTCAGCATGATTTTCCTAGCAGTCGTAAAGGCAATGAATGGGCAAGGTAAAAAGTCTGATATATACATGTTCTTCAAACTTCTCACTTTAGTTGTGGTTATAACATATACATACTGGATATTAACGCTTATTTTTGAATTTATACTAAAATTCTATGTATTTCGATTAATGAACCAGATTCAGAGTCCTGTAGCAAGTTTTAGGTTACCAGCTCTTCAGACAGAAAACGAATACATTACACTATCCTACTCTATCCAGGTTGCCTTTGCTGCCTCATATGTTTACTGGTATCTTTTAAAAACCTTGAAAAAGTCTAAAAGAAATTCATATGAGGATCTTTCCGCATATCTTGCTATAATAGGAGGCGCCATCCTTTTATTTGCTTTTCTTTCCTTCTATAAGTTTGGAGCATGGTCAGACACGAGGTATCTGGGCGTATCAGCTTACATATGTCTACTCATTCCTGCAATTATATGCTTTATATCATTAATAAGAAAGGGGAACATGTGGGTTAAAATACTAACAATATTGATAGCCTTAATGATGCTCAGCTCGGGATCGCTATCCGTAAATTGGGCTCCAGATCAATATAGAACTACAACGACGAGGTTTCCTGATGCTTATGGCCAGACAATAAGTTCGATGATCGTCAAGCTTATTCCGGATCGCTCTACAGTAAGTGCTGTACGTGGTATCAACGATCCGCTTTATTACTTAGCATTATTAGATGGAAAAAGCTATAAGCACGTCCCAGAATTCTACCACATGCTTTATAATATTAAAAAAGGTAGTAAAATTGAGCCTGAAGATATTGTAAGATTTATTAAACCTGGCGAGTTACTTGTATTAGATAAAGAAACATTTTACCCTCTCTTATATTATCGCTCGGAAAACGATGTAAAAGTAAATGCATTATATGTTTCAACTCAATATTACATTGTCTCAGGCTAACTAACAGCTATATTTAAAGTTGAGCATAACTTAAGCAAAAGACGTAAATAAAATCAATAGCTGAGGATGCAACAAGTTGAAAAGAGATATTAATGTTTTAATGATCATGCCCCATTTTACGCCAGATATTTTCTCCGGAAACTATAGAAGAATTTTTGAGCTTTTAATTAGAGGAAAAGAAACGGGAATAAACTATATGACAATAGAATTTACTTCTATAGCTCGATTGAGGGGATTCATACAAAGAACTCTCGGTTATAATTTACCGCGTTATCAAGCATACCCAGTTAAAGGTTACGGTAAAGGATACAACGAAGAAAGAATACCCTTCCTTATTATAAACTTCTTTAAAATTTTTAAAAAAACTATTGAGATTCGTCGTGCTAAACACTATCCAGATATTATCCTTGTACCTGATGTGCTATCTTCTTGGGTGTTATACGGCTATTTGGTAAGTGTAATTTTGCGTAGACCTTGCGTGGTTACAATACAGCTGATTCCAAAATGGCTATTAGAATCGCGAGGATCTAGCATTAAATCGCTCTACAGGTATATTAAAAGCAAGTATAGAATATTAAAAGCAATTTTTAATACTTTAATTGCTTTTATCTTTCTAATTATTTTAAAAAGATGTTATCTGATAGCTGTTAGCGCGTTGACTAAGGCTGAATTTCTTAACTTGGTAAATACGAAAAAGCCTATCTTTGTGAATTATAATGGTGTTTCGGATATGATTATGAAGGATTACAAAGAAGTGAAGATATATGACGGCATCTTTATCGGTGTACATGACGAGCGAAAGGGAATTTTAGATCTAATAGAAATATGGAAGCATGTCGTTCGAGTTAAGCCTAATGCGAAGCTAGTAACGTGTGGAATAATTCCAAAGCACATGAAAGATAAAATACTTGGTAGAATAAGAGAGTATAGCTTGCATGAAAATATTTTATTAATGGGGTCTGTAAATGAGGAGGAGAAAATTCAACTTCTTGCCAGATCAAAAGTCTTTATATTTCCGAGTAAGCATGAAGCTTTCCCTATTACGATTGTGGAAGCTTTAGCTATGGGATTACCTGTTATAGTCTATGATATCTCTGCATTTAAAGATCCCTTCTTTAAAAAGTGTAGGGCGGTAATCTCTATTCCTAAAGGTAATATAGAGGAGTTCGCTCGAAAAGTGATAGATCTATTAGAGGATACTGTTGCGCTTGAGACCTTAAACGAGATTGCTAAGTCGCATGTTAGAGGTTTAACTTGGGACGCTATACTGAGAAAGGAGAGAAGCATATATATTACGATCATAAGAGATTCTCTGCGAGGTTATAGACACTAAACTATGTCAAAATACAATATAGTCTTGCGTTTAGATTCAGAATATACAAACCTAGGCGATAAAGCGATAGACTTGTTTGCGATAGAATTCTTCTCTAAGATCGGCTATTTAACGATAATCGCGCCAGACTATGGAAACTTTAAAAAATACATATATCCGAAATTAAAGGGTAAACTTGAAGAAGTCATAGTTATCCCGGATGTTATAGATATATGTCGACCTAAGCGTTTCAAAAGAAAATTGCTAAGGAAACTTGAAGTGCTTTTAAATATTATAAGTTTTCTTAGTATATCAATACTGCCTTTATCTATATTAACTAGATTGAAAAATCCTAAAGCAAATTTAGTAGCCTCGATCCGTAAAGCTGATGTATTAGTGTTCTCTGGAGGTGGATATCTCAATGAAAACTGGTGGAGAAGCACTTTAATTCCCTTACTAATGCTTTCTATAATTGCTAAACTTCACAGGATTAAAGTAATATTAGGGCCGTCCTCCATAGGACCGATAATAACTAGAAAATTTAAAGCGACTCTTAAATTATTATTTAAAATAATAAATTTAATCTATGTGAGAGAGCCGGTGAGTTTAGCCATAGCTAAAGATCTTTACGTCGATCAAGCAAAAATTCGTTTAGCTAAAGACTGGGGATATTTAAATTTATTTAAATTTATCATTAATAATAATTATAATCTTAGACCTTCAGAAAGAATTATTGCTGTTCATATACGTCCGTGGAAGGAAGAGTTGGAAAAAGAGTATTATGAAGCAGTATGGAATAAGATTGCTGATCTAAAACCAGATTTTATTCAAATCATTACCATGGATCTTCAAGAAGAAAGTCACATCCGAAGGTTTTTAGAGTTCATACGGAATAAAGGTTTTCCGGCTAATCATATAGAAGTTGTAAGAGCTGAGACCTACGAAGATTTATTAATGAATATTAAGGCGAGAACTTTTATTGGAATGAGTTTTCACTTCAACATTTTGGGTTACGTAATGAGGGGAGATCTTATACCTATTATTGTGGATGACTATTATTATATTAAATTAATTGGTTTAAGGCTCCTAGGAATACCTTTTAAAGAATCTATAGATTTAAGATTAAAATGAAGGTACTCACAGAAGTTAAAAAGAATAATTTTTTTCTTGAGATAATTCCCGACGGCAAAACTAAGAATTTCCTAAGAACGCATTTCTTCGTCAAATATGATTTGAACGTTGAAGACATCCCTAAGAGTTTAGTAAATGCTGTAGGAGTTGGTATTCTCTTTCCGTTGGCTCTCCTTTCTGGGGAGGGAATAAGTGTTGATGTTTTAGATAGAGATTTTTTATATAGTCTTCAAAGACTCGCGAAAATCTTTCATTTAATGTATCCAAGTCTTCCTTATGATAATGATATCATTGATGTAAAGCAGGAAGAAAGCAATTCTGCGGCTACGAGAACAGGTGCTCTTTTAGCCTTTAGTGGGGGAGTTTATAGCACCTACCTATTATTTAAGTTACTCTCTGAATCAAAAAGACCTATTCTGACGATTATTTGGGGAACAGATATAGAGTTGTTTGATTTAAGGAAAATCCATGAAACCATTAATTATATTACTCAAATATGTAAAGTTTTTAATCTTTCTTGGAACTTAGTAACATTTGTAAGCCCTTTTGCTATGGAGAAACTCGACATTTTTTCATTTACTCGTTTAAGGTACAACGATTTTTGGGGAGGCTTAGCTTCTTCGATAGCAACAGTAGCTTTAATTATACCAGTTGCTTTTATAAATGGAGTTAAAGAAGTTTATATCGCTGCTGGTTTGCCAGACATTTTTTCTAAATGGTTTCCATGGGCCGATTATAAAATGATTTATGAAAGTATTAAATTTGGTGGAATAGAGGTTAGAAGTGAAAGTCAAACCCGTCTTCATAAGCTTTCATACTTAATAAATTATGCAAAGAAGTTTAACTTTCAACCTCGATTAAGGGTATGTTTCGCCAGCAAAGGCACTTACAACTGTGGATTATGTGAGAAATGCTTACGTACTATAGCAGAATTGATGATACTAGGACAGAATCCCGTCGATTGGGGTTTTCCTTTCTTTAACATGAACATTAAAGGAAGACTCAGTAACATACGTCTAAATATGATTGACCTTATACTCTGGAAAGAGATACAATTAGCTGATAAAAATAATATTTTAGGTATAAGGAATGCTACTTTATCAAAATTAATAGAGAAAAATCTGAGATATTCGGTGATTCAAAATTCATTATTTAGAATAGCCTACGAACTCAAATTAGAACCATTATTAAACATAACTAAAAAGATTAAAAAACTTTTTAATACAAAAGAAAAAAACTAATATTTTAAAATAATGGCAAAGAGGCGTTTGAGAATTCTTCACGTTGGAAGTGAGATTAGGCACGAGTTAGGTTGTGCTGCCTCTCTCATAATGCAAGGCTATGAGGTGCTTTATGTGCACCTAGGAACTACATATGAACCATTATTGGAAAAGACCGTCTTTATCGATAGTGGAGTAGTAAGAGTTCCAATGATACAAACTACACACACTTCTTCTTTGGTACATGCAATACTTTCTTCTAAAAAACTAATTCCAACCATTATAGAAAAGGAATGTTTCGATATTGCTATAGTCACTCCTTCAATACCATTTTATATAGCCTACTATATTGCAAGGAAATCTAATATACCTTTAATTCTCCGAGTATGGGGTATTAGGGCAAACAAGCTAGTCGACCATATTATTTATGGTAAGAATTATTTGGAACTACTGAACTTTTACCCTAGCATATTGCATAGTTTAATGCAGATCTGGAGCTCTCAAGCTTTAGTGGTCTTAGATGATTCCACAGCAAAGTTCTTGAGAAGACTGCCATTATTCAAGAAGCTAAATGTGATTTATCCCACCTATGCAGCACTTTATAACAATGATGGCTATATATCACCGAGGGTAAGAGAGCTAGCTGAAAATGAGGATTACGTCTTCAGTTTTGTTACTATGAGCAAAACAGGGAGCGTATTTAGACTGGAGCAGATGCTCTTCAGAATCTTATATTTAATTGCAAAAAAATATCCAGAGATCAATGTTATCATTGCAGGTGGAACTGTCGAAGAAGCTAGGAAAAAGTTTGGGTTAAAGTTGTTACCAAAGAATCTTTTGTTTGCTGGTAGAGGTCTTTCAGATGACGAGCTTAGGGTGCTTTACCGGCATGCACGTTTAGTTGTAATTCCTATCTTTTTTAGATCTGTGAGCAACAGGCTTCTTGAAGCCTTATTTTATGGAAAACCTATTCTTACAAACAGTATTGCTAAGCTGTTACATAATAAGTTAAAGCATTTATATCATATATTTATATTAAATAATTACCTAGAATATCCTAACATAGTTAGAAAATTGCTTAAAGATGACATATTGCTTGAAGATCTTGCTTGGGGCGCTAAAGAAGCCTATAGCTCCTTCTTTTCAGCAAGAAAATGTGGGTTAGCTATGAAACATATCATAGAGTCCATAGAGTCAGTTGTACGATAAACGACTGTGAAGATCTATGAATATAATTAATATGCCTGACAAGCTTTTAAGCTTATTAACTGCAATTAACATCAATGTTGTTAATAGGCATATTTTTAAGGTTTAGAAATCTGCCTCCTCTCTTAAATTTTTCTTTAGCTGAAGAAAGGAATTCTATCCAGTACGGCTCTCTATTATCTGGCGAAGTAAACAGATCACATTTGATAGTAACATATTCTCTATGTAAAGAGGCCCTTGTTAGACATTTGATTAATAAAACTAAAAAGTTACCTTTTAGGGCTATCTCATATAAATTAGAATCATGAACATGAATATATAATCATAATTATGAAAAGAAATTACGTATTCGTCTTTGAGTAGCATGAAGATACTCAGTTTAAACGCTTTAAGTGTGAACGTTATTAATGACGAGCCTATAGCTTTGACTATGAGAAATGGAAGTTTAACTTTAAGTTACCTTGATATCGATCTAGGAAAGGTAATCGACCTGGCAAGGTTTAATGGATCCATAGGCTTTATACTAGGAATTGGAGATAGATACCTTGTCTCTGTAGACAATAACCTTTACTTAATGGAGGAACATAAAGGTAAATTGGTATTAAAAGCTTCTAATCCAAAGAACTTCTTTTGGCATGCTATCAAGGCTGAGGGTAGGATATTTGTACACGAATACGGCGAGGCTCCTACAGGCATATACGTATCTGAGGATCTAGAGGATTGGAAAAGGCTTATAACGAACATGGAAATCGATCGATCCTCGAAACATTTTCACAGTATAGCTTACGACGCTTACAGAAGATGGCTGATCACGACTCTGGGTGATGGATGTTTAACTAGAGCTGCTTACTCTGAGGATCTCGGCAATACCTGGAAACCTTTATACAAAGGTCCGTGGCAGTTCGTGCCGATAGAGGTGCTGGAGGATAGGATAGTGTTCGGGATGGACTCTGGGATTGTGAGGGGAGGCGTAGGTATATACTATCCTGGTGAGGGTCGCTGGGATTTCATCTTTCTTAGATGGTATGATGCTAATGTTGGTTTTGCCCAGATAAGTGAGCTAAAGCTCCTTGATAACGGTATCTGGATGGCGGCATTAGGCGCTCCGCAAGCCTTCCTGGTATCCAAGGATCTTAAAACGTGGTGTGTAGCTCATATAGAAGGGTTTGACCCCAACTTCAACTATCACGTATCAATAGCCGAGGGAAAAGATATTGTTATAGGCTCCACAGGGGAAAACCTTATAATATTTGATAAAAAAGAATTAACAGATCTTGCACGAAATTGTACTATAGCGATGGCAAGCTATAAACCCACACTAATAGAGAGGCTAAAAGGTTACGGCTTCAGCATTAAAAGGATGTTCATCTAACCACATATAGAAATTTAAATGCAATCTCACTAAGAAGTTCTTGAAACGGGTCTAAAGATGGTGAAACCCAGGATTACGGTTTTCTCTAAGCTTTTCTGGCCTGAAGGAGGTGGTGGCGAGCTAGCTACATATCTCATAATTAAGATGCTCCCCGAGTACTTTGACGTTACTATAATCTCAGGGACTGAAGATCCAAGCCAGGATATTCTTAGAGTGTGCAAGTATATCTATTATTCTCTATTAAGGACTCCTTTTAAACCCTTCGAGTGGTTCAGGCTATTCTTCAGCTTTAAGGCTTTCAGAAAAATAGTGGAAAGCTCCCAGGTTGTCTATATACCATCCCACACACTATTACCCTTAGCTATAACGGCTAAGAGGCTTAACCCTAAAGTTAAGGTTATCGTTCACCTCCACAACTACCAGCCTATAAGCTACACCTCAATATATATGAGAGGCTCTAGGATCACTCCAGCATCCCAGGCTATGATAGAATACTTAGAAAACAGAAGCCTTGTAAGAGCGTTGCTCACAGGCCTCATAAGCCCTCTGAATTTTATAAACACTTTAGCACTATACTACTCAGACAAGATTATCACAGTCTCCAAAGCACAGCTTGAAATACTAAGGCAACATTTAGGAGACATCATGAAGAAAGCCCACGTCATATACAACCCCCTCCCCCAGATCCCCAACATAGATAAGAAGCCATCAGAGAAGCCCCAGTTAGCATATATCGGCGGAGCAAGCTATGTTAAGGGGTTTCGCATCCTTTTAAATGCGACACCCAGGATCCTGAGGGAAACCAGAGCAACCTTATATGTAATCTCAGGTAGCAGGCCATTTAGAAAGCGAGAATTACAAGCCCTTAAGAAAATACAGAAAAAGACCTCAAAACTCATAATCATGGAAAGACTAAGCCACCAGGACTATCTCAAATTACATGAGAACCTATGGGCTCTATTATTCCCCTCAATATCAGAAGAACCCCTACCTTATGCTATCATAGAGTCAATGGTCATGGGAACCCTGCCAATAGCCTCAAAGGTAGGTGGTGTGCCAGAGATCGTTGAGGGAACATTCGCTGAGGGCATGCTATTCTCGCCGGACAATGTTGACGAATTTATAAGACCTGTGGAATACGTGCTTTCGCTAAATAAAGAACAGCTCATAGATGTCGGATTAAAATTAAGAGAGGTAACGATTAAAAAGTTTGATCTAGAATCAATAAAGGCGAAACTGGTAAGGGTATTCTCATAAATGTAATATTATTGGAAGTAGAAGGTTATGTGGTTTAACTATAACAGCTAAGAGATAGCTATCTAGAATGCGTAATTTTCACAATTAAACTTGCTAGTCTCATAATAGGTAATAAGGCAAATAACATTAGCTAGAATATAGTGTATTACGATGGAGATCCTAAGGTTAACAACAAAGTTTGTTCCGTTACCGGGAGCGCATTTATGGTAATAAAATTAAAGAGTGTTATTTAAGCACTATGGCAGTTTACTAGACACCATAGATCGAGTGTATGCTATAATGGTGTTTCGCATGCGTATAATAGTGTTTTCCGGCTCTGTAGGGTCTGGAAAGTCGACACATATGCGGCTTTTAGCCTCAGAGCTAAGACGTAGAGGGGTTAAAGTTAGAGTAACCTTCCTGAAATCGGGACACGTCTTTGCTTACATTCTAACGATTCTCTTAGCTAAGATGCTTACTAGGAGAAGAGATCTATACCCGATAGGAGCTCTTGTTGCAGAGAAACCTCACATCTTTAGGAGGATCTTCAGGCTATGGCTAGCATTAGATATTATTAGTGTCTCTCTGAAGTTCCTTTTTAACATATATATCCCTCTAAAGCTCGGCTACACTATACTTGTGGAAGAGTACATCCCAGCTACAATATCTGATTACTTATATTTGAGTAGAACCATAGGATTGTCGCTTAGACCTCGATCTTTCACCGTTATTTTCCTATTAAGGCTCATGCAGCTAGGAGGCTTCACACAGATAATTTTCTTAGACGCTGAAAACAGCGAGTTAAAGCATCGTTGGAAACGCAGAGGAAGTCCCGATGAAAGAGGCGATTATATAAATATACAACGCACATTACTCCTCCAAGTTTCAAAAGAGCTTTCATCTAATGGTCTACTCTACGTGAATACAAGTAAGCAAACCCCAGAAAAAGTGCACCAACTAATAAAGGAACAACTAATGGGTGAGACGAAATAACCGAACTTATTAACCTAGTCCGGAAAATCCTATAGATCCCGACACCAAAATCCCAGAACTTATCTTGCTCAGATGGTGTAGCAACGAGACAGCTAGTGAGCATATTTCAAGATATTTATTTGCCTCTAAGTTTGCCTACGGAATAGTATTAGATGTTGCATCAGGCACTTGCTGTGGGTCTAGTATCCTAAGAAGGAGTAGTGCTGTTAAAGCCGTCGTGAGTGTAGATTTGGATATTTGGATGTAGATTCCCTCCGATATGGGAGAATGGTTTACGGTGCTGACTGTGTATGCGCGGATGCTACACACCTTCCTTTTGGAGAGTATAGCTTTGATACAGTAGTTTCCCTCAAGACGCTAGAACATATAGAAGATCATAATGCTTTTCTTAATGAGATCAAACGTGTCTTAGAAAGAGGGGGAAGGTTGATTCTTAGTACCCCAAATAAAATGTATAGTTCACCGCTACTGCCACACCCTCTTAATCCTCAACATAAAAGGAATATTATTTAGGTGAACTCCTTGCTCTTCTAAAATATCACAGCTTCAAGGTGATCAGCGTTTACAGAGGAAAAAGAGCTAAAAGAAGGATATTGCTGAGAAGAATTTTAGGCTCCTTACTAAAATTCTTGTTTAACAAGCTCTCAATAAAGCCTTATCTGATAGATGATTTAGGCCGCTCTATCTTATATTTAGTGCAAACAATACGAAACGTGCAAAAGCGGTAATGTTGGTAGATCCTGACCCTCACACACGAAGAGTTAAAAGTAACACCCAATGTAGTACTGTATGAGTATTTTGTGATAATTGCGGAATCAATTTAATTAATATAAAATGCCCATAATCTGCTTCTTTGGGCCAGACGGCTCTGGCAAGAGCACGTTAGCTAAGATCTTAGCCAAAAGGCTAAACAACGAAAATTTCAGGGTTAGGGTTTCGTGGATGAGGGGGACACATACTTCAGCCTCTCTGCTTGCCAAGTTTCTGTCACGGTTTAGCGTGTTTAGGGGTTCTGATAACCCATACTATGGGATACGCATCCCTAGGAGGCTTAAGAAGATGTGGCAATTCATAGAATTCGTATCCATGTTACCGGTTCTTCTCGCTAAGTTTCTTGTTCCAAGCATTCTAGGCTATACTGTGATAGCTGAGAGATATATTCCGGACTTTATAGTGTGGGTTGCGCTAACCACCAGGGATCCCCGTTACGTGAACTCTATTGCTGCAAGATTTCTCTTAGGGCTGGCATCAAGAGCTGAGATAATGGTTTATGTGGCAGCTGAGCCTGAGGAGCTCTTAAGGAGGAAGAATGATGTGGGTCGCAACAAGATCTTGAGACAGCTAAGGCTATACGATATAATGGCTAAGCAATTAAACGCTTTTAAGCTTGACACGACTGGCAGGAGTGTTGAGGAGTCTCTAGCAGAGCTCTGGAGCTATCTTCAACGCCGGATAAGGCTTAGGCGTTAGGTATACTGGCTGGAGGTTTAACAATGGGGGATAGATGCCGTGACTCTTACTAAGAGGATAATCGATGTTCTAGATGGTAGGGGACATAGCCTAGATATAGATCCAGTGATGTTGGTGGAGTTTGCCTCGAGGAATAAGGTTTTGCTCCATGTACTCAGGATCCTCAATATCGAGGGCTCTTTGAGAGCTTCGCAGGAGAGAGCTATGATGAGGGTAGTTGAGGTTATAAGGGTCTTGTCGAAGATCCTGAGGGGTTATGATTACGCGTTCTTCAAGCTTGTTAAGCCTGTAAGCTATGTTCCAGCAGATATAGATCTTTTGGTTAGAGCTGATCAGGCTAAGAAAATAACTAAAACCATCGCTGGGCTGGGGTATAGGCTTGTGGTTAAGGATCCATACTGCATAACCCTAGCTAAGGGGGGCTCGATGATAGACCTATATACGCAACCCAGTGTTGGGGGCATTATCTTCATCGACGGCCAGAAGCTCTTAGACCACACCGGGATCGCGGAATTCAGCGGCGTCGAGGCAAGAGTTCTCGAAAAATACGCCGAAGCCCTCGTCACAGCATCCCACGCCATATATAAGGAGCAGATCTACACGCTAAACGATTACATCACAACCAAGAGCTGGATAAGCGCTAAAAGCCTTAAACTTGCAGAAGAGCTAAAATGCAAATCAGCACTCAAGCTCTCCATAAAAATAAATCACATGATCGAGAGAGGAGCCCTCGAAACACCATACAAACTCCCACCCCCACTCTGGCTCATAAACATGATACACAAATTCCGAGAAGACCCACTTACAAGAACAACCCTCGCCCACATATTTAATAAGACACAAGACTCACGCATAGGAAGACTAATAATGTCAAGGCTAACTAGACAAACATACTAAAAATACTAAGGTAAATCCCACCATCACAGAGGGAGGACATAGCTTAAGAATCTACGGAATAGGCTATGAGGAGGCAGCATACAGACAACAAAATTTTAGGCCTTAAATATTAAATATATTTTAAATTTAAACCAGAACACAGTATAGCGAGAGGAGCCTGGAGATACGAAACTTGCTATCAATCATAGATAGAATAACCAGAAACACGAATGAAAAGCAATAGGGTTGTCCTATTTTTACCTATTTTATATAGAGTATAAAACATGGGATATGTTAGAGTTAGGGCTCTTGTAGAAAGCATTGATAAGACATATGTCAGGGAGCTTGACTTCCTGGTCGATACAGGGTTTTTTATACTGTTATTCCTCCACATATTGCAGAGGATCTCGGGATCCGGGAGTACGCAAGGACAAAGCTAACGCTGACTGATAAGCGTGTTGCTGAGGCAAGCATATCTCTAGCATATATAAAAATAAGGGAGGGTATATTCCCCGTAGCTATCATGGAGCCTCCTGAGCCTCTACTCGGCATTACAGTTCTTGAGAAGTTAGGGTTAAAGGTGGATCCGTCAACATGGATGGTTTAGTATTCAAGATCATATTATGAGCTAGCAGTGCTCTGATATATGAGGATCTTTTAAAATGCGGGATTCAGAGCGATTCGGTTTTTCTTATTGCCTCACAATGAAAGCTTTGATCCTCTAGGGTATCGTTGGTTTTTCCTGAAGATCCTTTGTTTTGAGAAAGTGTTTGTAGTCTTTGGGGTATTTCTCGTCTTTAGAGATGGGATTGAATGCTTGGAAAAGCTCTTTTCGACTTTTATTTACATGTTAATCCTAAAATGTTTTGCGATTTTCCGAAGAGATAGAAGGGGTTTTTCATAGGCAGAGCGATGCATATTAATAACCGTGGGTATTAAGAAAAGACTGGAAGAATGCTTTGGGTGAGTGATCACGTCGAACAAGCTTGTCAGAATAGCTGAGGATGCTGTTCGTGGAGGACTATTCCTTCTAACTGGTAATGCTTTATCAACGGTAATATCGGCTGTGGGCTCTATTATCATAGCTAGGCTTTTAGGTCCCGAGAACTATGGTGTTTACAGTATCTCGCTCGTTATACCCTCGCTCCTTATAGGGTTTATAGGCTTTGGCTTAGATGCGGCTTTAGTTAGGTATTCGGCTAGGCTTAGAGCTGAATCTAGGAATGAGCTTGTGGCAAGCGTTCTGAGGACAGGGCTTCTATTCAAATTTCTAATCGGGGCTTCTATGTCTTTCTTCTGCCTCACATTCTCTGATAGCCTGGCAGCCTTTATAGTGAATAGACCCGAGCTGGGCTTCTACATCAGGTTAGCTTCACCTCTAATCCTTTTCCAAAGCCTTCTCGCCACAGTAAGCTCGGCCTTTATCGGTCTAGACAGGATGGAGAACAATGCTCTATTAATGAACCTCCAGTCTATTATGAAAACCTTCCTGGCGCCCTTGCTCATATTGCTGGGTTTCAGCGTTCTGGGCGCAATCACGGGCCATGTACTGAGCTATGCAGTTGCAAGCATCGCCGGGATCTTCATATTACTCAAGCTCTATAAAAGCCTTGACAGCCTATCCAGTCTAAGCTTCTCAGATAACCTTAGAGCAATGCTTAGATACGGTCTCCCGCTATACTTCTCCGCACTGTTAATGCTCCTCTCAAGCCAATACCGGGTCATCATACTATCTTACTTCACTTCGAATACAGAGATCGGTAATTTCCAAGCAGCAACCACGCTATCAACAATAATAGTCATCCTAGCGTTTCCCTTCACAACGCTCTTCCCGGCTTTTGCTAAAGTTGATCCTAATGGTGAGGATTTAAAAAGACTCTTCAGATTATCTGTAAAATACACAGCCCTACTAATTGTCCCGACGTCTATTGCTATGGCTATTATTGCTGAGGATATAGTGTATGTTCTCTATGGCCACGCCTACAGCCTTGCTCCTACATATCTATCCATATACATTCTGATCTACATCTATGCGGGCTTGGGCTCCATAGTTTTGGAGCACATGCTTAGGGGTATAGGTGAGACGAGGATCGTTTTTAAATACAATCTTATCAACACATCCTCTTTAATCCCCCTGGCCACAGTATTAACAATGCTCTACGGGGTTCTGGGATTGATCGCCTCTATCCTGATCTCAGGCCTGATCTCGCTGATCTACGGGCTTCTCATAACGGTTAAGAGGGTTGGTGTAAGTCTAGACATATCATCCTCGCTAAGGATCTATCTAGCATCAGCAGTCTCAGCCATACCCCTCACACTATTCATCCACCTCTCACCGCTACATAGCATCCCTAACATCGCGCTCGGCAGCCTAGTCTTCTTCATCACATACCTAACAATACTCCCACTGATCAACGGGATCCAAACCCAAGATCTAGAGATCCTCAAACTCCTTTTCAGCAAGATCAAGATCCTATGGCCCCTCATCAAGCCAATCCTACTCTACGAATACAAAATCCTAAACCTCAGAACCCGAACGAAAACCTAGTCAAAGAATCGTGAAGAAGCTAGCCATAGAGCTTGTCAGAGTAGGAACCCACGTGGAGCATCTGTCCTTATTGATAGTATTGCTGGCTAGGTGATAGACGTGGTTTATCATTGAAACTATATTTTGTTCATTCTATAACCCTTTATTCTATATAGGTTTAGTTATTATACGGGCCCCTTACCCCGAACGTGGATCCGGTGGGGTGGTTTTAGAGTTTGTTGAGCAGTTGTAGGCGGCCTTCTTTTAGTAGATAGTCTTTGGTTGTTGGTATTTTTTCGTGGGGGTCGGTTGTTGTTATGATTATTGCTACTCCTTCTCTGCTTATTTTGCTGAGCAGCTCTAGTAATAATTTTGAGTTTTCTTCGTCTAGGTGTGATGTTGGTTCGTCTGCGAGGATTATTTTTGGTTTGTTTGCTAGTGCTCTTGCTATTGCTACTCGCTGTCTCTCTCCTCCGCTTAGTGTGTTTGGGAATCTTGTTGCTAGGTTTGCTATGTCGAAGTATCTTAGGAGTTCTAGGGCTCTCTCCCTCCTCGCGGGCTTGCTGATCCCTGCTAGGGCTAGGGGTAGCTCTACGTTTTCAAGGACTGTTAGTGTTGGTATTAGGTTGAAGAGCTGGGGGATGAATCCTATGTAGTGGAGCCTTATCGAGGATCTCTCCCCATCGCTCAGCCTACCCACATCTCTGCCTAGGATTTTCACAACACCCCGGTCTGGTGTCTCTAAAAGCCCCGCGATCTTTAGGAGTGTTGTTTTACCAACACCAGATCTGCCCCTTATCGATATGAACTCACCCCCCATAACCCCTAGATCCACACCCCTGAGAACTTCTATAGGGCCGTAGGATTTCCATATCCCTGAGAGCTCTAGAGCGGTCATCCTAGCCAGGCCTCCCATATATTTCAACAACGCCATTTGAGTATACTAGGCTCAGATCCCCGAGCCTTGAAACCCAGCCCTCAGGCATATCAACACCATAGCCTGGCGAGACTACATAGCCTTTTGAAAACATCTGATCATATATTACCAGCATCTCAGGCGCCCGATCCCTCCCCGATAGGTAGAGAAGCCCCTGCATAACATTAACATCCACCCCGAAATAGTATCTCAAGAAGTAGTAGAACTTCATATCACCAGCAACAACACCATCATAGCTGCTCGAGATCCATAGACCAGCATAGTATTCCGAAGACCTGTAGAGCCAGAAGTAGCCCGTATAGCGCTCAAAAGCCAGAAGCGTTGCGTAGAAAGCATAGAGATTAACAGCCAGGATAAAGATGAACGCAGCAATAGCTAGAACCACACCAACCCTCCTTAGGCCGGAGCCTCTAGCCCTAAATGCTCTGAGGAGGCCGAGGGCACATATGATCGATAGTGGGGGTATTATGTGGTTCAAACCCCTATGCGCTATAAGCCCTAGCTCTGTGCTCCCAAAGATAGAGTATGCCTCGAGCCCGAGCACCGCGGCTAGCCAGAATAGGACTAGCATCTGGAGATCATTACGCGTCCTGCTAAGCGCTTCGTATCCCAGAACCCCTAGTAGGGCGGATACTATGAGGGGGGCTGCGTATACTAGGTAGTGTTGGGGAAATACTGGGGCTCCGAGGACTAGTGATACTTTTGTTGCTGTTATTGTGAGGAGCAGTGCTGCCGATGCTATCGCAGCGATGTGTGCTGCGATCTCAGCACGGCTTGGCGGTCTTCTGAGTGCTAGGTATAGGGCTAGGGAGAAGAATAGGAGTTGGTAGGATGATGCTGATAGCCAGTCGATAGTCGAGGTGAAGCTTAGGATCTGTTTGGCGTAGAGCATGGCGTATGCTAGGGTCTGGAGTGCTAGGATTAGTGGGAAGAGGAGGCCGCGGATCTCAAGCCCTGATCCGCTCCTCCACCTGAGTATGGAGATCGCTGTACCCATGGATATCAATATAGCTATGGTTACGAGTGCTAGGTAGTAGTGTGTGATGACTAGTGAGGCTCCGATCAATATGAACAATAGGATCTTTTTTGGAAAGGGTATCAACCTATGTAGAAAGATCAGGAGTAGGGCCATGTGGAGGGGGCGTGCATACGTCTCACCCTTAACCCCAGCAGTCAGTATAGCGTCTGTAAATGCTGTGGAGAGCAGTATGGATGCTATGAGGGAAACCCTCTCACCATATATCCCCCTTACCAGTGTGTAGAAGACAAGGATCGAGATAGCGCCCACAAGGGGTAGGAAGAAAGCCATAGCTATAACTGGTTCCAAGCCTGTTAGAGCAGATATAGCCGCTCCGAAGAGGCGATCCCCAAGCTCCTCGCTGCTTAGAGACGCATCCAGCTCTGTGGGTGAGTTTTTGAGTAGGAATGCAGCATAGCCTATAGATGGCCATGCATCGACCGAGAATGGTAAACCGCTCATCAGAAACGGACTGATCCTTAGCGAGAAGGCTAGAACCAGGGGAAAGGCTGCTGACAAGACGGAACCAAGATCCCTGGCACCCCCTCGAAACACTGTGTGGGGAGTGCTGCCCGTGCTTCTTCCACTCCTCTCCCTGAGTGCTGCACATAGTGCTAGGAGGAGGGTTATTGCTGAGAGTGTTATTAGGAGGGGATCCTCCTTGATCCCGTAGGGGGTGTAGTTGAGGATTAGCGTGATTAGGGGTGTTAGTGCGAGGCCCACACAGATCGAGATCACAGTTCTTTCTAGAAAGCCCAGGGCTTCGCGGACTAGGAGGAGCTTGACGAACGCGAATCCTACTAGGAATAGTGGGATTGCTGAGGTTGCAGCAGCCCTGAGGTATATGTATGGCTGTGTCCGGGGAGTTAGGTGGGTTGCTAGGATCGCTAATACTAGGATCAGTATTACGGGGAGGAGCCATGGAGATCTCATTGTAGCTCGCACCCAAGGATTCCGAGTGTTGTTAGCGTTGTTGATGAGGCTATGCTTAGGATTATGATGAGCGGGTCGATCTCGAGCTTTACTGTGTGCGAGAATATCTGTAGAAAGCCGTAGCTCTGGATTATGGCTAGGTATGCTGAGGCTATGAGGATCCCGAGTATTGAGGATATTATTATCCATGGTAGTAGCTTGATCAATAGATCTATCTTGAGGAGCTTTTTAGAAGCACCCAGAGATCTCAGAACACCCAGCTCACCCCTATGCTGGGCAACAAGGGTTCTCGAGGCCAGGACTATTGCTAGGCTTGAGAAGACAAGAGTAGAGATCGATGCTGTTAGGAGAGCCTCCCTAGTAACGCCATACCTACCAACATAGCTCTCAACAAACCTCGAAGCCTCTTCAGCACTCACCTGGCCAGACCTCCCAGCACTCCATAGCACTAGCAGCTCTAAGGGCGTGAGCTCCCCCGGCTCAGGCTGGGTGGGCTTCGGAAGCTCTGCCCTAACAATGCTGAGCACCTCGGAGATGTTTGCGGAGGGGCTTAGCTTGAGCCTTATGAGGGTTACGCTCCCATAGTCCAGGCCGCTTAGCCACTGTGCAACATATAATGGTGCTACGATCTCGTCATCCAGAGCTGAGCCTGAGATGAATATACCTCTGATCCTTAGCTCTACATATCTATCGCTCAGAATGCTGAAGACAAGCACCGTATCCCCTACCCTTAGCCCGAGCCTCTCGGCAGCGTTTCTACCTATGAGGGCTGAGTCTATATCGCTTAGGCCTATCCGGTCGCCGTCTATGATGGTTAGCCCGTCGATCTTGCCCAGATCCTCTGGGATCGCTCCCCTCATAAAAACAGATCTCCCATTAACAATGCATGGTGTTATAACCTCAGGGCTGCTAGCTAGCACTCCCCCGATCTCTGATAGCCTTATTGCTAGATGTGCGGGGACAGAGCTTGTGTATGGTGTCCTGCTCCCAGGGTTATAGATTATCATTATATTGCTACCACCACCAAGCTGGGCTTCGAGGGTTTCGTAGATCCCTAGCAGTATGAATGCTGTTGTGGAGAATAGTGCTGATGCTATTGTGAGAACAAGTACTAGTGTTAGGATATAACGCCTCCTCAGATAGCTAAACCCCGAGAGCCTTGTGATAGCTGATCCCAAGCTCCTACACCTCGTAGAACAGATCCCTATATCTCTCGTGGATAAACCTGAGGGCTGGGTATAGCGAGCCCAGGATTGATGATAGTATTGTGAGCATCGATATCCAGGCAGCCTGCTCCGGCTTGAGGAACGGTGCTAGCTCTATACCAAGCTGAGCCCACCTGAGGGTTGTTGAGATAACCTGTGCTCCCACAACACCTATAGCAATGCCCAGTGCAGAGCCTGCTATTGCTACGATCACTATATATACTAATAACGAGGCTAGGATATACCTCCTCCCAGCCCCCAAAGCCCTGAGGACTGATAGCTCGTAGCTTGATTCGAGCACAAGCCTCGTGGTGATCACGTATGAAGCTACAAACACGGATGCATAGACCATAGAGCTCCAAAAGCCCAGGAGACCCATGGTCTGGGAATTCATATCTGATAAAAAGACATCGAGCTGCTGAACCTTAACAATCCTCACACTACTGGGCAGCGTTTTGCCTAGGTATCCAAGAACCTCGGCCTCGCTAGCACCGCGATCGATAACAAACTCTATGATAGATAGCTCAGAGCCCCTTGCCATAGTGAGGGGTACTAGGATCTCTGAATCCAAAGCCGACCGAGACCTATAAACACAAGATACAGTGAAGCTAGTATCCCTCCCATCTAGGGAGAGCCTTAAAGTGCTATTCACATCAACACCAGCAATCCTAGCCAGAACCTCACCAACGCATGCCTCATAAACCCCCTTGGCCGGAGAACCCCTCACACTAGCACCATAGTGTCTTAGATAATCACCAAGACGATCCACAGCCCTAACCCTCACCCCAAGATCCCCCGAGCCAGTGTGCAAGCTAGACTCAAAAACCCTCTGGGGAAAAACATAGCTAACTCCTTTCACACCAGAGAAAAGCCCAACCAGCCCAGAATCAACACGACTATCAATCAAACCATCAGCACCCCTACCCAGGATAAGATAACTACCACCAACACGCACCGAACCAGCCAAAACCCCAGGCTGAGAACCAACATAGTTAGCAACAGAAGTCATAGAAACAGCCACAGCCACAAGAAGAGCCAAAGCCATAATCGCCAAAGCACTCCCAGACTTCCTAAGAAACACCAGATAACCCACCATACACCCAAACCAAGTTTATAAGCAAGACAAAAATAAAAATAAAGTAGATCTACCATAGAATCGAGAAGAGACAAACAGTTTAGGATTAGTAGGTGGTATTGGTGGAAGTCTATGTAGGTACCTCCGGGTGGCTTTATGACTGGAACGAGGATCTATCTTTTGACTGGTATCTAAGATATTCAGGGCTTAATGCAGTTGAGCTAAACGCTTCCTTCTATAGATTCCCATTTCCAAACCAGATAGCCGGTTGGAAGAAAAGAACAGAAGCTGCCGGGATCCGCTGGGCTGTGAAGGTTCATAGGAGTATAACTCATCTTAGGAGACTTGGTGAGGGTTCCCTGGATATATGGCATAGGTTTAGAGGGCTGTTTGCACCGCTTGATGATTATATCGACTTCTACCTATTCCAGATGCCCCCAGCATTTAAGATGAATGAGAAGTCTCTCACAAGGCTTAGGAGGTTTGCAGAGGCAACAGGGCTGGGCGAGAGGATGGCGTTAGAGCTCAGAGACCCCGGCTGGTTTAACGAGAACACAGTGAGAATATGCCGTGAGATCGGGATCACGCTCGTATCTATAGACTCACCGATAGGTACGTGGATAGTTTCGAGCAACAACACCGTCTACCTAAGACTCCACGGTAGACAGGCATGGTATTCATACGAATACACAGAGGAGGAGCTCGAGGAAATAGCGAGAGCGGTGATAAAGCTAAACCCTAGAAAAATATATGTATTCTTCAACAACAACCACTGGATGCTTGAAAACGCTAGAGCTATGAAAAAGATCCTCACAATGTGGTAGCAAAAACCAGCATCTACTCAAACCTCATATATAGCGCGGGGCAGAGCCCCTCGATGGATAGGCAGGGATATACCAATATGCAAGGGCTTCCTACAGCACTAAGGAGATCCCACCGAAGAGATCCTGGTGATAGCGAAGCTAAGGGTAGAATAGCTAGTATTAAACCTAACCTTCCTGCTTAGATCCTTCTTTCTCCTGTTTTTCTTTCTCTTTCTTCTTCTCCATTTCTTCTTTCATTCTCCTCATCGCTTCTCCCACTCTTATTGATGCTAGTATGTGTAGCTTCCAAGCCTCAGGTCTATCACCGTAGCCAGCTGTTTCGGATTTCGTGATGGTTTATAGGGGTTGATATCGAATTTTTCTCTGTGGAACATTATATAAGCTCTATTATTCTAATGGGGATGCCCGCCCAACAATGAGGGTGGGGATAGAGACCCGAGTGGGCGGGGTAGAGGTAAAGAGATCCAGGATGTGGGGGTTCCCCCACAGCAATGAACCAGAGAAAATCTATGAAGGGGAGCTGTGGGTTAGGGTCACCCCGAATGGGTGGAGGCCAATGATAAGGGCTCCAATGAAAGGAGCCCTGAGGCCCATGAAGCCAAGGGAAGAGCAGTTGGTATAAAAATCAACCGCAATGAAGCCCGAACCCCATACTCGTCTGTAACCTTTCTAGCAAGCTCTCTGAATTCTAATGCTTCTTCGAGTGTCAATTGATCCTTCTCTAAGTAGTACTTGATCTTCTCCCACTCCTCCTTGGTTAGGGGGTTCATTGTTGCTAGTTTCATCATTCTGGAAGCCTCGTTCTTAAGCATTTCAGCCTCTAGAGGAGCCCTGATTACGCCTTGATAAGATAGATACTCTATGAAGAACTCCTGGTAAGATCTAAAAGCCTCAGCGATTCTCAAAACCCTAGAATCAACATAGCCCTTCAGATCATCAAACCTTGAGTCAACATATTCTCTCAATTCATTGAACCTTGAATCAACATAGACTTTTAATTCATTAAATCTTGTATCTACGTATTCTTTTAGCTCGCTGAATCTTTTATCAATGTTCTCGAATCTCTTGTCTATAGCTTCGAATCTTCTGTCTATTTCTCTAAACCTTGCTTCTATTAATGCAAACCTCCTTCCAAGCCGGTATGTCATACCCCCAAGAGTGGCTAGGATCGGTATTAAGGTGCCCAGAATGGTTATTATTACTGTGATCTCTCTGGCATATTCCCATACTAGAAATGCTATCTATCCTAAATAAACAACCTATTATAACCGTGTAGTTATGATTGTAGCACGAAGATATAACATTTATGCCGATGCGGTGTGTGGTTAGAGCTAGGTATAGAGGGTGGGAAGATCGCTGTGAAGCTGAGGCGCATGGATGATTAACCTTAGCTTTCTGGGGTGTATTGTGCTAGTATGTTGTCGTATTGGAATATTATTGGTATTCCTCCTGTGTGTATGAAGATTACCTTAGATTCTTTCTCTATATAGCCTTTATCAACGAGATCTATGAGGCCTAGCATGGCTTTGGCTGTATAGACTGGGTCTAGTAGTAGTGCTTCTTTTCTAGCAACGTGGGTTATTGCTTCAACCACTTCTTTTGTTATTGATCCGTAGCCTCCGTATGTATATCTATCGATCACAATTATATCCTCGGGATCTATATCGAAGCCCTTAATCCCAGCGTATTTAGCACCCTCAAGGACTAGGCTGTGTATCTCCTTCCTAATCTTATCCGCAGGGCTGCCAACACTGATCCCGATGATCTTTGCATCCAGCCCAACCAACCTAGATCCAAGGATCAACCCGGCCTGGGTAGCCCCAGTCCCTGTCGCGTGGACAATATAGTTGGGTTTGATGCCCCGCCCATAAACCTGCATCAAGATCTCGTATGCAGCCAAAGCATAGCCCATAACCCCCTGGGGAGATGCACCACCACGCCTAACTATATATGGCTTCCTACCCCTCCCCTCAAGATCCCTTGCAAGCCTCTCCATAGCCTCGTCAGCCTCCTCACGGGAATCAACATAGATCACCTTCGCACCAAAAAGCCTGTCGAGGAGCAGGTTACCCTTAGGATCTCTAGGACCAGGGGGTGTGAGAACCAGGTAGGCCTCAAGCCCAGCCTTTCTAGCAGCAGCCGCGGTAAGCCTAGCATGGTTGGAGTGAACAGCCCCAGTTGTTATCAATGTATCGCACCCCCTCCTAAGAGCGTCTCCCAAGATGAACTCGAGCTTCCTGACCTTGTTGCCTCCGAGCGCTAGTTCCAAAAGATCGTCTCTCTTAATATAGAGGTCAACGCCCAGCTCCTTGCTAAGATTAACAGCCTTCTCGAGAGGCGACATGGTGTTGATCAGCCTGAACCTCGGGAGATCAAGGATCCTTGGAATCAACTGGCTGCACCACACTATATTGCTTTGAAGTATAAATAGCTATCTATAAAAGCCACAGAGTCCTTGAAACAGCCTCCACAGACACGAAGCTTACCAACCAGGTCCTGGTGATCGCTGAAGGGGATCGAGCCTGGATAAAGGTATAGAGCCTACCCAAATACAAACCCAGGCTTCCCAAAGAAAAACCATAGAATATGCTGTGAAGATCTCTACACTATCCCTAGCTTCTCTCTATACTTGTTGGCAACATCGATCATTTTTGAGAAGCTTATCCTATCCTTCTTTACATGTGATTTGATATGGCTTATTAGTCTCTCAAGAAAGATCATTGTATGTCCTCTACCAACAACCTCGGGGTGGAATGTATATACTATAACGCCTTCATCCATGTTATTAACCATATATTCGAAACTAAGGATCCAGTTCTCAAGCACATCACTCACAGAGTATAGTCCGTGAAGCACATAGCTCTGGAACCTAACATACTCGAAGTGCGGGTAATCATCAAGACTCCAGTGAACCGGGATCTCTACGAGCCTCGAGAGAGGCCCCTTAACAACTCTCCCCTCGCTATCCACCTCAAGGTAGAGCGGAGGCCTATACGGTGTATAGTCATTACCCATGAGGCTCGAGTCATAGATCAACCCATGCTCCTCCAGAATAGAGAGTGTATATTTCGTCAAAGCCCACGAGGGCGATCTATAGCCTTTGGGAACTATATTAACGGTCTTCCTGAGAGCCTCGATCCCCTTTACAATCACTCTCCTCTCCTCCTCAGGACCTCCCAGAGTCTCCGGGGGCTCGTGTATATAGCCATGGTGGGCAACCTCATGCCCATGATCCTTTATTAAACCCACGTCTTCTGGGAAATGCTCAGCGGTATGGCCTGGAATGAAGAAGGTGGCCTCTATATTGTGATCCCTCAATAGCTTGAGGATCCTCTTAACCCCTATTGATGCGAACTCACCTCTAGATAGGTTAGTATAGTTAGTCAGCCTCCTAGCTATCCAGGGGGAGTATGCGTCGAAATCAAATGTTAAGCAGACATGGTACAATCAACGCACCCTGTATCATTTCCTTAGCATGCTCATAATATATCTCAAGAGATCTAGTAGCCTAGTAGCTATCACAGCCCTCTATAGGATATAGGTAGTTTTCCCGATCTATCTGTGGTTTAGCGTAGAGCTAAACATAGGTGGATAACGAGGATATAGATCTAGACAATACATGATAATTCGCAGCGTATAAAAACGAGAGCCTACCCCCTCTTTAAAGTCCTGCTCTCCATCCCTATCGAGATCATTGTTAGTGCGAACACTATGATTGTTATGAGGAGCCCTGCAGGGACTATGACCCACCATGCTCCTGAGGCGAGGGCTGCTGATCTTCTCGCATAGAATAGGATTGTTCCGAGACTTATGGTTGAAGGATCACCCAGCCCTAGAAAGCCTAGCCCAGCTTCTAGCAGGACAGCCGCCCTTGTTGTGGTCACTATAGCAGCCAGGGTTACGGGGATCGATGCCGGGACTAGGTGTCTCAACGCTATATGCCACGAACTCGCCCCCAGAGCTCTGGCTGCCTCCACATAGCCTGTTGAGAGGATTTGCAGCGAATGAGCCCTCACTATCCTTGCAACACCGGGCCAGCCTGTTATTGCGAGCACGAGTATCACGTTATATATGCTTGGCTTTAGAAATGCTATTAGTATTAATGCGAGGACGAGGGAGGGTGTTGCTAGCAGGAAGTCAACAATCCTCATCATAGTCGCGTCTACAAAGCCCCTGAATATCGATGCTATTATCCCCACCACAAGCCCCAGGATCGTTGTAACAATTGCTGCGGAAACCCCTATGAATATCGATGTAAGAACCCCCCTATAGATCATGGCAGCAACATCCCTACCAATGTCATCAGTACCTAGGGGATGTGCTAGGGAGGGAGGGCTCAATGGATCTCCCCTGATCAGGTTAGGATCCCATGGGGTTAGCAGTAAGCCTGTTAAGGAGAGCATGATCATAGCCAGCAGTGATACCAAGCCAGCCAGTATTGCTGGATCTCTTAGCGATGCTATCACAGAGTCTGAAGACCTCATGCCAGGTCACCTAACCTTGATCCTCGGATCTATTATGTAGTAAATAACATCAGTAACAATGTTGGTGATAACAACCACAAGGATCGTTAAAATAAATATCCCCTGAAGCACCGGGTAGTCAGCCCTTAAGATAGAGTCGTAGAGAAGCCTCCCAATACCGTTCCACCCAAAGACGGTTTCTGTGAAGACAGCCCCTGTTACAAGCAGAGGCGACTGGTTAGATGTTATGGTGAGCGTGTGTATCGCCACATGCCTCGCTATATGCCTCACCAAAATGATCCTCTCGCTAAGCCCCACAGCCCTTAGAGTAACAACGAAATCCTCGCCCTTCATACTGGAGACAACATTCCTTATGTATATATAATAGCTAGGTATGAAGAAGAAGGCAAGGGTTATTACAGGACCCACCATGTGCAACATATAGTCAGCTAGATATGTGGTGAAATCAACATCAACACCTATATACGATGAAGTACCACTAATAGGTATTAAGCCAGCCTGATAGCCTAGATAGAACTGTATGAGGAGGGCCACCCAGAACACCGGGGCCGAGAATACCATGTATAGGAGCCCCGTGAAGGTTCTATCAAGAATACCCCCAGATCTCCAGCCAATAGCTAAGCCCAGTAACGTCCCTATAACAGCTGACAACGCGATCCCCGTTGACATCAGGGCCAAGGTGTTTATGAGCCTCTGCCCAAAGATCACCTCAGAGACAGACATACCAGTATAGCTGAAGGAGATCCCGAAATCCCCTCTGAGGATGTTCGTGATATAGAGGATAAACTGCTCGTAGAGCGGTTTATCAAGACCGAATCTCCTTATTATCTCGATCTTGGCCTCGGGATCCAGCCTCGGATCTAGAAGAGACGCGGTAGGATCTCCTGGGAGTAGGCGGAACATGAAAAAAGACACAATTATACCTATAGCCATTACTACTGCCAGCTGGGCCGCCTTACGGGATATATAGGAGGCGAACCCCATTACGACCTCCTTCTAAGGATCCTTGTTATAGCAGCTATAGCCGCTATGATTATGATCGCCACAACAGCTATCGCAATAATCATACCCTGACCAGGTGCTGCCCCAGGCGCTGCAGGAGGGGCTGGTGTTGTCTGTGGCGGTGGTGTCGTTATAGTCGGTGTAGGCGTGGTTGGAGTCGTAGTTGGAGTCGTGGTAGGCGTGGTGGGCGGTGTTGTCTGTGGTGTCGGGGTTGCTGTCTGCTGCTTCCCCACATAGATCCTTATCCCATCGGGTCCTGGAAGCCAGCCTGCATCCTCCAGGATCTTGATCGCCTTCGCAGGATCGTATTTGAACGTTATGTTTGTGTTTGCATAACCACCGTGCCACTCCTTATTAAGTATAGTATATACAGGCACTCCATACCCTCCAGCGGCTCTCTTTATAATCTCATCTCTATCGAGGGCGTAGTTGATAGCCTCAAAGACCTTCGTGTCATTATATCTCCTATAGTTGAAGGCTATATAGATGAGCCATATATCGGGGGTTTTCACAACCCTTAGGTTGGGATCCTTCTCCGCATCGGGGATAAGGCTAAAGCTTGTAGCATACCTCTCGGTATCGACGTCCCCTCTCTTTATTGAGTAATACCTGGTCTCTGCCTCTGGAATAACCCTCATCACAACCCTGAAGATCTTTGGGGCTCCTTTGAAGTAATCGGGATTCCTCTCTAGAACAATGCTCTCTCCAGGAGTTCTGCTCACGAACTTGAAAGGCCCTGTCCCCACTGGGTTGGGGTTAGCCCATGTTACGTTCTGATTCTCCCAGATCTTTTTCGGAACTATGAACTGGAAGCTGGTGGCCAGGCTTACTAGGAAGAATGGCGATGGATCCTTCAGGATAAACCTAACCGTGTAGTCATCGATCTTAACTATATCCTTGATCAAAACAGCTATTGCTCCCAGATATCTCGGTGCTTTATTAGATATGCCGAATTTATATGTGAAGACCACATCATCGGCGGTCAGCTCTGAACCGTCGTGGAACTTAACCCCTTTTCTCAGGTAGAATGTATAGTTAAGCCCGTCTTGCGAGACCTCCCATCTCTCGGCTAGCCAGGGGACTGGTTTGAGGTCTGGGCTGAGCGCTACTAAGGGATCATAGATCTGGGATATGATCCAAAGGGACCTCAGATCAGTTGCCATGAATGGGTTGAGGCTCAGTATATCTGAGGGGAAGGCTATTCTAAACACATTCTCCTCAAGCTTATCGGATTTATACATGTAGAGCAGGCTCCACCTATTATAAGCCTCTACTATACCTCCAGGCATCAATGTATAGTTCTTCCACTCAGCCCTTATCACCTGTGTATTTATGCTTAGATATAGCGGTATGAATGGACCATTAGCCACCATTGCCTGAACCTTCCACGCCAGCTCCCTAGCCTCATCCTCACTCTTAGCAGTTAGAACCATATCTATAAGCCTATCCACCTCGGGGTTTGCATAGCCCCAGTAGTTAGAGCCGCCTGGTATGGCGTTTCTACTATGCATAGCGTTAAGCATCCCAGTAGGGTCTGGGCTCTGGGATACGGCTAGTGCGAAGGAGTCGTAGTCAAAGGTATTCATGATCCTCGGATACATTACGGAGGACTCTAGCTTAACAACCTTGATCTCTATACCCACTTTTTTCAGCTGCTCAGCAACCACCTCTGCAGCCTTATCTGAGAGAGGGAACCATGGGAGGGAGAGCATTTCAAAGCTAAGCCTGGGTCTCGCCTGGGCCTCGGCTACTAGTATGAGCCCGGGTATTGCTGGTCCTATTATACTCATAACAGCTATAACCAGCATTACGAAGCTGGCTAGACCTCTAGTTATAGGGATAATCTGCTCTCTAATCTATACCACCTCACTTATACCTGGGATAAAGGGCTCTTATATTTACTGCTCTTATATCTAATTTATTATATTTACTATCTATATTACGTTTATAGCGATGGCTAGCAACACTGCTATAGGTTAAAAACCAGTGATCTGTGATTAGATGCCTACCCGCTATGGGAACCGCGATTTATATATAGCTTTGATTATTATCATTGGTGTCTATATGCTTGTTATATCTAAGAGGGAGGTTGAGAGGAGGGTTTTGAATATAACTTCCGAGATGGCTAGGAGGAATCTCGACGCCCTCTACCTGGTTTCGGCCGCTAATATAGCTTATGTTACTAACTTCTTCCACATACCTACTGAGAGGCCTATTGCTGCCGTGATTCTCTCGAGTGGTGAGAAGATCCTTATAGTCCCTAGGCTTGAGTTGGAGCATGCTGAGAGATATTCATACGCTGATAGGGTTTTGAGCTATGATGAGTATCCCGATGAGAAGCACCCAATGCTTGTTATAGCGGATTATCTGAGAGGGCTCGGGCTTGAGGGTAAAAGAATAGGTTTTGATGTTGATGGCTATGCCCATATATATGGCTATAGGGGTCCGAGGCTTAGCGAGGTTCTTAAGGCTAGCTATAGCTATGAGAGGGATTTGATCGAGAATATGAGGCTTGTAAAATCCGAGGAGGAGATAAGGCTTCTGAGGGAGAGTGCTAAGTGGGCTTCGCTAGCCCACAGACTGCTCCAGGAATATACAAGGCCAGGGCTATATGAAGACGAGGTCTCGCTCAAAGCAAGCATGGATGCCACAATGGCTATGGCCAGAGCACTCAAAGGGATCTACAGACCAGCCGGGTGGAGCTCAGGAGCAAGGGCAGGCTTCAGGGGACAGGTTGGGAAGCACTCCTACTACCCACACTCCCTCACAATACACGCAATCATAAAGAAGGGAGACGTGCTAGTAACAGGAGCAACAGCCCTTGTAAGTGGTTACGGAGCAGAGCTCGAGAGAACAATGATCGTTGGAGAACCATCTGAAGAGCAGAGAAGGTTCTTCAAACTAATGCTCGAAGCCAGAAGAGTAGCGCTGGAAAGCATAAAGCCGGGAGTAAAGTGCAGCGATGTCGATAGGAATGTTAGGAGGTTCTTCAAAGAAAAAGACCTAATGAAATACTGGAGACACCACACAGGCCACGGAATCGGCCTAGAATACCACGAAGCACCATTCTTCGACATAGGAGATAACAGAACACTCGAGGAAGGCATGGTAATGACAGTAGAGCCAGGGATCTATGTCGAAAACCTAGGAGGATTCAGACACTCAGACACAATAGTAGTAACAAAAGACGGCTTCGAATTCATAACACACTATCCAGAAGAACTCGAAGACCTAATAATACCAGCATAGAAACCATACAACCATACAACACATAATTTTATAACGCGCCCCTATCCTCTCTAATGGATCTCACAACAAACTCCGTAGTAAACCCTTGAAGCAGATCCTTAAGCCCAGCTAGCCTTGCCTCCACCTCCTCAAGCTCTATCCTTCTAACCTCCTCCTCAATAGCCCTCCTCAATATATCGGAAATCCTGATCCCGCGTGACTCGAGCTTCTCCTTAACCTCCCTAGGGATCTTTATAGAGACCGTCACATACCTGCCCATACTACTCTATAACAACTACCATAGTAAACATATAAATACTACCTTATTCTCGCCTATAACCGAAACCCACCTCATAGCTAGTCTAAAACAGAGATAGTTTGAATTCATAACGCACTTCCGGAAGAACTCTAAGATACTATGGAGATCTTCTTAATTCTATAGAAGTTCGAAATCATCATCCTTGCAGCATCTAAAACATCGATCGAGAATAGCCTTAGCCTCAACAACCTAGCAGGTTAGCAAACTAGGAATAGACTGTTATCTATTAAGTTCGGTATAAGGCTAGCTACTCTTTCATACTGGTAACTCAGCATTCCTCCTTTTCAAAATCTAATGTTGAGCATTTCAATTATTCTCTCGGTCATAACTTTTGCCCTTCTACATTTTTCAAGAGCATCTAAGGCGTGTTCCTCCTTATATATGTCACTTGGTAATAGTCCTGCAGAAGGCTCTCCATAGCTCGATCTGCCATGCTCTGGGGCAAGTTCTCTTGCTAGTGTGGCAAGCTCCCTAGCTTCGCTTCTCGCTCCAGCAGGCAGTCTCTCAATCAGCCTGTTTAGCTGTCCTGAAGGGTCATGGCTCCATGTTGGGATCTCAAAAACAGCTATAATGGTCTTAGCAAAATTCTCGACCGCTAGCTGTGATGCCGAAACGGTTCCAGCCCAGTCGCCAAGGGAGAATAGCCTCTCAGCTCTTTTTAAATGCTCGAGGGCGAGTCTATATCTATACCTAGCTTCATCTAAGGGGTTATAACTCATAGGATCCTGACTTCCTCCATCGGTTTTGGAAGCTCCCAGTAATAGCCCTTCCCCTCCCTGATCCTCTTTAGACCGCTCTCCATTATCCTCCCCCTAACCCTTTTCAAGAAATCCTCAATAGCCCCGGTCTTATCGTAAACCACAACTGCATCCCAGTATATGTTCAAGAGCAGCGAGCTAACCTCTCTAGGCTTGAGGAAATCCCCGAGCTCCATATCGATGAGAGTGATATCCTCAAACACCTCTCCCAACGCTTCCCTCAAAGCATTATACAAATACCTCCTCCTCATAACGATATCACTAATCCCACAACCCTCGTGGAGAACGAGAAGATCAGCATCACTCCTCTCCCCATGCTCACCCCTAGCCCTAGAACCAAACAACAATACAGCCTTCACACAGCTCTCCCTAACAAGTTCAAGCCTACTCTTCAACAGCTCAAGATCCCTAAGCAACCCCATACATTTAAACATATCACTCTAAAATTTAAAAACATCCCCCATCAGCAATAACCCACGTTTCTCCTAATATCTAGCTATCTAGCACGATTAGCCGCAGCTAGCTGTCTCAGATTCCATAGAGGTTCGTATAAGTCGATCCGGGATCTAATCTAAGGAGATGCAAGAAGCCAAGATCAGCTATACTATTTTGGAGAAGCCATGAATAGAGGTCACACTAAACGAGTTGAGACCAAAGATAGAGTCTCAATGAAAGGAGGAATCCTAAGGCCAATAAGCCAAGAGGAGGGTGGTTGGTATCGAACAATATAAAATTGGAAACTAGGGTAAGTATATTCTGACTCTGTAGATCTGATCTGTTATTGTGATCCATCTCTTAGCTTTATATATTCTTAAGCCTCTCTTCCTCGCCTCTTCAATAACTCTATCGATATCTTTACACGAGAACTGGATATATGGAGGGTGGTAGTCGATCTTTAGGAGATGTCCTGCCTCAATAGCTTTTTTAGTATATCTTACAGGCTCGCAGAGCTCGAGGAGAAAGGACATGGAAACAGGGATCGCTATTCCGGGAACAAGGCGTATCGTACTGCTCATGCTAGCCTTAGCCTCCTGACGAGTTTCTCAAGCTCCCTCTCCAACCCTGCCTGTTTTGCTCTCCTATAGAGGTAGTGCTTGTCGAGCTCCTGCCACTTGCTGCTCAATATCTTTTTAAGATCGTCTAGATCCTTTCTCTCCCCTGACATTATCTTCATCACCACCATATCTTCGAGGGAGGGTAATAATATTCCTTGCTCTAACTCTGTAGATCTTGCTATGAATTCCTCATCAAGCGTGAGAGGAGCATAGTTGATATCTATATGTATATCATCCTCGACAAGAAAACCCCATTTCCTCCACTGCACCTTATAACCGGAGCCTCTCAGGATCTCAGTGATCTTATCTCTAAGCTCGAGTGTGGGATACCGATCTATTGCTAAATCCCAATCCCTAGTTTCTCTACCAAGATCCACACCGTGGATCATGATACCTCTAGCGCCAATAACAAAGATCCTTAGACCCAGCGAGGACAGGATATTAGCAACTCTGCGTACGGTGTTGCTAATAGCTAGATCTCGGTGTGTCAAGGTGTTCTCCTTGGTGGTTATTAGAATGGTGGGGCTTATTTACTAGTGGGATCGGGGGCTGTGTTGGGTGTAGGGGTGGTGGTGTTTGAGGTGTGAGGTTAATAGGATCTATGTTATGGATAGTCTTGTTGGTATGAGGAGGTGTTTGGATGATGGTGAGGTTGATGTTATTGTTACATCGCCGCCTTATAATCTTGGTGTGAGGTATGGTGTTTATAATGATAGTATACCTAGGCATGAGTATCTAGCCTGGATGGATAGGGTTGCTGCTGAGCTTAGAAGGGTTCTCTCGGATCAGGGTTCTCTTTTCCTCAACATGGGGTATAGCTATAGGGATCCCTGGGTTGCTTGGGAGGTTGCCTTTGTCTTTAGAAAATACTTCGTCCTCCAGAACGTGATCCACTGGGTCAAATCAATAGCGATCGAGAAGAAAGATGTGGGGGATTACCCAAACATAAGGGGCGACATAGCTGTCGGTCATTATAAGCCTGTGAATAGCAAGAAATACCTAGCCATAAACCACGAATATATATTCCACTTCACAAAAAACGGCGATGTAGAGCTTGATAAAACAGCAATAGGAGTCCCCTACCAGGATAAAAGCAACATAGGCAGGTGGAAATCAGCAACAAGAGATCTAAGAGACAGGGGTAACGTGTGGTTCATACCATACGAAACAATAAGATCTAGAGAAGAAAGACCCCACCCCTCACCATTCCCACCAAAACTACCCGAAATGTGCATAAAACTCCACGGATTAGAGAGAACAAAACTAGTCCTAGACCCATTCATAGGCATAGGAAACACAGCAATAGCAGCAATAAAACTCGGCATAAAATACATAGGCTTCGAAATAGACGAGCAATACGTAAAAACAGCCGAGAAGAGGATAAGAGAAACACTAGCACGTATAAAGAACAAGACGCAGCCCAGCGAACGGCAAGAGAGGGGAGAAAAAGCTATGGAGCCAAGACCAGCATGACCATGAAAACTAAGACCTCCTATATTTAACCCTTCCCCAGGGCTCCTTAGGAGCCCATAAACCAGTCCTAAGCGCCGTCAGCTCTATAATCTGCGTGTGATCCACAAACAGGTTCACGTCTCTACCAAAGGTATATACATACCACCTAAACACAGGCCTCTCAGCAGCCTCGAACATTAGCTTCTCAATCCCAAACCTCTTAACAAGAGCCTCAATAACATCAACCCTCCACTTCCTTACATTCTCCGTTATACCCTCAGACTCAACCATGATCTTCCACGCACCAGCCGATAGATAGATCTCCACATCCCTCAACATATGATCATACGGCATGCTCTCCGTCTCCCACTCCTCATGAGCACCCCCAGCACCCTTAACAAGAGAGACCTCGGGCTTGGACCTAAGCCCAGCCCTCCTCACAGCCTTGACAAGCTCAACCTTATCATCATTATCTATATCGATATAGCCAGAAGAGATCTCAACAACGTCGAACTCGAGAGATGAAGCCTCGTCTAGGTATTTATCAAAAGCATCAGCACCCTGGGTCAGAACCTTCTCGGTGAAGCCGCCTGTCGATACAAGAATCCCGTGATCGTGGCAGAGCCTGTTTATCCTCAACACTATCTCCCTCGGATGGAGCCTCATAGAGCCTCCAGCGTATTTAAATATATCGATATAGTCGCCAGCGATCTTAAACAGCTCCTCAAGATACGTGGGTGTTACAACAACGTAGTAGCTACCCCTAATCTCTGTCATAGCCTTATCCCTAGGCTTGGGCGGTAGATCATCTATTCTTATGAACTCAAAGGCCTTCAAGCTAACACCACTATATCTCCCCTCGGAGGCATATAGCCCTAAAGATCCTGTGGCGATAAGCTGATCGGAGCAGCCCTGGCTATCCTTTAGAAGAGAGCTTAGATCCTCTGTACTCCATTATAAGCCTCTCCAGATCCTCCTCACTCATTCCAGGCTTCTTTGGTATTGTGTTGTAGAGCTCTCTATAATACCCCTTGATCTTCTCCAATGCTGGTCTATCTATAAGCACATATTTGTTCGAGATAGTGGCAACCAGCTCAGGGGGTGTTTCTATACATACTACATGCTCCTCCCTATCCCCTGTGTATTTGAATGGGCATCTCGGTGCTATGAGGGCTATTCTCTTCAGCCTACTCCTTATATACTCTATATCCTGTCTCTTCAGGGACTCGGGGTCTTCTGTGTAGAGGATATAGATCCCATCTATAGGTCCTTTTTTAACTATATCCTCGAGATCCTCCTCATCTACCGGGGCATAGATCCTCTGGATCTTCCTATACCCCCTCTCATCATACTCAAGAATAATCCTCCTCAGATCCTCGAGACTCCTTCTAAGCTCTCCAAGAGCCTCCTCAAGAGATCTATAGGAATCCTGACAAGACCTAAGCCTATCTATCAAGGAAGCCACAGCCCTCTCCCTCTCAACCTCAACCCTAACACTCCTCCTGAAGGCCTCATACTCACTCGAGATCCTCCTAAGCTCCTCCTCAAGCCCCCTGACCCTGTCTAGAAGAACCTGCCTCTCCGAGAGAAGCTCAGAGATCCTTCTCTCAAGATTCCTTATCTTACCCTCATCCTCGATAGCCTCCCTAACAAGCTTCTGAATAATACTCGTATCCCTATACAGATCCTCCTCCAAGCTCCCGATCACATCCTCGATAGCAGCCTCTATAGCTGAAGCTATGCTCGAACCCTTGATCACCTCGGCCTTAACCCTCGAAACAGGGATCTTGATCTCGAGGGACTCCAGGATCCTCTCAACCTGCTCAAACTTCTTAACATAGCCCTTATAAGCCAGGAGACAAGCCGCAAGAGCATCCCTCTCATGCACAGACCCAACCCGGTATCCCGAGGAGGCTACCAGAGAGCTCTTCTCCTGATCACTAACAACATAGTCAGGCTCGTAAAGCTTGGCATTAAAGGCAGCAGCAACCCTCCTAACAGCCTCCGGCACGGGTTTCTTATCACTAGCAACAAGAACCGGGGTTCCGTATCTAAGTATAGAGGATATTGCCTGTAAAACATCGCCACCCTTTATAGTCTCCGTAGCTATAACCCTCCCATCAAGATCTATCACAGCAACACCATACTCACTCCCAGGATCCACACCAGCTATTACAGGCCTCATCCTCCTCTCAATATTCTCGGAAATCACAACCCTAGTCCTAGCAATAGGCCTAACCCTCACAGTAACATACCTACCCCTCTTACTCCTCACAATCCCAGCAAGCTTATCCTTAGGAGCATCTATTATAAACACAGCCCTGTCAAGACCGCCCTCAGCCTTTCTATAGGATAGCTGGTAAGGAATCTTAGCACTATCCAGAGCATCCCTAATCCTCCTCACATACCTAAGAACAGCGGTTCTCAAACCCCTGAGATACCTATCCTCAGAACTACCCCCAGCCCTCCCAGACCTCCCCTTAGAGACTATAACCTTAGTCCTCTCCTCCCAAACCCTTATAGGATGCCCCACACCCCTCTGACCAAGCATAGCCAGTATCCTGGCAGTACTCTGGGGATCCTGCTTCCTCCTACTCTCAAGAATACCGTGCTCAGCAGCAATATCCCTGAGATCCTTGAAACCCTCAGCATCGCTGAAAGTCGCCAGGAGTATCTGGCTCCCATAGGGGAATAACGAGAGTACCTTCAAAAGCTCCCTCTTAGACCTGGCAAGCTCGTAGAGATTATCGATCACTATGTAGTTAGGCTTATACTCAAGGGCAAGCCTGATCACCTTGGGTAGTGGGAGATCTGTAGCCTCATATATAACCTCCCCACCCCTAACAATGCAAACAGCATATGTCGCCCTAAGCCTCGAGGCCGGGCTCCCCCTATAGAGATCTATCCCCATAGAGACTACGCTATCACCGCCCATCGCTCCCAACAACCCTTGCGAATAGATCCTCGGGATCTATTCCCAACCCGTATTTCTTAGAGAAGAACTCAGCCATATATCTAAGATCCCTCCTAAGGATCTCGTGGGAAACACGATCACCAGCCTTGATCCACTGGGGCCAGTCAATAACATAGCCATTCTCAGCACCACCCCTCGAGACAATAACGTTGAAGGGGCTTAGATCTCCGTGAACAATCCCAGCATCTATATAGGCCTTCCTAGCCGTATCGATAATATCCTCCAACACAGCTAAGGGGTTCTCAAGATCCCCAGCCCTATATAGATCGACACCCTCTATATACTCCATAACCACAGCATTATACTCCCTACCAAAAGGCCTTGGAACCCTAGCCCCAACCCTGCTAAGGATCTCTAACGCCCTGTGCTCCCTCTCAGCAGAGATAACACTCCTAGCACCCCACCAGAGCCTCTCAAACCCCCCGCCATAGCTCCTAACCCTAACCACATGCCTGAAGCTCTTAATACCTATCCTGTGGAACTTAACGATCAAGGGCTCTCCATTCTTATATGCCAGGTATACCAGGCTCTCCTTACCAACACCTATCCTATCACCAAGAGCATCTATAACACCCCTCCCGAGGAGGCCATGTAGAGAGGCTATGTTAAGCCCCATGAATGTCGGTCTATACATATCCCCATAAACCTTGTGGGGAACTATTAGACGGCTGCCCACAAGACTCCTAAGGATCTTTGGTACACGTGTCTCAGGAAGACCCGTCCTCCTCTTAATAACCTCTACTGGTACGTGTTCATATAGCTTTACAAGAGATGCAAGGCTTCTGAGAACAAGGATCTCCTCCCTAGATAGGCCCGAATAGATCTTCAACAGGAGGGGCAGAAACCCACCTCCTAGCCGGTAAGGCTCTTCTCACCATACTCAGTAGCGATATAGTCAGTAGAGATATAGAGTATCTGGCTACCCCTAATCAATATCTTCCCAAACTTAGTAGCAGGCTCATCGCTCCCCTCCCTAACCTGCACAGCATCGCTCAGAACAACATTCATAGTCCCATCCGTAAGGTCAAGCCTACCCACAAACTCCGAACCATCCTTCAGCTTAACCATAACAGTCTTAGACATAGCAGCCCTCAGAACCTTTATAGGGCTCTCTGGCTTCTGCTGAGCCGGCAAGACATCACCAATAAGTATAGCGAGGAGACGTTAAAAAGCTTAGCCACACATATAGTCCACACTTGCCAGCTTGCCGAGGCTAGATAGAAATTTTTGTAAACACCTCCCTAGGAATACACGCCGAGATTGTATATGTGGGTACATCAACAACCTGACTCAGCCTGAGGAAACCGGCCACGCTGAACAGAATATATGCCTGGTATCTATCATAACCAGTCCTCTCCAAGAACTCGATCATGTTGAGAAGCCCATCCCTAGCAGCACTCGTAGCATCCTCAGCACTATCCAGATTAAGCCCTGCTATGCATATATAGTCTTTATAGGCTTCCGCGAGGGGCGAGGGTCTATAGAGAGGCCTCTTCAAACCATACTTCCTAGCACCATCCTTGATCAGAGAGATAGAGAGCCTTATAACACCCCCCATCTCTATAGCAGTAACACTAACCTCACCATCACCCTGGGCGTAGTGCATATCACCAACAGATAGTAGAGCTCCTCTCACGAAAACCGGGAACAGGATCTCTGATCCTGGTGCTAGGTTCCTCACATCGAGATTACCCCCATTCTCCCTCGGAGGCAGCGTCCTAAGACCCTCAGAAGCTATCGGCTCTCTAGAGGGTACAGCACCCCTCGGGTCTGGAAGAAGCACGAGACCCCCTTTAGATGCTATCCCAGCCTCCCTAGACCTCCACTCCCTAACCTGCTCCCTCGACGGGGCGACACCAATCACGCCTGGGAAGGGGGCTGCAGGGATCCTCACACCAGGTATATCTGGGCTTGATGCGTAATGCCTCCCAAGCTCCCACCTAACCTTGTAGGGTTTGTCGAACACGTCTCTCAGAAAGCCGAAACCCTTTGTTACAAAGGTATAGCCAAAGCTTCCGAGAGGTCCTGCATCAAGGATCCTCACTACTAGGAGATCACCGGGCTCGGCGCCCTTAACATAGATAGGCCCTGTGAGCGGGTGGACAGGGCCTGCATCTATATTAGCGATATCGCTAGTGTCAGGCGTATCCCTTATCTGGCCATCCAGGGCATCGAGGGTCTCTAGCACGATCTCGTCGCCCGGGCTTATCTCGACAGCTGGCTTTATATCGGGGTGCCATCTGTTATGACAAACATCCTCTTGATCCGCGCATCTCTTATTGGGAGAGACACTAACCTTAACAACCAAGCCGGGGCACCAAGTGTTTTTGGTGATGGCTATATAAATCCCTACCTCTCCAACGCTCTATTTCTTACTATTGATTAAGGCGGATCGTGTGGTGTTAATAGCATCTATTATATAGCTCTTATAGTGATTCTTTTTGGTGTTGCTCCACGACCCTGGATCTTGTCATGAGATCCCTCAACGCTATAGAGGAGAACAAGAAGATCAACGCTATAGTTACGTGGAACCCCAACGCTGAGAAAGAGGCTAGAGAAGCTTTATCAGCGGGTTTAGAGATCTTCCCAATAGCTGTTAAAGATAACATTATGACGAGGGGTATTAGAACAACCCTCGGCTCCAAGGTCTTCTACGACCTCATACCATCTATAGATGCCGAGGTTATCCGCAGGATCAAGAGATCAGGCGGGATCATGGTTGGAAAAACCAACACACACGAGCTAGCCTCAGGCGTTACAACAACATCCTCGGTTTTCGGCCCTACGAGAAACCCCCACGATCTCTCAAGAATAGCTGGTGGGAGTAGCGGTGGCTCTGCAGCAGCAGTTGCAGCGGGGATTGTCCCAGTAGCTCTTGGGAGTGATACAGCGGGTTCTGTGAGGATCCCTTCATCCCTCTGCGGCGTCTATGGCCTGAAACCCAGCTACGGCTCGATCCCCTCCTCAGGGCTCTATCCCCTAGCCCCAAGCCTAGACCACGTAGGGATCATTGCCTCTAACACCGAGTGGATCGAGAGGGTATTCAGGATCATAGCCAGACCCGATATACTTAGAAAGAAGGTGAGAGAGATAGATCCGGATAAAGCCGTGCTAGGGATCCCCTCAGGGCTCTTCAAAGCCTCCGAAGAGGTTGAGAAGGAATTCTATAGATTCCTATCAGGCTTCAAATACAAGGAGGTCGAGCTAGAGCTAGCAGTGAGAAACCTATACTCAGTATTCCCAGCAATAAGGTATAGCGAGGCTACAAGAACATTCCTAGGCATAAGGGATAGGTGGGGAGAGCTCCACCAAGATGTGAGAAGACTACTAGAGAGAGGGCTCGAGTACAAGGCTACAGAATATATAGAGGCCCTCCACATGAAGGAAGCAATAACCAGGGAGTTCGATAAAGCCATGAAAGAAGTTGACTTCCTAGTAACACCAACAACCCCAATCCCAGCACCAAAAATCGAGGAAGTCCTGGGAAAAGAAGATGGAGAGATAAGAGCAATACTCACAAGCAACGTGATCTACCCATCCCTCGTAGGAGCCCCAGCAATATCAATACCCCTCCTAAAATCCCAAGGCATGCCAGTAGGAATACAGATCATTGGGAAAAGATACCACGACCTAGAACTAATAATGTTCGCCTCAAAACTAAGCAAACCACAAACCTAAAACAGATCCTCGCCTCTTAATATCCACACAAACCCGAACCCTTCATTTTAATTAGAATATATCTGTGCCTGCAAGACCTGCATCAGCAAGCTGAGAACACGACCATAACACTACTAAAAGATAAAGCTCCACACCCTCAAGCCGCTGTAGCCGACTGTTTCGAGTTTCACGATGGTTTATATGGATTGATATTAGATCATAGTCCTATGGTAACATTCAACGAGGATAGAGATAGAGACCCAAGCAGGCGGGTTAAATAAAAGCCAGGATGTAGGGTTCCCCACAGCATTGAGCCGAGACCGAGGATATGGGAAGAGCGGTTGATAGAGAAAACCGCTATGAAACCTGAACCCCGGTCTTTGGATCCACCCTAAACCGTATGTCCCTGGATATTCATTCAGATCACTTTATCTTCATTCATGGCCATATCAAGTGACTTCAACGCGCCACAGGGATCTTTTTATCCACATGGGTTCGTGGGCTGCCGTTGAGCTCAACAGCATGGGCCCTTGTTTAGGTTCAGGTTTAGTAGATCATCCTCGAATGGCTTAGAATGTTGCTTCCATCACCTAGAGTCTATAGAGACCGGATCGTTGCCAACAGATTTTATGCGAATGTTAGGAGGTTTCTAAATGTGGTTTTAATGATCTATGGCGGTGAAGAATGGTTTGTAGACTGATATCTATACCATGTTCTCAATAGATCCTCGAGACCTTTTTCTAGGGGTATTGAGGGTTCGAAGCCGAGGATTTTTCTAGCCCTCGATATGTCTGCGAGGCTGTGCTTTATATCACCAGGCCTTGGTTTGTCGAACACTGGTTCTCCTTCGAGGTTTGCTAGCCTCATTATTAGCTTGGCTAGCTCTAGGATCGAGATCTGTTTTCCGGATCCTATGTTGAATACCTCGTTATAGGCTTTTCTCTCTATAGCGAGCTCTACAGCCCTGGCTACGTCTGATACGTGGATGAAATCCCTTGTCTGGGTTCCATCGCCATAGATCCTTGGGGGTTCTCTTCTCAAGACGCTCTCTATAAACCTGGTTATAACCCCCGCGTATGATTGGCTCTGCCCGGGGCCGTAGACGTTGAAGAGTCTCAGGATTATATATTTCAAACCATAGATCCTTGAGAAGAGCTCGACAACTTGCTCCCCCATAGCCTTGCTCAAACCATATGGGGAGATAGGCTTTATGGGATGATCCTCTGGTATAGGGATCTTCACAGGATCTCCATAGACAGAGGCAGAGCTCACATAGATCATCAGAGAGCCTGAATCGGCGGAAGCCTTAGCGACACTAGCAGTTCCAGCAACATTATTGCTAAAATAGATCCCAGGGTTCTCCATAGACTCAGCAACATCAACATAAGCAGCACAGTGGACAACCACATCGAAACCCCTGAGATCCCTCACCCCCATAGCATCGACCCTCACAACAGGGATCCCGAGCTCCCCAAGCCTCCTAACGCCAAGCCTAGAAGCCCTCTCCATGCTATCATATACAACCACATCGAAACCCCTTGAGAAGAGATGGATAGCGATATTATGGCCTATAAAACCAGCACCACCAGTAACAAGAACACGCAGACCACAGCACCAAACAACATAAATGCAGCAACCTTATAACGCTCAATCCTATACTAGATCATCAAAAACTCATAAGCAGGATAAGAATAAAATAGAGGTAAGCAGATCTATTATAGAATTGAAAGGGGGAGATATATAGAGTGGGGGAAAATGAGTCGTCGATCTACTATAGAAGAGATCATTGAGTGGATCAGGGGGAGAAGAGAGAGGATCGGTGGTAAGGAGGCCAGGTTAGGAGACCTAGCCGATATAGATCTTGAGGAGGAGTTCGAGTAAAAATCCTGTGGATTCAGGTTCCCCAACCCTGCGGCTAACCCATGGATCATTGAATTGTCTGCAATGCCCCCTTGTGTTTTTGTTGTTTTTATATGTAGCCAGTTGTATAGTGTGTTGGGAGTGTTATTGGGGCTTGTTATAGATCTTTCTGGGTTTGTTGGTTATAGGGATGTGTGGATGATCTCTATAGGTCTTGCTTCGGCTAAAATAGAAGGTAGTGCTGTTGAGATCCTTAGGAAGAGGCGTGAGGAGTTTCTAGAAAATATTATTATGAGGGGTGAGAGATGCTATGGTGTTTCAACAGGCGTTGGAGGTTTAAAGGGTTATTCCGTAGATCCTGTGGAGTTTGCTAAGAGATCTAGGGATTTTTTGAGGGAGCATGCAACTGGTTCGGGACAGCCTCTGGATCGGGGTATTGTGAGGGGAGCCATGGCGATCCTTGCTAAACAATTACTAAATGGATACTCAGCCGTGTCGCCAGAGATCCCGGGGCTTTTGGTCGAGATGCTTAACAGAGACATAGTACCCATAGTCCCTAGATACGGATCTCTAGGTGCTAGCGGGGATCTAGCACCAATGGCCTATATAGGCCTAGCCCTCGCCGGAGAAGGGCTTGTTGAGAAGAGGGGGAGGAGGATGGATGCTGCCGAGGCTCTCAGAGAGGAGGGGTTAGAGCCCATCTCCCTAGGTCCTAAAGAGGCTCTCTCAATAATCAACAACACCGCTATGTCAACATCAATAGCCGTCCACGCACTCGTAGGGGCTGAGAGGCTTCTCAAAATGCTCGAACTCGGAGGCGCCATCGCTATGGAGGCTATGGGGACGCCTGGAGAGCATCTAGACCCAGATCTATGCTTGTTGAAGAGACACCCAGGCGCCTCTAGAGAGGGTGAGAGGTTGAGAGAGATCCTAGAGGGCTCGGGAAACCTAGGTAGGTCTGGCGTTGTCCAGGATATATATAGCTATAGATGCATCCCCCAGATCCTTGGAGCCCTAAGCGATGCCATCGGCTTTGTGAGAGAAACAATAGATAGGGAGATAAACGCTGTAACCGATAACCCCCTGTTCATGAGGGGGAGGTGTGTTAGTGGGTGCAACTTCCACGGGATCTCGATCGGGATAGCCATGGATCTCCTCTCAATAGCCCTGATCCCAGCCCTCACACAGAGCGAGAGAAGAGTAGCAGCAATACTTGACGCGAACATGAACAGAGGCCTCCCACCATTCCTCTCAAAAGACCCTGGGAAAAGCCCTGGCTTCATGATGCTCCAATACCTAGCAGCATCCCTCATAAACAGGGCTAGAGGCCTAGCATACCCAGCAACCGTTGATAACACACCAACATCAGCAAACCACGAGGATCATGTGAGCAACTCCCTCAACGCAGGGCTTAAGGCTCTAGAGATAGTGGAGCTGGGGATGAGGATAGCAGCGATAGAGATCATGGTCATGGCGAGAGCCCTATCAATGAGGGGCTGGATAGATAGCTCAAGCAAGCGTGTGAGAGACCCTGTAGAAAAGATCCTGGAGATCCCTGTCGAAACCCAACCCCTAGGCAGTTCTGTCGAGGCAACACTATCAAAGATCCTGGAGATGGTTGGATACTAGGCAAAGATCAGAATCAATACAGAACAATAAGGCATAGAAACAAGGATCAAGCCTTCAAAGCAATATATCTGCAGGGATCCGCTAGAATCTAGGGATGCGTGATGAGCGTTTTCAGAAAACCCGGGGAGAGAATGATCAGGGATCCCGGGGATCTGAGGCTAGGCGATATTGTTAGGAGTAGCACCAACTGCCCATCAGAATGCCTATGCATAGCCGGAGTTCCCTGGGATTGGAGTACCGCTGGGAGGCCTGGGGCTAGGTTCGCACCATCCAGGCTTAGGGAGTATCTCTATAGCTATAACCTCCATAAAGATCTGTGTTTGTGTGATTGGGGAGATATAGCGATCGCACCAGGCGATCTTGGAAAAACCTCGCAGAGAATCTATGAGGCTGTCGAGAATCTATCGAGAACCTGCAAAGGCTTCCTACTACTGGGAGGGGATCATAGCATCACGAGATACTCAGTATCCTCAGCCCTAGAAACGCTTGGCGGGAGAGCCGGGCTTCTAGTCTTCGACGCCCATCTAGACCTGAGAGAACTATCCGAAGGCCTCTCATCAGGAACATATCTCAGAGATCTTCTCTCCGAAAGAGGTGATAGGCTTAGAGTAGCGGTTATAGGTGTGAGGAGCCATAGTACTCCTAGATACATGCTCAGCCTAGCCGAGAAGCTTGGGGTTAAGTACCTCTACTCAGATGACCTAGATATTGGAAGCGTGGTCAACACTCTTGACGAGATCTTTTCAAACGTTGACTGGATATATATTAGCTTTGACTCCGACTCCCTGGATCCCTCACAATGCCCCGGAGTGAACTCACCATCACCCCTAGGGATCTCTCTCAAAGACGCTGTAAAGATCCTCGACATGGTTATGAAGAGATACAGGATCGTGGGAGGAGATATTGTTGAATACACACCACCACTAGACCAAGGAGATCTATGTGGGAGAAACCTAGCCCTGATAGCCTACAGAATTATCAATAACATGTGGACGAGCTCTGCGAGACATAAAGCCCCTCAATAACCTGGAACCTGTTATTAGATATCACAGCCCCTCATGCACGATACAACCACCTGGGTTCTTAACAACCACGCCGTTTTTTATCACACACATTATGGGGGATCTGTGCATTAGATAGCCAAACCACCTATAGTGGGGGAAGGACCATATAACGAGATCCGCTTTTGAACCCTCAACAATAGATCCAACCTCGCCCTTCAGCCCAAGGCTATGGGCAGCGTTGACAGTAGCAGCGGCTATGGCGTTTCCCGGGGGTATTGAGAGATAGTTGACAGCAAGGTTTATTGTCTCAACCATGTTGAGGTTCATAAGGGCTGGGGAGTGGTCGGTTGCTATCGCTACTATGGCCCCGAGATCTAGGAGCTCTCTTGAGGGAGGCTTCTTACCAACTATAGCTAGAGCCGTGCTTGGGGCGAGTATTGCTGTTGAATCGCTTGCCGCGATTCTTCTAACAATCTCTGAGGGTGTTTGGTTGAGATGATCGAGTGATGCTGCCTGGACCTCTAAACCAACATCGCTGCATCCTATATAGCTGAACTCATCCGCATGGATCCGTGGAACCAGGCCTAGGCTTCTCCCAAGACTCAGAAGGATCCTCGACTCCTCAGGGTTAAAGGCGCCTCTATCGCAGAAAACATCTATAAACCTCACCCCAAGCTCCAGAGCCCTTGGAACCAAGCTATCCCTATAGGCCTCAACAAGGGTTTTGAAATCAACACCAGGCATCGGTACGTGGGCAAGCAGTGTTGGCACGATATCCACACGGCTTGCCTTAACAGCCTCGCCAAGGATCTCGAGAAGCCTTGCCTCATCCCGAGGCGATAACCCATAGCCGGTCTTCACCTCAACAGTTGTCACACCACTCTCTAACAAAGCGTCTATCCTGGTTGCCAACGATGTTAAAAGGATCTCTCGATCCGCCTTCGAAGTCTCCCTCATTGTTCTCAGAATCCCGCCTCCCCTAGCCAGTATATCCCCGTAAGACACTCCCCCAAGGATCTCCTCCCTCTCATCCTCCCTGGATCCGTGGTATAACAAATGGGTATGGGGATCAACAAGACCTGGGGTAACAATATGTCCAGAGGCATCTATATACCTCCTAGCCCTATACCTCCTGAGAATATCATCGCTAAGCCCTACAGAAACGATCCTACCATTCCTAATAGCTATAGCCCCATCTTCAACACAGCCAAGAGATCTGCAATCAGCACGACCCCTCACAACGTTTGGGAGGGAGAGTACAAGTTTAGCTCTAACTATGAGATCAGCGTTAAAAGACGTCATATAAAGCCCTACTACTTATTCGCTACCCAAGGTATTAGATATGCTACTTATAACATGATTATTGAATAATGCTCGAGCAAGGGTTGTCGAGCCTCTAGCCACGTCGATCTAGGATCACAGTGTTTATTCCAATATCCACTATACCTCGGTATTTCGCCCAAAGATCGGCATCGCCATAGATCGTTAAGAAGATCTGGATTAAGGCGTGGAGAGCGCTTTATACTCTCTCCAGGTGTATTGTAGATGGTGATCATGTTCGGGAGGCCTATTGATAAACTGATTCAGAAGGGTTATTATGATCCCTCAACAAGGGGTGTGAGGGCTATAAGGGGTAGGGAGCTCCATGTTGAGAGCGGGGACTGGCAGATCGAGGGTGCTTTGAGAATGCTCTTCCATGTTCTCGACCCCGATGTTGCTAAGGATCCCAAGAACCTGATAGTCTATGGAGGCACTGGTAAGGCTTGTAGGAATTGGGAGGCCTTTGAAACGATTGTCGATACACTCATGACTATGAAGAGCGATGACACCCTCGTGATCCAGAGTGGAAAGCCTGTAGCGGTGTTCACAACCCATAGGCTCGCGCCAAGGATTGTTATGGCAAACGCACTCCTAGTCCCCAAATGGGCTGACTGGGATTACTTCCTCGAGCTCGAGAGGAAGGGGTTGACAATGTATGGGCAGATGACAGCAGGGTGCTGGGCATATATAGGGACCCAGGGGATCCTCCAGGGTACTTATGAGACATTCGCCTATGTTGCTGAGAAGCATTTCCAGGGATCCCTGAGCGGGAGGATAGTCCTCACAGCAGGGCTTGGAGAGATGGGAGGAGCCCAGCCCCTCGCTATCAAGATGAACGGGGGAGCTGCTATAGTTGTTGAGGTTGATAAGAGGATGATCGAGAGGAGGATTAGGTTCGGCTACCTCGATACATGGACCGATAGTATTGATAGCGCTATAGATCTTGCCGAGAGGTATTCGCAGAGGGGTGAGGGTATATCTATAGGCTTGCTGGGCAATGCTGCCGAGGTTTACCCGGAGCTGCTTAGAAGAGGTGTCAACATATCCGTGGTTACTGACCAGACACCAGCCCATGATCCCCTCAGCTATGTTCCCGCTGGAATGAGCCTTGAGGAGGCCATGGAACTCAGATCAAGGGATCCGGAGAGGTATAAGAGGCTGAGCCTCGAGAGCATGAAGAGACAAGTAGAAGCTATGGTTGGTTTCATGAGGAGAGGAGCTGTTGTCTTCGAATATGGTAATAATATTAGAAAGATGGCCTACGAGGCAGGCTATAAGGATGCATTCTCATTCCCAGGGTTTGTGCAAGCATATATAAGACCAATGTTCGAGGAGGGTAGAGGACCATTTAGATGGGCATCCCTCACAGGAGACCCCAGGGATATAGAGATCCTTGACGACGAGGTTATAGAGATGTTCAAACATAACAGAAGACTGGTTAGATGGGTTGAGAATGCTAGGAGATATGTTAAGTTCCAAGGCCTCCCCTCAAGAGTTGTATGGCTAGGCTATGGAGAAAGATCCCTTTTCGGGCTGAGGATAAACGAGCTCGTGAAGAGAGGAGTCATAAGCCCCATATGGATCGGGAGGGATCATCTAGACACAGGATCAGTAGCATCCCCATACAGAGAAACAGAGGGAATGCTAGACGGCTCCGACGCAATAGCAGACTGGCCAATCCTCAACGCACTCCTAAACACAGCAGCAGGAGCAACATGGGTCTGCGTGCACCACGGCGGAGGAGTCGGCATAGGCTATAGCATCCACGCAGGACTAGGCTTAGTCCTCGACGGAACCAGAGAGAGCGATCTAAGGGCCGAGAGAGTCTTAACAGTAGACCCAGGACTAGGTGTAGTGAGACACGCAGACGCAGGTTACGAGACATCCAAAAGAATAATAAGGGAGAAGGGGATCAGGGCTCCTTCAATCAAATAAAGATCACGATCAATAACTTTTTATTCTACTAATAGATCTTAGAACCAGTACTGCGGCCTCTCACTCTCCCTAATCCTATCCTCATCCGAGAATCTCCACTTACCTCTGAGATCCAGTATCACGATCCCGAGCTCTCCCCCAAGCATATCGCTTATCAGAACCTCATACTCAAGGCTTGAGACCATGATATCACATCTCACCGGACCCACGATCCTATCGCCAGCATCTACAGAGACCTCGGCAGCCCCGGGGATCAGGTAGTTCCTAACGGGACCTCCAGCCGTGCCTACCTCAACAAGCTGAGCCTCTGGTGGTGGAGGCCATAGTTTTAGGTTTGCTGCAAGTGATCTTGGGATGAGTAGCTGTGGTGTTTCAGCCTCGAAGCCCGAGTTAACTAGGGCTGAGGTCGCCACTTCAGTGTTAGAGAATAGAGATCTAATCCTGAGCTTTACCCTTACAGCCACTATCAGCACCTGCCCTCCTAGCTGGATATATATGACCGATCCTTCTTCTCATAGGATATATATGACCGATCCTCCCAACAATCCTACCCAGCCTCAAAACATGCTCCCATTAAATATGATCCTAGTCCTAAAATATTCAGGTTTTAAGATGCTCAGGGATCTTCTTTAACCAGCCCTGCTATAGGTCCTATGAACTATATGGACTATAAGGATTAGAATGAGCAGGAACGCTAGTGTGGGTAGTATGCCTAGGGGACCCATGATGCTGTAGAAGCTCATGTTGGGGAGGGGCTGGGGTAAGACCGATCTCCACCACTGGTAGTGGTAGGCTAGCACTGGCATTCCTACTAAGATTGTCGATACGAGGACCACCATGGAGTAAATGCTACCGGAACCTGCTCTCCACTCGCTGCTAAATATACAGGTTCCCGCAATCCCCATACCGATCCCGAATATAACTCCTCCTATAAAGATCTGTAGCTGTCCTATACCTTTAGCAAGGGCTAGGCTTAGTGGTGCTCCTCCTATATATAGGATCCAGACTCCGACCGCGTATGTAGCTATGGTTATCAATACAGCTTTGAGCATTTTCCACGAGCCCCATATGGGTGATGCGATCTCCCTGAGTCCTGTGGCCCAGCATAGCTTTGATAGATATCCTATTGCGCCGAAGACTATCCCGAAGGCTAGGAATAGTGATGCCCGGGGTTGTGAGTATAGTGCTAGAAATATTGCTAGAAATACTACTAGGATTGTTAAGGGTATCTTTAGATTCTGGGGAGGGGCTATGGATCTCGTTGTTATGGGGCCAGCCCTGAATAGGAAGATCTTCTCAAAGATCTTGCTGCCTATGAACACCCCAGGGATCATGCCTAGTGTGAAGGAAACAGCATTCAGCCCGGCTGATGCCCATGCACTGAGAAAGTTACCTATGTTGCAGCCGAGAGCAAGTCTAGATCCATAGCCTAGGAGGAACCCTCCCAAGAGGGCTTGGATCAGCATCCATGTATTTGGCAGATGCTTTAAAGAGAACTCTCCCAAGGCTAGCGATGCGATCATGCCGCCCAGCAGGATCCCTATAACAATCATCTGCGCCGGATCACTTAGCGGGTTGATAAGGGGGAATTCTTTGTAATACTGGGTAGCAGCTATCCCGGGATCTATTATCGATGCCCACACAATACCTCCAAGCTTGGACTCACCAGTAGTTATCCCCCATATAGATCCCCTCCCAAAAAGGACTAGATCGGAGTATGTAAGGGCTATCGAAGCAGCACCAAAGATCAAGGCATAGATATAGAGACCATATCGATTCCAGAAAACACCCCTAGCCCTGAGAACCTGCTGAACCTTCTCCACCAACCTCACCCCCTCTCAATCAAGATCCTCCACACACCAGCACCTATCTTATCAACCCTAAGAACCCTGTGACCCTTACTAGAAACGGCCGAAGGCACATTCTCACAAGACGCTGGATTATCTATAATCACCTCGAGAACCTCGCCCCTCTTCAACTCCGAGAGCGCCTTCAACGTAAAGATCTGTGGATAGGGGCACACATACCCTCTAAGATCCAGTCTATAAAGCCCCGGCTCCACATTATAGATCCTCACTTTACTCAACCTAATCACTATCACTTTATTACATAAAGCTACTTATATATTTTTCCCTAAACGCTGATGAAACTGCCATAATTACTCATATATTGATACATAAAAACGATATTTCATTTTCTATTATCTATAATAAATATAGCGCTAGTAATCAGTAAAAGAGAAAGCATCTGCTCTTTGCCAACACCCATACTTCGCCATAATTAAAGCTGTTCTGGCAATGAACATTATAATCTTCAGCAAGTCTAATCATTGGGGTTATGCTGTCTAGGAGGCTGTTAGATCTAAGGAAATATACGGGTTGGGCTATACCTAAGCCTCACTGAGCAGATCGTTATCTTCGTATTATTCCAATGATCATGAAAAATTGTGTGAGCCGGATAAATCGGATAGACGGCTTTCGAGTGTGGAAGATGCGTTTAGAGCAGGCGACTGTTCAGGGGTTGGGATGCGGCATTTAAACCTCTAATAAGCTGATCCTCAGTATTAGTGGTGAGAGCTACTTATGGATGTTTAGTGCTGAGGTATTTTACGCGCTAAGAACACCTTTAGCATATATTCGTGCTAGCCCTTCTAGAACTTTTCTTTCATCCATACCTTCCAACATTCGAACCTCTATACCAGCTGTGTGGTTTATCCCCATGAGGGCTATTGCTAGTGATTCTGTATTGAATGTTCTTATAAGCCCTCTTTCCGCCTCTGCACTTAGTCTTTCTGCATATCTTTTTAGGAATGGTATGTGGTATTTCATAGCAATGCTAAGATCTATATATGCTGCCTCCCTAACGATCCTATAGATGTTCTCATTCTTCCTAACAAACCCGAGAAAGCATGCCGATCCCTTGGCCTCGATTTCGGCGGGATCCTCTATACCCTCTATACACTCAGAGAGATACTTTCTCAGAGTTCTCCCTATGATGATCACTAGATCCTCTAAGAGCTCCTCCTTACTCCTATAGATCTTGTAGAAGGAGCCTACAGAATAGCCAGCTCTATCCATGATCTCATAGATCTTGGTATCCTTAAAACTCTTAGAGCTAAGGATATCGAGCGTCGCCATCAAGATAGGCTTCTTGCCCTTGGGCATCCCTGGAACCTCAAGCGCTCCATATCTATCCATGAGCTCCACGAGATCTGGTGGATTCTCGATCGGAAGTACCTCAGGAACCCTCTGAGACCCTAACCCCTTAAGCAGAAGGTCTCCCGAAACCTCTATGTCGATCAAAATGCTCCCCTCTAGGTTGAAGATCTTTCTGAAAAGGTATATGAAACTAGAGCTCCCAACTATGGCTAGCGATATTATCCTTGGATCCTGGTAGCTGAGCTCATAGAGCCTCTCCCCAATAAAGCTCCCAAGCAGGTCAAAGAGCCTCTTATAGTATAGCTTGGCAAGGCTCTTTTCCACAAACTCGTATTCACGAAAGACTCTGTGAAAAGCTGTTAGGATCCTGTCCTCGAGAAGTGTGGAGAGTATGTGTAGAAGATACCTGATCGTTATACTAGCACTGACCGCTTGACCGAGGTGTGAGTTTATCAAGTTTTCTAGATGCTCGAGGGAATAGTCTATATAGTATCTAAGCATATCCTCTTTTGAATCGAAATAAGTATAGAAAGAAGGAACTGAGATCCCTGCCAGCTCTGAGATCTCCTTAAGCGATATATCTTTATAGCTTTTCTTAAGTGCCAACTTCGAGAAAGACTCCATTATTTTCTGCCTAGCCATATTAGCGCTACTCCTACGAGGCATACTGGGCTTCCTAACTAATATTAGAGATAACGTGTGTAAAAATTTATCCCTCTTCTCTATGTATTATTAAACGGTGATTCACTAATGAATCACGATAATGCTTATGAACACCCAGTCCCCGACCTAGCCGAGGTCGGGGCAAGACTATATCCTGATAGAATAGCTATTGTTGACTACTCATGGGGATCTAGGGAGGAGTATAGCTACCGCGACGCTGCTAAGGCTGCTAATAATATCGCCTCCATACTTGAAGAGATAGGGGTTGGGAAGGGGGATAGAGTCGCGGTTCTATCGTATAACAACGCTGAGTATATCTTCATCTACCTGGCAACCATTAAAAAAGGAGCAATACTGGCTCCACTGAGCTGGAGAGCCACGCCTAAGGATCTAGCGTTTATGATAGATGATGTGGAGCCCTCTCTAATATTCTATCAAGAAGAGCTCAAGGATCTCTTAGAACAGGCTTTAAAAATTAGCTCCCACAGACCGTTAATAGAGAGGATAGAGACCCTCAGAGGGATCTATAAGAGACAGATCCAGAGGGACTATAGAAGGGAGAATGTCGGGGGTAGCGATATAAGCATGCTTCTATACACTGGGGGAACTACAGGTACTCTTAAGGCTGCTATGATACCCTACAGGCAGGTTATATGGAATGCGATAAACACAATAATCAGCTGGAGCCTTACAAGAGACGATATAGCTCCTCTCTTCTTCCCACTATTTCACACAGGAGGCTGGCATGTGATAACAATACCCCTCTACATGATCGGGGGGAGGATTATTATTACAAAGAGATTCGATCCTGAAGAGGCGCTAGACATTATAGAGAAAGAGAGATGCACATTAGTGATAGCGGTACCAACAGCTTTCTACATGTTAACAAAATCCCCCAAGTTCAAAGACACAAGCTTCAAGAATATTAAGTTCTTCAAAAGCGGAGGGGGCATGAGCCCCTATAGCCTTGTAAAGATCTACTGGGATAAAGGTGTCAGGTACTTCCAAGGATACGGACTAACAGAGGCAGGCCCCAACCTCCTCTACACACCACCAGAGGATATGGAGAAGAAGCCAATGAGTGTTGGAAAGCAGAGCCTCTTCGCCGAGCTAAAGATCGTTAAGGATGATGGAACAGAAGCCAGGCCGGGCGAAGTGGGCGAGCTACTCGTGAGAGGCCCTATAACCTTCTCAGGATATTGGAAAAGGCCTGAGGAAACAAAAGAAGCGTTCACAGAAGATGGGTGGGTGAGAACAGGAGATCTGTTCATCAAGGATGAGGATGGGCATTTCTATTTCGTCGAGAGGAAGAAGTTCATGATAAAAAGCGGTGGGGAGAACATATACCCATTTGAGGTGGAAGAGCGTATTAGGGAGCATCCAGGAGTAGAGGAGGTAGCCGTCTTTGGAGTCCCTGACGAGAAATGGGGAGAGGCTGTAGCAGCAGCTATAAAGCCCAAAGCAGGCTATCAAATAGATCCCCAGACTATAAGGGATTTTCTGAGAGGAAGGATAGCTGGGTATAAGATCCCTAAGTATGTGTGGATAGTCCACGAAATCCCGAAAACCGCGGTGGGTAAGGTGGATTATGTATATTTGAAGAAAAAGTTCTCAGAGCTTCTAAAGCAACAGGGATCTTGAGAGGTCACTAGATCTCATCGATCGGGGACCCGTGCTTCTCGATCAGAACCCTCTTTAGGATCTTCCCCGCAGGGTTTCTAGGTATCTCATCAACTACCGCTACATATTTTGGTATCTTATACCTAGCTATCTTCCCTTCGAGGAAGCCCAGGATCTCGTGCTTAGTGATCCCCAAACCGCTTCTCAACTTAACAACCAGCTTGGGAACCTCTCCCCACTTCTCATCAGGAACAGGTATAACTGCACAGTCCTCAACGGCTGGGTGTTGAAGCACGAGCTCCTCTATCTCCCTCGGGTATACCTGCTCCCCGCCGCTCTTTATAATATCCTTCTTCCTATCAACTACATAGAAATAACCCTCATCATCGTAGAAACCAATATCACCGGTATATACACATCCATCCCTGAGCACAAGCTTTGTTTCCTCAGGCATTCCCCAGTATCCTGAGAAGACTAGAGGGCCGCAGAACACCAGCTCCCCATACTGATTAGGACCCAGTATGTTCCCGTTATCATCAACTACAAATACTTCGTTAAAGGCGAATGGCTTACCAACGCTCCTCCACCTCGTCTTCATATCGTCGAGAGATAGATCCTGTATAGGAGGTGTTAGATTATTAGGTCCCGCCTCAGTGCTCCCATAACCCTGAGCCATCTTCACTCCTTTCGCCCAGAACTCCTCCAAGATCTTCCTATCTATATGGGAGCCCCCGCTCATCATCCACTCAACGTTCCTGAAAGACGCTTCTCTAAAGTCCCCATGCTTAGAAATCATATAATACATAGTAGGAACGCCGAATATCGTGAAAGGCCCTTTCTCTGTCTCTATGATCTCAAGGAATAGCTTTGGATCGAATCTCCTTATCATATAAATCATGCCTCCTCTGGCCAGAAGAGGCAGAGTCAATAGATTCCATCCCCCGGTGTGGAATAAAGGTAGCAGAGCGACTGTCCTGTGATCCTCTCTTAACCTCCATGTCAGAATCTCTGAGAATATGTTAAAGAGGATCTGTCTATTAGATATCACAGCACCTTTGGGAATCCCTGTAGTCCCGCCAGTATATAGGATCATCCGCGGCTCCTCAAGAGAAACCTTCCTCGGGGTCTTGATGCCTCCTGCCTTAAGGGCTTCCTCATAGCTATACTCACCCTCTCTTGGTTCGCCGTCGATAACCACCCTAAAGATCCCATTGATGCCTTTAAGAGCCTCTGCCGCGAGATCTCTGAATACCGATTCATAGAATATCACTTTAGGAGCGGTATTCCTGATAATGCTTCTAAGCTCGCTCCCCAATAGCCTCCAGTTAAGCGGTACAAGTATGAGTCCCAGCATTCCTGATACCTTAAATAGATCTATACACTCGATCCTGTTTGTGAGCATATAAGCGATCCTATCACCAGGCTTTAGCGAGAGGTCCTGGAGAAATCCGGCTATTTTCGAAGATCTTCCCCCAAGATCACTATAGCTATATTTATAGCCTGACACATAGTCGATAACCGCTGTTCTCGAAGAGTATATCCTCTCAGCCTCTTCGAGTATATCTTTAGCCTGAATATACTGCCCAGGAAGGTTTGGCTGCATACCCATCAATATCTATATACTATGAACCACTATTTATAAATATTAATGTAGTCTAGAGAGAAAAAGCTTTATATTCTTACTAGTGAGTCACTATGTAGGGAGTTATTTTTCATGATTGGGATAGTTAGTTATGGAATATACCTGCCAGAGCGTGTAATTACTAGCCATGAAATATCAAGAGTATCCGGGATCCCGAAAGAGGTTATCGAGGAGAAACAGGGGTGGAGGATCAAGAGGATCAGTGATCACCATGAAATGCCCTCTGAGATGGCTATAAAGGCTGTCGCAAACGCCATAGAGGGATCAGAGAAACTAGGGATCGGGCCCGACGATATAAGGGCTATTCTCTATGTTGGTAGCGAGTTTAAAGACTATGGCGTGTGGATGATGTCAACAAGAATCCAGGATGCCCTTGGAGCTAAGAACGCCTTCGCCTTTGACATAGTCGCTATGTGTGTTGGCCATGTTGTGGGGCTCGCCATAGCCAAGAGGATCAGTGATCTTGCCGAGAACATATTATTAGTAGCAGCATCTAAGGAATCCTACCTAGTTAATTATAAGAACCCCAACACCACCTGGATCTCCGACTTTGCTGACGGCGCCTCAGCAGTAGTAGTATCTAGATCATATACGAGGAACAGAGTGCTTGAGAGCTCTTTTATAAGCGATGGGAGGTTCTGGAACATGGTTGTTGTAAAGTCCCTCGGCGCTATTATATTCAGAGATAACAAGAACCCGGAATACATAGAGAGGCCTTACTTCGATAGCTTGATCGATAAGGACCAGGTGAGAAGCGACCTCTCAAGAACAAGCAAAGAGAACTTCGTTAGAGTAATAAGAGAAGCCCTAGATAGGAGTGGGTATACGGTTAAGGACGTAGATCTCTTGGTGATCAACCATATGAAGAGAAGCTTCCACAGAGAGATTGTGAGAGAACTCGGCCTAGAGGAGGCAAAAGCACCATATCTCGAGGACTATGGACACACACAGAGTAGTGACATGATTATAGGACTGGATATAGGGATCAAAAAAGGCCTCGTCAAGGACGGCTCAGTAGTGGTCCTAGCATCAGGGGGTACCGGTTTCTTATGGGGAGCCACCGTACTGAGGTGGGGATGAATGCCATACGTAGTATCCCGTGACGCCAGGATCTACTATGAAGTGAGGGGCTCAGGCCCCCCACTAACCCTCGTTGAAGGGCTTGGATACGCTATGTGGATGTGGATCCTACAGATCGAGGATCTATCCAGAGACCATATGGTAATAGCATTTGACAACCGAGGCGTTGGGAAGTCTGATAAGCCGCAATACCCCTACACCATGGATCTCTTCGCCGAAGATCTAAAAACAGTGCTCGACAACCTAAGTGTAGCATCGGCACACATACTCGGTGTATCGATGGGAGGGATGATAGCACAGCAGTTCGCCCTGAAATACCCAGAGAGGGTTAGATCACTAATACTCGTGGCTACACATCACGGGGGTAAAGATATAGAGAGACCCCCCGATGAGACGCTGAAAGCCATGTATGGACCCCCGCCTCCCCATATTAAGGATGAGAAGGATCTATATAGGTATAAGATGAGCTACGCACTATCAAAAACATGGATCGAGAGCAACAAGGATCTCTTCGAGAAACTAATAGATCTTAGAGTTAGAGAGCCACAACCCTATGATGCCTACATGAACCAGACCATGGCTATACTGGGTTTCGACGCCTCAGCCTCTGTATCGAGGATAGAATGCCCGGTGCTAATAATACATGGAGAGGCTGATAGAGTAGTCCCCCTATCCAACGCGTTCAAGCTATACTCAAAGATCAAGAACTCAACACTAATAATATTCAAAGGAGCCGGGCATGTGGTTAATATAGAGAGGGCTAGGGAGTTCAACAACATTGTGAGGAGATTCATAGCAGCAGTTGAGAGAGGAGAATACGAACCCGTAAAGGAACCCATGATGATTAACGGAGAAACCCTGGATCTGCCTTTTGTAAGGAGGTGAGAATATGGTAGGTTCCGTGGGTATATGGTATAAGTCTCGATATAGGTTAAAACAAATAGGATCCCTGGCAATAACAGCCATACTCCTAGCAGCAGCATTGGTAGCCCTAGCCGATGTAGCAACAGCCCAAGCCCCTAAAACCACGATCAAGATAGCACTCTTCCAACCCAGAACAGCCCCTGCCCTGAACTTCTATGGAACATGGGCTATACAGGGCTTCCACCTAGGCCTAGAATACGCTACAGGTGATAAAAAACCCGAGAATCTCGCACTCTTAATGGGGCTTAAGGAGGCCTCATACAGCCTCCCAGACGGTAGGAGGATCGTTGTCAAAGTGTTCGACACACAGGGGAAGTCCGATGTAGCCATATCCAAGGCTAGGGAGGCCATAGAGGAGTGGGGAGCAGACATACTAGCAGGAGAGACATTCAGCAGCCTCGCAGTAACCCTAGCCTCAATAGCTAAACAGTATAAGAAGCTATACTTCGTATTCCCAGCAGCCGCTGCATCAATAACACAAGATCCTGTGTTTAATAAATACGTATTCAGAGTTGCAAGGAACACCGACCAGGATGCAGCAGCCATGACCTACTTCATGGTTGAGAATCTAGGGTACAAGAGATTCGCCTTCCTAGCAGCTGATTACGAGTTCGGCTGGTCATATATGGAGTCGATACAGGCAGCACTCTCCAAATACCCTGGAACAAGGATTGTCGCCCTTGAATGGGTACCCCTAACAGCGACAGACTTTAAGCCCTACCTACTAAGGATAAACGCCTCCAACCCAGAGGTGCTGGGGATAATATGGGCAGGCGATTTCAGCCTAATAATAAGGGATCTCTCAGCCCTCAACATGCTTGGGAGAATACCGCTGGCCAGCGTCATGATAGATCTCTTCACAACAAACTATATAAATAACTGTGTACCAGGGGTCCAAGGATCCCTGATTAACATCACAGCAGTCACCTATGATGCCTATGTGAGAAACAGAGCCAGCCAGACCCCTCTATATGGAGTGCTTGAGAAGATGATGAAGGAGGAGAACCTCTACCCATACGACTTCCTAAAGGGCAACCCGTGCAAGGCCCTAGATAAGCTCTCAGGAGCGAGAGTCCCAGATCTATGGCACCCGCCCGCCTTCGCAACAGCCCAATTCATAGTCGAAGCGATCAAGGCGGTACCTGATCTCAACGTGGACAGGATGATAGCCTTCCTAGAGGGACTAACGCTTGAAACCCCCATGGGGATCACAACCATAAGGCCTGAGGATCACCAGGCTCTAAGACCATTCTATATAGTTAGATATATAGTAGACAATGATCCTAACTCTGATACATATGGTCTCACAATAGGTGAATATATAGCAACAATACCACCCGAAAAGGTTGCCCCAAGAATCCTGACAAGCTATAAACCCTATCCCAAGACATTCTCTGTATCGGTAAAATCACCACTAGCAGGAACAGCACCATTCACAGCAACACTGACAGCCGTCATAGAGGGCGGTACTCCCCCCTATGCCTGTGAATGGAGAATAGAAGAAAAATCCATGAGCGGAACAAGCATAACATATACATTCACAAACCCAGGGATCATCAATATCACGCTGAGCTGTACAGACTCCATAGGACTCAAGGCTAACGCTTCAGCAGGAATAGTGATCCTCAAACCAGAGGTAACACCAACGCCCCAGATAACAACACCACAAACAACACCGCAGGTAACGACACCAGCAACACCACGGCCGGAGCAAGCGATAGATACAACCATGGTGGCGGTGATAATAGCAATTCTGGTTGTGGTGGGTGTAGCAATAGCGCTTATGAGAAGGAGGTCTAGATGACAGCAACCCTAGAGACACACGGACTTACTAAGCGGTTCGGAGGCCTCGTAGCTGTTAACAACGTCTCTATATCTGTAGAGAGGGGATCTATAACGGCTATAATAGGCCCCAACGGTGCTGGGAAAACAACACTGCTTAACATGATAAGCGGAGTGCTGTTACCCGACAAGGGTAGAGTGATCTTTGAGGGGAAAGATATAACAGGCTACCCAGCCCATAAAAGAGCTAGGATGGGTATAGGTAGATCCTTTCAAAACATAAGCATTTTTCCAAACCTCTCGGTGCTTGATAACATAAAGATAGCCCTCCTCATAGGGCTCGGAGAATTCGGTGCATCCCTAAACCCGCTGAAGAGGCTGAACAGATACGATTTGTTAGAAGAGGCAATAGCTATAGCCGAGGCTGTAGGGCTTGGTGGAAGGGAGCGTTTTATAGCAGGATCCCTTACACAGGCCGATCAGAGAAAACTCGACATAGCCCTCGCAATATCTCGAAAACCCAAGCTCCTTCTACTCGACGAACCCACATCAGGCTTATCAGTAGAAGAGATACCATCCATACTGAGCTTGATAAGAAGGCTCAGGGGTAACAGCGATCCTCTAACTATAATTTTAGTGGAACACAAGATCGAGGTTGTGAAAGAGCTAGCAGACCGCGTGATCGTCATGAAAGAGGGGAGCGTGATAGCTGAGGGCCCGCCTAGCAGTGTAATGAACAATAGAGAGGTTATCGAGGCATACTTAGGTGAGGGCTATGCTTGAGATCCAGGATCTCCACGCCTACCTAGGACACCTATACGTGGTCCAAGGGGTCAGCCTAAGGGTTGAGAGGGGAGATGTCCTCTTTATCCTGGGAAGAAACGGTGCGGGGAAAACAACGCTCTTGAAAACCATAATGGGCTTTATAAGCCCATCGCGCGGCAGGATCTTTTATGAGGGGATCGATATAACCAGCAAGCCCCTCTATGAGAGAGCCAGGATGGGGATAAGATATATTCCTGATAATAGGAGGCTCTTCCCAACCCTCACTGTTGAGGAAAACCTGCTCGTAGGGCTCTCCGACATCCATGAACGGAAGAAGACCCTAGATAGGCTTGAATATATCTACACCGTTTTCCCGGATCTCAAGAAACTTAGGAAGCTCAGGGCGAAACAGCTCTCCGGAGGGCAGCAGCAGATGCTAAACATAGCTAGAGCGATAGCACATCCAGACGCAAAGCTATTCCTCATAGACGAGCCGACGGAAGGGCTTAGCCCGATCTATGCATCAAAAATAGCCTCAGTTATCCAGGATCTTGTGAGAGAGGACCGGGGAGTGGTTATTGTTGAGACAAAGCCATGGCTTATGAGGAAGATCGGGGGTATGTATGCTATAATGAATAACGGTAGGATCGTCTCCCAGGGGGGTGTAAAGGACCTCATGAGCAGCAGGGATCTTATAGAGAGATACCTAGGAGTCACCATGAGCTAGGGTATCTAGAATGGCGCTAGAGATCCTTGTATCGGCAATAATAGATGGGGTTGCGCTGGGCTTTATATTCCTCCTACTATCCCTAGGACTCTCAGTGATCTTTGGGTTAATGAGGATCGTTAACTTCGCACATGGTAGCATGTTCATGTGGGGAGCCTATATTGGGTACGAGGTTTCCTCAAGAACAGGCAATTTACTAGCAGGGATCCTAGCATCAGCCTCTATAACAGGCTTGATGGGCTTCCTCATCGAGTATCTATTGCTAAAAAGGCTAAGAGAACCACTAACACAGGCGATAATCACAATAGGCCTCATGCTCCTGCTAGACCGCGTAGCATGGCTCCGATGGGGAGATATAACCTATATATGGTTACCACCAGAGCTCGAAGGAACCATACTCCTCGGCCCAACAATTATCTATAAATACAGGCTTTTCGTGATAGCGGTGGGCATAGCTCTCCTAATAGCAGTGTATATCTTCTTCAACAGAACCAGATACGGCATGATAATAAGAGCTGGGATAGACGATAGAGAGATGATCCAGGCGTTTGGGGTTAATATAGAGCGTGTGTTTACAGGGATATTCGTAGTAGGATCGATCCTAGCAGGAGTAGCCGGGTCCATATTGGTTCCATGGCAGGGTGTCTATCCAACTCTTGGGATAAACTACCTGCTCTACGCGTTCGCCATAGTAGTGATCGGTGGGATAGGAAGCATAGGGGGGACAATGGTGGCATCACTACTAGCAGGGTTAGCACAACAGCTATCAGCTTATTACGCACCATACTTAGCAGAGCCATCGATCTTCCTCCTAATGCTAGCAGTCCTCATGCTAAGACCCTCAGGACTCCTCAGGGTGTAGCGATTGAGGATCGCATGGCTAGCGATCATATATACCGTTCTCTCACTATTACCACTAGCACTGGAAAGCATAGGAGTCTCCAGATTGGTATCGATACTAGCCTTCAGCTATATAATGTCCATATATGCATTATCATTCGCACTCCTCCTAGGCTACCTAGGACTCCTCAACTTTGGACATGCCCTTTTCTTCGGGCTTGGAGCGTATCTCACAGCTTACCAGACTATATGGTGGGGTATCCCATACGTATTAGTGATACCAATATCAATGATCTTTGGAGCCGCAGCCGGGTTCCTATTATCCCTAATAGTTAGAAGAGCCTTTGGAGGCATACCTTTCGCCTTCATAACACTAACAGTCCTCCTCATGGTCTACTTCCTCTATACGAGAAGAGAGCTCAGGGCGATAAGCGGATCCGAGCAGGGATTGTTGATCCCTACACCACAGCTCCTAACATCAACAATAATATCATATATACCCCTAGCCCTCACAGCCATCCTTATCACTGCCTCCATATATACGATCCTGAGGGGTGGTAAATCAGGCTCCAAAGCAGGAGCTTCAAGATCTAGTATAGCCATAATACCCTTGTCACTGATCCTCATGTCAGCACTAATACTACTCATAGACAGCATAGCGAATAGGGCAGAGCCTCTCAGGATCTCGATTAACCTCTACATTCTCTCACTAACAATCCTCATTGCGGTGCACATGGCTATTAAAAAGATCCTGGAATCACCCCTGGGATTAATATGGGTCTCGATAAGGGAGAACGAGTCTAGAGCAGCCAGCCTTGGATACAACGTCTTCATATACAAAGCAATAGCCATGTCGATCTCGGGAGCCATAGCAGCTGTAAGCGGAAGCCTATACGCGGTATATGCATTTAACATAAACCCAGAGAGAACGTTCAGCCCTCTCTTATCCGTATATGGTCTTATCTACTCACTAATAGGAGGTCTATACCCCATAGAAGGCTCAATCATAGGAGCTATAGTTGTAACCATAATAGAGAGGTTCGTAGCCGACTATGCCGGGGGATGGAGCCTAGTATTTGTAGGCGTACTCTTCATAACCATAGTCCTGACAATGCCTCATGGAATGGCATACTATATATGGAATCCCAGCACCATAAAGAACACGTTAAAAGTGCTGAAGAAGAAGCCACCGTATAGAAGATAAAGAACAGTCTAATCTTTTTTTAAGGATAACCCATACAAGGATCATTACAGCTATATCACACACCCCAGCCTTTTGAGGGTCATGATAAATCCCCCATATCATCAATAAGCTTGGTGTCTATCGTGCCTATCCTTTACTACGAGGATTTCTCAATAGGCCAGGTATTCGAAACCCCCGCAAGAACCATAACAGAGGCTGATATAGTTAACTTCGCTGGTGTGAGTGGTGATTTCTATAGCCTCCACACAGACGAGATCTTTGCCTCTAAAACAATCTTTGGCGGAAGAGTCGCCCACGGCCTCCTAACAATATCCATTGTGACTGGATTGTGGATGAGGCTCGGGATCTTTGAAGGCAGCCTCATAGCCTTTTACGGAATAGACCGGCTCCGCTTTGTCAAACCAGTAAAGATCGGTGATACTATTAGGGCTAGATTAACGGTTATTGATAAAAGGCTTAAGGATAACAATGGTCTGGTTACTATAAAGAACGAGGTGTATAACCAGAAGAACGAGCTCGTCGCAGTTTTCGAAGCCATCCTCATGATCTCTAGGAAAGGCTAGCCATGCCGGGGCTCTCTGGTCATCGTTACACTATAAAACATTGTCACATCTTTTTTCTCACCTCTTAACCGCTAGCTATTTCAATCAAAGCCGCCGATCGCCATGTTTCGATCTTAAAGCTCGGGTTAGTTAGAGCGGAGTAAGCTATAGCCTGTCCTTAAAATATTGAGTATCATTTTCATCCTCTACGAACAAGGAGGTGAGAGAGCTGGGGTGATTAACATATTTTAACGTATTATAAAGACTATTGCCCAAGGTAGTGTAGGGACATAGATGAGGATTCTAGTCGTTGGGGCTGGAACTATAGGTAGGGGGGTTGCAGCTCTCTGCGCGATTGCCGGTTTCTATGTGGATCTCGCTGCTATTTCGAGGGAAACCATAGGATCTGTTGCAGCAGAGATTAGCCAAAGTCTGAGAAGGCTTGGAGGAAAAGAGGCATCGGAGATCGCTGTAGACGCGGCTAATAGGGTAAGGGTTGTGGAGAGCCTGACCGAGGCTTGTAGGGAGGCTGATTTTGTTATCGAGGCTCTTGATGAGAGAGCCGAGGTTAAGAGAGAAATGCTCAGGGTGCTTGATGAGAGCTGTAGATCAGACGCTGTACTCTCAACAATAACCCCCATAACCCCGGTATCCTATATAGCCTCTGCTGTGAAGAGACAGGATAGGGTTATGGGGCTTAACTTCCTCGGAACACCGATCCGTGCTAGATTTGTAGAGATAGTGAAGGGAGAAGGGGTAAGTGAGCACACGCTTAGAAAAACCACAGAGTTTATCAGATCAATTGGTGTGGAGTATATAGTTGTGGAGAAAGATGTCCCGGGCTTTGTTGCTAACAGGATAAACCTGAGGATCCTTAGCGAGGCCCTGAGACTCTTAGAAGAGGGCCACAAACCAGAGGAGATCGATGCTGTTGCAAGGCACAGGATCGGGATGCCGCTAGGCCCCTTCGAAGCGATAGACTCCAGCGGGGTTGATACGATCTATAACATGATGAAGGAAGCCGCTGAAAGAGGCATGGATATAGAGATCCCCAAGATTACGGAAAAAATGATCAAAGAGAACAGGCTCGGCGTAAAAACAGGCAGGGGTTTTTACGAGTACACCGATCCCCAGGATAGGGCGAAGATATCCCCGAGGCATGCCTACAGGCTTAACCCTCTAAGAATAATAGCACCAGGTGTGAATGAGGCAGCATGGCTCTTGAGAAACAATGTCGCAGATAGAGATAGCATAGATAAGGCCATGGTTCTCGGGATGTCCTATCCCAAAGGCGTGCTAGAGATGGCCGATGATTTCGGGATAGATAGTATTCTAAAAGCTCTTGAGGGTAGAAACATCGATCCATTGCTCTCCAACATGGCTCGAGAAGGGAGACTGGGGAAGAAGACCGGAGAGGGCTTCTACAGATGGACTTATGAGAAGAGAGAGTTCGGACCAGTCCTTTACGAGAAGAGACATAACTACGCCCTAATCACTATGAACAGGCCTGAAAAGCTAAACGCACTCAACGAAGAAATGTGGAGAGGATTAAACCAAGCCTTCACACAAGCCGAGAGAGACCCAGAGGTTAGAGTCGTAATCATAACAGGTAGGGGGAGAGCGTTTAGTGCGGGAGACGATATCGCGATGATGGGGTCGTGGAAAAGCCCTTCAGATGGTAGAGAGTTCTTCATGAAAACAGTCTCACAACTGCTCGACACTATTATAAACTATGAGAAACCCATAATCTCCCTAGTCAACGGAATAGCATTCGGAGGAGGCTTAGAGATAAACCTACTCTTCGACATAGTGATCGCAAGCGAGGACGCAACATTCTCAGTCCCAGAAGGACTCATAGGAGCAATACCCCCAATAGCATCATCACTAGGCCAAGCCATCATAGGGAGAAAAATAACAAGATACTGCCTCACAGGAGAGCATATGGATGCTGAGGAAGCTAAACAACTAGGGATCGTTGATGTGGTTGTGCCAAAAGACCAGCTCGAGATCACAGGAGTCGAGTATGTCAATAAGATCACAAGACTAGCCCCCCTCTCAATAAGAGCAATAAAAGAGATCTCTAAAACCTATAAGAACATGTACAAACAGATCCTCGAGAAAGGATTACACGAGCTAGCCGAGCTAGCATCTACAGAGGATTTCGCAGAGGGAATGAGATCATTCTTACATAGAAAACACCCTTCCTGGACCGGAAAATAATCCTCTAAACAGGATTATCCTTTGCCTAAGAAACCAACCGCCTTTACCGGATCTAGAATGGAATAGAGAAAGCTACACTAATACTGGGTGGAGTTTTAAATGATCCTGGTTATTATAGATCTATAGATCTACATAGCATGCTTGTTACAATGCGACATAGCCGTTAGGGAAAAGCAGGCATCACTATGCCACTCCCTTTGTATGCCGAAACAAGCTCACGATCCGACGTATCCCGGGAAAACCAGTGGGTGTGGGTATATGGATGGCTATTATCTAGGTGTTATTGCTATGAATGCGCTATCAGACTCTTCATCGCTTGGTTTATAGATATATTCGAGGGGATCCCATGAGACCCAGGCTATTTCTTTAACCATATATCCAGCCTCTTCGATCGCTCTTAGTATCTCTTCTTTATTATATATTGGATAGGATGCCTCCTCCACCCCCACAGTGCTGCCATTCTCATCAACAACCCTGACCCTGTATTCGTAGATAAGTCCTCCGTTTATCTGTGTGTATTTATTCTCTTCGAGGATAGCTATGTATTTCTTCCCATTGATCCTTACCTCGACCTTCTCAGGATCTATGTATGGTGTGAAGTTATAGTCAAAGACAAAGATGCCACTGCCTATCACGCTCTTTATGTTCCTCAGAATCCTTACTATATCCTCGTATCTAAAGAGTGTGATAACACCAACAGCATATCCCCCCTCGAAAACACCTATTGAGCCGCCTTCGAGGAGGTTATATCTCTTGAAAGGCAGCTTCTTAGCGACACCGAACCTCCGATCCTCTATATCTGTTAGAAGAACATCGAAACCCCTCTTCGAGAGGAGATAGCCATGCCTACCCAGGCCGCATCCGAACTCAACAATCCTCCTAACACCGTGTTTTCTAAAAATACCCTCAATTATCCTAACCTCTCTCAAAACCCTCTTCCAACTGGCATAGAGCCTCGCATAAATACCGATCGGTATCCTGCTATCCCACATAGTCCTCCATGGTTTTTAGCGATATATCAAGGCTTATAAGTAATAGCTATGGGATTATAATAACCCTGCAGCGATCTATAGCTAGGTGTGTATTTGGAAAAAATCCTTCTCTATAATGATAGATGCTCGATATGCTATAGAATGGCCAGGATAGCTTGGAGGATCACTAGAGGCAGGATCAAGATCCTCGGCATGTATTCCGAAGAGGCCGGAGAATATAGATCAAAGATCCTCGATATTCTAGGCGGCAACGAGGAGATCTACAGCTCAATGCCCTGGCTCATAGATAGCAAGAAAATAAGAGGAGGAATAAGCATACTACCACCAATAATACTCGAATCCCTGATCTCAGTAGCAAGGCCTGGGAGCAACGCTTTCCTAGACCCTAAACCCCCGGGGTGCGAGCCGAGAATAGAGAATAATGATCTAGTCTCAAGGATCACTTACTGGTTAAGAACGATCTACCTAATGATCTCGCAGAGCTATTCATCGATATTAACAAAGAGATACATATACCGCCATAGTGGAAAACCCAAAAGCAGGATCGGGATGCAGCAATAAGTGAGAATGCTAAAAAGAACTAACCGCAATGAAACCCGAACCCTGGTATTGCCGTATATGATCTCGTAGGGATCGTGGATCTCGGCAGGCTCGCTAACCAGCATAGTGCTAAGAAGAACGAAAATAATGTGGGGAGAGAAGAGGATCAAGAGCTTCTAGACCCAGATCCCCTCATCATAGATGACACAAGACCCATGCCTGAGTCGAGCACTATAACCTGTCCGGTGAGAGAGGGTGTTTTGAGTATGAATACAGTAGCCTCGGCTATATCCTCGGGCTCTACGAATCTTTTGAGAAGCGTGTATCTCTCAATATATTCATCCTCGTTTAGTCCGAGGACTTTTAAGAGGCTATCACCCATCTTTGTCCTCACAACCCCGGGAGCTATGGCGTTAACCCTGATCCTTGGTGCAAGCTCTACTGCAAGAGCCCTTGTGAGGGCTATAACACCGGCCTTAGCAGCGCTATATATCGAGAGCCCGTAGAGAGGCTCTATACCAGCTATAGATGCTATGTTTATTATAGACCCGCTCTCCATAACCCTCGCAGCCTCCTGGGAGCAATATATAGCTGATTTAAGAGATACGGAGAGAACCTTTTCTATCATCGAATCACTCTGCTCCGTGAAGGGCGCGTATAAACCCAACCCAGCGTTGTTGACAAGAACATCAAGCCTCCCGTAATTCTTAACAGCCTCCTCAACAAGCTGTCTACACCCCTCCCTGGTAGAGACATCAGCGAGGATCGGTATAGCCTCGCCACCCCTCGATCTTATGAGCTCCGCAGTCTCCACAGCCTCCTCATAACCCTTCTTAGCATTCACAACAACCTTTAGACCTTCTCTACCAAGCCTGAGGGCTATAGCCCTACCAATACCCCTGCCAGACCCTGTTACAATAGCCACCCATCCCTTCATAAACCAGAACCCCTGTAATAGTCTTTAAACCTCTCCCTCAGAACCTTCTTATCAAACTTCCCAGTCCCTGTCTTGGGTATCTCGTCAACAAAGACAACATCATCCGGAACCCACCATTTGAGAAGCCTCTCTCGGAGAAAGCCAAGTATATCCTCCTTCGAAACCTTGCCGGCATAGCCTTCTCTAAGCTTTACTATTAGCAGGGGTCTCTCGCCCCACCTCGGGTGGGGAACAGCTATGGCTACCGCTTCTAGAACAGCTGGGTGGGCCATAGCCTCGTTCTCCACCCTCACCGAGGATATCCACTCACCGCCACTCTTGATCACATCCTTAACTCTGTCAACAATCTCTATATAGCCCTCCCCATCTATTGTAACAAGATCCCCTGTTCTGAGCCATCCATTAACGAAGGACTTCTTAGTAGCCTCAGGATCTCCGTAATACTCCTCAGCAACCCATGCACCCCTTATCAAGAGCTCCCCGATAGACTTACCATCCCATGGTAGGGGCTTTCTACTCTCATCCACAACCATAACCTCTATTCCTGGGAATGGGAGACCCTGCTTAGCAATCAAGCCTAACCTAGCCTCCTCAGAGAGATCATCCAGGTAGCTCTTAGGCCTGGTAAACGCGATAGCCGAGTCATAGGTCTCGGTCATACCCCACGCGTGGTATACCTCAACACCGAGCTCCCAGTAGCTCTTTATAAGGGCTTTTGGAGGGGCTGACCCACCTATTATTAGCTTCCTCAAGGGCTCTATGTTCTTCTCACCAAGGGTTCTTAGATAGTTGAGGAAATCGATCCACACGGTTGGGGCGCCATCGCTCACGGTCACGCCCTCCTTCTTGATCAGATCGTATATGATCTCGGGCCTAGGCCTCGGCCCTGGGAGAACCTGCTTAGCCCCAACAAGTGTTGCTGCATATGGCATGAACCAGCTACTGATATGGAACATAGGTACTATGTGGAGTATAACATCCCTCTCCGAGAGGGCGTAGGTGTCTGCTAGGCATGTGGCAAGACTCCTGAGAAAGATCCCTCTGTGGGTATAGATAACACCCTTAGGAAAGCCCGTTGTCCCTGACGTGAAGCACATAGCAGCCGGGGAGTTCTCATCAACATCCCTTAACTTACACTCACTGCTGGATTTCTCTAGAAGCTCTTCGTATATATAGACCGGCTTGTTAAAACCTAGATCTTCGTGACCCTTGGAGGACATGATAACAACGCTCTCAACAGTCTCAAGCTTCTCCAAGATCTTCCTAACCGTGGGTATCATGTCGGGATCTATGAAGAGAATCCTATCCCCAGCCTTATTGATCGTATAGATCATCTCCTCAGGACTATACCTCAGATTCACGGTATGGAGCACAGCACCCATTACCGGGGCAGCGAAGTGGAGTTCCAGATGCCTATGGGTATTCCAAGCCATACTAGCAACCCTATCCCCATACCCTATACCGAGACCCTCTAAGGCGTTGATCAGTCTGCACACCCTATCAAACATATCCCTATACGTATACCTCACATACCCCTCATCGGTTCTCGACACAACCTCCTTTCTCCCAAAATATAGCCTCGCCCTCTCAAGTATATGCCGTATATTAAGCATAAACATAGTATTCTCCCCAATATCTATCTAACTAAAAGCCCTTAAAATAAACATAATAATAGCAATGATCTATTAAGATCCTCTATTATAATGATATATATATTCCGAATCTAGAGGATTAGTGGTGATATATATTGACCAACGAGGGTAGGAGATCCGCTATCAAAATTATAGGAGCCGGGATCGTAGGCCTAGCTATAGGAGCCGCAGGAGGACTCACACTAGCACCCGAGAGGGTTAGAGAAGTACTAAAAACAACAACAATAACACAAACAGGACCTGGAGGAGCAACAGTAACAGTCACAGAGACAAGAACAGTGACAAAGACAGAAGCCCCCGTCGCCAAGCTACCAAAAGATACTATAAAGATAGGTGTTATGGGGATTAGAAGCGGTACCTGGGCTACATATGGGACACTTATAGAACAGGGGGCCAGGTTAGCTGCGGAAGAGATAAACGCCGCGGGAGGGATCCTGGGTGCTAAGATAGAGCTCTCCATAAGAGACGAGGCCGCCGATGCCGTTAAACAGGCTAGAGAGCTTGTTGAGCAAGAGAAAGTTGACTTCATCGTCGGTATCGATTCCAGCGGTAACGCCATGAGAGTCGGCCCCATAATGCCCGAGCTGAACAGGATACTGATCCTAACCCACGCAGCAACCCACAGAGCAACCGAGGAGCTAGTGTATAAGCAAGGGATAAAACACATATTCAGGGTATCGGTTCCCGTCTATCAGGACGGAATACTGGCCGCATGGATAGCAAAGGATCTCCCTGTTAAGAAGTGGGCCGGGATAAACCCAGACTACGAGTACGGAAGAGTATCGTGGGAATTCTTCAAAACAACCCTCAAGAAACTCAGACCAGAGGTAGAGTTCGTATCAGAGCAGTGGAACCCCTCCCCAGGTACTACGGACTTCAGCAAATGGATAAGCGCTGTCATGGCGACAGATGCCGAGGGGCTCTTCACAACCAACTGGGCCATAGAGGCTGTCACCTTCCACAAACAAGCGGTAGAGCTCGGCCTTTATAGAAAGCTCAAGGCGGTCTTTAACCCCATGGGATATTCTGTCGATGTGGCCTATGGCCTTGGGAAAGCCTATCCACAGCTACCCAACGGCATGTGGATTAGTGGTAGGTACGCATGGTTCTACCCACCCACAGATATTAACAAGAGGTTTGTCGATACCTTCGTAAAGAGGTGGGGAAGGCTCCCAGCATATTCCTCAGAAACCACATACACAGCTATATACCTGTTAAAGGCTGCTATCGAGAAGACAGGCACCCTAGATCTCGATACCCTCGTTAAGGCTATGGAAGGCATGGTGATCGTATCGCCCGCAGGCGTTAGATGGATAAGACCCCAGGATCACCAAGCCGTATATGAGGTGCCCTACGGAAGAGTCTCTGGAGAAGTCATCAACGTTGGCGGTGATATGCCTCTGTTAACAGATATAAGGGCCGTCCCAGCGTTTCTATACTATAGATCGCCGCCTGATTATAAAATCCCCCTCATAGAATAGGGGGTTGAACATAGGTGGATCTATCGCCCATTTTTTACCAAATAGTCACAGGCCTCTACAGAGCATCCATATACTGGTTAATAGCCTCAGGCTTAACCTTGATTTTTGGCGTGCTAAGGGTGGTTAACTTTGCACAAGCAGTGCTTCTAGTGCTCGGAGGCTATATAGCATTCACATTCTATACGATCGTGGGGAATTTCTGGATAGCCGTACCTCTCTCAGCCCTCTCAGTAGGACTTATAGGACTTCTGGTCGAGAGGTTCCTTCTAAAGCCCCTCTATAAGGTGGAGTCCACATACCAGCTATTGATGACCTTTGCAGTAGCTCTAATAATAAACGATCTATCAAAGATATTTTGGGGCACGCTCCCAGTATCTGTACCGCTACCAGATATCCTTAGCCTGGGCGTGAATGTATTTGGAAGAGTATTCCCCCTCTACGTGATCCTAATAATAGCCATTGGTCTCGCCGTATATATAGCGATGGCGATCCTGATCAACAACACCATGTGGGGCCTGAAGGTGAGGGCTACGTGGAGGAGGCCCGAGGTAGCTGAGTCCTTAAGGATAAATACAAGCACTATCTACTCCTCAGTATTCTTCCTCGGATGCGTTATATCCGGCATGGGGGGAGCGTTGATAGTCGCGTTCTCACCCGTGGTTCCAGGCCTCGGGGACTTTTTAATAGTATCTGCCTTTATAGTCACGGTAATAGCTGGCATGGGTAACCTGCTGGGAGCATATATAGTGTCAATTATAATAGGTGTTTCGGAGAGTCTCTTTACGCTCTATTTACCAGAGATAGATCTCCTGCTAATATACCTCATAATGGCTATCTCGCTACTAGTAAGGCCGCAGGGAATCTTTGGAGAGAGGTGATGATCCTGTGAAGATGATGCCCAGAGATCCGTTGGTATATATAATCATCCTATTACTCATATCACTACTCATAATCCCCCTAACCAGGGATCCATTTTACCTCTACCTATCATCACTCTTCATGATATTATCTATATTCTCGCTCTCGTACAACATACTCTTCGGATACGCAGGCCTCCTAAGCTTTGGACATGCTTTATTCTATGCTGCCGGCGCCTATAGCCTAGCCCTCTTCACGATAAACGTCATCAGAGACCCCTTTATAGGCGTTCTAGTGGCTTTAGCAACATCCGCAATCCTAGCCCTCGCCGTTGGCGCCTTAACACTGAGGCATAGCAAGATCTACTTCGCAATGCTCACACTAGCCTTTGGAATGCTCCTCTACGCACTCCTCATAAAATGGAGGAGCGTTACAGGTGGGAGTGACGGGATAGCAGGCATACCTAGAAGCGGCTTCATAGTAAACATCATGGATCCTGTTGCTAGGTATTACTTCATATACGGAGCCTTCGCATTAATACTGATCCTGCTATACCTGTTCCATAGATCCAGATATGGTCTCCTTATAAGAGGACTAGGGGTTAACGAGGACTTCATGCCATATACAGGCCACTCGGTATACAGGCTCAGGATGATTGCATTCATAATCTCGGGAAGTGTGGCAGGAGCTGCTGGAGCGCTCTACGCACTATTGATGGGAGTTATAACCCCTGACCTTGCTTACTGGACAACAAGTGCAGAGCCCCTTGTAGCAACACTAATAGGGGGTTCTAAGTTCTTTGCAGGACCCATCCTGGGATCCCTGATCTTTATAGTTATAACCACACTTGTAGCAAGAATAGCCGATATATGGCAACTCATGCTAGGATTGATCCTCGCAAGCCTTATTCTCGGATCTAGGGGAGGTATCGCGGAGGTGGTTGAAAGGATATGGAGGGCAGGGAGATCCTCAGGGTTGAGGGTGTAGTTAAGAAGTTCGGCGACTTCGCAGCATTAAACGGCGTGAACCTATCGATCTTCAGCGACGGAATAACATCTATAATAGGCCCCAACGGTGCTGGCAAGACAACACTTATAAATGTCATTACCGGGAGGCTTAAACCCGATAAGGGTAAAGTGCTCTTCATGGGCATAGATATAACCGGCATGAGCCCCCACAAGATCGTGAAGCTAGGGATAGCGAGAACATTCCAGTTAATAAACCTATTCACATCGCTGACTGTCTATCAGAATGTATTGATAGCCTCGCTCTCGAGGGGTAAGAACTCAAACCCCGATGTCGATAGTATCTTGAGCAAGCTGTATCTAGAAAAATACAGAGATCTAGAGGTCTACAAACTACCCCACGGCATCCAGAGGGTTGTTGAGATAGCCGTAGCCCTTGCAACAAAACCCAAGCTATTATTCCTAGACGAGCCAACAGCAGGCCTTAATATTAATGAGAAGGAGGAGGTGATCTCGGTTATAAAGAGCCTGGGCTCCGAAATACCGATCGTTCTTGTCGAGCACGACATGGACGTGGTGTTTAATATATCCAAGAGGATAATTGTAATGAACAGAGGCGAGGTTCTTGCAGAAGGAAGCCCCAACGATATTGCTGAAGATAAGCGTGTGAGGGAGATCTACCTTGGCGAGTAGCCTCCTAACTATAAGAAGCCTAGACGCGTTCTACGGCAGAGCCCATGTACTCCACAAGGTAAGCCTACCAGTGGATCGCGGCGACATAGTAGCAGTGCTAGGTAGAAACGGTGTTGGCAAGACAACACTGCTAAAATCAATCATGGGTATAGAGGTGACCAGAAGAGGCGAGATCCTATTCAGAGACGAGGATATATCGAGGCTCAAGCCCCACGAGATAGCTAAGAGAGGCATATTCTATGTACCCGACGACGCAGGCCTATTCCCGGGAATGAGCGTCATGGATAATCTAAGACTAGCGGCTGGTAAAAAGAACTTCTCCACAGAACCCCTAGAGGATATCTACCCAGAGATCAAGGGGCTGCTGAACAGAAGAGCAGATCTCCTAAGCGGGGGCGAGCGCAAGATAGTATCTATTCTCAGGTCGCTGCTCACAGGATCAGAGATCCTCCTCCTAGACGAGCCAACAGAAGGTGTCATGCCGCTTATGGTTAAAAGGATCCACAGCATGCTCGACACACTAAAGAAGAGGGGTATGACGATAATCCTCATAGAGTCTGGAACAAAACTCCAGCACATTATGGGGATAGCGACAAAGATCTCTGTGATGAGCAGCGGGAGGATCGTCTATTTCGGCGAGAAGGAGAAAGCCGAAGGAGAGCTCGACATAATCAAAAAACACCTATTCGTATAAGCCTAGACACACTCCACATTATAGCGGCTATGTTGGTTTTTCAACAAACCTTGTCACATCATATTTGGCTTAACAATATCTGAGATCCAAGCATATCTGACACGACATTAATATTAAATACCAGGCTAATCGAGATAAAGCTCTCCTATAACTATGAAGAGATAGCTATTAAAGAAATACCCACGAGCCGTTGTTTATTTATAATATCCCCATTAATAACTCCCCCGGGGATCTCTATGGCTAGAACCCCGGATGAGTATATATCATCGTTGGAGGATGGAAGGGAGGTCTGGTATAGAGGAGTTAGGGTTACCTCGATAGCCAGCCATCCTGTGCTAAGCATAGCTGCTAGGCATTTGTCAAAGCTCTACGCAATGGGTGATAGGCTTTACCACGATAGCGAGCTTGGGAGTATAAGTAAGTACTATAAAATCCCCAGAGGTTCTGAGGATCTTCTTGAGAGGCATAGAATGATCTATAGGCATACCTATGAGTGCAACGGGATCTTCAATATAGGGCAGGCTATAGGGTCTGACGCGCTCTTCGCGCTAATGATAGCATCGAGGAAGATCGATGCTAAGTATAGGACTAACTATTACGAGAGGGTTATCAACTACTATAAATATATAGTCAAGAACGATCTATCAATAGCAGTGGCACAGACAGACGTTAAGGGTGATAGGTCTAAAAGACCCCACGAGCAGAGAGACCCAGATCTATATGTAAGGGTTGTTGATGTTAGGAGCGATGGAATCATCGTTAGAGGCGCCAAAGCCCACACAACCCAAGCAGCCGTCTCAGACGAGATTATAGTGATCCCCACGAGGGCTATGACGCCGAAGGATTCAGACTATGCCGTTGCATTCGCCATCCCAGCAAACACCAAGGGTCTGAGGATGGTTGTAAGACCCATAGACGAGGTTGAGGGTAATAGCAGTGCTGTCCTAAGTAGAAAGGACTATGAGCTGGAAACCCTAACCATATTCGATAACGTCTTTGTCCCGTGGGATAGGGTGTTCATGTTCAGGGAGCATGAATACGCCGGGCTTCTGGCAAACCTCTTCGCAACATACCATAGATTCACAGCTGTGTCATATAGATCTGCTATGGCTAACCTCTACCTAGGCGCTGCAAGCCTCGCAGCTAAGGCTAACGGTGTGTTTGAAGCCCCACATATAAGGAGCAGGATCATCGAGATCATTCTATGGAAGGAGATAATGAGGATGGGGGCTATAGCATCAGCAGTAAACCCTGTCATAGACGAGGGTATAGCGATCCCCAACCCCCTATATACCAACATAGCCAAGCTATACTCCAACACAAACTTCTCAAAAGTCCTCGAAGCCCTTGTAGACATTGTTGGAGGGATAGTCTCAACACTCCCATCGGAAGAAGATCTCAAGGGAGAGCTCGGCGACCTCATAGCCAAATACCTAGCAGGAGCCGTAGATGGGAAGGAAAGGATAGCTGTACTTAAGATCGCTAAGGAGCTTGCGGGGAGCAGTCTTGCCGGCTACGCACTCGGCCTCATGATCCATGCTGAGGGATCTGCCGAGGCCAGCAGGATCGGCCTGGCGAGGGAGTATAACCTCTCAGAAGCCGAGGATCTCGTGAAAAGGATCCTGGGTAACGCCTAGTTTTTATCCCCATAATAACCATATTTATAGGGAATTGAGAGACAAAGTGGATCTTAGGGGAAAGACTGCTGAGGTGATTTACGACGAGGAGAGACTCAGGATCCTTGATAGGCTTAGGAGAATCGCTATAGAGATCCTCGAGGGTCTTAAGGAATGCGGTATAGAGGGCTATGCATACGGCTCTATAGCTAGGGGCGATGTCGATAAAGAAAGCGATGTTGATATAGCGATCATACATGATATCCCCACAAATATCCTCAGACTATGCATAGAGAGAAAGTGGAGGATCTATAGAGGAGAGATCATTATGGCAACACCCACAAGAACCCCCGTGCTCTATCTATACCTCGATATAGAGGGCAGGATCTCTGTCTCAAAACACCTCTGGAAACCCTCAACAACGGAGTATGAGTTCTACAAATTCGGCGGAATGGCCAGCCTGGATCAACTGCTGCTCGGCCAGAGAGTCCCTGGGGTTAATAAGAGACTGAGACTCATAATACCAACAGAGAGAGGCCATATAGAGAGAGACGTGATCGGGCATGAAGCAGAGGTAGCCAGGATCCTGGGGATCTCTGTAGAAACAGTCGCAGAGAGAGTGAGGGTTCTAACTAGAAGGGATAAGCTGGGGAGGACAGGGGTGTTTTTCAAAGCCATATTCGATGGTGACTCGCCCATCGAGGAGGTTATAAGGGGTATATGTAAAAGCAGGGCTGGCATGAAGATCGCAAAGATCTTTGAGGAACACTCGCTATGCTAACCATATAGCACCAAAGAACACTATGTTTAGAGAGAAAAGATTCTAGATTATAGTTAGTGGATAAGGCGGAGCACTACCCCTTCTTAGACTCCTCAACAACCATCATGGTCGTCGTAGATCTAACCTTAGGCATTCTCCTTATATGCCTAACAATGATCTCCCTCAACTCATCCTGAGACTTTGCAGAAACCATGGCAACAACATCGTATACACCATACACTATATAGACCTCGGTAACGTTGGGTATTTTTGATAGCTGGTTAAATACCTCCTCCTCGGCACCTACATCCGTGTTTATCAAAACAATCGCCTTGCTCATGAAAATCATCCCATATCTATTTCTTCTAGCCTTTTTATAGCTTACGCCTTCACAAACCATTTCAGATATCATGAAGGTTTATAATGATCATATCACTCCTCCTGCCAGATCCTATAGGTCTTATAATGCATAAGCTCAAGATCTGTAATACCCGGAGCATATGGAAGAAGCGCAGGAGTTCCTAGACGAAGGCTTAGTAAGAATGACTGGATGATTGGCAAAAAAGAAGATAGAAAGCAGAAACACCATATCAATAGTGCCTTTAAACGTTCTTTCAGATCTCTAGAGTCGCTAGCCTAAACCTTAAACAGCTAGATCCTATCTCCCTAAACAGGGCTAAGGCACATAAACACATGTATCAGGTGCGAGGAAAAAGACATGCAACGTATTAAACGAAGAGGATATGAAATATACTTACAAGCTATATTGAGATCTTGGGGAAATACTTAGACAGCGATCTATTAAACCTGAATACTAGAAACAAAGCCTGACTTTAACGGTAAGGATGCTAGCAACCCAGTACCCATGAGTAGCTATTTATGGTTAAGAGAACCTTTTAATCCGCCGAGAGCTCCCACTACCGGGCTTCTCATGGGGATCTATAGATATCCCGTCATAAGGCCTAGGAGGCTTAGGAGGACACAGGGTATCAGGGATCTTGTATCCCAGTCAAGGCTCTCTATAGAGGCTCTAGTACAGCCTGTGTTTGTCGATGAAGAGATTAGCGGGGATAGAGTGGCTATCGAGTCCATGCCGGATCAGTATAGATACTCTGTAGAAGGTGTTGTGAAATTCGTTGGAGAACTCCTAGAAGCCGGGATCAAGAATATCCTGGTCTTCGGCGTCCCCTCAGAGAAAGATCCCATGGCTAAGAGGGCCTATAATAGCGAGGGCCCTGTGCAGAGAGCGCTTAGGAATATCAGGAGGGAGTATGGCGATGATGTGCTCATAGCTACAGATGTATGTGTATGCTCCTACACAGATCACGGCCACTGCGGAATAATTGTTAAGAAAGGCTCTGGATATGTTGTTGATAACGATGAGAGCATAAAGATCCTCTCGAGGATCGCTGTAAGCCATGCAGAAGCAGGTGCAGATATAGTAGCACCATCAGCAATGATGGACGGGCAGGTAGGCGCTATAAGAGAAGCCCTAGACTCCGAGGGGTTCAGCGACATAGCTATAATGTCATACTCAGCCAAATACGCATCATCATTATATGGACCATTCAGACTAGCAGCCTCATCAAAACCCCAGTTCGGTGATAGGAGAGGCTATCAAATGGATCCAAGGAACTCCTGGGAAGCCTTGAAAGAGGTTGAGATGGATATAGCGGAGGGTGCTGATATAGTTATGGTTAAGCCAGGGCTCTGGTATCTAGACATAGTAAGGCTTATAAAGGATAACTTCCCAGAGATCCCCCTAGCCGTATATAGCGTTAGCGGTGAGTATCTAATGATCAAGGCCGCAGCTATGAGCGGCTATATATCGGAGAACCAAGCAGTCCTCGAAGCCCTCACAGCTATTAAGAGGGCTGGGGCTGATATAATAATAACATACTACGCATACAAGATCCCAGAGCTTCTGGGGAGATGATTCAATGGTAGAAATGCTTGGGACAGGAAGGAGCAGGGAGCTTTATGACAAGGCATTGAGACTCATACCGGGAGGTGTTAACAGCCCGGTAAGGGCTTTCAAACCATACCCGGTATTCATAGCGAGAGCGAGGGGATCGAGGGTATATGACGTTGATGGGAACAGCTATATAGACTATGTGATGGGCTATGGGGCAAACCTCTTTGGGCATTCGCCTGAATGGCTTGTCAAAAGGATCTCCGAGATCCTCTGGAACGGTGTTCTTTACGGAATGCCCACAGAAGCCGAGGTGATCCTTGCTGAAAAACTGATCAAGATGATCCCAAATATAGAGATGGTCAGGCTTGTCAACACAGGTACAGAGGCTACTATGAGTGCTATAAGGCTTGCAAGAGGCTATACCGAGAGGGAATATATAGTTAAATTCAGAGGCTGCTTCCACGGATCCCACGACTACGTATTAGTATCACCAGGATCAGGTGCTGCTGGGATACCCTCCCACAAAGGTGTTTTAAGAGACGCAGCTGCAAAAACCCTTGTCACAGAGTACAACGATCCCGAGGGGCTTGAAAAAGTAATGAGGATCCATGGCGACACAGTAGCAGCAATAATACTCGAGCCAGTCGCAGCCAACATGGGGCTCGTACCACCAGATACAGAGTTCCTCAAAACAGCTAGAGAGCTGTGCAACACCTACGGATGCCTATTAATCTTCGACGAGATCGTAACGGGCTTTAGAATAGCACCCGGAGGAGCCCAGGAGTATTTCGGGATAAAAGCAGATCTAATAACAATAGGAAAAGCCCTAGGCTCAGGACTCCCCATAGCAGCATACGCAGGTGGAAAAAGGATCATGGAGCTTATAGCACCATCAGGCCCTGTATACCAGGCTGGAACATATAGCGGAAACCCTGTCTCTGTCGCTGCTGCTATAGCAACCCTCGATGCTGTGGAGAGGGAGGGTGGTAAGATCTATAGTAGGCTTAGGAAGATAGCTTCCGAGATCGAGGAAGAAGCCGAGAGAGTGATCAGCGGGAGAGGGATTAATGCCCATGTTAACAGGTTCGAAGGAATGCTCCAGATCTTCATGGCGAGAGGGCCTGTGAGGAACTACAGCAATGCTGTGAAAAGCAATACAAAGCTCTACAGCGAGTTCCACCTAGAGTTAATGAAGAGAGGTGTTTTCATACCACCATCCCAGCTCGAAGCCTGGTTCCCCTCATACGCACATACAGACGAGGATCTCTCGATCACCATCGAGGCTATTAGAGAGGCTCTGGGGAGGATCTCTTGAAACTAAGGGTCGGAACCAGGGGTAGCTTACTGGCGGTTAAGCAAACCCTAGAGGTTATCGAGGAGATTAAAAAGATCTTCCCAGAGATCGAGTTCGAAATAGTGAGAATAAAAACCAAGGGGGATGTTATGAGGAGCAGCATAAGGGATATAGGATCGCCAGGTATCTTCACCAAGGAGATCGATCTCGAGCTTATGAAAGGCTCAATAGATCTTGCCATCCACTCCCTCAAGGACTATCCAACAAAAACACCAGAAGACCTTGACATAGCCGCAATACCTAGAAGAAGATCTAGAAGGGATGCGATAATCCCCAAAAGCCGTGGCTCTCTAGAAGCTATACATAGCGGGGCTATCATAGGTACTGGGAGTCTTAGAAGAGCATCACATATACTATACCATAGGAGGGATCTTAGCGTCAAAGCGATTAGGGGGAATATAGATACGAGGATAAGGAAGATCGGGGTTGAGGTGGACGCGGTAGTGCTGGCAGAGGCTGGGCTTCAGAGGATAGGCCATAATGACTACGAGCCTGTAAGCCCATATATAATCACACCCCAGGCTGGGCAGGGGGCTCTAGCAGTTGTTGCTAGGAAGGGGTCAGAGGCTGTCAAGATTGCCTCCATGATCGATGATCCTATCTCGAGGATCGAGACCTCTATAGAGAGGGGCTTTATAAGCGCCCTTAAAGCTGGGTGTAGAGCGCCAGTAGGGGTTACCGCAGAGGCTGGCGATAACGGGATCACGGTTATAGTCTCGCTTGTATCGCCGGACTATATATCTAGGATCTATTTTGAGGAGAGGTACCAAGGACTCGGTGTGGACGAGATCGTTAACAAGATCTTCAAGAGGTTTGAGAGGGAAGGAGGCTTAGAGCTTGTTGAAGAATGGTCTAGAAAGACTAGCGGGGGGTTGGAGGAAGAATAGAGTTTGAGCGGGAATCGAGGGTGCAGATCTAGTGGTATAGTATACTTGGTTGGGGCTGGGCCAGGAGATCCGGGGCTAATAACCCTCAAGGGGTTAAGGGCTATATCGATAGCCGACGTGATCCTTGTTGACAGACTTGTACCCAAAGAGCTCCTCAGCTATGCCAAGCCTGGGTGCGAGATAATCCATGTTGGTAAAGAGCCTGGGAGGCATGAGTATACGCAGGAAGAGATCAACAGGATCATGGTGAAGAGAGCCATGAAGGGAGAGATCGTTGTGAGGCTCAAGGGAGGAGACCCAATAGTCTTTGGAAGAGGCGGTGAGGAGATGGAGATCCTCAGAGAGAGCGGTGTGTGCTACGAAGTAGTGCCAGGGGTATCATCGATCTATGCTGTGCCAGCCTACGCAGGCATACCAATAACCCATAGAAGGATCTCATCATCAGTAGCCATACTCCCAGGGAGAGAGGCTGAGGGTAAGGAGAGAAGCATAGACCTAGCAGCAATAGCCAGGGTTGTCGACACACTAGTGATCCTCATGGGCGTGGCGAGAGCAGGAGAGATAGTGAGGGAGCTGCTAGCCAGCGGAATAGATCCAAACACACCAGTAGCAGTCATAGAGAAGGGAACAACAGAAGAGCAGAGAACCCTAGTAACATCGCTGGAAAAACTACCAGAAAACATGGCTAGGCATGATTTTAAAAACCCCTCACTAATAGTTATAGGCAAAACAGCCTTACTAGCCGAGAAGCTCTGCTGGTATAGATGTGAGCCAGGGAGCCTCATAGTGGATCTATAGTGGTTATATGGGATCCCCCAGTCGGATCTTTACATGCAAACATGCTTTTAGCGTTGAGCAGCAGGATTTGCAGAGGATCCTTATTCCTAACCCATTATTTATTAAGCATGGCAAACGAACCTGTTTCTATGGCTGATAATACATGACAAGTAAATTTATAAGTGGCGAACACATGTTCGTTATGGGAGAAACCCTTGACCTCCCAGAATACATCGGAAAGAATGAGCGTAATAGTGATCGACATGCTCAACGACTTCGTTACAGGAGCCCTGAAATGCGAGAGGGCACAACGGATAATCCCCAACCTTAAAAAGCTCATCGAGGCAGCCCGCACATATGGTGTTCCTGTGATCTATTGCGGTGATGCCCACTATCCATTCGATTTCGAAGTTGTTAACCGCTGGGGAGAACACGCAATAAAAGGCACTAAAGGCGCTGAGGTTATCCCAGAGCTTAAACCAACAGATAAGGATCTCATCGTGGAGAAGAGGGTTTACAGCTGCTTCCACGAGACAGGCATGGATTCACTTTTGAAAAGCCTCTACAATGGCGAAGGAGTAAAAACAGTCATTCTAGGCGGTTTACACACAAACATCTGTGTAAGGCATACAGCTGCAGATGCGTTCTTCAGAGGCTACAAGATAGTCGTGGCAAAAGATGGTGTAGAATCCTTCTCACAAGAGGATCACGAGCAGGGATTGAAATACCTCGAGAACATCTATAACGCAAAAATAATGACCGTCGATGAGATTATAGAGATGTTTGCCAAAAGCAGAAGACAAGGCGAAAGCCACACATAATACTAGGCTGCAATCCTCCTATATTATGATTTTTAATGTAATATATCCATGATGCTCTGTTTGTTGGTAATGCTTCTAGATCGGTCTATGAATTATTAAAGCTAGGATCTCTAGGCCTGTATATATCTAACCAGGGCTTCGGGATCTATATTTCCTCCCGTGACCATGACTATTACTTTCTTGTTAGCTAAATTAGATCCTAGCTTTACTGCGGCTGCAAGTGCTGCCGCCCCTGCTGGCTCAGCGATCACGCCCTCGACCTCCGCCAGGATCTTTACGGCCCTTATGATCTCGTTATCATTCACAAGCACTATATTGTCTATCCTATCCCTCAGTATTGTGAACGGCAGCTCATATGCTTTTGAGGTAGCTATACCTTCTGCTATTGTGTCGGCTTTTCCAGTGCTCACTAGCCTCTTCTGCAACCATGACTGGTAGAAGCTCTGAGCACCCTCGGCCTGGACGCCTATCACCTTTATCCTGGGATCAACGCTCTTGGCAACAACCACAGCACCGCTAGCGCCCGAGCCTCCTCCTATTGGGTTTATTACAACGTCAACGTCGGGGAGATCCTCTATGTTTTCGAGATGCATTGTAGCAACTCCTGGGTAGAGTAGGATCTCGTTAACTGGATGGATATACAGCATACCCCTATCCATGGCTAGCTTTTCAGCATACTCTCTAGCCTCTTCAAAGATCTTGCCATGGAAGATCACCTCAGCCCCGAGATCCCTGAGAGCCTCTACCTTCACCCTCGAAACACCGTGGGGCATGACTATAGTGGATCTAGCCCCAAAGACCAGCGATGCATAGGCAACGGACTGGGCATGATTGCCCATAGACGCTGTGATAACGCCTCTCTTAATAGCCTCATCGCCCATTACACTCATATAGTGAATCCCTCCCCTCACCTTAAACGATCTCATGATCTGTGTGTTCTCAAGCTTTAGATAAACATCAAAGCCAAAGAGCCTTGAAAGCCTTCTCGAATACCTCAGCGGTGTTCTAACCACATACTTGCTAATCACACTCCTAGCCCTATAAACATCCCGTAGGTTGAAGGAAACCAGAATCCCACCGGGATGAATAAGAACAGGCTCCTAATATCCATGCATAGCAGTATTTTTAAATCAATCCAAACCAGGCTATATACCTACAATTCAGAGAATAAATACGTATAGCGAAGATCTACTATAGGATTGAGAGGGATTCAATGGGTTTTCCTGGTCTCGCATAACATGGCTTTTATTCTTTAGAGATTAAGTCTTTATTTATAAGGCTGTAAAACGAACATATGTTCGGAGATTATCGTGTTTAGACGCTCCAAGGTTTCCGATAAAGGGGTCTATGCTATATTATTTGCAGCACTGATACTAGCATCCTTCATAATACCCTACACGCTTCTAAGCTCGCCACCACCCTATGTTTTATTCACTTTCTGGTCCCTTGCAGCAATTATCTCCATACTGCTGGCCTATCTAGCACTTAGGAGGTGATCCCCATGAGCAGTGGGGAGCTCTACTTCCCGCTCATAGCCCTCTTCTCAGTATTCATGCTTGCAAGTATGTTGTTGGGTGTGGTTGCGAGGAGGAGGGGTGCTCTGAGGTCTGTTGAGGAGTATTATTTAGGTGGTAGGACTCTTAGTAAGATCCACTTTTTCTTCACATACTTTGCAACAACATATAGCGCGTTCATGTTCGTCGGGCTGGTGGGGTTCACATACCTCTATGGTGTAGGAACCCTTGGCTTCGAGCTTATATATCTAATGGGAACTGCAGCGCTTCTAAGCCTCCTCGCACCAAGGATCCTTGAGAAGGCGAGATCACTGAAGCTAATAACCCCCACACAGATTATCTATGCCGAGAACGGCTCGAGGGCTGCTAGATATATTGTCTCGCTAACATATCTAGGCTTTATGATACCATATATGAGCGTCCAGATCATAGGGCCTGCTGTGGTACTAAGCTTCCTAGGGCTTCCAAGGGAGGTAGCGATCCTCGCAACCCTTACGACTGTATTTATATACGTATTTTATGGTGGTTTGAGGGGGGTTATGTATACAGATATACTCCAGGGATCATTCTTCCTCACCATAGCGCTCCTCTTCGCAGCATACCTAGCCCCAGGGCTAGCATCGTCACAGCCACAGCTCCACACACTCCCAGGAGGCTTTGGTTATTGGAGCTTGGAGAGGTTTGTATCACTAACACTCCCATGGATCTTCTTCTCGATAACAAACCCCCAGGTTCTCCAGAGAATCTATATGGCTAGGGATAGATCTGAACTATCTAGAGGAATCCTCATGTTCCTCATAGCCGGGTTTACCCTCACACTCCTCATGGTAGTAGCAGGGTTAGGAGCCTCAGGAATCGTAAGAATAGATCTACGGGATCCGAACCAGATAACCCCCTACCTCATGGTCAACATCCTACCCGAATGGATGGCTCTAGCCCTAGCCCTGGCCGTGTGGGTTGCAGCGTTATCCACTTTAGACTCGATATTACTCACACTGTCATCCGTGATAAGTGTCGATATCCTTGGTAGGGCGAGCGTTAGGGTGGGGAGATACTCAGTCCTAGGCATTATACTTGCGCTAGGCATCTTCTCATACTACACAGTAGCACCAGTCGTGATCCTTGCTGTAGCCAGCTCAGCAGCACTGCTATACCTCGTACCGATCATCATGCTAACGCTCTTCGAAAAACCCTCGGGAAAAGAGGTGTCGCTGCTCACACTAACAGGATTCATAACATATATAGTTCTCTTCATACTCAGGAACACTGCATACCCCCACCCACTGGACTATGCATCTATATCAGCACTCATAATAACATCAATAATAGCACTTATAATATATGCAAGGAAAAAACCGAAAAGCAACTAACGCACCACACCACATAGACCGAGGAGTTTAACCCCTTATTAGAGATCTTTGGCGGGATTGTGGGAAGCACAGCACAGGCCGTGAGGGAGGCTAGAACAGTATGGGATCTAGGCTATCACGCAGGGCTTTTAAGCTTTCACATGCCTAAGGGATACTCTGAAGACATGATCCTAGAGCATGCGAAAACCGTTGCGAAGGAGATCCCGATATCTGGATTCTATCTCCAACCCGCTGTAGGAGGCATACCAAGATATAGGTTCTGGAGTTTGCTGAGGAGATCGAGAACCTCGCGGCTATAAAGACAGCACCATTTAACAGATACCACACCATCGAGGTTGCAAGGGCTATCGCTGATGCGGGAGGCAGGATGTGGCTCTATACACTGGTAATGATGATAACATTATAATCGATCTCTTAACAGCATTCCGCTTTAGAGATAGCTCAGGGAGAGATGTAGAGCTCGAGATCGTTGTGGGGCTGCTGGAACACTGGGTCTTCTGAACCGGGAGATCCGTGGAGATCTTCAGGTTTGTGAATAATATCAAGAGTAAGAAGGACTCCATACCGATCCGATCGAGCCCATGATACTCAACACACAGATCACCGATGCTAATAAAGCCATCTTCGACGCAGATCATGATTTTAAGGGTTGCATTGCAGAGATTCTCGAGGTGCTGATGAGGTCTGGATTTGTTGAGGAGGTAAGAGTTCTAGATCTTGAAGAAGGTCTTTCGTCAGGATGGGTTGAGGAGATCGATAGGATCTATAACATGTATCCCCGTCCAAGGGATGATCACTATACATCTAAGTATTTAGAAGAATGGCTTGAGGGTAAGTGCACGGGTTATGAAACACTCAAAGAGATCTCTTTAGAGGATCTGAGAAACATGATCTATCGCGGGGAGACGGCTTGAAGGACATTGTGCTGGGAATAGACTCTGGGGCAAGCAAGATCGAGATAGCAGTAGTAAATCCAGATGGAATATTGATAGAGATCTTCAGACACGATAGGCCTGGAAACCCCGCCTCAATAGGCCTGGAGAGGTCTCTGAAAAACCTCTCAAAAGCACTAGCCAGGACTCTTGAGAAGATCCCTAGAGAAAGGATCGTGTGTGTAGGCATTGGGATGGCGGGGTATCTGGAGGGTTTGTGGGATGAGCATATAAAGAGAGAGCTCGCCAAAATGCTTGATCCAGAGACAAGGGTTGAGGTTTTTGAGGATATTAGAGCGGCACATGCCTCAGCACACCTGCTGGGAGACGGTGTTATAGGAATCCTGGGAACCGGGAGTAACTTCTACGGAGTATGTGGTGGGAGGAGCTGGAGGGTTGGGGGTTGGGGCCATCTGATCGATGATCGCGGGGGAGCCTACAGTATAGGGGCCAGGGCTCTCTCAATGGTTGTTAAATCTCTTGATGGAAGGATCGGCAAGACAGTATTAACAACATATTCCTTCCAGCACTATAATGTCTCAGACGCTCACCAGCTTGTGTCTAAAATCTATTCCTCAGAAGATCCTAAGGGTTTGATAGCCTCCTTCGCACCCTACGTGTTCAAGGCATACATGGAAGGAGATCCTGTGGCAGTAGAGATCATAGGCGAGGAGGTTAGAGAAGTTGCTCTTTCGATAACCACGATCCTTAAGAAGCTTGAATGCCCCGAAATACCGATCTCCCTCACAGGATCTATATATAGAGCTAACAAAGCCTTGCTTAAAGACCTTCTAGAGATGGAGGTGGGCAGGATGATCGGCAGATCTGTAGTTATAGGGGATCAGAGGATCCGCGAATCATGCGCCTCAGCATTAATCATGCTCAAGCTAATAATAAGAGAACTGGATGAAAATACCATTAAAAACCTGATCAGGACGTGTACATGGCACTAATACCTCCGGATATCCGGAAGGCTTTGCCTTCTCGACTCTAGCACACCAAGACCTCTGCTTGAAACGGATAGCCAGAAATGCTAGATCGAACAGTATTAAGGGTCTCGAACAATGGGATCCGCATAAGATTAGTGAAGATCCTAAGGATATTAAAAGGATCTTTGGGTGTAATAGCAAGATACGGGACTACGAGGGCGCAACCCCTTTGAAGGAAGACGCTGAGCCAAACCCAGAGAGATCCTCTTAAAATATACATGGATCTCGCCCCATATTAGTAAATAAAACACTAAGACCAGCCTCTCCACACATGAGGCACTCTCACCCCTACACCTTTACATCAACTATACTGTCTCGTTATCAAGGAGATCTCATCACAGACTTATAGCTTATCCTAGGTCTTTTACAGCGCCCCCAGCGATGCTATTCTCCACCTATATCGTGAGGGGAAAGATCCCTATGGTAAGATCCATCTAGACCCCTAACACTTGTACAACAACCCTCCTCTCCCTCGGCCCGTCTAGCTCAAGCAGCATGATTTCCTGCCACGTCCCCCTCACTAGAGAACCTCTGCTCACTGGTATGAATCTCCCGGATCCTATCATGCTCGAAGCTATGTGGGCGTGGGCGTTGGAATCGATCTCATCGTGCCTCCACCCACCACCTGGTTTGAAGACCTCTTCGACCCATTTTATATAGTCCTCAGCTATTCTAGGCTCGTACTCGTTAACTATAAGTGCTGCTGTAGCGTGTGGTGTGAACACAGCACATATACCCTCACTCACACCGCTTTTCGAGACTGCTTTCTCAACCCTCTCAGTGATCTTAACCACCTGAAACCTCTTACTAGTTCTTACAAAGAACTCCTCCAAGTAGACCTTCATGGAGACACCATATCTTGGGTGTGTAAGGATTATTAACATATTTAGCTCATAGTGCTTCTCTTGGATACAGTGATATTACAATTAGATCTTAGTTAGGATAACCAAACCTTCCCCCCACGTAATATAAAAAATAGCCTATACTAGCTTCTCGCAGATCTTCTTAGATCTGAGCATCTGGATTGGGTTTCTATATAGCTAGTTATATAGCTAGTGATACCGAGTATATGATACCATAGATTATTGTTAGCTGTGCTGTGAAGGGCGCAGCAGTATCTGGGACTTCTTTTGAGAACCACCTGATCAGCTGGAGGGCTCTTGGGAGTGTTACTAGTGCTGCAAGTATCCATGGTCTTGCCACTCCTGCTAATGCTAGTGCTGGTGGTGCTATGTATGCGAGGGCTATCAATGCTATATATAGTTTGAAGGCCTTCTCCTTACCAATGATAACTGTTAATGTCCTTATCCCAGAGGATCTATCGAACTCGTAATCCCTTATAGAGTCTATAACAAGCACCGATACTACTAGAGAGCCTATAGGTATCGATATAGCTACGGGTCTTAGATCTATGAGCCCTGTCTGGGTATAGAAAGCCCCGAGATGCATCAAAGGCCCCCACATAGCGAAAACCCCCAGCTCCCCCAACCCCCTATACTTAAACCTAGCAGGAGGAGCAGTATACTCAAGAGCCACCAAAGCCCCCAAAAGCCCCAGAGGTATAGAGAGCCACCTATCGATCAGAGTGAGCGCAATGCCGCTAGAAAGAGCTATTACAAAGATCACAGCAGAGGCTATGAGGGTCTGGGAAGGGGTTAGAAGACCACTCACAATAGGGTGGGGCCTATACCTAGTAGTAGGAGCACCAGGCCTATCAACACCATAGAGGGTATCGAAATAATCATTAGTTATATTTACAAAAGCATGGAGAGCCACAGCACCTGCCAGCGTTAATAGATATATAGCTATATTAAAAGACCCCGTAACACCATAGGCATAGAGAGAACCAGCAGTTATAGCAGCTATAGTCATAGGGAAACTCCAGGGCCTGAGGGCAAGGAAAAACCCGACAGGCCGGCTCATCCTACCACCCACATAATATAGCGATTCAGGTCTATTTTAGATCACGACCGTCCTTAAACAGCCTAGCATATTCTAGAAACACGTCTATTTTATCGAATCACATGAGCTGGTAGCTCGTCTATAGCGTGTGGTTCTCGCTTTGTTGAAAGGCTTTATTTCTATTAACGAATAGTTCTTGGGGTTTTATCATGCCGAGAGATCTTGCGTGGAGAATTGCTGAGTATGTTAGTTCTATAGATTATAAGGATCTCTCTGGAGAGGCTGTTGAGGAGGCTAAGAAGAGGATCCTCGATTCTATAGCGGTCTCCCTCGGGGCTCTCGACGCGTTCCCCTATAGAGCTGCTAGGAGGCTTGCCTCGAGAGTTGCACCTAGATCTAGGGGTTCTAGTGTTTGGTGGGAAGGTGTTGCTAGCTCTCCTGAAATGGCTACTTTTGCCAATGGTGTTGGTGTTAGGTATCTCGATTTCAACGATACTTATCTCTCTAAGGAGGCTATGCATCCCAGCGATATGATCCCTGCTGTTGCAGCTGTTCTCGAGGATCTTGGTGGTGGGGGGAAGGAGCTGATCCTTGGTATTGTTGCCGCCTATGAGATTGCTACAAGGCTTGGGGATGCCTTCTCTGTCAGAGGCGTTGGTGTTGATCATGTAGCCTATATAGCTATAGGTGCTGCTGCAGGAGCCTCCAAGGCTATGGGTCTACCTGTTGAAAAGATCTACCATGCTGTGAATCTAGCTGTCAACGAGTCTGTATCGCTTAGACAGACAAGATCTGGAGAGCTCAGCATGTGGAAGGGGATGACAGCGGCTAACTCAGCCAAGAAGGGGGTTTTCGCAGCCCTTCTAGCCTCAGAAGGAGTCACAGGCCCCTCACCAGTATTCGAAGGGGAATATGGGTTCTTCAATGTTATCTCTAAACAGCCCTTCAGCCTCGAGTTTGGTGGGAGGGGTTCGGAGAATATACTGAGAACCCTTATTAAGAACTGGCCCGTGGAGTACCACGCCATGTCTGCTGTTGAGGCCTGCTTAAAGCTAAGACCCCTCGTATCCCCCGAGGAGATAGAGGAGATAGAGGTTGAGACATTCACGGTATCCTATAGAATAATAGTGAAAGATCCTGAGAAATGGGATCCAAAGACTAGGGAGACAGCAGATCACAGCCTGCCATATATAGTGGCTAGAACACTCCTCGACGGGTATATGTGGGTTGATAGCTTCTCAGAGGAGAAGATCCTTGGAGAGGATGTCAGGAAGCTAATGAAGAGGATGAAGATAAAAGTCTCCGAAGAGCTCGACAAGCTATACCCAGAAGCCGTCCCCAACAGGATCAGAATAAAGACTAAGGATGGCAGGACATTTGAGGAGACAGTTATATATCCCAAGGGGCATTACAAGAACCCGCTATCGAGAGAAGAGGTTCTTAACAAAGCCCTAAGACTTGCCGGGGCTAGGTACGAGGATCGCGTGAGAGAGATAGCTAAGAAGGTATGGAGCATAGATGCTATAAGCGATGTTGAGGAGCTATCATCCCTACTAACACTCACATAGATCTTTTCCTCGAAGAAAAACCAGGCAGGTTTTTATCTCCAGCCGTAGAGGAGGTGGAGGCGGGGCGATAGCTTGAAACCATGTTTTTTACACAGATCCTCAACGATCCCCAGCCTATCCACATACTCCTCCCTTGTCTTCGATTCCGGCATTAGATAGACCCTCTCGGGAGGGATTGGTATAGCGTCTATATACTCCATAACCTCCTCAATATCCCCTTCCCCAACCACGACGAATTTGAAGATAGCCTTCCCGGTCTCCACAAATCTTCTCAGAACATCTCTCCTAAACCTAACGGCTCTCGGCATGCCCGAGTTGCTCAGCTTTGGCGACACGTTAAACTGATCCACATATCCCTCTATCTCTTGTGAGGGAGGTATGGTTCCGTTTGTCTCAACCTCTATCCTTGGTTTGAATCTATATCTCTCAACAAAGATCCTTAGGAGACCCTCTATCTCTCTCTGCCTCAGCATAGGCTCTCCCCCGGTTATAACTAGCATGTGATCATTACGCAGATCATCTATCCACCCCCTACCCTCCCAGAGATCCAGTAGATCCTCATAGCTATATACATGCCCCTTAACCCATATATCTATAGTATCACACCAAGCACACGAGAGATTACACCCCTGAAGCCTTAGAAAAATAGCAGGCCTCCCAGCCGAAGGACCCTCGCCCTGGAACGATTTAAAAGTCTCTGAAACAGCTATCTCTCCCAAACCACATCTAAGAAACCTATAGCCCTTAAGCCTCTCCGCCACCTTCGCCCAATTCTTAGTCACTTGCACTCCTAAATATATCCTAGCTATATAGATAGTGGGTGCTTCGATGAGGGTTGGGTTTATAGGGCTAGGGATAATGGGGCTCCCCATGGCAATGAATATCCTTAAAGCGGGCTACCAGTTAACAGCCTATAATAGGACTAGATCTAGAGCTGAACCCCTAAGAAGCCTGGGAGCCTATATAGCAAACAGCCCTAGAGAGGTTGCTGAGAGAAGCGATGTTGTTATAGCAATGGTTACAGATGCACCAGACGTCGAGGAGATCCTCTTTGGAAGAGAAGGAGTTGTTGAGGGAGCCAGACCAGGGCTTATATTCATAGACATGGGTACAAACTCCCCAGAATATGCTAGAAGCTTCGCTGAGAGGCTATCCAAATACGGGGTCGAGTTCCTAGACGCACCAGTAACAGGGGGAGATAAGGGTGCAAGGGAGGGGACATTAACAATAATGGTTGGGGGTAAGTATGAGGTTTTCAAGAAGGTCGAGCCAGTATTGAGAGCCATGGGTAGAACGATAATATATGTGGGCGACGTAGGCTCAGGACAGCTTATGAAACTACTCAACCAGATAGTCGTCGCAATAAACATGGTAGCCCTAGCTGAAGCCATGGCCCTAGCCAGAAAAGCCGGGATAGATGAGGAAAAGCTCTACCAGATCCTCTCAAGCGGTGCAGCAAACTCCTTCACAGTCCAGTACTACATGCCAAAGATAATGAAGGGAGACCTAGAGCCAGGATTCAGAGCAGCCCACCTCAAAAAAGATCTAGGATATGCTTTGAAAACAGCATCAAAACTATCCGCAAAACTCCCAGCCACAGAGCTAGCATACAAGCTCTACGAGGATCTAGTAAGGATAGGATATGGGGAGAAGGGGACGCACTCACTTATAAAACTATACGAGAACCTCAAATCCAGGGGCGAGTGATACGCTTATATTCATCTAGATCAGTATAGATATCCTTATCTCTAGCGGCTATCGAGCCTAGCTCTTAGGTCAAAGAAGGTGGCGTCCTCTATATCTACATCGATAGAGCTACCCAGGGGTATATCGCCTTTTATTACTACTTGTCTATAGCTTATAGTCCTCGCTATAACCGTTCCCTCTCTAAATCCTTTCTCTGTTACCAGGACCCTTGCCCTGCTCCCTATATATTGCCTATGGATCTCTAATCCTATTTTCTCCTGCACCTTCTGAACCTCTGTGGATCTTCTCTTCTTTATATGTTCCGGGACCTGGGGCATTGCTGCAGCTTCGGTTAGGGGTCTTACGCTGTACTGTGCTATGTGGACTCTGTCGAACCTAACCCTTTCTAACAGATCCAGTGTGTTTTTGAACGCCTCTTCATCTTCTCCCGGGTGCCCCACTATTATGTCTGTTGCTATTGTGATCTCTGGTATCTTTCTCCTCACCTCCTCAACCATCTCCTCAAACTCCTCAACACTATAACCTCTCTTCATGATCCTCAGAACCCTGTTATCACCGCTCTGGACTGGTATGTGGAGGAATTTATAGATCCTGGGGCTCTTCATAGCCTCCACGAGATCGTCAAAGATCTTCCATAACCACTGGGGGTTCATCATACCAACCCTAAGCATATAGTCACCCTCAACCCTCTCCTCTATCTCCCTCAAAAGATCTGGTAGCAGGAATCTCTTCCCAAGATCAAACCCATATACAGCCGAATCCTGTGAAGCAAGCTCTATCTCCTTATAACCCCTAGACACAAGATCCCTCACAGTATCCACTATAACCCTCGGGGGATAGCTCCTAACACCACCCCTCGAGATCTTCGTTATACAGAAGGAGCAGTCACTCAAACAACCCTCAGAGATAGGTATAGGGGCTATAACACCCCTCACCCTGGGGAGAGGGATCCTATTAACAGCCCTAAAGCCCCCGAGATACTCAACCCTCTCCCTCGAAGTAACAGCATCAACGATTCTATCAACACTACTAGGGGTGATCAGAGAGGCGCTGGGAGCGATCTTCTTAACTGTGGCGGGCATCGAGGATACCATACAGCCAGCCACAATGATCTTTTTAGACCCTGAGTATAGAGTCTCAATCTCAGAGATCCTCTTGATCATCCTCTCTTCAGAATCCTTCCTAACAACACAGGTGTTTATAACAATAACATCGGCATCCTCGGGGGAATCTGTAAAGCCTAAACCAGCCTCCTCTAAATAGCCTCTCATGATCATCGAGTCAGCCTGGTTGAGGGTGCATCCATAGGTCTCTACATACACCCTAATCCCGAAGCACCTCGGCGGATCCCTGTAAAAACATATTCACAGCAGTGCTTAAAAATTGTAGTGTAGCCAATGCTCCCCACCACCTGGTTATAAGGATCGGATCTCTAAAAAAAGAATTGCTTACGAGGATCCTAGCCGCTATATATTCTCTCTAGCTCTTTTAGGAGCCTCCAGTTAGCCTCGATCTTCTCCTCTATCGCTTTTATATCCTCCTCTCTTAGGTGTGCAAATCTACCCTGGAGTTTTAGGTATTCTGCTAGAGGTTTTCTCTTAGCCTTATCGGCATAGGGTTTGCTCACAGGGCTTATCGATAGCTTACCCCCACTGTACTCCCACAAGATCCAGGCTCCCGTCTCGATCGCTAGTTTAGCGACATAGACAGTCTTATCCGAATCAAACCTCCAGCCAGGGGGACATGGTGAGTGTAGGTGTATAAACCTGAAACCTCTAATACTAGCCGCCTTCTCAAGCTTCGCTGCAAAATCATTTGGATACGCTATAGATGCTGTAGCTACATAGGGGACTCTGTGCATAAGCATTAAGAGAGCTAGATCCTTCCTCTCCTCAGTCTTCCCCATAACAGGTGTTGTAGTAGTCAGAGCCCTCCACATCGTCGTCCCGCTAGCCTGGATCCCGGTGTTCATATAGGCCTCGTTATCGCTCACAATCACAAGTATATCGTCATTCCTCACTGCAGCACCGCTCAGCGTGGCAAAACCTATATCAGCAGCAGCACCATCACCAGACCATACAACAGCAATACTATCAACACCAGACGCCTCATGAGACGCTCTGAGACCCGCAGCCACAGCAGGGGCTGATGCGAAGGGTACGTGGAGGATAGGCAGGTCGAAACCCTCCCTAGGCCAGAAGCCCGATATTATTGTCGAACACCCAGCAGGTATCACCAGCACTGCTCTCTCGCCCAAAACCCTCCCCACGATCTTCAAGCCTATGTTGTGGGGACACCCCATACACGCTGGGTTCCCAGGAAGCGTACCCCTGATCCTGGATAACGCGAGCCTCTGGAGACTCATTTGCTAACCACCCCCATCCAAGGCATATACCACTCAGGGATCGACCAACCCTCTATAGAGCCTGATTCGTACTCCTCTATGAATGTCTTGACAATGCTGTAGAAATCCTCTGGGCCGGTATCAACACCACCAATACCAGCTATAACGTTCTTAACAGGAACCCTATCCCCTATTGCTGAGGATACCTCTAACCCCAGGATCCCCCTATGCCCTATAGATACAGCCCTATCGATAACCAAGACAGCCTTGGCACTCTGAGAAACCTCGCGGAGCTCCTCCCATGGGAATGGTCTGAAATACCTTATCCTCAGAAGACCAACCCTATAGCCCTCCCCCCTGAGCTTCTCAACAGCTTCTTTCAAATCGCCACACCATGCCCCCATGGCAACCACCACATAGTCGGAGCCCTTTGCATAGACATCCTCGACAAGACCCCCATAGCTTCTAAGCCCAAATCTCTTTGCATACTCAAGATCTGTTTCTCTGATCACGAACCTGGATCTCTCCATAGCCCTCCAGGCAAGCCATTTAAGCTCCATGGTAACCTCGTCAGGACCCGTGTTACCCACAGCAAAGGCTTTTCCAGGCTCTATTTTGAATGGTAAGGGTTCTCTCGGGGGTAGCCATTCGGATACGCTCTTCTCGTCAGGCATCTCCACAGACTCTGCTGTATGGCTTAGCGTGAAGCCCTCGAGGGCTACCATGGCTGGGAGCATTACTCTGCGATCCTCGCTTATTTTGAAGGCCTGCAACGTCATGTCAAAGGCTTCTTGGACGCTTGAGGCAAACCCTATGATCCAGCCTATATCCCTCACGGTGAGAGCATCATGGTGATCGCTGTGAAGACCCCATGGAGGACCGATGGATCTCGTGACCACGGTCATTACTATGGGAAGCCTGCTACCAGCAACCCACCAGAGCATCTCATACATATATAGCAACCCATGGCTCGAGGTCGCGGTGAAAGCCCTAGCACCCCCAGCAGCAGCACCATAGACTAGCGCGAGAGCTGAGTGCTCCGACTCAACCCTTATATACCTAGCCTTCAGCTCCCCCCTCTCAACCATCTCAGCTATTCTCTCAACAATCACCGTCTGGGGGGTTATGGGATAGGCTGTAACCACCTGAACCCCTGCGAGCCTAACAGCCTCGGCCACAGCTGTGTTTCCCATAAGAACCCTACGTGCCATGCTACTCCCCCTCCAGGATCATCTCTATAGCGTTAACCGGGCATACGTTTGCACATATACCGCAGCCCTTGCAGTAATCATAGTTAATGCTTGGAAGCCCCCTATAGAACCACGCTATCGTGTCTTCAGGACAGTAGAGCCAGCATATACCGCACTTTATGCACCTGTCTACAAGTATCCTTGGCTTGTAGAGCCTCCACGTACCTGTCTTTCCAGCAGAGCCGGGGCTCGGTTTTGAGAGAAGCTTTTCCGAGAGGATCTCTAGATCCTCGATACCCTCTTTCTCAGGATCTATGGGCTTGTAAACCATACCCATGATGCTCACCTCATCACAGAGTCCCAGGCAATCCTCACAGCCTCAACATTAGCCTCAAGAAGCTTTCCCCTAAAATACTCGCCCAAAGCCTTCACAACACTCTCAAGACCAGCTATCCCGAAAACCCTGGCCATCGCAGAAGCCATAGCAGTGTTAACAAGAGGCCATCCAGCTATTACAAGACCAAGCTTCAGGGCTATCGATGTAGCATCAACATAATAGACATCCCTATCAACAAGCTCGGGCTTTTTAGCAGCATTAACAAGCACCGGAACACCCCCGGGAGCCAGTTTCGAGATATCGACGAGCTCCAGGATCTTGGAGCTAAACACAGCAACACCCTCAGGCCTCCTAACACTAGAATGCCTAGCTATCGGCGCATCCGAAACCCTTAGATAGGATTTAACAATAGCACCCCTCCTCTCAGCCCCAAACTCAGGTATAGCCTGAGCCCATAGACCCTCAAGAACAGCTGCAGAGGCAAGGATCCTTGAAGCCATAACACCACCCTGACCCCCACGGCTGAGTATAAGAAACTCCCGCAACAAGACACCCATCCATAATTATATCCACTCCAAGGTTTAAGAATAAATATCAGTGTAACCACTATAGCTATACAAAATTATACATTACCATCGCTATACATAAAAAAGAATCTAAATAAAGGATGCCATCAAAAATATTACAGCAATAACATCGATCATCCTCAAAATTACACAGCAATTCTGATAATATATATATAAATATTCTAAAGATTAAGGATTACTGCGATGCTTAACAATACTGGCATAAATACTCAATCTGTACCATAATCACAGCCTCAGAATAGAATATGCCACTATATATATGTTATAGCAAATGTTAGAGAAACTACGCCTAAGTAGTTCCCCCATGATGATGTCTACAAATCTACTATTTTCGATCCTTACGTCAACATTAATAAGAGTTATATTTCATACTTAATAACTTTAGGTTTTGATCGCGTTGATCGCGATAAGCTTACTGCTATCACTAAAAAGTATCATAGGTGTTAAGAGTTATTTTCTTTGTGATCTTTAATTGCCTTTATAATAGTTACTTCCTGAAATATTTATTAACTACTTAATTAATTGAGGAGATAAACTTGAAGGTATATAGCTTAAGGTTGATTAATGCTAGCCTTACTGTAGTGCTTTTGCTTATCTTTATTGCGACACCTATGGCTTTTGCCGAAGAGTCTGGAACTTATAAGAACATAACTGTTGATGTAGCCTACGAAATGATAAAGAAAAAGCAGGTAAGCCTCATTTTAGATGTTAGAAACCAAAGTGAGTATAAACTAGGGCATCTGTATGGCGCCATTCTCATACCAGTTTACGAGCTTGAAAGCAGAATTGGTGAGCTGCAAAAGTATAAGAACGATCCAATAATAGTTTATAGTAAGAATGATTCAAGAAGCCAGATTGCGAGCCAAATTCTAGCCAGCCATGGTTTTACAAAAGTTTACAACATGCTCGGCGGAATAATGGCTTGGATTAAAGCCGGTTACCCGATATACACAACTTATCATTATGTTACAGTTGATATGCTAGGAGAAAAGATACTTTTACAAATAGACCCCTTACTATTATATCAGGCAGATTATGCTTCATGTGGTTGTCAGTCATGCGCCCAAAACCAGACGAGTCAAAGCACTAACACCTCAGTAAATTTCACAGTTACCACGATAGAACAAGACAATAACACCACGATAACAATCATAACATATGAGTTAAATAATGCAACCTACAAAGTAACAATTATCCAAACTCTGCTGTGGAGTTATAATGAATTTACAAGCGAAGTTAACAGGACAGCTAGCTTTGTTTCCATAAAAATCACTACAGAAGAATCATCCATGCAGTTCTACAGCCTAAGCTATATAGTACAGCATAAAGAATACAACCTAACCTTACAGACAAGACTTACCCAACAAGACTCAGAAACTTACAATAGCTCCTTCACAACCCTGAATTATATACGTGCAGGAAAATCTGACCTCGTATCGCTAGAGCTTGTTAAGTTTAATTCGTCTATCACTTTATCCCAACTATATGCAACCTTAAGCGAAGTAGCTAAGGAATTAAGTAAAATCTATGAAAAAGACTATGACAAAAGCCTCGCACAAAACTATCAGACTATGAAGAACGAGCTCAAGCGCCTATCTAAAATAGTGGAAAAAGAGCTCAGCACATATGACAGGAAAATACTTAAGGCTTTCGCAATGCTAGCAGACGGCGGTAGCCCGTTTGATTGCTTCTTATGCGTAGCCAACATACTTACAACATACTTTACTCTGCCTCAATGTGCCACATGCGGTGTGTGCGCGGTTGCATGCGCTACTATATTTACTATCTGGTGGTGCCTTGGTTGTATAGCAATACCTTGCTCGCTATGTATAATAACCCTTGCAGGCCATGTCTATGCTTGTTGCATGTGCGCTGAATATATGGGCTGGATCGATTGCCCATGGGGGTGATCTTCAAATGATAAAGTTAAATAAAAAGCTCAGGGCGATCCCGTTCTTCGTTATTGGGACTGCCGGCATATTGGGAAAATTAATACTTGAAGGAAATATAAGTGGAGCTTTATGGTACTCGCTCTTTATTATTGCCGGTGTGCTTGTATTATTAGGGGAGAGGCTCGCATCAACAGGCTAAACAAGGGTGATCCTCAAGCAATGAATCTAATAGAGGATCGACTGCCCGATGGGGTGATTTCCATATGATAAAGTTAGATAGAAAGCTCATAGCAATCCCGCTCTTAGTTATTGGGACTGTCGGTGTATTGGAAAAATTACTTAAAGGAGACATGACCAGGACTCTGGTGGGCTCGCTTTTTATCATCGCCGGCGTACTCATATTATTAGAAGAGAAGTTTACACTAGCAAGCCGAATAGGGGTGATCTTCAAGCGAATGAACCGAGCAATATTGATAAAACCATTAAGAGATGTTAGAGTGATCTTGCCTATGGTTCTTGGAACCGCTGGCGTATTGGTAAATTTAATAGTTGAAGGAGACGTAACCGGGGCTTTGTGGTACTCGCTCTTTATTATCGCTGGTGTAATTGCGTTATTGCATAAGATATTCACACCAGGTTGGTGAAAATGAAAACAGCTTTATTATCGTCAGCGTAATTATATTATTAAAGGAGAGGTTTACATCAATAAGCTGAACAGAGGCGATCTTTGAGCAATGAATCGAGTAAAAGAGCTGGTAAAATCATTAAAAGAGCATCATGTAGATATCGTGACCATGGTTCTCGGAACAGCTAGCATATTGGTAGCCTTGATAGTCGAAAACATGTTCGATGTCTTATTATTCTCACTCCTTATTATCGCTGTTGCGCTCAGATTGTGGGCGAGATATTCACACTAGAATAGAGCTAACAAATAATTTTTATACCGTTACCCTTAGTATGGCCGATTATATTTTAGACGATCTATCAGGGATCAAATAGCGTTAATAAAATAATTAATTGTATTATAAAGATTGTTGCAGCTATTAAAGCGATTACGATTCTTAGCCTAACTTCGTATTTTTTATACTTTATTTTAATTACTTCTAGCGCTTTTTGTTGAAGTTTCTCGATAAGCTCCTTTGGTAGGTATTCCCTTACCTCTTCTGTTACATCTACTAGGTGTCCATCCACCCTATATATGATCATCATCTCAGGCCCGAGAACCCTGCTTCTTCTTTTTTCTCTGATTAAGCCGATTACGATCAAAGCAGAGATAATTGCTGTAGTGATAGAAGCTATAGCCAATGCCTCAGGCAGCTTCATAGCATTCTTATACCTCTTATATAAATTTAAGGATCGAGTTAATAAATAAGCAGATCTATACGCGTCACCTTAATGAGAGGAGTACGATTTTGAGGAAATGGTTCTCACAACCTCTTCTAGCCTATAGCTCGATGTTTCAAACGAAGAATACGAAGAATGTTTGTAGCACTCGTATCACGCTATGGGTTTAATTCTAAACCGCGATCATATACCTTGATCCCGTTTTTAATAGCATCGATTATGAATTGGTTGCTCCGTTTGATTGCTAGCCTTACCTCATCTACAGAATATACCGTGATCTCTACGTTAACGTCTTTAACTGCTCTTAGAAGGAATCTCTCGTGCTTAGGGGGCTCGTGCTGTGTGATTACTAAGAGATCTATATCGCTTAATCCTCTGACAAATCTGGATCTAGCTAGCGAGCCTGCTACTATGACTGCAACGGGATCGAACCTCCTTATTAGCTCTGAGATCAGCTCTTCCAGAAGATCCGTGAGATCCTGTGTGTTAGGCTTGTTAAGGATTTCTCTCAATCTCTCTCTTAACAAACCCCAGCACCTCATCAGCGTATAGGAGAGCTTTCTCAGCGTCTTCCCTGGTGTAGTGTTTGTGAGGTGCTCCCCATGGCCATGCGTTTGGATATCTAGTAGGGATATAGAACCTGTCTAGAAGCTCTCCTTTCTCAATAAGTCCTCCTTCAACCTCGATCGATCTTGAGAGTCTTCTCAGAAGCTCTGCAACACTGTGGATCGGATCGTATATGCCAAGCTTCTTGATCATTAGGGCTTTGAGAGCCTTCTCAGCAGCCTGGTGGGAGAAGAAGCAAGCTTTGCTATATCTACCCAGCCTCTGCATCTCCCTAGCAGCCTCTAGATCATCTATAGCCTCGTCAAGCCAGTCTCGATACCGATCGTAGGACAGCTAAACCCCCTATATATATGTTCAAGATCCCATATGAGTTTATTTAAAGCCATACTTAGCGAGCCTTAATGTCAAGATCTGCTAAGCATTACTTTTGAGTCTTAGGCTACATATTGCTAGGAGTGTTTGCTGGATCTAGTATAGAACTATATATATTGTAGCTAGGGATAATGCGATCCATGCTGAGATCCAGGATGCAGATCTATATGCCAGTAAGAGGGCTTTGAGAATCCTGCTCGATCTATTGTATTTCGCATATAGGGATTCAGCCACGGCTAGAGCGTGGATCGTACCTACTATGGCTAAGAGCTCGGGGATTATCTCTGCGTGGAGCTTTGAGCACAAATGATACTCACCCAGGATTCCTGCTGTAAGAATACCTGTAATCCTCTCGGATTTCATACAGTAGCCGGATAGCACGGCTAGAAGTGCTAGGGGTGCTAGTAAGACTCCCGACACTATCATGATGAGGATCGAGATACCTATCATGGAGGTTTCCCGTGATTTAAGCCTCCAGGGGATTTATAGATGGAGAGCATGATCTCCAGAAGACTTTTCCTATCATCCCTCGCCACAGCGGTTGCTACAGCACTCACAATACCCTCGATACTGATCTATATCGCCCGCGGTCCCAGCAAACCTGGGCAAGCAGTAAGGGATAAAGAGATCTATGCTGTTGGCAAGGGCTATATAGATCTCCCAGCCCCCATGCTAGATGGAGGGGTCAGTGTTGAGAGCGCACTAGCTAATAGAAGGAGTATCAGGGAGTATCTAGACGAGCCGTTAACACTAGACGAGCTCTCCCAAATCCTCTGGGCATCCTATGGTGTGAGCGAGACTATATATGGATTTAAAACAACGCCAAGCGCTGGTGCTACATACCCTCTAAACATCTATGCCGTGATCTATCCCGGGGGAGTAATTATACCTGAAGGCAAGGCCCTGGCCGAGGGCTCCTATATATATGAGCCCCACTCCCACAGGCTTAGACTAGTCAGGGCAGGGGATCTGAGTAGCGAGCTCTATAGAGTATGTGTTAACCAGGAATGGGTTTTGAAGGCAAAGGCTGTTTTGGTATTCACAGCAGTGTATGAGAGAACCACTAATAGGTATGGTGAGAGAGGGGTTAGGTATGTCTGGATCGAGGTTGGACATGCTGGCCAGAACGTATATCTACAAGCAACATCCCTAGGACTGGCTACAGTAGCTATAGGGGCCTTCTACGATGACGAGCTTAGAAAACTAATAGGAGCGGGGGATAATGAACACCCGCTCTACGTAATGCCAATAGCTAGACCAGCTTGGCGATATAGGCTAAGGCGTGAAGATCTGATCTCATATATAGCTAAACATAGGTCTTGAGAGAGCACCACAATAGAGAGGAACACAACAACCATCCATACCCTCTGGGCATTACCTGACTTTGAAACTATATGGGAGAAGAGGATCGGAATAACGAAAGTCTACGCTAAAACGTGTGAACATGTTGGGCTGGGTTTATCTAGATCTTGTCTCGAGTGCTTCGACCGGTGGGGCTGAAAGGTAGAGGTCTCCGCGCTATATAGTCTTTGGGTTGCTAGTCTATACTATTCTCTTGAGATCTCTTTGACTAGTTTCAGTGAGTTTTCTAGGAGGTTGATGCACTCCTGACCCCTTATCCTGGTTATTATTGTTATGTTGGGTTTTGATCCTATTACTAGTTTGTCAAAGCCTGTTCTCTGTAGGGCTTCTACTATGTTTTTAAGCCTCTGCTTCGATATCCCTCTATATATTACTCTATACCCTCCTACCAGCTCTCCCGCGCTACCCTGGATCTCGCTTTTCGTTATGCTCGCCTCTCCCGGGATAGGTTCTTCAGGCTGGATCTTTATCACCGCTATCGGGCTCCTCCTCACAGCGAGTTTTGCTGCTAGGTTGAATGGGTTTTCGAATGGTAGCCATTCTATATAGATCCCTATATATTTATACCCAGGGATCTTGTGCTCGACGAGAACAGAGCTTGGTGTTATGATCCTTAGAGATCCTCTCTCTATACATGTTGATGCCTTTCTCCTCATAAGCCTCCTACCAGCCCAGGATCCCAGCGGGTACCAGATCCCGAGGGCTAGGGCTATGAGGATTATGGTCTCAACGGCGTTCATAGAGCTTCACCAAAATATGCCTCTAAGCATAATATATCCCGGGCTAATATGGATCGTAAGAGGCTCTCCGAGCTGGGCGAGAAGGGCTTTATAGCTAGATCCCTAGAGATCCTCTCAAACCTCTGGATACCAGGCCCCCTAGCACCCGGGGATGACGCAGCCTCGCAACCCCTAGGCGGATCCTACGTGATCTTCAAGATAGATGGGTTCTCAGCATATAGCTCTAAATATCCCTGGAACACATACAGCGATCTAGGATGGAAAGCGGCAACATCGTGTGCTAGCGATGTTATAGCTAAGGGTGGGTTTCCATATATATACATGATCTCCATAGGAGCCCCTCCTAGCCTCAACGCCGAAGAAGCCTTCGATGTCATCCTAGGCTTTAAAGAAGCCCTCACACACTACAGAGGCTTCTTCGCTGGAGGCGATACGAACTCCTCGAAAGAGGATCTATGGATCGATGTTGCCTGCATAGGATACACATCGAAAGAACCAATCCCGAGAGCAGGTAGCGAGGGGGATAGAATAATCATAACAGGTCTATATGGCTATAGCGGGCTTGCCAGGATATATTATGAGAACCTCTTAAAAGGATCCGTAGGAGTCGAGGATATCCCCATAGAGGTTAGGAACGCAACCTCAAGACCCAAGGCTAGGATCGATGCCCTCAAAGTTTTAGAGAAATATAGAGGATGCATAAGAGGATCCGTAGATGTCTCCGACAGCCTTGCAGAATCGCTCTACCTATTATCAGAAGCCTCAGGCCGAGTAATAGAGATCCACAGAATACCCATAGACCCCCGCGCCGAGGAGATCTCAAAGGAGATGGGAGCAGATCCGTTAGATATAGTATTCAATGGGGGAGAGGAATACGAGTTAGTCCTAGCAGTCGAAGATCAGTGTGCCGATAACCTGGTAGAAGAGATGAGAGGAATAGGAATCATAGCAGAGATCTATGGAGAGATAACCAAAGAACAGGGCGTTGGGCTTAGATATAGTGGGAGAACCATTCCTAGGATAGGTTATGAGCACTTTATATCCATATAAAACCGCTCCAGAAGATCTGCTGGGTCTTAGCAACGCCAGATCTTCTACACTAACCGGCCAAAACACGCTGAATAGATCAAGCGGTCAGTTAGACTAACACTTATAGAGGGGAGGAAAGTTAAAAAAGAACTGTTTTTTAATACTCGGTATCGCGATTCACAGCCTTCTCCTGAGCCTCGGGTTGAAGTACTCCTCAAGCCCTACGCCAATAAGGATCACTGCCAATACTGCTAAGCTTATCATGAGCCCTGGAGGTATAAACCACCACCACATCCCTAGATATATAGCGTTCCTTGCCAAGGCGTAGTGGAGCATCATTCCCCAACTCATAGCCCTAGGATCTCCGAGCCCTAGAAAGCTTAGCGATGCTTCTGTTAGCATAGCGTTACCCATGAGGGTTATCACCTCTATTATTATCAGAGACGACGTGTTGGGAAGTATATGTTTAAAGATGATCCTAGCGTTACTAGCTCCAAGGGCTCTCGCACTCTCTATATACTGGCTCTGCTTGAGTGAGATAACAGCAGATCTTATAAGTCTCGCAGCAGTGGGCCAAGACCCAAGGGCTATTGCAACCACTATAGGCACGATCCTGTTCCCAACCTGTGGGGCGAAGAGCACTACAAGCAGTATTGTGAAGAGGAGGTTTGGTAAGGCTAGCCATAGATCTGTTATCCTCATCAACACCTCATCCAGTTTCCCACCATAGTAGCCGGCAAGCAGCCCTATGACTGTTCCTATGAGCGTTGCGGCTAGGGCTGATATGAATCCTATTAATAGTGAGAGCCTTGTTGAGTGTATGAGTTGTGAGAAGATATCTCTCCCAAGATCATCTGTACCCAGGATATGCTTCTCGTTCGGAGGCATCAGGGCCTGGGATACCCTCTCCCCAGGGTTGTATGGGGCTATGAGGTCTGCTAGTAGGGCTATTAATACTAATACTAGGAGTATCGCTAGCCCTATTCTAGCCGATGCTGATGAGAACACGATCCCTATTGTTTCTCTCACACCAAATACAGCTCTCACAGCCATCCCAAGATCACCTCTGAGACCTCACCCTAGGATCTAGTAAGGCGTATAGCAGATCTACTATCAAGTTAGCAAGCACAACGCTTATAGACAGTATCACCATCACTCCCTGGAGAAGCCAGAAATCCCTATTAATAATCGCCTCGAAAACCAGCCTCCCCGTACCCGGGTAGGAGAACACTGTTTCGGTGAGGATAGCCCCATCTATTATGAAAGCGTACCTAAGCCCCATAACTGTTATCATTGGAAGCATAGCGTTTCTAGCAACATAGGAGCTCTTAACAGCCTTCTCAGGCAGCCCCTTAGCCCTCGCAACAGCAACATAGTCCTCACCAAGTATATCTATCACAGAGTTCCTCACATAGAGCACAAAAATAAAAGTCCCTCTAACGACGAGAACGAGGAACGGGATCGCGTAGTGCCATAGATAGTCTACAAACCACTCGAACGATGGGAAGGAGAGGCCGGGGCTTATAGCTCCATATAGTGGGAAGAGCCCTAGCTGTACCGAGAATACGTAGAGAAATATTATGGCTAGCCAGAAATAGGGAGTAGCCCTGAGGAAGTTCGATAGGGCTAGCGTGGTTATATCAAGCCTAGAGCCCCTCCTATACCCCATCTCAACCCCTATTTTGTAGGCTAGATAGTTAGAGAGTGTTATCGAGGGGACTAGGAGTGCTAGTGTGTATGGAAGCCTCTCCATAATAGCATCGAAAACGGGTTTGGAGAACTTTACGGAATACCCCATCTCCCCGATCAGCATGTTATGGACATATGATATGTACTGCTCCACCACACCCTTATCCATGCCATAGAGTCTTCTGAGGGCTTGTAGAGTCTCAGGCGTTATCCTGGGATCGTTCTCAAGCTCTGCAAAAGGATCCCCGGTTAATCTTACTAGGAAAAAAACCAGGGTTAGGATAGCTAGGATCGTGAGTACGGAGGAAACGATCTTCTTAGCTAAAAAACTTGCTAATGACATCTAACTAGCCCTCTTCCTCATCAAGAGGAGGGCTGTTATTACTGCAACCACCACGACCCCTGCTATTGCTACCATTAATATCATCATAGGATCTATCGAGGGAGCCTGCTGCATCTGAGTAAGGGTCGCAACCTGTGTGACGGTTCTCTCAGCCACTACAGTCTGTGTAACCACCTGGGTCGTAAGGGGTGTTGTGGGAGGCGGTGTTGGGGCCACAGGCTTTCCGGTCTTTGAATATATGTTGAGGAAGTTCCACCAGTTGTTCAGATCATCGTCAGTCACCCTAACCCAGCCTTCGAAAGCGTCTACTCTATATGGTGCTACGAATTTCCTGTAATAGAGGTTTACAGCCGGTACCTCGTCTGCCAATATCTCCTGGATCTTCCATGCAAGCTCCCTCCTCTTATTAGGATCCAGCTCCGCTACCAGCTGGTCTATAAGCTTATCCACCTCCGGGTTGGAGTACCTATTCCAGTTAGCAGATCCTTTGGAGTGGAACCTGGTCTGGAGCCACGATATATCGTAACCAGGACCGCTTCCCAGGAGCCATGTATCTACCTGCCCACCCCTTATAAGGGCCCATGCTGTTGCCCACTCAACGATCCTTACCTCAGCCTTTATGCCTCCCTTCGGGATCTTTGCAAGGCTATCAGCTATTATCTCCGCAGCCCTAACCCTTATTATATCATAGCTAGGCGGGTAGATCTCGAATTTAAACTTAGAGCCGTCTGGAGCCTCTCTCCATCCATCCCCATCTATATCTTTGAAGCCCAACTGATCCAGGATCTCTGCTGCTTTTGATAGATTATATGTATAGTATTCCAGGTTGGGGTTATACCACTTAGCATGAACACCGAATGGGGGTACGAAGCCAGGGCTACCCCGCACTCCATAGCCCATGAGGACGGTGTTTATGATCGCGTCATAGTCAACAGCATATGCTAGGGCTTTTCTAAAGAGCGTTATGTTGAAAGGCCATTTCTTATTATTAAGCCCCCAGTGGTAGTAGAAGTCACTAGTATATACATGGATAGCTATACTTGGGTTGGAGAGAAGCCTAGGCACTACTTCCGGTGTTATAAAGCCTGAGTATGTCTGTATATCTCCCTTTTCAAGGGCTAGTAGGGCTACGCTGGCATCGCCTATAAAGCTCATAACCAGCTGATCAATGCACGGCCTCCCCTGCCAGTAGTTAGTGTTAGCCTTATAGCTGATGAACTGATCCGGCTGGAACTCGGTTACTATGAACGGGCCGCTTCCAACAAGCTCGCTAAGGCTGGGGTTATACTTGGCAACACCGTCACCCAGCTCCCTGAACTTGGGCTCCCATATATGCTTGGGCATTATGTTCATAACGCTTAGAGCATTCTCAACAAAGCCTGCATCAACCACTTTCATATAAACCCTAACCGTCGTGGGGTCAACAGCCTCTGCCCTATCAACGTTTCTAAACACACCATAGTAGTAGGCCCACGAAGAGTTCCTAAGCATATTTATGGTGAAGGCGACATCCTCAGCTGTTAAGGGTTTACCATCGTGGAACTTTATCCCGCTAACTATCTTTATCGTATATACCTTCCCATCAGGGCTCATCTCAATACTCTGGGCAACCTCTTTAACCAGCGTACCGTTATAGAACCTAACAAGCCTATTATATATCGGCGTTAGAACCAGGATCTCCCAGCTAGACCCAGCCACAAACCAGTTAAGGGTATTCGGCTTACTCCCGATCGCTACCTTAAGAACCCCACCCACAGCTGGGCAGCTATGCTTAGGAGGCTCCTTGACATCGATGGGCACTGATTGTTGGGCACTAGCTAGGGGTACAAGCCCCCATAGGAGGGATACTGTTATAAAGACTATTGGGAGGATTACTCCCATATATTTTTTCTCTGTTCTATAACTTCTCAACATGAATCCCATATGCTAGTTATAAAACCATCTTATAAATAATTATGACGACCGTGAAGCTAGCGCTATGGTCTAAAACCCAGCTGGTAAGAAAAGATCTACAAGATCGCGGGCCCAGCATTATAAAGCCTAACAGCGGTAGAGCAGCGTTTAAGACGTTATTCCGCTATTCTAATCGATGCCTCTATATTGAGAGGCGGTACATCTTCCTGGCTTATTCTAAGATCTACTATGAAGGGTTTATCCGATCCCAGCATCTCGTCTATAACACTATCTATCTCACCATCATCAGATACCGTGGCTCCGAGAGCCCCGAATGTCCTGGCAAGCGCCTCGAATGAAGGGTTTTCTAGAAGGGTTCCTATCACCCTGCCCCTCCTCTGGATCTTTTGCCTTAGGAGAAGAACCCTGTAGGACATATCGTTAACAACCACAACCTTGACGGGTATGTTTTCCCTAACGATTGTCTCAAGCTCTCCCACGCCCATCATAAAATCCCCATCACCAACTACAGCTATAACCTCGTGGTCTGGGAGAGCTAGCTTAGCCCCTATGGCTGCGGGGAATGCATAGCCCATCGCTCCAAGCCTTGTAGCTGCTAGGAAGCTTCTCGGCCTCCTGATCTTTATGAAGTCATATGCGTATACTATGTGCACCCCCTGACCCCCGGTTATTACACACCTCTCAGGGAGCTTCTCACCAAGCCTCTTAAAGAACCTAGACGGGTTGGCATAACCCTCATATCTCCTCGAGAGAGCCTCTTCTATCGAGGATCTCCAGAGGGATTTGAAACCCTCAACCTCAGAATCCCAGGATGGTTTAGAGATCTCCAAACCCCTTTCCCTTGAGACCTCGACCAGGGCTTTCAAGGCCTCGTAGGGGTCTGCATAGACAAGTTTTGAGTAATAGAGCGGCCTTGCCTCTACGCCCTTGTTCTCGGTAACGATAACAACATCGCCTCTGGGGACTATGTTATAACCATAGGTAGCTATATCATCAAGCTCGTCTCCCAGAACTAGGAGAAGATCGGCCTCCTCCAACACCTTATCAGCCGGGAGAGAGCCTCCTCCAAAACCAACCCTCCCCACACACCTAGGATCATTCTCGTCGCAAGCACCCCTGGCATTACCAGTAACCATAACATAAGCGCCAACCCTCCATGCAAGCTCCAAGAGCAGAGGCTCAACACCGGGGAGAGCGGCTTCTCCACACACTAATATTGCGGGCTTCTCCGCCTTAACCATATAGCCCAGTATTTCCTCCACATCCTCTCTGCGGGGCCTCATCGGCTCGATCTTTAATTCTCTGAGAGCATCGCTAGGAGCAGCGCTCACGGGACGCCTCCACATATCCTCAGGAACCTCTAGCACCACAGGACCTCGGGGTTTGGATAGAGCTAACCGCAAAGCCTTAGCCATAATGCTTGGAAGCTCTTCCTCCCTCGATAGCCTGGCAGCGTATTTCGTTATGGGTCTCACAACGCTGACCTGATCCACCTCATGCATAGCGTCAGTTCCATAGAGCCTCCTCTTAACACCCCCAGATATGAGTAGCAGTGGTACTCTATCCTTGAAAGCTATCCCCAGGCCGAGGGCTGTGTTCAGAAACCCTGGTCCTCCGTGAACCGCAACAGCCCCTAGATTGCCCGTAACTCTATACTCCGCATCGGCCATGCTGACAGCGGCTTGCTCATGCCTTGTTGTTACGAGCCTCAGATCTTCTCTGTAATCGTAGAGGGCATCCATAAAGTCAAGGATAGTTGTACCTATTATCCCATAGATCCTCTTAAGGCCTAGGAGTTTTAAAACCTCAACTATATAGGAAGCTACTGTCGGCATGATCCCACGCTATGTGGGCATGTTAACAACATTCAAGGGCTTCTCCCCCCTTAGAACCCTCACAACATTCTCTATCGTAACCTGGATTATCCTAGCCCTAGACTCCGTAGAAGCACCACCTATATGGGGTGTTACAATCAAGTTCAGATCGCCTCTAGCTGCAAGCCTTATGAGAGGATGATCCTTCTCAGGAGGCTCCCTACTATATACATCAACAGCAGCCCCAGCTATCCACCTCTCCTCCAGAGCCCTGGCAAGAGCCTCTTCATCAACGATCTCCCCCCTCGCCGGGTTTATGAGGATCGCAGTGGGTTTCATCAGCCTTAGCTCCTTCTCACCAATCATACGCCTGGTCTCAGGCGTTAGGGGTACGTGTAGCGATACTATATCGCTAGTCCTCAAGAGCTTTGGTAGAGGAGAATATTCTACACCTAGCTCTTTCTCCACATCCTCAAACCTAACCTTATCATAGTATATTACATCGGTATCGAAACCCCTAACCCTCCTAGCAACCTCCCTCCCAATCCTGCCCAGACCAATTATACCCCAAGTCTTGCCCTGAAGCTCGAACGAACCCTTCTCCATGAGCTCCCACTGAACCCACTCCCCCCTCCTAGTCCTCTCATGAGCCTCTACAAGTCTGCGTAGCAGGGCTAGGGCTACCATAACGGTGTACTCCGCTACCGTGACAGCATTAGCTCCACCTATATTGGCTACCGGGATCCTTTTCTCGGCGCACGCCTCTATATCTATGTGATCGAAACCCGTGCTCGGCTGAGCTATAAGCCTAACCCTCTCCATAGCATAGCACATATCCCTCGTTATAGGAACCTCCATGGTGTAGTCGCCTATTATAACATCAACCGATCTGAGCAGGGTGGAAAGCCTCTCCCAATTGCCCACATCTCTAAAGACAACCACATCAACATCCCTATCCAGCAAAGACCTATAGGGAGCTATCAGAGCCCTTATAAGCTCAGCTGGCAGAGGGCTGAAACTGAGAACCAAGTATTTATCAGAAGCTTGAGCCGACATAGGGTCTCACCTTAAACCATGGAGGAGGGATTCTAGCCATGTCTCTCGCAAGGAATACAGTTATAAAGACTATAGAGATTACTATTTCTACTACTCTATAGATGCTCAATATAGCTTCCCATTTCTAAATATCAATTAATCTTATATATATACTTATATGCTGTGGAGCCATAAAAGCCGTAAAGCTTAGAGCCTAGGACATCGACTATCTAGATCTTTTCCAATATATCTCCTCCAGTTGACTTGTAGATCGCGTTCAATAGTACGTTTACAATCCACTCTTAGCCTGTTTAAGAAATAAATCCAGAAATGTTAGCAATCAACCACCATCTATTCCTGAATATCCTGTTATTCTTTACCTTCTCCTAGGCGGTGATATGAAGCTATGCTCTGAGCTGTTACATCGTTACCACCATACTCGGTTCGGTCAACATTCCACTCAATGTTGACTATGTTCTTAGAGAGGTCTTTAATACTAATAGTTCTACGATCTCGGGACACGTGATCTCTCGAGGATCATTATACCTTTGTATAAAGATAAATACATTATCTTATATTTGTATAGTTTTGAATATTTATATATTTAAATCTTCTACTATATTTTGTAAAGGTGAATGTAATGAGGAAAACAAGAAAGGCTGAAAGTAGAATAACTACAGCAGTCATCGCAATAGCGGTAATAATTCTAGCAGTAGCAACGATTTACCTAGTATCCTACCAACGGGCACCAACAGTAAGCCCTCAAACCTCAACACCAACACCTACTAAAGCATCCATAACAGGGAAGAGGCTGCCCCACGATGACTCGAATAAAACCGTATATGTTACTCTAGTTACCCATCACGAAAGCGAAATTAAACAGGAGGGTGGAGAGAAATGCGAGGACATACATATAATGTTCGATGGAGGAAAGGAGGGACACTATAATTTCAACGGCAGCAGTAATGGTAAATTAGTAATATATATACCCGTTTGGTGGAGCCTCATTGTCAAGTATATCAACGAGGACGACCTACCGCACAGCGTTGGGATAATAGCGAACAACACGCCCACACCTAGAAGCACTGATCCAACCAAAGATGGAAAGCTCATCGCATGGGCACCAGATGGAAAGCTCGGGATATCGGGATATAAAGAGGGTATAGGGCAGGATGAGACTACAGTGATGATAGCGACATCTATCCAGAAAGGAGTCTACTGGATAGCGTGCGGAGTACCAGGTCATGCTATGTCTGGACAGTGGATAGTCCTGGTCTCCTCAGACACTGTTACAGAGCCCTATTTCATTACCACATAGAAAACTTAACAGAACTATAAAGATCTACTGGTAGTTTTTTAACCGATATTACGAATAACCCGAGGATCATGTCCGGTCCATAACGCTTCTATCTACATCTATTCTTTTTATTAGCTAGGCTGGGTTCTGTTGCATGCGCTGCAATGCTAGCTATAGTGCTATATAAATACACATGAAATCAAGGATCATTAGGTTATAGTAGATAAGGCCTCCCTATACCCAGTGCAACTAGCTTTTGTTTTAATACCATGCTCGTGATTCTCTCTCGGCTGGTCATCGTGTTTGGTATTGTTGAGGGTTTCTATGGTACGCCGTGGAACTGGCTGGATAGGATCTATATGATCGAGTTTCTGGGGAGGCTTGGTTTCGACACCTATATATATGCCCCTAAATGGGATCCTATGCATCGTGACTGGTGGAGAGACCCCTATACCCCTGAATTTCTAGACAGGCTATCTATGCTTGTTAGCGCTGCCAATAGATACGGTGTTAGAGTTGTCTTTGCTCTGAGCCCTGGGCTTGATATTGATTACTCCTCCAACCATGATGTTAGGATATTGTTGAGAAAGCTTCAGAAGATTATGGAGCACGGGATAGAGGATCTAGCGATTTTCCTCGACGACGTACCCCCGATCCTGAGGGGTAGGGGTTATAGGAGTCTCGCAGAAGCCCAGGCTTCTCTCGTAAACAAGATCTATGGAGAGCTAGAGCCCAGGGCCCTCGTATTCTGCCCCACATATTACTACGGCTTAAAAGATGACTACTTATCGGAGCTAGGCTCCCTAGTAGATCCAGGGATCCATATTATCTGGACAGGTATGTGGGTTGCTTCCCACAAGATCTCTGAGGAGGATCTTGAAGCAGTCTCGAGGCTTATCAAGAGAAAACCCTTTATATGGGATAACTATCCAGTTAACGACTACTTCATAGTCAACGGGATCACGAGACTCCATCTAGGAGCTATAAGGAATAGGCCTAGCAATATGCCAAGACTCGTATCGGGCTATGTATCTAACCCTGCTAACCAGCCTGAGGCGTCTAAAATACCTCTATACACGATCTCGAACATTCTTTTCGAAAAAACCTACGATCCTGAGAGGAGCATTTCAGAGGCTGTAGACGCTATAGTTAATAAGAGTGCTAGGCATTGGTTCAAAAGATTCCTCGAATATAACAAGGCTAGCTTCATGGATCTTGATGAGGAGACCATAACGAAAAACAACGCTGAAGAAGCCCTCGAGATAGCTAGGGAGCTGAGGGAGACACTATATAGTAAAAAGCTATTGAGAGAGATAGAGCCAGTGCTAGACAAAATGGAGGCCATAGCTAGATATGCTAGAGGAGAAACCAGGATCCTGGGCTGGAGAACCCAGACAGCGGGCGAGTATAACCCGCCAATAACCTCTGAGAGAATGGTGAAAGAGATCTTCGGGATCGTGGCTAGAAAAATACCATGGTATGTAGAAGCATATAGAAAGCCTGAGCAGTAAAACAAAAGATTATCCCCACAAATCCCCGACCAACCATCATAACCCACTATCTAGACAATGGTCTAAAAGCTACTAGCCACTCTAAACCCATAGATAGTTACTCTTAATATAAATTGGCCATGAAGCCTCTAAACCATGGGTGGAGGGTATAGCTAGGCTTGTCTTGAGAAACGCCATGGTCATCACGCCCAGGCATGTTTTTAGAAAGGGCTATATAGCGATCGAGGATGGCTATATCGTTGATGTTGGTGAGGAGCCCTATAGAAATCTAGAGAGATACGATGAGATCTCTCTCGAGGGTTTCATAGCAGGCCCCGGCTTCATCGACACTCACACCCATGGTGCTTTCGGGGTTGATGTGACCACAGCATCTAGCGAGGATATAGCCAGGCTCTCCGGAATGGTGACCAGGTTTGGTGTTACATCCTATATACCGACCTCGGTCTCCATGCCCCACGAGATCCTCAAAAGATTCTGTAGATCCGTTAACATTGCTTCCAGGATGAGGAGCGGTGCAAAGATCCTTGGGATCCATCTCGAAGGACCATATATAAATCCTAAAAGAGCTGGAGCCCATAGAGTTGAGTATATAAGGAGACCAAGCCTCGAGGAGCTCTCATCCTACTTATCAGAGGCAGGGGATCTCCAGCTGATCATAACAATCTCACCAGAGATCGAGGGTGCAACGGAACTCATAAAAGAGGCCCGCAGGAAAGGAGTTATAGTCCAGGTGGGGCATACAGACGCAACATATAGAGAAACCATAAAGGCAATAACCCTGGGGGCTTCGAGGGCAACACATCTATACAACGCTATGAGCGGTTTCCACCATAGAAATCCAGGAGCAGCTCCAGCCCTTCTAAAGAGCAGGAGTGTTTACCTAGAAATAATAGCCGATATGATCCATGTATCGCCAGAGATGCTTGAATTCACCATAGACTACGCATCCCACGAAAGAGTTGTCCTAATAACAGACTCAATCTCAGCAACCGGGATGAATAAGGGGAAATACAGGCTAGGGGATCTCGAGGTAGAGGTTGAGGAAGGCGTACCCAGAATCCCTGGAAGCGATACAATAGCCGGGAGCATCCTAACCATGGATAGAGCGTTCAAAAACATAGCCAGCCTCGGCTACAGCATATCCGAAGCATTCCACATGGCATCAACAACCCCAGCAAAATCCCTAGGGCTTTTAGATAAACACAGAATAGGCCTCATAGAACCCGGATATAGAGCCGATATAGTCATCATGAACAAGGAGCTCGAGATAATCGCAACACTGGTCGACGGGGAACCCCTATATGTTAGGGATAGTGCCAAGGATCTGTTTTCATAGCAGCTACACACCATAATATGCTCAGACGAACTATAAAGGGGTCTCTCTCAATAGATCCCTAAACCCTAAGCCCCCTGAGCCCGAATGATTGAAAAGCCAGTAAAAATAATGGTGTGGAAAAACTCCATTTAGGATTATAGCTGTATACCCAACCTCTTAGCTACTCTTACAAAATCGTCTCCAGAGAGACCTGGTGCGAACTCTTCAGGAACTTCTGGTAGTTCTGGGTATTCCCCACCCTCCGGCGGGCCGTCGCGGACAACAAGCGGCTGGTTATCCTGTGGATGGGTTCCCCTCCATATAAGCTCTACCTCTTTGTAATCGGTTGGGCTGAACCTATAGAGGGTTCTGTGGATACCCATCTTCTCGTATTTAGCCGCTTCGGGGAATTTGGAGTTCTCCACCTTCGGTATTGGGAGCATTCTCCACACCTCAACACCTGTGAGGGCTTCTAGAGCCTTTCCATATGCCATTGCATGAACCCCTCCCCTTACTAGCAGGTACCCGGCTATCTCTCTAGCCACTGGGTTGTCTGTCATCTCATAGACCCTCATCTTAGCCAGCCTAGCACCAACCTCTAGGAAGAAGTTGAAGAGCAGATCCAGCTCTAGAGAGCCGCTCACGAATATATAGTCACCCCTCCACGGGGCCCCATGGCTATCCATTGGGAAGGCTGTTAAGCCGGTATTGATCACATGGTAGGTGTTCCTAGCATCTTTGAGAGGTTTAAGCGGCGTCTGCTCCGGAGGAGCTGTCTTTGTAGATCCTACGTAGAGCGCGTTAACACCTGCAGATACAAGCTCTATATGTCCCAGCTCCTCAGTAGCTATATTGGATACAAGTGCTCTGAAGGGCTTCACCGCAGGGTTTCTGTGAAGCCTATAGTTGAACGACTGATAAGTATAGGTCATCAGTGTCGTCATCTCGCCAAATTTTCCTCCAAGGAGCTCTTGGAGCGCGGCAGCAGCGTTGGGATCCGGATCTTTGGGTGCGGGAATACTTATCTGGAGTCTATCTATTCTGAGGTACAAAGGGCTCACCACATACCTAAGGCTAGAGGGTTTATAAGCTGATATTTAATGTTATTCGGAAGTGTCAATATGAGGTATGACAATATCCCAACCGATCCCATGTTTAGGCATGTCCATTTTGCAACACATATCACCTGGATCATTAACATCAGGCCTCGTCCAGGCTACGTATTTGTGGAGACATTACTGTAAACCGATCCTAGCATGGGGTTCGTGCTCCATAGCGGTTGGTAAAAATATCAACCGCTCTTTCCCTTGGCTTCGTGGGCCTCAGGGCTCCTATCATCAGGACCCATATCCTCGGCCTCCACCCATTCAGAGAGACCCCGACCCACAGCTCCCCCTCATAGTTTACCTCTGACTCATAGCTGTAGAAAAACTCATCCTGGCTCTCTTTGCCTTTAACCCGCCCTTTAGATCTTTATAGCCGCTCTCATCGTGGGCAGACATCGTTATAAATTATATTTTTAGCCTATAGGCTTATCTATAAAAACAAAGATCTAGGTGGGAAAACTGATAACACCCACTATAGGTCTTCATAAAAATTAAAATTATACAGCTTGCTACGGCTTTTGAAAAGCGTTTGTGAGATCTTCTCCCGATCTTCAATTCAATGCGTGGTGTGCAGGGGCTGGTAGTTATGTAAGGTTAGGATGATAGCTGTCTGGTAATAGCTGTTATGCGTATAACTTAAAATGTATTGCAGCTTATGTAATATTAGTATGTTCTACAGAAAATGTATATGGGTGGCTGTATGAGGGATGCTGTGGTTTCGGCTAGAATAGATAGGGAGTTGTATGAGAAGATCAAGAGGTATAGAATTAATGTGAGCCAGGTGATCAGGAGGGCTCTGGAGGAAGAGATCAGGAGGAGAGAGGAGGAGGAGATAAGAAGAGGTCTTGAAGAGGCATCAAAGATCCTCTCGAAGATCCCTGAAGAAGAAGTGGTAGAGATCATAAGATCCTCGCGTGAAGAGAGATGAGGAATACCAGACTCCTCTACGACTCATCAGCGTTGCTAAACACCGTGAGGCTCTACGGCCCCAGGGCGCTTGATATCATCCGCAGTAGTTATACGCTAACCATAACCCCCTATGAGATCGGCAATGCATTGTGGAAAGAAGCTCTGCTTGTAAAGAGGATAAGCCTGGAGGAGTCGATCAGCGTGCTAAGCCATATAGCCAGGCTGCTATCTATGGTGAATGTGGTGGAGCCCCGTGATAAAGAATCTATCTTAAGGCTGGCTCACGACATAGGATTCACCTACTATGAGGCATCATACGTGGTTGCATCACACGAGATAGGGGGCGTTTTGGTTAGCGATGATAGAAAACTGTTGAGAAAAATACTCTCAGAAAGGGATAGGATTGTAAAACAGTTGGGACGCGAGGTTATAGTTATTTCTAGCAAGGAGGCTGCGGAACGTGTTTAGCTATCTATTTTGAGTTATAAGCCTAATATAGGAGCTACCGGTCTCCGCGGATCCTTTGTTGATAAGCGTGTCACTAAGTTTCCCTAACCCAGATCCTGAATACTACACCGATCCATCCCCAGATATTCTTTAGGAGCCCAACGGCGCAGGTGGTCTACGAGAAGCTACCCGTGTATAGCTACTGGGTACCAAAGATGCTGGGATTGGGTGACTGCGGATAGATGGTATGGATAATAGGTGTGTATTGAGAGACTATGGTGGGGAGCTGTGGAGTCTGGCAAGACCGGGAGGTTCTGGGTGTGGGTTTACTCATCAAGGGTTCTTGTTACAGCCTCGTCGGTTTTCCTGATCCTTGGTCTCTTCTCAATACCCCTGGGGCTTGTTTGGGAGCACGCGGTGCTCATGCTCCTCGGTGTAAGGCTCTTCTACTCTGGTGTTATGTGGGCTCAAGTGCCTGGCTATGCTGGTTATTACATGCCCCACCCGCTTCTAAGCATATCGATAGCTGTTCTCGAGATCTCTGGAGGGGTTCTCGCGATCCTGGGGAGCTGGTTATGGGTCTATATCATCGCTCTCTCGGGGTTTATCCATGCATCTGTCTATCTATATAGAAGGGCTATTGGATCCTCCCCCCTCAAGCTCCCAAACATATTAACACTAGCCGGTCTCCTCCACTCCTCCCTCTCGCTCGCAGCCGGGCTAGGGCCTCTCTATAGCATATCCTTCCCCCTACTCTCTGCGTGCAGCCTTATGGTGAGGGTTGAGCCTAATATAAATGGCTATAGGATCTCGAGACCCCTGCTATATACATATATAGCATTCTCAATAGCTTCTCTAGCCCTCTCACCACTAGCAGGGGTTAGGAGCCTTGTATTGATAGCAGGGCTTGTGGTGATACCCCTCTATAGGATCAAGATCGGTGGGGTCTCGCTAAAACTAAGGGTGGAGGATATCTATAGGCTGGGCTCCTCTATAGCAAAGATCCTTGGTGTTTTATCCATGATCGTAGTTCTACTAGGGATCAGGGGCGTGGATTATATCCATATGAGCATGATAGGCTTCCTAGCAGTAATCATGGCCTCCCTCTGCACACCACTATTACTGCCAGGGATTATGGGGAGGGCTTATAGAGCGAAATGGATACCGATACAGAGCATTGTAGCGATAATAGGTATAGCGAGAGCAATGCCGATGCGGGGCGCGGAATACTGGGGCTGGGTGGAGCTGCTAGCACTTGTAACAGCGGTGCTGATCATGTATATAGTATATATAACATTATCTTCGGAGAGGGCTTTATAGATCCTCATCGCAGAAGTTCCGAAACAGGCCTGCTTAAACGATCTAGCAGAAGGGATCGCGTGTTGTTTATAAAATGGCTAGCAGTAGTAATAATGGTATCAAGATCCTCTGGAGAGATGTAAAAACATGGAGCAGAAGGGATCAAGACCCGTAGAAATAGATCTAGAAGGTCTTAGCGAGAAAAGAGCCTCAGAAGCTGTAGTAGAGCTCGAGCTAGCCGAAAAACTCCTGAGAGCAGGGCTGCTGAGAAACGCTGCGGGAAAAGCCTTCCAGGCCTGGAAATCCTACCTATCACACCTAGCTCTAAGCAACATAGATAAACTTAAAGATATAGAGGGATACAGAAAACTACCTGAAGGTAGGGTTATAGAGAGATATAAATGGGTCGCTGCAGTCATGCCTACCAATATGATGAGCCAGATCGCTGTTAAGCTAAGCGATATAGACCGGGATATCGTAGAACTAACCCTAGCAGCACTAGCAATCCACGAATACCAGTACAACGGACCAGATAGAGAGGGCATTATGAGTAGATTCTATAACGATGAGACGGCAGAGAGAGCTATAAAAGTATTTATAGAGAGGGTTAGGGATAAGATTTCAAAGAGAAACCGATCTATAGTTTAGGGCGAGACCCTAAGATCCATGGGTCTCAACTCTATAACCCTTCAAGGATCACAATAGCTGGGGGGAATATCTATCACAGAAAGATCCTAACCATGGGGCATTCGAACAGAAGCCTCGATGATCTCATAACAATATTGAGAGAATTCAACGTCGAGATACTCATAGATGTGAGGAGATGGCCAAAGAGTAGAAAGCATCCCCATTTTAGCCGCGAGAACCTGGAGAAGATCCTGCCAAGCCATGGGATCAGCTATATATGGGAAGAAGCCCTAGGAGGTTATAGAAGGTTTGGTAGAGATATAGAGGACCACGGTATTGGGAGATGTTTTGAGAGCGAGGGTTTCAGAGCATATGCTAACTATATACTTAAAAACAGAGAGGCTGGAGAAGCTCTCGAAAGGATCCTGAGACTCGCAGGCGAGAAACTCATAGCAATAATGTGCGCCGAGAAGCTACCGTGGAACTGTCATAGAAAAATAATATCAGACTGGCTGGTAAGTAAAGGCTATAGTGTTATACATATACTCGATCGAGATCACGTAATAGAGCATAGGCTAACCTCCTGCGCAGAAGTGATCAACGGCACCTTAAACTATAAATAGCCAGGTCGGTTAAGCACACTAAACCGAGACCTCTAGCCGGCTAGCATTACTGGCTTGCTAGCTTAGTTACCCTCTACACATTTAACTGCTCTTTCCCTTATATCGTAAGAGCCCTCCCAGATCTCGATCCTAGTTGTTCTGGAAAGAAGTTCTCGCATTGGTATAAAGAGCCTTTTTAATTCAGATATTATATTGATTCTCGAGAGGTAATACTATAAAGAAAAGATCATGAGGAACTTTGTATTTAGTGTAGCGACCCTATAGCGAGATGCGCTTACTAGCATGAATTGTTCCAAGAGTATAGGGCTCTGCGTTACCATTTTCTGGTAACGCAGCCTTCGCTGAGAGATAACAGAGGACTGGGAATAATGCTGGGGCTCACTACACATCTTCTCGCTCAGCGAAGAGCGCGCTAATCACCCTTCATTGTTTGCACCCCTCATCATCAACCATAGTAGATCTATAGGGGGTTATTTCTTTATCTAATAATTCCTCCAGTAGTATTCCAAGCCGTCCGGAAAACGATCTTCGCGAGATAGCTTAGGCTCTATACCGCCAGGCTCGATAACCACATATTACTCCAAGTGGTTCTCTATCCCTGTATCGGTGAGGTAACGATTACATCGGGGGCAAACGTTTTAATAGTGATCCGTCCAGGAATGGTTTTCTTGAGGGCTGGTTCTTGATACTATCTGATTTCGATCTTAGGAGCTATATATCTTCTGGCAGGCTCTATATAGAGCCTTTCTGGGAGGGTATTGTGAGGGAGAATGGCATCGATCTGAGGCTTGGTAGCGAGGTGTGCGAGATGCTTGAGTCGGACAAGCCTTTGGATCCCTATGGTGAGTGGGATCCTAGCGAGTATTTTAAATGCTATGAGACCAACGGGGTTTTCCAGACAAAGCCTTGGGGGAGGTATTTGATGCATACCCTCGAATACATACGCCTCCCACCAGAGCTTGCCGGGTTTGTCGAGCTGAGATCGACTTTCGCTAGGCTTGGCTTCATAATACCCCCAACACTGATCGACGGGGGTTTTGAGGGGCAGCTAACTATAGAGGTACAGGCACCCCCCTTCCCAGTAAGCCTGAGGGCGGGGACAAGGTTTCTCCACGTGATCCTCTCCAAGGTATCCACACCTATAGAGAGACCATATAGAGGCGCCTACCAAGGCCAGAGGGGCGTCAGGCTCCCAAAGAGGCTGGAATACCCGTAACCCTTACCCGAATGGTTAGAGATATAAGCAGTTGGTCTCTATATTTTATTGTGATGAGGAAGAGCCGTTTGGAACGGTGACATAACCTGTCTCAACTGATGAGGCCGGGCTAGACCTCCTAGACCTCTACTCCAAGCTCGCCCCGGATCTGTTTATAGAACTTCTCTAGAAACTCAAACCTATCCCTAGCTATCTCTCTAGAGACTTCTAGGTAGAGCCTTCCATATAGCTTTAAAAGCTTCTCCTCAAAGTGCTTTAGAGTCTCATCAATACCCCTCCCCCACAAACCCCCCAGCATGAATGTCCTCGCAACCCCCACAGCCCCCATAGCGTCTATCTTATCAGCATCGCTGAGTATCTTCCCCTCTATTGTTTCCGGCTCACGCCCATAGCTATAGCTATGGCTTGTTATAGCACCAACCACCCTCGAGATCTTATCCTCCCCATAACCCAAGATCCTGAGGATCTTCTCTGCAAACTCCGCAGATAACTCTGAGTGGTGCCTGCCATCCCCAACAAATCTGCCAACATCATGGAGAAGAGCTGCAAGATCGAGGATCTCGAGATCCACAGAGCCCCCATATCTAGAGGCTATATATCTGCAAAGCCTCCTCACCCTCTCTATATGCTCCCAACCATGCACAGGATCCCTCGATGACAGGCTTTTAACAAGATCCTCTAGCAAAGATAATCTCCGATCCATAGCACGGCCCATATAGTATCATCAAACCCCCAGGCTATATAAGAAATACCCTCTATAGACCATAGCCGTGCCTCATCACAGCATATATAGCACACATGCTAACCAGGTGATTACTAGTATGGATAGCTGAGTGATAAGATATATAAGCTCTCCTCCATAAAATGGATGCGGTGACAAAGAAATGGCACAGCAGGCAACAAACGTAGTTCTAGTAGGTAAAAAACCAGCTATAAACTATGTCCTAGCAACCCTGACCCTGTTTAACCAGGGCATGGATAAGGTTGTTATAAAAGCCAGGGGCAGGGCTATAAGCAAGGCTGTAGATACAGTAGAGATCCTGAGGAGCAGGTTCCTCAAGGACAAGCTAACAGTCGCCGGAATATCGATCGGGAGCCAAGAAGTAACCAGAGAAGGCGGGAGAACCTCCAGAGTATCCACAATAGAGATAACAGTAGCTAGGAAAGACTAATTTTTTAGGCTTTTTTAATCCACTCTATAGCATTTCTATAATAGCCTTAAAACCCCCTATACAATTTCACGAGGGGTCTGTCTTGAGGAAGAGGATCCTTGTCGCAGTGGTATCGATCATAGCGATAGCCGGGATCTTGCTAGCCCTACTAGCCCCACAGATCATGACCCAGCAGGGGAGAGAGGTCAAGCTTGTTGTCGTGACAAGACTAGCCCCTGAAGAAGGTAGCGCTCTGAGAGAGAGGTTTCTTAAAAGCGATATAGCAGCTAAATACGGGATCAAGGATATAGAGTTCAGGAAAGAGGATGTAGGCAAATGGAGATCCTTTGTAGAGAGCGGGGCTGTCGATGTATTCCTAATAGGCGGCTATGCTGTCTACAACTCCCTCTGTAGAGACGGCTATCTAGAACCAATAACAGGCAGAGAGGTCATATCGAGGGCTAGCAGCATAGGTGCGGAGATCTATAGGGATAGTAAGGGGAACGTCTGCTTCATCTCTGTCTCGAGAACAATATTCAGCTTCACAATCAATAACGATTATCTCTCTAGATACTCATTACCAAAGCCATCATCCTGGGAGGATCTCGCAAGCCCCGCCTTCTCAGCCTCACTATTAAAGGGAGACCCAGCAGTATCCTTCCCAATGCCCTCGAAAAGCACAACAGCCGCAAGAACCCTACAGCTAATACTACAGAAATATGGATGGGATAGAGGGTGGCAGATATTAACAATAATAGGTGCTAACTCAAAGATCGTTGAGAGCTCTGAGAAGGCTAGAGACGATGTAGCCACAGGGATCTCTGGCGCAGCCCCAACCGTACTCATATACGGGCTAAGGGCTGTCAACGCAAGCGGGGGCAAAGCAGAGTTCGTTATAGCCACACAGGGGTTGCTACCAGATATAAGCCCCGTGGCGATTGCCAAGAATACAAAGAATAAAGAAGCCGCAGAGGCATTCATACTCTGGTTATTAAGCGATGAGGGGCAGAAAGCGCTTGCCGAGCTATTCTACTACCTACCATACCAGCTACCCAAAGGCACACCCCTAGAGGATATATATAGAAAAGCCTCTGGCAACATATACCCATACGATCCCGAGGACTCCTCTAAATGGGAGCTCTCAGCAGTATATTACTTCGAAGCAGCGATAGCGGATTCAGATGCCAATACACTGTTAAAGAAAATATGGAGTAAAGCGGTCTCCCTCTACCTGAACGGCTCTATATCAAGCAGAGATCTCGAAGCCCTAGTAGCAAGGCTCGGATCACCCCTCGAGATCGACTATAAGGGGGCGAAGAACGTGTTCACAAAAGAATTCGCCTCTAAGATCAACGACATGCTTAGAAGCTCTCAAGAAGCCGATCTCTTCAAGAGCGCTGTGAAAAAGGCAGCGATCGAGAGGTATAGCTCTATACTCAGAAACCTGGGTGGATAGAGCTCTAGAGTTCTGATAGCAGGAAACAGATCATCGTCCGCGGAGCATGCGAGAAGCAGCACCTCATCTCAAAGCTTTTGCTAGCTATTTATGTCATCTCTAGGATCTGTTAGGAGATGTGGGGTATAGTGGTTAGAGAGGCTTGGAGATCGGTGCTACGAGTCGGTGAGAGGGAGATCATATCCCTGGTTCTCTTACTGGTAATGATCTTCATGCTTGTCCTCCCCATAGTGTATCTGCTCACATCAAGCATAGATCTCCAGCAGATGTTAGAGATCCTTACCAGCGTTAAGATACCGCCTGATGGGGAGCTATATACCGTTTATAACTATCCAGGCTACGTGCTCATATATATAACAGGGGCTGACTACGGACCGGTGGTGAACTCCCTCCTACTCTCAACACTAGTATCGCTTGTCGTGATACTCCTATCCATGGTCACTGTTATAGCTTCTCTAAGCATGTCTAGGGCTAGGTGGTTCTTCGGCTACCTCTTACCCCTCTTGGCATCGATACCCATGCCGTTTCTATCAGCCTATGTCGTGATCCATCTTTTCCACAGGGATCTGGGGATAGTGAACATAGTTCTAGGCTCTCTCGGCATGGGGTTCAGAATAGCTATAGATGGTCTCGCCGGCATAGCCCTCTACCAGATCATACACTTCCTCCCCCTAGCCCACCTCTTCCTCCTCTCCTATGCTGAGAGCATAGATAGGGGGCTTATAGAGGCTTCGTGGAACCTTGGTGCGGGGGCTAGGGCTACTATAACGAGGATCCTTATACCGATCATGAGGCCAGCTATAATAGCCGTCTGGTCCCTGATCTTCATACTATCTATAGAGGATCTCGTAGGCCCCCTGACCTTTAGCAGGCATAATGCTGCGAGGAACCTCTTATCCTACCAAGCATATATAGGCTTTATCTCTGAGTATGGCTACCAGGTTAGTCCTAGGATAGCCTCGTTCGTGTTCGTAATGCTTATAATAACCATAGCTATGCTCATACCGCTCTATAGGTATCTATCAATATCAAGGCTTGGCGTGGTCTCGTTCAAGGGAATCTATATAGAGGTAGGGGGGATTAAGGGATCGTTGCTAAGGATCTTCGCATCAATACTGCTCATAATCTCCCTAGCACCCAACATAATGGTTCTCCTCTACTCCGTCACAAAGGGCTGGTTCCTCAGCACATCACCATCCCTCGCCTGGCTTGATAACTATATAGATGTATTGGTATCCCCATACTACCAAAGAGCCATGATCAATACTGTGGTCTATACACTCGTAGCATCCATCCTAATATTGATCCTTGGGTATTTCTCAGCCTACGCCTCGATGAGGTTCGGAGGAGGCGTGGCTACAGCCATAGAGGCTTTATCCATAGCCCCCCTCGTGATCCCTGGCGTGGCTATTGGCATAGCCTACTACCAGCTTTTCCACAGCGTTGCAAGGGGTATGCCTATAGATCCTGTATATACCCCCTGGATCTATCTCGTGATGAGCTATACCATTAGGAGGCTCCCATATATGGTAAGACCTCTTGAGGCGTCTCTACAAAGCATCCCAAGATCTTATGAGGAGGCCTCATTCAACCTAGGATCGGGTGTTGTGAGAACCATGTGGGGTATAGGGTTCCCAATGATCTTTAGATCCGTTAGTGTTGGCCTCGTAATAACATCGATCCATGTTATGACCGAGGTGAGCACAAGCCTAATCCTAATAGGAAGCCCGGCAGTGTCCAGCACACATCCATCCCCAATAACCCCTGTGATCGCTAGCCTCCTGGTATATGATCCACTGCTCATCCACAGAGCCTCATCAATGCTAATACTAACCCTCTCGATCGTGATCATTCTATCCCTAATCATTAGCAACATAGCCTCTAGAATCCTAAAGCTACCTAGGAGCTAGCTGAGTCATCCCTAACCGGTCTATGATCTCGAGGCTGAGGTTTATGAACGTTAATCCTATATAGTTTGATATCAATATATCACGTGGAGGTAAAGGTTGCCGAGATACAAGACGGTTGAGCAGATCCTCAAGATCCTTGGTAACCCAGAGCAGGTTAGGAACATAGGTATCATAGCCCATGTTGACCATGGCAAAACAACCCTCACCGACACGCTACTAGCAGCCGCCGGGATCATCTCAGAGAAGCTCGCTGGAGAGGTCTTAGCCATGGACTACCTCACCGTGGAGCAGCAGAGAGGCATTACCGTTAAGGCTGCTAACATTAGCCTTTACTTCGAGTTCGAGGGAAAACCCTACGTGATCAACCTCATAGACACTCCCGGACACGTTGACTTCAGCGGCAAGGTCTCCAGAAGCCTGAGGGTTCTTGATGGAGCTATAGTGGTTGTCGATGCTGTCGAGGGAGTCATGACACAAACCGAGACAGTGCTTAGACAGGCTCTTGAGGAGAGGGTTAGGCCTCTCCTCTTCATAAACAAGATCGATAGGCTTATAAGGGAGCTGAGGATGAGCCCCCAGGAGATCCAGGGTAGGTTTGTCCAGATAATCAAGGAGATCAACAACTTGATAGAGACCTACGCAGAGCCCGAGTTTAAGCAGGCGTGGAAGATAGATCCTGTTAAGGGCCATGTAGCATTCGGAGCCGCGAGGGATAAGATAGGGCTCACAATACCATATAGCCAGAGGAAGGGCGTCAAGATCCCAGACCTGATCGCAGCCTATGAGGGCGGCAAGAGAGATGTTATAGAGGCTATGCAGAAGAAGATACCAATACACGAGGCTATATTGGAAATGGTTATAAAGCATGTACCCAACCCGAAAGAGGCTCAGAAGTACAGAATACCGAAGATCTGGAGAGGACCCCTCGATTCAGAGATCGGCAGGGCAATGATTGAAGCAGACCCCAACGGCCCCGTAGTATTCCTGATAAACGATATGAGGCACGACCCCCATGCCGGCTTTGTAGCCACAGGCAGGATACTCTCAGGAGTACTTGAGGAGGGTAACGAGCTCTACCTAGTCAACTCAAAGACTACCCAGAGAGCACTCCAGGTAGGGCTATATATGGGGCCATTCAGGGAGCAGGCTGGGAAGATACCTGTTGGCAACATAGCCGCGGTGCTCGGGCTTGATAGGGCTAGGTCTGGAGAGACCATCGTAGACCCCAGGTTCAAGGACTCCATGGTTCCCTTCGAGAAGATCTCCTATATATCGGAGCCAGTTGTAACCATAGCCCTCGAGCCCAAGAACCCTGCCGAGTTGACAAAGATGATCGATGCTCTTAGGAAGCTCACCATAGAGGATCCAAACCTGATCCTCAGGATCAACGAGGAGACGGGAGAGTATCTATTATCAGGGATGGGTTATGTCCACCTAGAGGTCGCCCTAACACTCCTCAAAGAGAACTACGGATTAGAGGTGGTAACCTCACAACCCCTTATAGTGTATAGGGAGAGCATTAGGTCTAAGAGCCAGGTCCTCGAGGGCAAGTCCCCCAATAAGCATAACAAGCTCTACATAAGCGTCGAACCCCTTAACAACGAGACAATAGCCCTCATAGCGTCTGGAGAGATCACAGAGGACCAGGATCCGAGGGAGAGGGCTAAGATCCTGAGGGACAAGGCTTCGTGGGACTACGACGAGGCTAGAAGGATATGGGCTATAGATGAGAACATAAACGTATTCGTAGACATGACAAGCGGTGTCCAGCACCTGAGAGAGGTTAAGGACACAATTATCCAGGGCTTCAGACTAGCCATGAGAGAAGGGCCATTGGCTAGAGAGCCTGTGAGGGGTGTCAAGGTTATCCTACACGACGCAGTGATCCACGAGGATCCAGCCCACAGAGGACCTGCACAGCTATACCCAGCAACAAGGAACCCAATATATGCTGGGATGCTCCTCTCAAAACCAACCCTCCTAGAGCCTCTTCAGAAAGTCGATATAAAGATCCCGTCGGACTATATAGGAGAAGTCACAGGAGTTATTAGCAAGAAGAGAGGGAAGATAATAGATGTTGTGGAGCTCTATGGCAACTGGGTGAGGGTTATATCCGAGATCCCGATAGCTGAGAGCATGGATCTAGCAGCACTGCTCAGAAGCGTCACCTCTGGAAGAGCCATATGGGGTACAGAGTTTAGCAAGTGGACACCTGTTCCCGACAACCTACTCCCCGATCTTGTGAGAAGGATTAGAGAGAGAAAGGGTCTAAAACCAGAGCCTCCAAAGCCCGACGAGTTCCTCGGACCATAGCTAAGCAGTATAGCTTTAGACATAAACCGCGATCCTACCGGGTTTTTGGATATTTCCTCCGTAGGCATAATAATATAGTCATAAGCGAGGCTTGACTATGCCGTGCGTGGTATCAAGAGACCTCGTCAAGATCTTTAGAGGCGGTGTCGAAGCCCTCAAAGGAGTCTCCATAGAGATACCCTGTGGAGGGATAACAGCCCTAGTTGGTAGAAACGGCGCTGGCAAAACAACATTTATAAGGATAGCCTCAGGTCTTCTAAAACCCACGAGAGGCTATATAGAGACCCTGGGGATAGATGTTACAAGAGACGCCGAGCGTGTTAGAAGCAGAATAGCCGTGATGCCCCAGGGAAGCCTCCCACCGGGCTTCTCAACACCCCTACAGTTTGTATCAACATACCTAGCATACAGGGGAGCCCCGTGGGGCGAAGCTAGAAGAAGAGCCAAGGAGATCCTCACCGAGCTCGGGTTAAGAGAGGTTATGAATACCAGGTGCCACGAGCTCTCGCTAGGAAACCAGCAGAGGGTTGTTGCAGCCGCCGCCATAGCATCGGAAGCAGATCTGATTTTCCTCGACGAGCCCACCTCAGGGCTTGACCCTATATCGAGGAGGGGTTTCTGGAACTCCCTCCTAAGGATCAAGGGCTCTGGATCCACTATCGTTATGACAAGCCATAACCCTGAGGAGGTTGAGGCTATAGCCGACTACGTCGTTGCGATGAGCTCTGGGAGGGTTGTTTCCCAGGGCCCTGTTAGGAGTGTTATAGAGGGGCTAGGTTTCTCCAGGGTTGTTGAGGTCTATGGCAACGGATCTATGGGGGTTGATGGCGATATGGTTGTGAGGATAGGAGGAGGTGTGGTTATTGCCTACTATAGAGATGAGGTTGATGCTGAGAGGAGCTTGGCGAGGGTTGTTAGAAATGGTGGTAAGGCTAGGGTAAGGCCTGTTGGGGTGGCTGATGTTCTAATCATAGGTGAGGGTGGGTTTTATGGTGAGTATGAGGAGCCTTAGATCGCTGCTCTGGCTCTCGATATTCAATGGATATATACCGATGAGGAACAACCCCCTGTGGGTTGTATCGTCCTTCCTCTCACCATTCTCGTTCTTCTTCCTAATACTCATTATAGGGAGGCATGATGCTATCAACTACGCTTTAATAGGAGGGCTTGTCCTCTCCATGGCTTCCTCAACATTCGGTCTTCTCGGAGATATTGTGTGGTATAGATCTAGTCTCAAGCTCCAGGAGATGTTCCTAGCCTCACCCACACCGTACTGGGCATACGTGCTCGGGCTAGCTCTCTCAGCATATATCTGGGGATCCCCCTCTATAGCTGGATTCATACTCCTCCTCTACATATTCGGGCTCTTGAGAGACATACTAGCCTTTGTATTCATAGTCGCACTAACAGCAGCGCTCTGGATAACAGTCTCATTCATGGTGTTTCTAATATCGACATATATCAGAACTGAGAGGCTTGTCTGGCCCCTCGCAAGCATCCTGGGCTTAGGCTTATCGGTCTTCCCACCAGTATATTACCCTGTAACAATGCTGCCAGAATCCATAAGAATACTGGGGATCATACCTCCCACGGCTTCCGCAAGCCTCTTGCTCCAAGCATACTCAGGCGTAATATCTATAGATCCTATATATATCTACATAGCTATAGCTAATCTCACAGCCCAAACTATACTATGTATATCTGCATATGCCCTCAGGCTCAGATCCGTGGTTTCATAAAACGCATAGGATCTATTTCACCACCAGAACCGGGATCTTTGACTTATTTAGCACGCCCTGAGAAACGCTTCCAAGAATGATCCTCTTAAGGCTCGAAAGCCCCCTACTACCCACAACCACAAGATCCGCTTTATTCTCATCAGCAACCTTCACAATCTCACTACTAGGATCTCCTTGCCTCACGAAAGTCCTATGGGGTATACCCTCTCTAGAAAGGATCTCCGAAGCCTCTGCAACAACCTGGTTTGCAGTCTCGCTAACAATCCTGATCGCGTTGGGATCGCCAGGCACGGTTGAGACATCAATAACCGTTACCACCAACACCTCTGAGCCGTATTTTTTCGCCAGATCTATTGCTATTCTAAGAGCCCTCCTAGAATGATCCGAACCGTCATACCCTATAACCATCCTCGAGAACAACCCATTCCCCGTGATAATCATGATAAGGGTCTTAAAGCTATTTCCGAGCAAGAGTAAGAACATTATATCCACGCGCTATGAGTTAAAAGGAGAGCTGAGGGTATTCTCTTCGGGAAACCACGTGGAGAGGCATAGAATAGTGGTTACATATAACACGCACCCAGAAGCTATCAAGATCCTTGAAGAGGTTGGCGAGGTGGTTATATCAAAAAGACTGATCACATCGGAGGAGGAGCTAGTAGAACTAGCTAGGGATGCCGACGCCCTCATGGTTGTGAAGAGCGTTGAGCCTGTGACTGAGAGGGTTATTGAGAACGCGCCGAGGCTGAGGATAATAGCTAGAGTAGGTGTTGGTTATGATAATGTTGATGTTAGGGCCGCAACCCGCCGCGGGATCTGGGTAACAATAGCTCCGGTGAACTCTGTGGCTGTTGCTGAGCATACCCTTGCTTTGATCTTCTCGCTGGCGAGAAAGATCCCGCTTCTCGATAGGCATGCGAGGAGCGGGTTATGGTATAGATCTCTGGGGACTCCTCAAAACCTAATGGGGGTTGATCTCTGGGGCAAAGTGCTCGGGATCATTGGTTTAGGGAGGGTTGGGAGGGAGGTTGCTTTGAGAGCGAGATGCCTTGGCATGAAGATCCTGTACTATGATATAGTTAGGAGAAAAGATCTTGAGGAGCAGCTCGGGATCGAGTTCAAAAACCTAGAGGATCTCTTAAGAGAATCCGACTTCGTATCAATACACACACCACTCACAGAAGAGACAAGGTACATGATAGACGAGGAAGAGCTAAGGCTCATGAAACCCACAGCATATCTGGTCAACACATCAAGAGGAGCTGTGATAAATACAAAAGCCCTAGTAAGAGCCCTTAAAGAAGGCTGGATAGCAGGAGCAGCACTAGACGTATTCGAGGAGGAACCCTTACCCCCCGATAATGAGCTGACAAGGCTCGACAACGTGATCCTAACACCACATGCAGCTAGCTACACTGCAGAGACTTCTAGAAAGCTCGCCGTAACAGCTGCTGAAGAGATTATAAGAGTGCTTAGAGGAGACAAACCACTATATCCGGTTAACCGTGAGTAAAGTCCTGATAATTAAGCGAAGATGACCCGAGATCGAGGATGATGGATGAGCTGCTAATACCGAGCTAGCTTCTATGAAGTCTGGAGCTCGCCATGGGCTCTATGTTAGGTTATAAGTGCGAGTATGAATGTAACCCCTATACCTACTGCTAGGGAGTATATCCATGTTCTGGCAAGCCTCAGGATAGATCTTCTTGAGAACATGCTTACCCCGGAAGCTATTGAGTAGCCTATGAGTGAGAATACCAAGGCGTATGTGTGTGAGAGGGGTAGTCCTAGGTATGTTGCTATAGATATTGCCAGCACGATTGAGAGACCTATTGATGTTATAGATAGATGCCTCACGGAGAACCATCTGAAAACACCTTCGAGGAGGGCTGGCGATGGTATTGCTGCTACTAATCCTCCAATGGCTATTGGGAGTAATAGTCTGTGGCACTCTAGGCTGCTAAGGAAACCCAGCGTGTTTGCACCTAATAGGATTCCTGATAATATCGATATAACTGTGGTGATGATCCTTGAGAACCCCAGGATCCAGATTTGGCCCTGGAGTAGCGATAAGATCCTCCTAAGGGCTATGTATAGTGATAGGCTGATCATGATTAGAAAAACCCCTGAGAGGAGCCATAATAACGAGACCTGGGCCAGCCATAAGGGATCCAGAGCCCCCTTGGAGAGCCCCTCACCAATACTAGCCCCTATAAGGCCTATCGATGCTGAGAATGGTATTGAAAAATACGTTGATAGGAGTGTTGGGAGTATTACAGAGATATAGGCTTCGATAGCCGCCTCAGAACCACATGCTATGGAGCTCCTCATAGCGGATCCCAGGATCAGGGCTCCCAAGGCTATTGAAAAGCCTGAGGCGAGCCTTGCAAATATTCTTCTAACACCAATAGATATCATGGGCCCAGCTACTATCACGGAGTTGTTATACGCTATGAGGGCTGATGCCAAGATAGCTAGGGCTATGTCGAGCAATATAGATACCGTCTTTACAAGAGTTCAAAATGGATAATATATACCTCCGGGTTCTTGCTCAGGATCTTCTTACCATAGATCCTGTTAAGCTCCTTGAGAAGCTCGGTCCTATCCCTAAAACCATCGATCCTAGCATCCTGATCATCGATCTCTGAGAGCCTCTTCTTCTCAATCCTCTTAATAATAGCCCTCCCAACCCTCGCACTACCCAGATAGATCTCTACTATCTCACCAACACTATAGTTCGATCTAAGCCTAATAGTGGATTTCTTCTCACCCTTAAGAATACCCTCAGCATAGCTGAGCCTAAAAACCAGCCGCTTCATACCAACCACACAATAGATCCCCATAAGGCTTATGAGCACATCGCCGCAAAACCCTTTCCCTACACCCAGGACTTATGCACAGCCTATAAGGGCTCTCCACACCGTAAGGCATACGAACCACTGTTAAGCCATGATAAACCGCCCAGGTTCCATTATAAATCTCGATAAATCTTAATGAGTGTTATAATCTCTCCCACTAGATCCTTGTCACTATTAGCAGAAATGTCTTTCGCAGTGTATATCGTATAAAAGCCTTGCTCCTTCCCAAAGTGTAACCACAGCTCGTTACACTATCTTTTTAAAGCACCTATAGCATCGATCGCGGTGGGTGTTTGAAACTCCCTATTTTCGTCGATGTCGAGGGTATGAGGGTTCTTGTCATAGGCGGGGGTGAGGAGGGGTATAAGAAGTCTAAGAGGTTTCTCGATGCTGGTGCTGAGGTTACTGTGCTCTCGCTCGAATTCTCCCCAGAGATCATTGCTCTTGGGAGGAGCAATAAGTCTCTAAAGCTCCTTAGAGGCGATGCTAGGGATCGTGGTCTGCTTGAGAAGCTTGTAAGAGACTCCGACATAGTGATCTCGGCCCTCAACGATGAGCGTGAGATCGATAGTGTGGTGATAGATCTTGCTAGAAGGTATAGAAAGCTATATATATTGGCTGGAGATGCTAGGAGAACACAGTGCGGCATGGGGATCGAGGGATCTTCTGGTGATATAAGGTTCGCAATATATACGGATGGCAAGAGCTCGCTAGTGTCTATGGAGGCTAGGGATAGGATTGCTAAGTTCCTCGACAGCCAGAAGGATCTTCACATAATGCTCAAACTCCTCTACAAAATGAAATCCGCTTTGAGAGAGAAGGGTTTACCTGCTGACACCAGGATCGAGATCCACAGGGAAGTATTCAAAGACCAGATCTTCAGGGTAATGGCTCTCAAGGGGGATGAGGAGGGCGCCTGGGCCAGGCTCTGTGAGATCGTGCGTACAAAAACAGGACTAGATCTGGGGCCTGGGTGAGGCACATGGATCTAAGGGTTGCCGCAATAGCGATCAATAATAAAGAGCATGGATACCAAGATGTTGAGAGTGTTAAGAGAACCGATACCAAGATCCTCGGCCTCTTGAAGAGGGAGAGATCAGGCTCCCCGGGCTTTGGTTATCTTATCCTCGAAACCTGCAGCAGATACGAGATCTATTTGAGCGGTTCTGAAGAAAGACTCGACGATCTATTAATAGATCTTCGAAGAGGTATTAGGGATCTCGCATCGATAGATCCTAAGATCTATAGCGATAGAGATCTTTTGAACCACATGCTCAAAGTACTCTCAGGAGCCGAGTCCCTAGCACCCTTCGAGATCGACATAGTAAACCAGGCCAGGGTCTCTATATCAAAAGCACTCTCAGAGGGGTCTTTGGATAAGCATCTCAACGCCGTCTTTAGAGATGCTATAGAGGCTTCGATCGATATTAGAAGATCCCTTGCCATCGACGGCTCCATAGGGATTCCGGAGGTCGCTGTAATGGCTGCTAGGGATATCCTTGGTAGTCTCTCTAGTAAAAAGGCTGCTATCATTGGTACAGGGGAGGTTGCTAGAAGGATCGCAAACATGTTGAGAAACGAGGGGGTCAGCACCGCCTCGATAGCCGGGAGATCTTATCAAAGCGCAGAAGCAATAGCCAGGATCTTCCCAAGCGGAAAAGCATATTTGATCAATGAGACCTCCAAGGCGACCAATGGAAGCGATCTTGTGTTCCTAGCAACATCAGCCAGAGACCCTGTAGTTGGTATAGAGGATATAGAGGCGAGTAAGGACGTGATATTTATAGATCTCGGTAACCCGAGGAATGTAGATCCAGGCGCAAGAGACCTTCTTGGTGATAGGTATATATGGCTAGAGGATCTGGAGGTTTTCTCGAGAAAGATTCTGCCGGATCTCTATGAGAGGCTCGAGGATCTTGATAAAATTATCCAGCCCCACCTCAGGAGGCTTGAAGCCAGGCTTGTTCTGGAGAACATAAGGCTTGGGCTTGATAACTACGCCAGGCTTCTGGAGAACATAAGGAGGGGGGAGGTGGAGAGGGCTGTCTCAGCCTTTAAGCTTGATCAGAGGCAGAGGGAGGTTCTAGATCTCGTTACCAGCTCGATCCTAAACAAGGCCCTCGGCGCCTTAGCATCCCTTGTTGAGGATCGGATAGCCAGAAGATCTTTTACAGGTGGGTGAGATCTATGGTAAGCGATCTTGATAAGAAGATCTTGATGGAGCTTCAATACAGATTCCCATTAACAGAAACCCCCTATACCGAGATCGCTGAGAGGCTTGGGATAGGCTTCGGGGATCTCAAGAAGAGGATCGACGCTCTGAGGTCTAATCTCACGATAAAGAGGATAGGATTTAACATAAACTACAAGGCTTCGGGTAAGGTGGCGGCTCTTGTTGCCATAAAGATCCTGGATCCAGATGCTAAGGAGACTCTTAGGAAGATCTTGCTGAAAGATCCCGAGGTTACCCATAACTATGTGAGAAACCACGAGGTATATAACATATGGTTTGTTATCAAGAGAAAAAGCATCGAGGATCTAATGGCAAGCGTTGAAGAGATCGCAAAGACCGTGGGCTCCAAAGAATACCTAGTCCTCCTTGGCAAGAGAACATATAAGCTCTCGGTTAAGTTCGACCTCTACAAAGGGGTCTCGTGGTCAGAGCCAGAGGTTCTCCCCGAGAAGATCCCTACATTCGAGGAGCTTGGCTTGAGAAAAGAGCCCTTCTCAGAGCTCGCTAGATGGATACCTGTTACCGAGAGACCGTATAGAGAGGTTGCGGCTAAATATGGTTATAAAGAGGAGGAGCTGGTTGGATTGATAAGGGAGCTCTATAAGAAGAGGGTTCTTAGAAACATAGGAGCCACCCTCGAGGGTAGCAGGGTTGGTATAGTGAGGGATGGGATGGTTGTTCTCAAAGGGTCTGAGGAGGATTGCCTGAGAATAGCCCACGAGATACCTGAGGCAACCCATGTCGTCTATAGAGTACCCCTGAATGGTGAGTGGGAACATAGGGCCTATTTCATGGCCCACGCTGATGATGAGGAGAAGATAGAGGGTGTTGCAAAGAAAGCCTCAAGGATCATTGGGGATAAGGATTACAGGATCCTCTACAGTGTCGAGAACCTAAAGCCAGGGACCCATTCGAACGAGTGATTCCTATGAGGTATAGGAGGCTAGGGAACACGGGATTAGAGGTATCAGAGATCTCCTACGGCGTATACAGCCTCACAGGACTCTATGGAGATGTTGATCTCGATAAAGCCATTAGGATCCTTAGAAGAGCCCTGGATCTCGGGATCAATCTATTCGATACAGCAGATGTCTACGGCAAGGGCTATGGAGAATCTATACTGCAGAAAGCCTTCGGGCCAGGTGTAAAGGATATCATTATAGCCACTAAGATCGGTTATGACATCTACTCACCCGGCGAGAAGTTCCTGAGGAGATATGATCCCGAGTACCTCCTCTTCGCTGCGAGAAAATCCTGCGAGAGGGTTGGTAAGAAGCCTATAGATATAATACAGATCCATAACCCGCCCCTCGAAGCATTGAGAAGCCCTGAGCTGTATAGAACTATGGCTAGACTTGTTGAGGAAGGCCTAGCCCTCCACGTGGGCGTAGCCCTTGGTCCAGAGAGAGACGTGGCTAGAGAGGCGCTCGAAGCCTTATCCCACAGAGAGGTTAAGGTGATCCAGTTCATCTATAACGCACTTGAGCAGAGACCCGGTAAGGAGATAGCCGCTATTGCTAGTGAAAAGAATGTTGGTATCCTTGTGAGGGTTCCCCACGCTGGCGGTATTCTGGGCGGTAGGCTCACGATAGCCGATGTAGAGAGGCTGAGGGATCATAGGAGCCTGAGGGATAGGGAGTGGTTTGGGAAAGCATTCCAGCTCTACGAGCTTATGAAGCCATATTTATTGGTTGATGGTTTTACAGAGGCCCAGAACGCGATCAGATTCATATTCTCAAGCATCCAGGCATCCTCAGTGATCGTTATAGCGACTTCCGAGGAGGAGTTGGAGGAATATGCCAGGGCTTCTGATAAAACCCCCATGGATAGATCGATTGCTGTCAAGATAGAAGAGCTCTATAGAGAGGCTGAGAAAAGGTGGGAAAAGATATAGTATTCGCTGGTACGAGGGATACTTGGGAGAGATGGAGATCTTTCTTCGAATCTAAAGGCATATCCCTCCACCTAGCCGAGGTGATAGTCCCAACACCTATCGAGGATCTCGATCAAAGGATCTCATCGCTAGATCCCATGAACATATCTTCAGCGATCTTCTCGAGCAAGAGCTCAGCAAAGATCTTCATGTCATCACATAGAGGCAGGGATCTTCTTGAGAAGCTCCGCGAACTAGGAGTAATGATCGCAGCAACCGGGGAGGGTACTGCATCTATACTTTTAAACCACGGCTACAAGGCCTTCTCACCACCTATAGAGAGGGTAGAGACTCTCCTCAAGATCCTCAGCGAGATCTATAGAAAGGGAGAGATAGTTGTTTTCAGCTCAGACAGGCTCGAGATCCCTGAAGAGATCTATGCCGAGAGGGTGCGAAGGATCGAGGTATACGAGCTCAGGATAAGCAGAGAAGGCGTCATGGCTTTAGAGAACATGCTAAAAAAGGGGATAAAGAGGGTTATGGTAGCGTCACAAACAGTCTCAAAGATCCTATGCGGGGTAGAGGGTATATCCAGGAACAATGGTATTGAGATCCATATAATGACAGATAGAATTGCAGAACCCCTCCTACAGTGCCAGGATAAGGGTTTCAGATTAATCATACATAATAGCAGCACATTCAGGGAGTTCGTGGCAACAGTTATCAATCACATGCTATCCTCTCCCTCTCCAAGCAGATCACTAGCAGTCGCGGATCTTTTTAATAACCCTCATATCTAGACAACAATCCTAGCCCTTAGTATAAACCTCATTTTTAGGCTATGAAAAACCTTAAAACCAGTGTAAAGCCCCTACACGCTCCTTTGAGAAACCCAACATGCCTGTGCTAACCTTTACAAAAAGGCAAAGAGATCTTGGTTTAGGTGATATGCTGAGTATTTGGATAACATCTAATTATCTTCTGGGGGGATCTATAAAATTGAGAGGCTATGGGCAAGTGTCTTCTCTGCAATAGAGAAGGGCTTGTATCAAGGGCTGTAGGTGTCTGTATAGATTGTCTCAGGAGAAATCCTGAGGAGTCTTTAGGCATTGTGAGGAGTCTTAGGAGTAGGTGGAGATCCTCTATAGACTTCCCCCCCAAGCCCCCAAGATCCGAGGGGGGTTTGCGGTGCAGTATCTGTATCAATGAATGTGTTATGGGGGATGGGGAGAGGGGGTTCTGCGGTATATGGGTCAATATGGGTGGGAGGATAAGCCCCCTAGCAGGTTTGATGAGAATGCTGACACACATATATCTAGACCCTATACCCACGAACTGTGTTGCAGGCCATATATGCCCTGGATCCACGGGGGCTGGGTATCCTAAATATGCTTACTCACCAAATATTGAGGTTGGGTACTATAATCTCGCAGTATTCATGGCAGGCTGTCCTCTAGACTGCTCGTTCTGCCAGAATTGGGAGCATAAAACAGCGATTGCTGGTGGGAAGATTGATAAGAGCTTGGTGAGAAATCTAGGCATCGGAGACCTTGTCGAGAGATCCATGGATCCTAGGGTTTCCTGTATATGCTACTTCGGAGGAGACCCAACGCCCCACCTACCCATGCTCATAGCAGCGTCAAGGGATATTGTTAAGAAATCCCTGGAGAAGGGGGTTATAAAGAGGATCTGCTGGGAGACCGACGGCCTTGCAAACCCCCTGCTAATGAGGGAGATGGCTAGGCTGAGCCTAGTCTCAGGAGGTATTGTAAAGATCGATTGGAAGGCCTGGACCCCGAGCATATATGAGGCATTAACAGGGGTTGATGGTAACAAGGCTATTGAGAGGCTTATGGAGAATACAAAGATAGTCTCAGAGCTTGGGAGAGAGAGACCCGAGGTACCACTGCTCGTTATAAGCATACTACTCGTCCCAGGATATGTCGATGCATCCGAGGTGAGGAGTATCGCTGAATACATCGCAAGGCTAAACCCCGAAACCCCACTAGTGCTTCTAGCATTCCACCCAGACCATCTCATGAAAGACCTACCACCAACTAGCTGGAGGCATATGAGGGAAGCTATAAAAGCCGCTAAAGAAGGCGGTTTGAGGAACATCCATATAGGAAACATATGGATCTTAGGCGATTACTACTAGTAAAAACAAAGAGCCGAAACTATTTATATAGAGTGTTTGTATTAGTTGAGCCAATATAATATGCAGCGCGACTCGCCAAGCATGGGGACGTGATCGATAGGGATCGCTGTAAAACAGTGCTCTCTAAAAGATTCCATAGCAACGGATCTGTGATCCATTATGGGATCTATAATATCATTTAAAAAATAATAACCATATATTAATTAATATGACACTGTGTTTTATTGGATCGGATAATGCGATATATTTAAACCATAGAGGGAGAAATATTTGGGGCGGGCTTGAAAAACACATGGCCTAGACTTAATATAGAGGATCTAGGTATAGTGAGGGTGAAGATCAACAGCCCCTATAACAGTTTCTTTGGAATGGTAAGCGAGCTCTCCGATTCTAGAATTATTATAAGCACCTATAGAGTGTTTGGTTCTGACGACTATTACGTCTTAGCCTTATCATCTGAGAAGGATGTGGGTGCGTATATCGATGATATTGTTAAACGTGAGAAGTATGTTAGGAGAAGCAAGATCAAGAGGATTAGATATCGCTATATAGATGATATCCTGGTGATCTATGGTGTGAAGAGCAGGTGCGAGTTCCTCGGACTTATCGAAGACAGCAGCGTCGTTCTACTAGCACCATATATCTTTTACAAGGGTGCCAGGGAGTATCTGGTCCTCGGTAGACGTGATATGCTCCATAGATACCTCGACAATGTTGAGAAGTACTACGGAATAGGGCATGTTGCGTGGCGCGAGCTATCAGACCCCGAGGATCTTGTAAAAAGCATCCTGGGAAGCTCTATCCTCAGCATTATAGCCGACAGGCTTACCGAGCAGGAGGTGAAGGTTCTTAAAACAGCCTATGAGGGTGGTTATTTCAACTACCCCAAGAACTCTAGGCAGACCGATATAGGCTCTATGCTCGATAGATCCAAGGTTACTATAAGTATACATATAAGAAAAGCCCTGAGAAAAATAGTGTCAGACGTGATCAAAACCATCTACTATACCGAGCAAGGGGCCGGGAAATAGAAAATATAGAATTAATTCTATTGACCGCTTTAAAACCCCCTCTCCATTTATACTAGGTGGCTAGCCATCGGGGTTAGGAGGGATAGGCTAGGACTCCTTAGAGGAATTGTCACAGCGCTTGTAACACCTATTACAGATAGCGGTGATCTAGATCTGAAGGGTTTGAGAGAGCTCATAGACCTTCAGCTAGGAAATGGTGTGGTGGGCTTCTTCATCCTAGGAACATATGGCGAGGGCTTATCCCTTCACCATGAGAAGAGGAAAAGGTTTGTGGAGAAGGTTGCAGAGTATGCAGGCTCTAAGGCTGTTATCATAAACAATGTCTCCTCAACAAGCCTTGAGGTGGGCTTAGAGCTAGCGAAACACTCCCTCGACGTAGGGGTTGCGAATATATCGCTAATCCCACCCCTATATTACAAGACCGGGGTTCGGGAAATAGTAAGGTATTATAAAGCCTTTGAGAGTCTTGATGTGAATATCATGATATATAACAACCCGGCCAGGGTTGGTGTCGATATACAGCCATCAACGCTTAAGAGCATGTTATCCGATGTTAGCAATATAGTCGGTATAAAGGATTCCACAGGATTGCCTGATAGGATCATGGAGCTTGTAACCGGGTTCGGCAAAGAGCTCCACATAGCTGCGGCTAGTGATTCCTTATTGCTAGAAGCATTTCTATATAGGGCTGACACCCATATATGTGGTATATGTAATGCAGTTCCAGAGATCAGTGATCTCATGTATAAAAGCATAGTGATGGGCGATATGGAGAAGGCTGTCAAGTATAAGTCGCTGCTTATGAGGATAAAGGGTCTCGCCAGAGAGTTCCAGGTGGAGGGCTTATCTATAGTTAAAGCGATCTTGAGGCTCAGAGGGCTGAGTATAGGGAATCCTGTTCCACCTATCAAGGGGCTTAGCGATAGTGAGATGGGAAAGCTGAGAGAGATTCTTGAGAGTATATTAAGCGATGCTGGTGTGAGCGTAGAGCTCAAACGGATCCTCTAGCAACTGTACAGCGTTCTGCACAAGCACAGTTCGATAACCCGTCCAAGCCATACTATAGGGTTATAGATCTCTATGGGGATATCGCTTTACGCTATCCTCTTCCCCGTTTTACTATCATATAGGTATATATCCTCTATCTTTGCATTAATCCATACTTCTTCGTTCTCCCTGAACATGCTGTGCTCGGGATGCTGTGGCGAGGCCTTAACCTTAAGTAGAGTCTCTCTCCCTATCTTTATATTATAGATAATATCTCCCCCCAGCCTCTCCACTATGTGGATCACACCCCTACCTATCGACGTATCTAGCCTGGTGCGTGAGAGCGATATTCGCTCAGGCCTTATCCCGACAATGATCTTTGAGAGCCCCGCGAGACCTGGGTGTTTTTTGAGACCCTCCCCAAGATCTATTGATAATCCTTCAGCCTCGATCCTGACACTAGACCCCTGGCTATGGATACTAGCCTCTATAAGGTTCATCGGCGGGCTTCCCAGGAACCCTGCTACGAATATATCCTCCGGCGAGTTGTAAACATCGTCAGGAGATCCCAACTGGATTATCTTACCAGCATTCATGACGGCAAGCCTGTCGCCCATCGACATAGCCTCAGCCTGGTCATGCGTCACATATATCGTTGTTATCCCGGTTTTCTTCTGCAGAGACTTTAGCTCAACCCTCATGTATAGCCTTAACTTCGCATCTAGGTTAGAGAGAGGCTCGTCCATGAGGAACACCTTGGGCTCTTTCACAAGGGCTCTTGCCAAAGACACTCTCTGCTGCTGACCACCGGAGAGCTGTCTTGGGTATCTGTCTAGGAGTTCCTCGATCCTGAGTATCTCGGCAACAGCTTTAACCCTCCTCTTAATCTCATCCTTGGGTAGTTTTTTCAGCTTAAGAGGAAAAGCTATGTTGTCAAATACCTTCATGTGGGGATATAATGCGTAGTTCTGAAAAACCATGGCTATATTTCTATCCCTTGGCGGGAGATCTGTTACATCAACCCCATCTATATATACCCTGCCCTTTTCAGGCTTCTCAAGACCAGCTATGATTCTCAATGTAGTTGTCTTCCCACATCCCGAAGGACCCAAAAGGACTAGGAACTCTCCCTTCCTAACCTCAAGATCTATGTTATCCACGGCCATAACGTTTCCAAACCTCTTGCTAACCCCTACAAGTCTTACCTCTGAGATACACGTCCCCAATAACTGGGATCTCATTGGACTTATTAAGATAACGCTTAACAAGTTATATGTAATGCATATTAGGATTAACTTAACTTAGATCGTGAGGTGATGCCGTATTAGAGGACTCTCGAGAGTTATTCTCGCAGTGATAATCATAGCCATAATAGCTGTTGGAGTGGGATCCTACCTGGCTTTCACCAACCTCGCTGCTCCCCCAAAGCCTGAGAAACCGAAGCTTGTTATCTGGGGTAGGGCTACGTTTGTCCCTCCACAGCTATACTGGATCGAGCAGAAGGTTAGGAAATGGGCCGCAGAGAATGGGGTTGATGTAGAGATCACCTGGATACCTGTAGCAGAGATCGGTAAGAAGTTGATAGCAGCCGTAGAGGCAGGCTCGCCGCCCGATATCGTGATCAACGGCCACCCAGTGGCTATATTTGCTGAGAAGGGCCTCCTAATACCGCTTGACGATGTTGTCGATAAGCTAGGTAGGGATGATATATATGAGATCAAGCTCAAGACATGCACATTCGCAGGCAAGATATACTGCATACCAATGATGTTTGAGATAACATGGCTTCACGTAAGAATGGATCTAGTGTCCAAGGCTAAGGCAGAGGCTTACCTACCGCCCAAGAGCTTTGAGGATCTCTACACACTTGCCAAGATGCTTAACAACACAGAACCCGGCGTTTATGGAATAGGCTGGACCTACGGGCTCAATGGTTTTGACACCTGGTGGATGTTCCAGCACGTGTGGGCATACTTCGGAGGAGGCATGCTAGCAAGCCGATCCTCCGATGGTGTTGTAATAGATAAACCACCATATAGAGATGCCCTCAAGAAAGCATTCGACTATGTTAAGAGGTTCCTAGACGATAAGCTAACACCACCAGATAGCACAGAATGGGTTGATGTTTCCAACAACCTAGCCTACATCCAGGGAAGAGTGGCTATGACGCTAAACCCGCTAAGCATATACTACGCGCTGCTGAATGAGAAACCAGATCTAGCTGCAAAAACCAAGCTATTCCTCCCACCAGTAAGCGTTGATCTAGGCGATGAGAGCGTCTTCATATTCAAGAACACGAAATACCCCGAGCTTGCCAAGGATCTCGTATACTACATCTTCAAGGATAAAGACGACTATAGAGTAGGTTTCAGCGAGTCAGGCGCTCTATACGGGCTGCCGATCTTCAAGTCCCAGGTGCAGAAGATCAGCGATGCTTGGAAGAAAGGTAGGTGGCCAGCCCTAGGAGAGGATCCCGCGGCTGCTATCGAGAAGATCAAGTATCATGAGACAGCAGCCTTCCCGCTTGGTGAGAGGACTGTTCCCTCAGAGCTCTTCAGAGAAGGATTCATATGGAACGAAATGATCCAGAGAGTAGTAATCAGAGGCGAGAACCCCGATAAGATCATAGACGAGTATGCAGCAAGATTTAAAGATGAGGTTAAAAGAACCTATGGGAGTTAACAGATGAGCATGCGCGCTGAATCAAACTACCATTACCTCTACATATTACCAGCAATTCTAACCCTGTTTTTTATAATACTCCTACCCATAGCCTATAATATCTGGCTTAGCTTCTATGAGAAAAGAGTTGGAGAAGAACCCGTTTTCGCATATCTCAATAATTACGTAAGGCTGCTTAGCTCGCCAATCACTATGGTATCGCTAATCAATACCTTCATCTATGCATTCACCTCTGTAGCGCTTAAACTACTCATAGGTCTCGGGGCAGCGTTGCTTCTTAACACCAAATTTAGAGGTAGATCGTTTGTAAGGGTTCTCTCCATATTCCCATGGGCTGTTCCATCCTATATAGCTGCTGTCATGTTCTGGTTTAACTTCGCCAGAGATGGTGCTTTCAACAAGGTATTATCACTAGCCGGTATAGGGCCTATCCATTGGCTCGGATATGATCACGCAATGACCTCGGTGATCATTCTCAATATATGGCATGGCTGGCCATTCTTCATGATGGGGCTTCTTGCGGGATTACAGGCAGTGCCTCAAGAACTCTACGAGGCTTCTGAAATAGATGGTGCTAGGGCTCACCAGAGGTTCTTCTATATAACCCTGCCATTGTTGAAACCAGTTATGCTAACCGTGGTGCTTCTCTCACTAATATGGACCATGGGAGAGTTCGCCCAAATATACCTAACAACAGCTGGCGGGCCTATTGATAGAACCCTAACAATACCAGTGGCAGCATATAGGCTTGCCTTCACAGGCGAGGCTAATATATCGTTAGCAGCCGCATACAGCGTGCTAATGCTCCCATTATACCTTTTACTCATATTCGTAACACTCAGGTATATGAGGGCGTGAGCCATGGGGGCCATGCTCAGTAGAATCATAAAGGGGTGCGTGATCGCTGCCTCCCTAGCCCTCCTGATCCCATGGATCCTTATACCATCATACTGGACCTTCAAAACAGCCTTCTCCAGACCCGAGGATGCCTGGACATGGATACCTAGCTCGTTCACACTTCAGAACTTCGCATCCCTTGCAGCACCAACCCTCGAAGATTATTTTAAGGGACATGGGATGAGGGCAGCCATACCGATCCCGATCTCACAGGCGATTAGAAACAGCTTCATAGTGTCATTAACATCATCGCTAATCAGCGTTGCCATAGGGTTCCTAGCAGGCTACGCCCTGACTAGATTTCAGTATAGATTCAAGAACTTCATGCAGGGCTTTATAGTTTTCTCCTACACATTCCCAGTATTTATAATAGTGATACCGCTCCTCATGATCTACAGGACCCTCGGCCTCTATAACACATTGCTAGGCCTAGCAATAGCACACCTAGCATATACAGTACCTGTATCAACCCTCATGATAAGGAGCTATATGGTTAATGTCCCCAAAGAGCTTGAGGAGGCTGCCATGGTTGATGGCGCAACCAGGATCCAAGCCCTCGTAAGGGTGATCCTACCCGTATCGCTCCCAGCAATAGTTACTGCTTTCACCTTCGCATTCACACTATCCTGGGGCGATCTTCTGTTCTCCATAATCCTTATATCAAGCCCCGAGCTATACACCGTACCAATAGTAGTGCAGTTCTTCCTATGGGGAGGAGAGATAGTAGATCCCGGAGGGTTGGCGGCGCTAGCCGTTTTCATAGGCGTGATCCCGGTGATCTCCTATGGAGTCCTACAGAGATATGTAATCCAGGGCTTGATGCGAGGTGCTTTGAGATACGGCTAGGAGAGCTGGAGCGTGATAGCTCTTAGGCATCAAAATATAGAGATCCGATACTGCTAACGACCTTTGCATGCCTTTAACAGAGCCCTCTACCAAACCAGAGGATCAAGCACCATCGCTATGAGTAGCTTTTAACAGACTCTATAAAGCTCTTAGCCCTCTCTAGATCCAGCGGTTCCCCCGCCTTCCCATTCTTCCTTATAAAAGACCCCACAATCACTCCGTCGCAGTGCTTCAATATACTGCCTATATTGTTGGTATTAACGCCACTGCCGACTAGAACAGGTACTGGTGAGAGCTCCCTCACAAGCTTTAGCAGCTCAACCCTGGGGGGCTCCCCTGTCCTCAGTCCTGTTACTATGAGTTTATCTGCTCCTCCCCTCTCTACATAGTCATTTACCAGTTCTCTCAGATAGTCTTTGGTATCTGTGCTTTTAGATACTAATGCCTGCGGATCCAGGCGCTCTAGGATCATCATACCTAGGTTCATGCTCGAGGCATGTTTAACGAGAAGGTCTGCGTATATCTCTACCCATGGGTAGTTGATCCTAAGACTTCTAAGCCTAGGCGCCTCAGGCTCTATCAAGCCCGAGTCAGACACGATCGTCTCGACCAGGGAGTTGATCCTCACGAACTTCGCTCCAGAGGCTATAGCAATACTATACGCCTCCCTACCAGAGTTTCTGAGCAGATTTACCCCAACCCTCAGACCAGTGCTCCTAACAACCTCCCTAACAGCTATAGACATCGAGGCTATGGTCAGAGGATCTCTGACTCGTTTCTGGTAAGGCTTATCACCATAGTTCTCAAGGATCACCGAGCCGTATCCAAGATCCTCAAGGATCCTGGCCTCCCTAACAGCATCCTCAACAATACCATCTAGATCCTTATCCCCCCTATGGCTAGAACTAGGGAGCCTCGCTAGATGAATAACAGCAACAACCTCCTTCACAAGCCCCACCCACACCGCAATAGAGAATCTATGGAAGGGCAAAAACCCAAACCCTCCAGCAAAAACATCCCACATGTGTCAACAAATAGTTGTGATAGTGCAGTGCTATGTATCACTATGTATCTAAAATAATAGCTCTTTCTCCAAATACTTCTGGAGAGGATCCATGCTCAGAAACACTTTATTAGATCTAGAGTGCTCAAATCAATAGAATCCAGTTGTCCTCGTAGGAGTGAATGACTCCCAGCATAAGCGGGCTCAAAAAGTCAAGCCGCATTCATGCAAATGATTTATATAATGAGGGGTTAAATATACTTGCCATAGTGTATGGTGACACATAGTGATCCAATAGGCTAAATATATTAACTATTATATGTAACAATCCTTGGTAGGTTGTATGGCAACTAGAAGAGAATTTCTAAAAATCGCAGGAGTGGGCTTAGGATCCCTTTTGGTTGGTGTTGGTGCTGGCTATTACTTAGGCTCACTACCAGCTACGACCACCACAACTCCTACTACTCCTAAACCTCCTGAAACATACTCCCTATCTATATTGGGTAGGGATGCGGAGCATAATGACATAAATACAGCTGTTATAGACTTCTTTACAAGGGAAAAAACCAACTTTAAAGTCGAGTACTCACCCCTCTCATATGCCCCGCTCTATGATAAGATGGTGCTTGCTCTTCAACAGGGTTCCGCGGCATATGATCTCGTATATATGGATGATCCATGGCTGCCCCAGTTTGGTGAGAGGGGCTGGTTAACAGATCTTGAGGCTCTTGCCAAGGAGACAGGAGTCCAGCTCGATCTAGGCGATTTCCCAGGAGTGCTTATAGATGTGGGTAGAAGCCCATATAAAACAGGCAAAATAGTAGCGCTCCCACAGATGGGGAACGTCCAGATCTTTGCCTATAGAAAAGACGTCTTTGACAAGCTAGGATTACCCGAGCCCGCTACATGGACCGATGTCCTCAACGCCTGCGAGAAGATCAAGGCCTCAGGACTTGTAGAATACCCAGTCGCCTTCAGAGGTGTTAAAGGGAACCCCGTTGCAACAGCCTTCCAGCCCATCCTCTACGCCTTTGGGGGTAAGATACTCTCAGACGATCTAAAGAAAAGCGCCCTCGACTCAAAAGCAGTCGAAGCCCTCGAGTTCCTCCTACAGCTTAAGAAATACGCTCCACCAGGTGTTGAGAACTTCAACACACCCGATGTCAGGGATAGGCTTGTCGGGGGTAGGATTGCTATGAGCACAGAGACATGGCCCGGCTGGATCAAGGATGCTGATAACCCAGCACTGAGCAAGGTTCCCGGCTTGCTTGCATATACAACAACACCTGGTGAGAGAACAAAACCATCGCCCCTTCTTGGTGTCTGGTACTGGGGTATACCGGCTGCATCGCGGAATAAGGCTGCAGCTCTTCAGTTCATACTATACTCTATAAGCGCAAGGATGCAGAAGATCATGGCTATACTTAAGGGCCTACCGCCTGTGAGGATAAGCGTTGGTGAGGATAAAGAGCTGGCAGGCCTTAGGAGATGGATCCCCGTCCAGGTTAAGAGCCTGAACGTTGCTGTCCCAAGACCTAGAACTCCTCTCTGGCCAAAGATTGAGGATATCTTTGGTAGCTATGTCAACCAGGTCCTTGCCGGAGTGATAAAGCCAGGCGATGCGGTCTCTGCAATGTCTGCCGAGATCGATAAGGCGCTTTCAAGCTAGCAAAGACCCCAAGATCTCGGGTTGGTGGGTATATGTGAGACTACTCCCTTTTTTGCTCATCCTCCCAGCCCTCGCGGTACTCCTCTTTGTCACGGTCTATCCCATAGCGAGTGTTCTCTACTACTCACTCCACAGCTATAATATCATTACAGGCGAGTTTAGATTCACAGGGTTCCAGGAGTATCTAGACCTCTTTCGAGACCCCGTGTTCCAGGTTAGTGTGAGGAACACACTTATCTTCTCACTAGCAGCTACCTTTCTCCAGACACTCCTAGGGCTCTCGATAGCCGTGATCGTTAACCAGGAGATCAGGGGGAAGAGATACCTAGTCCCCCTCATAGTGCTCCCAAACATGTTCTCAGCAGTTATTGTGAGCTCTATGTGGAAGCTCATGCTGGAATACGATACAGGGCTTGTTAACCATATCCTGAGGGCCATGGGGCTCCAGCCCCTGCCCTGGTTGACAAGCATAGACCTAGCTCTTCTAAGCATCGTTATCATAGATACGTGGCAGTGGACACCGATCTGTTTCCTGATCCTCTACGCAGGGCTCCAATCAATCCCGAAGGAGCTGTACGAGGCAGCCCTTGTAGATGGTGCCCCGCCTTATAGAACCTTTCTACATATAACACTACCCCTTCTCAAACCCTACATAACCCTCGTCCTTCTACTGAGAAGCATAGATACCTTCAGGCTCTTCGACAAGGTCTACGTACTCACAGGCGGGGGTCCCGCACATGCTACAGAGACCATCTCGCTATATATATTCAAAACAGGCCTTGTATTCTGGGATATTGGCAAGGCTTCCGCAGCCTCTTTCCTAATGCTTATCCTAATACTGGCAGTGAGTGCTTTCTATATTAAGAAGGTGATGTTCGAATGAGCCCTTGGATCAAAACCCTTGTCTACATAGCGCTCGGCGTTATTGGTGTGTGGACGCTTATGCCCATATACTGGATGATCAACGTTTCTCTGAAGGTCGGTCTCGAGGTATATGAGGTGTTCTCAGCATCGCTCTCCCTCGATAACTATGTGAGGCTCTTTAGAGGTGATTTCCAGAGGTATTTGAGCAACACCGCATATCTAGCCTTCCTAACAACATCCATATCACTATTACTCTCAATCCCCGCGGCGTATAGCCTCTCAAAGCTACCTATAAGCAGGCTCCTAGCCCGCGCTCTGCTTGTATGGACGCTCTTCTCAAGAACAATACCGCCGATAGTCCTGATACTACCTATATATGTGATGTTCTCACAGCTAAGGCTATCGGATAATCTAAGCGCTGTTGCGATAGCTTACCAGGTATATACACTCCCATTCTCACTATGGATGATGCTGAGCTTCTTCAGATCAACACCCCGGGAGGTTGAGGAAGCGGCTCGCGTGGATGGTGCCGGCCCTATAACACTGCTAATAAGGATCCTCCTACCCCTCACAATGCCCGGGATCACGGTGACAGCGATCTTCTCAATACTCATGTCCTGGAACGAGTTCCTCTACGCGGTGATCCTGGTGCAGAGTCTCAAAAACTACACAGTGCCATTGATAATAGCGAGCTATATATCCGAGTGGGGTGTGAAGTGGGGCGAAATGGCAGCTGCAGGTCTCATATCATCTCTACCCATGCTCTTCTTCACCGGGTATGTGCAGCGCCACATAGTATTGGGCTTTATGAAGAGATAGCGGTAGATCGATCTGATATGAGCGACGGCTCCTAGATAGCTAGCTTCGCAACATCTGTCCATGAAGTAATAGGGATCAACGCCCAAGCAAACCAAACACGTAGATCTATTCTCTAGATCTATTGCTCAACATATCTAGCGATCAGGATCTCGCGTTGTCTCCTGCGATAGGTTTTTCTGATCCCTTGCATGTTTATTTCTTGATAGGCATGTCTGGAAAAGGGTCGCGAAAAGCCTTGTTAAGGCTCCTGAGTAGGAGGGAGATTCTTGATAATGTGCTAGCCTCTGATATTGTCTTCGAGATCCTTGATGCAAGGATCCCTGAGTATCTGAGGAACAGGTTTCTTGAAAGAGTAGCTATGAATAATGGTAAAAGGCTTGTTCTCGTGCTGAATAAATCAGACCTTGTTCCCAGAAGCGTGATCTCCGAGTGGGTTAACTATTACAGAGATAAGGGGATGGAGTGCATAGCAACAAGTGCAAGCATGGGTGATGTAAGGGCTGTTAAGAGGATCCTTAGGGAGGCTGGTAGAGAGATCATGGCATCCTTCTTCGGAGCCCCCAAGGTTGGTAAGTCAAGCTTGGTTAACACGCTCAAGGGGAGGAAATCGGCTACGGTGAGTAGATATCCAGGAACCCCTGGCTATACCAAAGGAATACAAGTTTACAGGATATATAGGAATGTATATATAATCGATACACCTGGATCCCTCCCAATAGATGCTGACAGGCTTGAGATGGTTATAAGGACACGACCCCCCGAGAAGATCGAGAACCCCCTTGGCATCGCTATAGAGCTCATAGAGAGGATCGAGAGGATCATGCCTGGATCTATAGAGAGGGCTTATGGGGTATCAGGCAAACCCCTCGAGATCTTAGAGGTGCTGGCGATCAAAAGGGGATGGATCCTTAGGGGATCTGGTGAGCCCAATATAGAGGAAGCGGCTAGAGAGATTATAAGAAGCTATCTCGACGGAAGAATAAGGTTCTACACAAGGCCGGAGCAGATAGATATATAATATCTAAAGCTTAAGCATAGTAGAGAGGCGAAGAAGAGTGATAGCCATAGTGCTTACTAAAAATAGAATAATATCCTCCCCCGTAGAGGCTGAGGAGTTCTTTGTCGTGGATCTCTATGAAAGGAGGATCGTAAGCGGCCCCCACAGGCTCAGAACTAGGGGTAGTGGTTTATCAAAGCTTGGCGAGATTATCACCAAGATGCCCATATATAGTGCTAATAGCATCATAGTTTCCAGAATAGGCTCTGAAGGTATAGAGCTTGCAAGAAGCTCCGGAACCAGGGTTTTTAGAGCTAAAGGTCTGTTAGAAGATCTCGTGGGGGAAGGGTCTGTCAATATTGCTGAGATAACCCCAGAGAATATAGATCCCGGGTGCCCGTGCTGCTCGTTCAAACATAGATAGCGACTTCGTATGAAGTGTCAGCGGAGGTTCATTAGATCACCTATCATCGAGCGACAGCTCATCATCAAATACCACTATCCTTAAGGATTAATATATGAGAAATCACCAACAAGCCTAGATCAAACCCTATAAGATCTTTTATTGGGTTTAGAGAAATAATTGCTAGGGATATTGTTTTTGACATCCTGGGTGAACGACCCGGCTGAAAGGCTTAGAAACTATCTAAACAGCTTCCGAGCAGCTGTTGAGGAGGCTGAGAGGAACTTCACAGGCGGGAGGGGTGAGAGAGAAGTTCTAGAGATGGCTAAGAGGTACTATGAGGATGCCAAGTATAGCTATGATAAGGGTGACTATATAACCGGGCTTATAAACATATCCTACGCCGAGGGTCTTCTAGATGCTCTCAGAATGCTCGGAGCATCTAGCTTCAAGTGGCAGAGGGTTGAAGAGCCCAGGGTTTTTGTCGGAGGTACTTTCGACATACTGCATCCAGGACATATAGCCCTGCTCAGAGAGGCTTCAAAATATGGGAGGGTTTTTGTAACCGTGGCTAGGAATGCTAATGTTAAGAGATTCAAGGGGTATGAGCCCGTGAACGATGAGATGACAAGGCTTGAGGTGGTCTCGGCCGTGAGGTATGTTTATAAAGCCTTCCTGGGAGATGAGACAGACTACCTGAAAAGCGTTGATGCTGTAAAGCCGAATTTGATCCTCTTGGGACCGGATCAGTTTGTAGACGAAGAAACACTCTCAAGACAGCTCAGGGATAGAGGGCTTGAAGGTGTAAGGATTATCAAGCTTAGAGAGAAGATCGGGGGGTTCTCAACCTCTTCATTGATAAAGAAGATCCTCGAGTCTAGGTGTAGATGTTGAGCGTGAAGAAAGGACATCTATACATAGTAGGACTAGGCCTCTCGCCAAGCATGGTGAGCATGCTGGCTATAGAGGCTCTGAGATCCTGCGACCATGTTTTCTACGAGGAATACACATCCATCCCCTCAGAGGGGTCTATAAAAGATATAGAGATCCTAGCCGGTAAGGGTTTTGAGAAGCTATCCAGAAGAGATCTTGAGGATCTATCGGCCATAGAGATCTTCACAAGGCTTGATAACGGTGAGAAGGTCTGTCTAGCCAGCTGGGGCGATCCACTTACAGCTACAACCCATATCTACATAGCCAGTGAGGCTGTTAGGAAGGGGCATAGCTACACATATATCCCGGGGATATCTATAGCCACAGCAGCCCTCGGCTTCTCAGGCCTCATGATCTATAGGTTTGGGAGGGTTATGACCATGGTGAGGCCGAGGAGCTCTGAAGAGGCTGGCGAGATATATGGGAAGATTAGAAAGACTCTGGATCAAGGTATGCACGTATTGCTCCTCCTAGAGATGGATGTTGAGAAAGGCTACTACATGAAGATCCACGAGGCTTGTGAAACCCTCCTCAAGATCTCAAAAGACCTAGGAGATAAAGATCTAGAGGATAGAAAAGCCCTGGGACTCGCAGGCCTGGGCTCAAGATCCCAAAAGATCTGTTACGCATCAATCAAAGACCTCTCTAAAATCGTTATCGATAAACTCCCCCAATCGATCCTAATCCTCGGACAGCTCTATTTCACCGAGCAAGAATATATAGAGAACATGGTGAGGAGATATGGAGCATGCTGGTCCCTCTTATCGAGTGAGGCTTAGGGGGAGGTATGTGAAGGGCTTAGGAAGATCTGGTTTCTTTCTAAACATGGAGATCTATAAGAAGATCTTTAGGGAGAGGCTCGGAACAGAACCCTACCCAGGAACCCTTAACATAGAGGCTGAGGATCTAGAAGGCTATGAGGGGCTTAGAAAAATATGCCCGGAACACGAGGCCATAGGAGACATAACCCTCGAGGGAAAAACATATGGAGGGCTATACCTATGGAGAGCACTCATAGGAGATACCAGGGTTCTCTTAATAAGGCCCTATAGATCCTCACATAACCCAAAGATCCTCGAGGTGGTTTCAAGCGAAAAACTTGTGGAGAAACACGGAATCAGGGAAGGAGATAGAATAACAATAGATATCGAATGCTATGAGAAACCATGAATCTGGAAAACAATCTCGATAATAAAACATGTCAAAAACATAGATCTCCCCTATAAAAAGAAAACAGCCCTGTTTAGTTAGGAGCTCTGTGTCGATGTGGTGGGCCCGGGGGGATTTGAACCCCCGACCTACGGGTCTCTCCTCTCCAGTTCCCTATCATCCCCCATACGGGGTCTCTAGACCCGTAGTAGTGAACTGGAGCCCGCCGCTCTGCCTAGCTGAGCTACGGGCCCACTACCGGTCACTCCAATAGGTATTCTTGGCAAGAGGTTTAATATTCCTTTCCCTTCATCAAGTTATAATAAGGTTCGGAGGCAAAAGTAGGTGGTTTTAGTAAGTTTTGACCAGGCCTGAGAGAAACCATGTTATTTAACCTTAAATGTTGTGAGATTGTATAATTAACGCTTTAGAACCTAATCACTTATTTGCTCTCATGTTATATTCTACTGAGATGAGGTGGAGCGGGTGGCTGAGGAGTTCATAAACCCCTATGATATGAGTAGGCTGAGTGTTGCTGAGATGAACTTGCTTGAGAAGATGAGCAGTGATTCAAGGATCCTTAGGGCAGAGATCTTCGAGCTGAGATCGATGTTGAGAGAAGTCATAGGAGGCAGTAGGGGTAACCCATATGCTGTTAAAAATATGGAGGAGAAGATAAGAAAGCTTAAGGAGGATCTCCAGGCCGAGGGTTTCAAAACCCTCGAGTATCTTGTGAGAACAGGTCTAGGGCTGAGCTTTAAGGATATATATGCCGAGATCATTACAGGGATAATAACTGTTGGAGAGAGCACAGCGGATCTCTCACTATACCTCGGGATCCTGGGGCCGGGGGTCACGATCCCAAGCGATATAGCAAGATCCATAGAATCCCTAGCCGAGGTTGTAGAAGAAGAAGCTAAAAAGTTTGAGGAGCTCCTAACAAGCCTAAACATAAACCCCAAAGCCGCCCCAGGCAATGCTGCAGAGATAGAAAAGCTCGAAGAACAGGCGGACGAGATCTACAGAGCCCTGATGCCATCAATAGTCAAGGGCCTCTCTAAATCGCCAGAAACAATGCTACCAATTATGGAGATCGTTGAGAGGCTAGAAGGGATCTCCGACACCATATGGAGGCTCTCAGTATATCTCAAATACGTCGCTATGCACAGAGTATAGAGGTTATCCAACATTCTAGAGGGATTCCTACCAGGTTTAACCAGCATGGTTCTTGGCGACAAGCCGGCTTTAATCACACTAGATAACAGAGATAACGCTCCAAGCCATCCTGAGGATGATCCCTCAGTAGATGGGAGCACCACGCAATCGAGCTCGACAACACCCTATAAATCCACAGAGATCTCTCCACTCCTATGCAGATAGGTGCGATAGCAAATGGGCATAGAGGAGAAGAAAAAAACACCAAAAAACACCTGGGGACATGTTGCTTTTGAGGCTGTAGTAGTTGGTGCCAGATCCTTGGTGTTCGATCCCGAGGCTGGGGAGAAGATCTACTCCTTAGGCTTTTATGGAAAACCCTTCGGTGTTAAGAAGCCCAAGCCTGGTGTGAGGTATAAAGGTCCTCTAGAACTCTCCATGCTCGAGACACTCTACCTATGTGAGAAAAGAGTTCTAAGGCTTGTGATGAATGCTAGGGAGATAAGCTGTGAGGAGTATAGAGAATACGCATCCAAACTTGGGAGTAGATTCGAGCTAGAATATACAGTGTACAAGGATCTGAGGGATAGAGGATATATCGTTAGATCGGGCATGAAATTCGGAGTAGCCTTCGCGGTCTATGAGAAAGGACCGGGTTATGAGCACGCCCCCTATCTAGTCGATGTCCTCAGCATGGAGAGCTCGATAGACCCTATATCTATCGTGAGGGCTGGGAGGCTTAGCCATAGTGTTAAGAAAACACTTATATACGCTATAGTTGGTAAGAATGGGAGTGTAAGATATATAGGCTTCAAGTGGATAAAATTCTGAGGAACAGAGGCTGACTTCTTGAGCCAACATGACAGAGAGAGCGGAAGATCAAGACCCTGGGAAAGGGATAGGGGTTTTAGGGATAGAGAATACAGGGATCAGAGAAGAGACAGGGAACATGGCAGGGATTATAGAGGCTACCAATACCATGATCGTAGAGACAATAGAGACCAGAGGTTTGGAAGAGCCGATAGAAGAGTAGCTAGGGAAGTAAGCATCGAAGAAGGAGAGTTAAAACCAATGCCCAATGGAAAACAATGCAACCCACTATGCCCCTACTTCAAATGCGGCAAAAAAGCCATCAGCGTTGTTAGAAGAGATATAGGAGGCTCTATAAAATTCGCCGCCTTCTGCAACTGGGTTAACGACCTATGCATCGGAGGAGTATGCCAGTTCGCATCCTGCGAGAAATTCTACCTCCTCCCAGACGGCTCATGCCTCTACGCAGTGGGGAGGGAGAGGAGGTCGAGTGGTGACGATATGTTGAAAGAGCTTGAGAGGGAGGAGGAGAAGGCTAAGAGGCTTAAGGGCTTGATCTCGAAGAAGCTTGGCGGCAAGGATTTTGATCTCGAGTAACCGTTCTGGGATCCCATCTCCTATATATATCGTGATCAACCCCCAACATATCAAGCACCTTACCCACAACGAAGTTAACCATATCATCTACGCTCATCGGTAAGTTATAGAAGCCGGGTGATGCTGGGAGTATTATCGCCCCAGCCTCGGCTGCTGAGAGCATGTTTCTCAGCTCGATAACACCCAGAGGTGTCTCCCTTATTAGGAGAACCAGGGGTTTTCTGATCCTGAGGGCGTTTATAGCTGTTCTCGTGACGAGATTATCAGCCACCCCGGACGCTATCTTTGCAAGGGTTGTGAGGGAACAGGGTGTTATAGCAACACCCTTCACCCTTGCCAGGTAGCTGGAAGAGCTTGGAGGGGCCTCGAGCTCTTCTTCGAAGTATAGATTGCTCGTTATAGATCTTATCCTATCTATTAGATCCTTACTAGGTAAACACTCATACTCAGACACCTTCAAGGCCTCCCTGGTTATTATCACATCAACCCTCGAGATCTTTGATAGCTCTTCAACGGTTCTTAACCCATATATAGTTCCACTAGCACCTGTTATCGCAATTACATATGACATGGACTATCCGCCCAGTATTGTGCTAAACGGATAGATAAGAACATAGAATAATCCTTCTCAGGTATCTTCCAGGTTTTAACCATTGTAAGATATCGTAGTCACAAGGGCAAAGCTCTATCACACTTACCCTGGATTAGACGTGAATAAAATAAAGTGATTGGAACTAATATCTAGAGACAAGCGGTTAAGCTTACCCTGTTGTTATTAATATTTTTCACATAACATTAAAATGGATAGATAGCATGGGATTGAGAGGCAAGCCAAGCAGAAGATTCCTTCTATTCCTAATGCGGCTTGCCAAACCCCTTATGGGTATAGCATATAAGCTATACGAGGAGAGCTTGAAGGAGCAGATAGCCCGAGGACCTATCCCCACCCATGTTGCGATAATACCTGATGGCAATAGGAGATGGGCTTCTATGATGGGTCTTCCAAAGTATGCTGGGCATGAGAGTGGTTATAAGAAGATGAAGGAGGTGCTTAACTGGCTATACGATCTTGGGGTAAGGATAGTTACTGTCTATGCCATGTCCTATGAGAACTGTACAAAGAGGTCTGAGGATGAGAAGAAATACCTATACTCACTCATAGAGAGAGGATTAAGAGAGCTTACAGAAGAAGCTCAGAAGAGAGGGGCTAGGATCAAGGTGACGGGGAGGCTGGATCTGGTGTCCCAAAGCCTTAGATCAGCTGCTAGAGAGGCTGAGGCAGTTACCAGAGACAACGCAGAAAGGCTTGTGAACATAGCTCTCTGCTATGGGGGCAGGCAGGAGATCATAGACGCTATTAGGAGGATAGCGAGGGATGCTAAACAAGGATACATAGATCCTGAGGAGATAACCGAAGATCTTCTTGTAAAATATCTAGAAGTAGATCAAGAGCCTGATCTGGTTATAAGAACCTCCGGCGAGATGAGGATAAGCAACTTCCTACTATGGCAGTCAGCATACTCAGAGCTCTATTTCTGCGAAGCCTACTGGCCAGAATTCAGAAAAATAGATCTCCTAAGAGCGATAAGATCATACCAAATGCGCGAGAGAAGGTTCGGCGCCTAGACATCCAGAGATCTCCTCAGGATCTCCTGGAACCTGAGAATCGTGACGAGCGATAGAAAATATTATCCTTGAAACATATTCTCACACGGATAGAGAGCAAACATAGAGGGATATGTGAAATGAGCATAGCAAAGCAAACACTATGCCCCAGATGCGGTAGAAAAGCGGAGTTCGTTATAGAAACATATATCTCCGACGGCATGAGGAGAGTAACATATCTATATAGATGCACATGCAGGTGGAGAAAAGAAGTAGAAACACTGCTGATCAAACAGGAGAACGGCAAGATAATTATCATGAGGGCTAGTGGAAATAATAAATAGAATTTTTATACAGACCATCATCAAACAACCCGGCCCGGCTTCTTCACCATATATCCAGCAATGCTTGGGACGAGCGCCGCCTCTACAATACTATTAACCAACCTGCCCAGAGGATCCGTATGAGCATCTGTCCCTCAACAAACAAGACCCGCAGAGGGGCTTGCTATTCCTACAATACCTACTAGCTATACTGGTAAGCCCGGCGTGGAGAAGTTTAAGCTTATAGAGATCCCTCTCAAGTGATTCCTCTATTCTCTCCCCGACATTGCTGTAATCACCTGCATCCTCTCCACAGTATCTCCTGAGAACCCTTAGTGAGAGTCTCGTGACGGGGAAGACGGGTTTGTTTAGTGCGAAGAGAAGTATCGAGTCAGCTGTCTCCCTCCCAATACCGTCTATCCTTAGCAGTTCCTTCCTAGCAATAGCGGTATCCATATTCTTTAGAGCCTCTATCCCACCTATACTCTCTATATATCTCGAAATAGCTATTAGAGTCCAGGCTTTGCTTCTAACAAACCCAACCCCCCTTATAGCTTCGGCTATCTCATCTATGCTTGACCTTGAGAGTCTCGGGAGGTCTAGAAGCCCTCTCTGCTTCATATTCTCAAGGGCTGTTAAAGCTGTCTTCCACCTGCTGAGCTTAACAAGAATCGCTGTAACTATGATCTCTAGTGGTGTTTCTACCCCTCCCCACCACCTCGTCGATCCAGGATCGCTTGGGAACCATTGTGACTCCTCAAGAACCCTGGAGGATCTCTCAAAAACCTCTAACAGGCTTTTAACACACCGCTCCAGACCCCTCCCAGGATCCATAGGCAACTATCACCATATCTTCGGCCTCCTCCCCAGCCTGCTCATCATCCTCTCAGCATGCTTATAGACTGTTGAGTGCTGTTTACCCTCTATCAGCATCTCTATAGCCTGTCTAGCCACCTCAGCCTCCTCATAGCTCCCTATTATGGCTACAGCAGTCTCAGCAACCGATATATAGGTGTTGGTTATCTCCTCAATATTCCTTCTAGCCCTGCCCTCCTCTCCTATTATCCTCCCCTTGATCCTTCTCAGATTGCTCTCCGAATCGCCAACAATCCCCTTGAGATCTATCACCACAAGCACCTGATCCTCGTCAAGAACCCTCTCAGCCCTCTCAGGAGAAAAGCCATAGCCTATAGCCTCTATAAACTCCTTAGCCTTTAGAAGATTAGCAACAGGCGTCCCCTGGGAGAGAGGCTCTATGGTTACATTGCCAGAAGAGCTATCAACACTCACAGACACACCAAGCCTCCTCCTAAGCATATCGAGAACAGCAGCCCTATTACCAATGACAACCCCAACCCTCTCTAACGGTATCTTTGTCGACAACCTAGTTACCCCAGGCATCACACCGCCCTTCTCACCGGACACGCTTCCACCCAGTAATGTGACCAAGTACTATGCCCATTAGGACTAGATAAGCCGTAGCCAGCTGTCCCGAATTTCATGGCGGTTTACAGGTGTTGATATTGAATTTGTCTCTGTGGAACATTACGTGGGCTCTATTACTCTATGGGCTGCTGCTCAGCAGTGAGGGTGAGGATAGAGATCCGAGCAGATGAGCCGGAGCAGTGCTATGTGGTGCTGTGGGTTGGGGTTTCTCTGGACGGGTGGAGGCCTATGAAGCCATCGAAGCCATGGGAAGAGCTGTTGATAGAGAAAACCGCTATGAAACCCGAAACCCCTTTCCACAGATCCTCGCTATTCTATAAAAGGAATATTTAACCATGATATAAGCGTAGATAAAGATCCGAGCTTGCAGGTTAGAGAGAGCCAGGATATATGAGTCCCACGGCAATGAGTGGGAGAAACTCTATGAATAGAATGAATAGAACTTATTGCTGAGCAAACAAAGATACTCGATACCAACGAAATAACCCGGGTAGATCGAAACGAAAATCCAGTTTAACGGATCAGTTCGTCGCGAGCTCCTCACCATTTGGTTCGGAGCGGCCTCATCATCTAATCATATATAGACCATGGCGTTATTATATAGCACAGAGGTGGATAGATGGGCGAGGATGCTATCGAGAAGAGATGGAATCCTAGGAGAGAGACTGAGCTTGTAGCTCTCTGGGAGAGCGAAGGTCTATATAGATCATCAACGTATGGGGGTGACAAAGGCCTTGTAGTTATAGATACACCCCCACCATATACCTCTGGGAAGTGGCATGTGGGAGGCGCTGCCCACTATGCCCAGATAGATATGGTTGCTAGGTATATGAGGATGAAGGGCTACAGGGTTATTGCTCCATGGTATGCCGATAGAAACGGCCTCCCAGTAGAGATCCTTGTTGAGAGGCAGACAGGAATCAACCCCCACGAGATTGCGAAAACACCAGAGGGTAGGGAGAAGTTCCTCTCACTATGCAAGGAGAAGCTTGACGAGGTTGAGAAGGATCTTGTGAAGATCTGGAAGAGGCTTGGATGCTCTTTCGAGTACTGGGAAAATGGAACAGATAGCCAGGAGTATAGGAGGCTAACACAGGCAACATTCATAGAGATGTGGAGGAGAGGCCTTATCTATGAGGCTGAGAGGCCTGTCTACTGGTGCCCGAGATGCATGACAACCCTAGCAGAGGCTGAGATCGAGTATGCTGAGAAGCCTGCAGAGCTCTACCACATAAGGATCGAGCTCAACAATGGAAAGAGCGTAACTATCGCAACAACAAGACCAGAGCTCCTTGGAGCTATGATGGCTCTAGCCTATAACCCCAACGATCCTAGATACCAGGGTCTCGAGGGGGCTAGGGGGAGGGTTCCTATATATGGATACGAGGTTCCAGTAATCACACACCAAGAGGTGGATCCATCGTTCGGTACTGGGATAGAGATGGTGTGTAGCTATGGCGATACAAGGGACCTCAGGATCCTGAGAGAGCTTGGGCTGATCGATAAGGCGAGGATCGTTATAGATAAGAGTGGGAGAATGAACGAACTCTCAGGAGAGCTTAAGGGGCTAACCATAGCAGAGGCTAGGAAAAAGATAGCCGAGATCCTGAGATCCATTGGGGTCTTGGAGAAGGTTGAGAAGCTAGGGCCTAGGAGAGCACCCACGTGCTGGAGGTGCGGCACACCTGTTGAGATAATCCATTCGAGAGAGCTCTTTCTAAAACAGCTGGAGTTTGCCGATAAGCTCATAGATATTAGCAATAAGATGGAGTTCAAACCAGAGTTCCATAGACAGAAGCTCATAGACTGGATAAAGAGCCTAAGGATAGACTGGCCTGTCTCTAAGACTAGATACTATGCCACAGAGATCCCGCTTTGGAGATGCACATCATGCGGATCATACCTAGTCCCAGAGCCGGGCAAGTACTATAGACCATGGAGAGACCCACCCCCATTCGAGAGATGCCCGGTATGCGGTGCTGGTAAGGAGAAGCTTGAGGGTGATAAGAGGGTTTTCGACACATGGTTCGATTCAAGCATATCCCCCCTCTATGTCTCGGGATATATGAGGGATGAGAAGCTCTTCTCCCAGGCTGTTGGTAATATCCTGAGACCCCAGGGGTACGAGATCATAAGGACATGGCTCTACTACACAATACTCAGGGTCTATCTACTCCTAAACATCCCCGCCTTTAGATGGGTTAGGATAAGCGGTATGGGGCTTGATGAGAAGGGCGAGGCTATGCATAAGAGCAAGGGTAACGTTATAGACCCAGAACCCCTGCTAGAGAGATACGGTGCCGACGCCTTTAGATTCTGGGCTGCAGGGGCTGCGAAGCTCGGCTATGACTATAGGTTTAGTGAGAATATGATCAGAACAGGATCTCTCTTCGTAACAAAGCTAGTCAATATCTCGAGATTCATCTCAAGATTCCCAGACCCCTCCGAGGGCTATGTGTTGAGAGAAATAGATAAGGCTCTCCTCGCAAAGCTCGCAGAGACCATAGAGAGGGTTGATAAAGCATACTCAGAGTTCGATGTCTACGAGCCTATACACGCTATATATGACTTCGCATGGAACATCTTTGCAGATCACTACATAGAGGCTGTGAAGACGAGAGCCTATAATAATGAGAAAACATATAGCGAGGAAGAGCAGAGAGGAGCCTGGTACACTCTACACAGGGCTTTGGAAGCGATACTAAAGATCCTAGCCCCCATAATGCCCTTCTCAACAGACTATATATGGAGAACACTCAAAGGAAGATCTATTCATCTAGAGAGATTCCCAGAAGAACATAGAGAGTGGAGAAACTGGTCCCAAGAACCCCTCAACCTAATGATAAAGGTCAACTCAGCAGTGTGGAAGTATAAGAAAGAGAGGAACATGAGGTTCTCGGAAAAACTCAACGCAACACTATATATAGATAACCAGAATGCCAGGGATATAGAGAGGGAGATAAAGGATCTACACAGGATCCCAGAGATAGCTATAGGGAAACCTGGAGAAAACGCTGAAGAGATAGCGGAAGGCATATGGATCCTGAGGAAATCCACAGAAGTATAAAACCATCCTCCATAGATTATATAAATCTATAGCTCACCTCACAATAAAGATCATGGAGACCGGTACGTTATGATAGCATGGAGAGCACTGGAGACACCGCCATGGAGGGTCTAGTCTATATTTATAGTTGGTGAGTCTAAGGTATATATACACCAAATAGAAGCCGTTATTATCAATACCTCCGCTGAAGGATGGTCTCAAGGGGTCTGTGTCTCCTGCAGAAGCGCTCATGCTGGCTACAAACTCGGTGAATATGGGTGAAAACCCATGGGATGCTAGCAGTGTGGCTGCCATAGCGCCTACTGGTATGGGTATTTCGAAATCAGCACTACATACGTCAACATATTTTCTAATGATCTCTGCAAGGTGTCTTGCATCTCCAGCCGCAAGAAAGCCTATATAGTTCTCGCTGAAAACAGGGCTCCCATAGAACCACTGGTATAGCCAGTCTTGAAGCCCATAGTCGACGCCTCCATCATAGTATTTTGAGCCATATTTATCGATGATCCTCACGGATTTGACGTAGGTATCGAGCTTCTCATACCCTGTAGGTGTGGAGATCCCGGTGCATGTGTTCATTTCGATTTCTCTATAGAATTCCGCTATCGGTCTAGCCCACACGTATATATTCTTAGTCTCTCCCGGATTTGCTAAGAGTATATAGCCAAAATATACATAATCCTCCCTCACAATTCCAGCCTTATAGATAGTAACATTAGCATCTAGCCCCTTTTCCTGCAACCCATACCCCATGCCTATTGATGCTGACCAGCTTGTTCTATAGGGGGCTATGATCGTCGTAATGATAGGGCTTAGTGCATGGTTAATTACTGCTATGAGGGGCGTCTTCGTATAATACGTAGCGTCTCCTGGATCGTATATCACGTAAGGCTTCCCCGTAAAGTTCTCTGGCCCTATATGCCATAAACGCTCCCAATATGTTAGAATACAGTTTATATCCTGATTCTTATGCTCATATAACAACCGCAACCCACCATTTGTAGAAGATATGGCTACATCCACTTCTATTACTATTGACTTACCGCTCGCTATTGCTACAGGCTCGTATGTATAGTATCGACTGAGCCTCGCAATAATCTCTCCTGACGATGTGTTTACCACCCATAGGTTAATCTGAACGCTCGACGATGTCTTCGGGTTCAAACTCCTCTTCTCTATATATTCAACCCATTCTCTCACAACCTCTCCAAATTTTCCCTCGGGCTTAAGCACTATGATAGACCCAACCATGACGGATTCGTTCACCCTTCCCCTGAGAACCTCGACTTTAACGTCTTCGAACCTGCTTCCCTCGACCGTTGTAGCGAAAACCTGTGTATAGAGCACTATATCTCTGGATAGCTGGATACGCTCTCCTTGATCGTCACGGAATGTTATTAAGAATATTATGCTAGACCTAGATTTCCCGAACAAGGATTCCGCATATGGGGCTAGGTATATCGCCAGGCTTATAACGATAGTGCTTATAACCACTACAGCTATGTATCTCCCTCTCCCCATAGCCTTTCTATAAAACCTAAGAGAAATATATATCTTACACACGAAACACTGCACACAAACAACGCAACGATAGTAGTGATGCTCCACGCCCCAAGTCTTTTGATGACAGTTTAGACGAGAGCCCCGACCATATGTCCTAAAGCTGTGTATGAATCCATATTGGATCGAGGATTCTACGTGATGAGGTTTAAACCTCTCAGGATTAGAGAGGATCCTATACCAGTTCTCACCCAGGCGGGTTTGCAGTTATCTGCAAAACCGGAATATATAAATGCCATAACATCCCCTCTCCCCGACGGTGAGATTGGGCTTGGGTCCCAAAAGATCCAGACTTTTGAGGAGACTCTATGTCAAAGCACTAGCCCTCTCATTACTAGCTATAATCCTCCTCTCACACACACAGAATGTCTCTACATTCTTAGCGGCTTCGGAAAACCCTTCTCAATATATTGTGAATAACTTTGAGCTCGTGGCCCTATTCCTCTACAGAGGCCAAACCTACCCAGCAATAGGACAATATATGGATCCTGTGATAACAATCGTCGATCACAACGGTAAGCGGAGCGAGATGAGATACTCAGAATATGTTAAAAAGATCATCGACAAAGAGATAAAGATCAAGTGGGCTATTACTGGAGAAAGCGAGGATGGTGATCTGCTGTCTTTCGAGTTTGAGCAAGATATACCGCCCATCTTCCTTATAGGCGGTTCGTATATAACAGATCATAGCAAGCCCACCGGCTCGTTTGTCCATGTAGAGGGTGATCTCACAATCGTACAAGGAAACATCGAGACCGCTTCCTCCGTGTTCTTCGCTAATCCCCAGTACCTCTACTCCTTCATGAGGCTAACCAACAACTCCAGACTCGTGGTTCCCAAGGGGGAGAATGTAGTTCTAATGCTTCTCCCAAAGTCCGTTGGGGCTTCGGGTAGGGATTCCATATACGATCTGCTCGAGGTTTTCCTTTCTAAGAACAGCAAATCCCGAACAAAATGCCACTACATCGGAGCCCGAGATATAGTGGACCGCATATCATCTCCAGACGACCCGCTATCCAGGTTCCTAGTACTCTCCTGGACACTTGAGGGAAGAGCGGGTGGATTAGCATATACAGCAATCAGGAACGTGTCTGTATCCCCGCCATCAACGATCGGTGTAATGGTGAGCGGACTTACCCCAGCGCCTAAAAGAGGCCCTATCACAATCAAGTACGATGCTTCTTTCACCGCCTCGTGGTCTATCTATCTCCAAAGTGACTCAAACACGGCTGTTTTCGCACCCGCCTCATACCCAATACCAGGTATTGTGAACTATCTAGAACCTGTGAACGAGATATGCTCCGGCCCGGGAGCAAGGATCATGGCTTCTAAGCTCTCAGCGATGTTTATCATCAAACCCGATGTGTATAGTGGGAGTGATAAGGTCACGCTCTCTATAAGCAATGCCCGCGGTATGTCCCTAGCATCATTCCAGATCAATATCGAGGTCGGGGGCGAGAGGTTCAGCGGTATAGAGGCACAGCTAGATGGTGCATATACCTCTAGCAAAAAAACCAGCTCCGAAAGTAGCACGATAACCGGTCTACATAAACTAAGTATAGAGAAGAAAGGCTATGATGAATTCGGCTCTCTCAAGCTAATGATCAAACACAGCGGTGTTCAGATGACTCAGAATACACGCATATCAACCAGGTATGGAGGACTAACAGATACGACAGACCAGAGCGAGTCACTAAGCTTCACAGGATCGACGGAGCTACGGATAGGAGGATGGCTGCCCAACCCACCCCCACCGGGCTATATACTCCAAGTACCCGAGATCACATATAAAATCAATGCTAATAGCCAGTATGCGCGAAGCCATTGGGAGACATTAATAATTGATATTAGATGCGGAGTGACAGAGAAACTCACGTCATCGATAGGATCAGACGAGAAGATAACGAAGATACATGGCGGTGAAGATCCTTGCGGAGGATTCAAACCAATATATGGTGGGCAAGATGTACTCCTCCTTGATACCTCTTCATATAGTGGTGAGAATCTAGAGACCCGCCAAGCCCTTATACAGCTGAGCCCTAACCCCTACATTATACTCACTACCCCCGAAGACAGACATTTTTACTTCGCCGTAGGGGAACTCTCTACATCTATGGGCAGTAGGTATTACTTTACCCCCACCACTGTTAAATATAATGAGTTCTTCAGCACACCAGCATACCGGGTTCCACAAAATGGTAACAAGGTATTTCAGGAGGTGAAAGCATTCCAGTCAGTACACCCATCCAGAGCAAGCTACGCTATAGCGGAAGTAACTAAATGCTCTACCACTCCCTCTGGAAATGTGACGTGCTCTTCTAGAAATATTACTATAGAGTACCAAGCCTGGATCTATTCTAGGATAGACTATATCGTTACCATATTTGATACAAAGACAGAGCCTGAATACTATATATTGTATCTTCCTAAGAGTTTCTCTGGCACCGCCCCTAGCATTGGCTCTCCTGAGAAGCCTGTGTTAGTCCTGTGGTTTGAGAAAGAATCCGCTTTTCCAGGCGATACCCTTAGTGTGTATATGCATAGATATGGTAGCTCTGGGAAGAGTGTTAGTGTCTATCTCAACGCAACCCTATCCCTCCCCAATGGAGGGGAGATATTGCTTAACGTAACCCCCAGCAGGACTAAGATAAGCACTACCGACACCGGAGTCGCTATGATCAAGATACCCTCGGCTAAAGAGCTACAACAGATCGCCGGAACCAACCTATCCAACACACCACTGGTTCTCGTAGTGAAAGGTGTTGATGAGGAAGGTGCTACAGGAAGAGCCATGGCATGGATCTATGGTGCTGGTGTCTATATAGTGCTCAACTTCATAGACATACCAATACCACTGCCAGATAATCCTCAAGAGAGCAATATACTAGAGTATATAGAGAAAAACTATATGAGTCTCGGCTTCGAAAAAGAAACACCCCTGAAAGGCGGTGACTATACCATAGAGCTCAGAATTCTTGAGAAAAGGACAGGAAAAGAGCTATATAGGACAGAGATTAACCAAGGCAGACTCATGCTCTCACCCCTAGCTATAAACATGACCCCTAACGAAACATACATATTATCATACAAGCTAAAGATCAATAACTATGAGCAAGCCCCCGTATATGTGAGAGACACTGGGGTAGATATAGTTGTCACAGAAGAGATGCTCTATAAAAAGACCGACGAGGCAGTTAAGCTTGAGTATAAAATCCCAGTGCCCTACACAATACTAAAGAGATACCTATACTACGCCGAGATCCTTGCAGGGAAGAACGATGAATACGCAGCCCAGCTAACAGACCTAGCATTAACACTGGAGCCTATAACCCTGTTGGAAAATATAATAGCTTCAAAACCCGTGCCGGAGGATCTGAGGGTTGCTAAAGACCTATTTCTAGGGATCATATCGTGGATAAAGGAGGTAGGCTCTAAATCCTTCTACGCCAGGCCGGTTGTCCTCTTCCCAACAATGTGGGAGGATTCATCAATACGTACCGAGTTATCAAAGCTAGGTGCGGGGATAAGCTTCAGAGACCCCCGTTACAACCTAACCTCAGAAGCTGTGATGAAGGATGAGAAAAGCTATTGGAGCAAGCTGGCTAAGCTCGTAATATTCCAGGCTGAGATGATAAGGAACCATAAATATGTCACCAACGGGATCCTTATTGTATCGAGCATAGCAGCCATGGCCATAGTAGCTGAGAGCCTGGAGGACGGCTACTTCAGCAAAGTAAAGATCTGGAACAGGGGTAATATCATGGAAAAGCTGAAAAAACCTGAGTGGCTAGATAAAAGTATAACCAAGATATTCAAAGTAGCTAAGTCAACAACAATACTGCTCGATGGAAGCGTCCTTGGAACGCTAGAGATGCTGGGATACAGCGGAGTCAGAAACTTAACACTAAATCTAGCTGGGAACGACACAAAGGTGGCTGACGATCTAATGACAGCAATAACAATAGGCTCGAAGCTCATTAAATTCCTCCTAACAGCCCCGACGGGAGAGCTTGTTAAAGATGTAACAGGAGAGATCATAACCCAGCTCCTCACAACAGCTATAGCCCAGGCTATGATGGCTCTGAATAACATGGCTCTGCAACACAGGGTCTTCCAAGAGGTTATGATCTCTCCCTACCCACTCTATCCCACAGAAACGTTACTAGCAATAATAAGAGGAACCGGCATAGCGCTCTACTACAAAAACCTCGATTTCGAGGACATAGCGTCAAAACTACCATCGAGGACAAAACCCCCAGAGCTGCAATGGCATGTGAGGGAGGATAGATACGGGGTTCTCGATTCGGCAATAAGATTCAGGGATCTTGAAAGTCTCTTCTACAACATAGCTGACAAATACATGGTGGCGGAGAACGTCGTGGGAACAGTACTATCGCTGGCTAAAGAGCTAGACTCACTGGTAGAAACAATTAAGGGAGAAGGGTTAACACTACCAGCAGGGTATAAAACCGTTAAAAAACAATTCGCGGTCTTCACAGGACTCAGCCTAGAATACTCGGGCGAGGTAACGATAAAAGAGACGAAGAAATACGCAAAACTCAAAGATCTTGTTAACTCGCTCTACATAGCTACCGCGGCAGCAACTATAATGGATATCCTTATCAAGGATCTCTGGATCTCTGTGTTCTATTATACACTCACAACAGGTAACAAGCTTGGAGAGTTCCTCACAATAACAAGCATAAGCCTGCAAACCCTTCTCCCAATAGTAACATTCGTATTTACAGCAAGCAAGACGATAAAGAAGATCTCATTCTCTCAAGAGGATCTCGGGTGGGGCTGGGTATCGCCTTCAACCAGCTTTCTAGAAGCTCCGGCTCCCGTAACACTCCAGCTCTCTCTAATCAGCACTGGGGAGATTTCTAGGGAGATGGAGAGCCTTGTAGCCGAGGCCGAGGCTCTGGCAGGGAGATTCAGGGGTATGGTTGATAGATTCCAGTATAACCTCACAGAGATCGCGATGCTCGTAGAGATCCTCGACAGAGCCGATCTACTGATGAGGAGAGCTATGCTAAGCACTCCCGACGACCAGGTTAGGATGAATCTTACAATGATCTCAGCCTACTTTACAGAGCACTACTATGACTTCACAGAGGTGGTGAAATTCCTCCTGATGTTCCCATCAATAAGACCAATAGATCCATTGATCCAGGTGATAGATAGCAGAATAGAGAACATAATCCAGGATCTGCGGGAAGCCAGGGACACGATATCGAGGAGCGCGGTGTGGAGAACACCTCCTGGGGCAGCGCTGGTTATAAGAGATCTCGATATAGATACATCCCAGCTTTGGAGCGATAAGAGCGTAAAAATAACGGTCCATAATATGGGGGGAGAGTCGGCAAAGGTCTCGCTAGCAATACTGGATACAGAGCTCTACAAGGGATCACGCTCAGACAGCATCGAGATTCCAAGCGGTGGGAGCTATGCATTTACTCTGAAGGTCGAGATTCCAAGCGATCTCAAGAGAGATCTGGTCTTTATATTAGCTATCCTTGTGAACAACATACCCGTAGATCAGATCATCTTCAAGGCTTACTACACCGAGAGCGATTATAACACCACAAGAGGAGATGGCGTGGAGACCGTATCTGATGGAAAGATCTCTATTGCTGGTAACCAGCTGAGGCTGGAGAATGTGAGCATATTGCAACTAATACTACCAGGAGGATCGAGCTATATGTTAAAGCTAAACGGTGTCCAGATAAGGAGCGGCGAGATCCATATGGGGGACAAGGTAATCGTTGGGGCGGTGTTCAGCGATCCTGTGAGCGGTGTCCTAACATACGAGCCTGTAAGGCTTGATACAAAACACCTAAAAGGATCCGGCGAGACAAAGGCCAATGATTGGCTCACGATATCATCGTCAGGAGAGCACGAGGTCTCACTAACAGTATATGAAACAAACCCTGCTAACTACACCTCACCACAGGGTGTCAAAGTGCTCAAGGTGTTTGCTATAGATGTTCTGAGAGCAGGTGCTGGTAGCGTAACGATCAGGATAAACTATGAAAAACTAGGCATAACGGACCCCTCAAGCATAAGGATACTTAAATACAATGTGACTAGAGACGCATACATAGAAGTCGAGAACATCGAGATAGATTTAGAGAGAAAAGAGATTGTGATAACAGTAACGCCAGGAGACCCATTATTCGCTATAGGCTTATCAACAGAAGGCGCACCAAGAAGCCCTCCGAGAACAGTAACAGCAACCAAGGCAGCATCTCCAACACAAACACAGATCCAGATAACACCTAAATCGACACAAACCACAGAGACGACGACCGAGGCACAGCAAACAGCCAAAGCCGGGGTTGAAACATCGTCGATAAACCCGATGCTTGTGGTGGTAGCAGTAATAGCAATAGTAGCGATAATAGCCATGTATATGGCTAGGAGGAGGAAGAAATAACCCATAATCCTAGGAGTTTTTACAGCATTGAGGCTTTCTATACAAGCTACCAGATCTATTTAGCAAGGATCTTCAAAGGCTATAGATAAATACAGATAACGAACAATAGGCACAGCCGGATCTTATCTGAGCATTGTAATAACAGCGTTGACTATCTTGTCGGGGTTTACCATATAGGCTTTTTCAAGTGGGGCTGGTGTTGGGACTGGCATATCAGGGCTGGACACGATCTTTGGGGCTGTTTCTAAGCTATAGAGTGTGTCAGGATCTTCCGCGACCCTGGAGAGGATCTCTGCAGCAACGCTACCACTCCTAATCTCGTCTGTAGTGATCACAATCCTCCCGGTTTTTCTCACCGATGAGAAGATTGTTTTCAGATCTAGTGGGTAGAGCGTTCTCGGATCTATTACCTCGGCCTCGATTCCGTGTTTCTCTGAGAGGATCTCTGCGGCTTTGAGCGCGTCGAGCACTGTTCTAGAGATCGCCACGATGGTTACGTCGGATCCCTTTCTCTTTATATCGGCAAGCCCTATTGGTATGATATAGTCACCCTCTGGTACAGGTCCTGTTGTCTCGTATAGGAGGGCGGCCTCGATGAATAATACTGGGTTGTTCTCTCTAAGGGCTGCTTTCAAGAGACCCTTAGCGTCTGCAGGTGTTGATGGTGCTACGACCTTTATCCCTGGCTGGAGGAACCATGAGGGGACGAACTGGCTGTGCTGGGGGCCATAGGCTCTCCCAATACCGTATTGTGTTCTGATAACCATTGGGAGTTTTATCCTCCCACCGCTCATGAACCTAAGCTTTGCTGCGTGGGTGATGAGCTGATCCATTGCTATTGTTATGAAATCCATATACATTATCTCGGCAACCGGTCTCAGCCCTGCCAGGGCCATGCCCAGAGCAGCACCTACTATGGCTGCCTCGGATATCGGTGTATCTATAACCCTCTGGGGTCCGAATTCTTGTAAGAGCCCTAGGGTTACTGTGAAAACGCCTCCCCAGGCTCCCACATCCTCTCCGAGGATCACTATGTTTGGGTCTCTCCTCATCTCCTCCCTAAGGGTTTCTCTGAGGGCTGCTGCATAGCTCATTATAACCTCTCCCATCGCGATCACCTAGGCGTATATGAAGTTATAGAGCTCCTCGAAGCTGAGGTACGGGCTCTCCTGAGCAAATCTAACTGAGTCCTCGATCTCCTCGAGGATCTGTTTCTCGATCCCGTCCAGCTCTTCCTGCGATGCGTAGCCGTTATCTATCAATATCCTTGTTAACCTTGCCACAGCATCTCTTCTCTTCCACTCCTCAACCTCATCTCTGGATCTATATCTCTGGGGATCTCTGAGGTTGTGCCCAAGGAATCTATATGTTCTAGCCTCAATAAATGTAGGCCCCCCACCATTCCTAGCCTTCTCAACAGCCTTCCTAGCAGCGATATAGACAGCAACAGGGTCGAAGCCATCAACCACGATACCTTCTATATTATATGCGAGGGCCCTGTGGATCACAGAGGATCCCGTAGACCCGGCCGTAACCCTGTCAACCCTGCCGCCCATGCCGTAGAGGTTGTTTTCACACACAAGGATCACTGGGAGTCTCCATAAGCCTATCATGTTAGCCCCCTCGTGAAAAGCCCCTGTGTTCACAGCACCATCTCCGAAGAATGCTGCAACCACTCTCTTCTCACCCCTATACTTTATAGCATATCCAAGCCCGGCTGCTACCGGGATACCGCTTCCAACTATTGCTGTGGTCATCATGATCCCGAGCTCTGGGTACATGGAGACATGCATGGAGCCTCCGAGCCCCTTGTTAGTTCCCGTGGCTCTTCCAAAGAGCTCGGCCATAACCAGTCTGGGCGGAATACCCCTGGCTAATGCGTGCCCATGCCCCCTATATGTTGAGACGATATAGTCATCCTTATCCAGGGCTTTCATAACGCCTGTGGCTACTGCCTCCATACCTATATATAGGTGTGATGCTCCTACGAGCTTCTTCTCTTCGAAAAGCTTTATCACTCTCTCCTCAAACCTTCTTATAAGCATCATTGTTTTCCACATCCACATAAGATCCTCCTTCGAGATCCCGTGCTCCCCGTATCTCGAGGGATCTATGATGCCTATGTTCTCAACCCTACTCATTAACAAGAGCCTCCAGCATATCATTAAGAGCGCAGGGTTTATATATGGGAGAACCAGCAAAACCCAGAGATCGAGATAAGGCTCTAGATAATTAGTAAGGCTAAGCGCTATATCTATAGAGGGCCATGAAGAGGGAGTCAAGAATACTGTTACACCTGAGAACCGGGGGTTATGATTTCATAGCAGTCCTGAGAGGCGTTGAGGGGATGGAGCATCTAAGGGTGCTGAGGATCCATGATAATATCAAGGATCTCGTGGAAAGAATCTCGCGCGAGGGTTTTTTCCACGAGGTGAGGTTTGTGGTAACACACCCACGAGACCTAAGCAGCGAATGGCTAGAGGTTATAAGGAATCTAGGTAGGAGTGATATAAAGATAGACCCAAAACTCCCAAGCAATATAGAAAAAATCCTGGGATCCTATGTAGACGCGTTATCAAAACTAGCAATAGCCCTTAACAAAACACACAAAGAGAAAGAACCCCCAGATCAGCTGGGGCGAGCGTTATAAAGACTAGCAATCCTTGTCGAAACCGATCCTCCCAACCCATAGTAGATCGTTATACATGTGCTTTGTCCAGGTACCTAGCCCCATAAGAGATCAATTATATACTTCCTTAGAGCCGTTTTTGATACTCATAACGTATTCTATATATGGGAGCATATGAGGATCTCCATCGTGGGTGCGGGCTCCGTAGGATCCCTGCTGATCCATATCCTCAATAAAGCTAATATCGAGCCCGTACTTGTCAAAAGATCTCTGAACACCCCTATCCCGACAAGGATACTAACACCAGAAGGATCCGAGGCTAGGCTTAGATACAAGAGCACTGTCTATAGCTATGATGACTGGCTCTATTCAGATGTGATCTTCATAGCCACAAAAGCCTATGATGCCGGTATCATTATAGAAAGGATCTCGACTTCTAGAGATCTATCACTGGCAATCCTGGTTCAAAACGGCCTTGGCGTTTTTGAAGAAGGGGTGAGGAGACTAGGACCCGGGAGGGTAGCCCAGCTTGTGCTAAACCACGGCGTATCACTAGTGGATCATGATACATGTGTTTGGGTAGGAGGTGGTAAAAGCTATCTGGGTATGGTGAAGGGTTATAGAAACCCTTATCTAGACAGAATAGCAGATCTTCTAAGAGATCTCGACGTAGTTGTTGTCGAGGATATAGAGCCATACAGATGGCTCAAGCTTGTTGTCAATGCTGTGATAAACCCTATAACAGCCCTGCTTGAGGTTAGAAACAAGGCTATTGCTGATAACGAGCTCCTAAGAACCCTTGCCACCATGGTGTGCGAGGAGGTGAAGAGAATAGCTGGGGTTAAGGGTATAGAGTTCCCAAGAGACCCCTGCCGCGAGGTGTTCGAGATAGCCATAAAGACGGGGGATAATATCTCATCAATGCTATCAGACCTGGCTAGGTGTAGAAAGACCGAGATCGATTTTATAAATGGCTATATAGCGAGGATCGCGGAGGATCTTGGTATAGAGGCGACCACAAACCATATACTCTATATGATGGTCAAGGCTAAGGAGAGTCTGAAACACTGCAGAAATAAATTGTGAGGATTCGAGCTTCGCAGCGGTTGATATATTGCTGCTTATCACCCGCAACCAAACCCCTTAGAGCCTCGGGGATCCTGGGAAAAGAAAAAACCGTTTGACGAATGAGGCAATAACAATAGGTTGGGACAAAAAGCTACGATCTACCCTGGATCCTTTTCGCCCCCTCACGGCTTAGGAGGTTGAGGAGAGCTGTTCTATGTCTAACCTCGTCTCTCAATATATCTTCCGCTAGCTCCTCTGTTACAGGATCTTTCCCATGGGTATAGCTGTAGAGCTCTCTATAAGCCTTGATCGCGCACTCCTCAGCCTTTACAGCAGCTATGATCCATCCGTCTATGTCATAGGGATCACTAGGGATCTCTGGGTATTTACACCCCGAGATCTCCCATAGCTTGCTGAACTCTCTCGGAGGATCTATGTCGAGATCCTGGAGCCTATCAGCTATCATTCTAGCATGTTTTTTCCACTCTTCCTCAGCCTCTTCTAGGAAATGCTCCGAGATCTCCTCGGAATTCTGGCCCTTTATAGTATATGCTGTGAGAGTATAGTAGTAAGAAGCGATCCACTCGTCGGCATATGCTGCTAGAAGCATATCAACAAGTTTTTTCAAATCAATCTTTTCTACAAACTCTAGGCCCAATGCACACACCACCGAATCTAGTGCTAATGAAGCATATATCATATTGACGAGAGGGCCTTTATAAGAGTGTTAGCTTTATTATAGCTATTGAGAGCATGACTGAACTGGTCATAGGTCTTCCAAGGATCGAGAGGGCTGTTGATGTGCTGAGCAATTATATTGAACAGCTTTTAGAGCAGTATAGGAGTATAGCCCTACCTCTTCCAAAAAGCCTCTGTATAGACCTCGTAGTCGAGGGTATAGGTGGGAGTGAACAGAATATCGAGAACCTCTCGCTTAGATACTATAACCCCTCGCTCGCAAGAATATGGTGGAGTGTTATCAAAAAGATCCCTAGACTGGCTCTAGAATACCCAGACTCAGAGATCATATGTTATGATGAGGATACAAGGCGAGAAGAACTCAGCGAGATGGGCTATAAACTGGCCTCCCTGCTTATAAATACCAGGCTGAAGATCTATGGGAAAATAGATCCAGATCCTTGGATAGAGTTCTTCAAACCAAAGACCAAGAGACCAGTAGAGATCCCCAGGACATCTGTGGTGATAGCAGATGGGTATATGAGGTTCAGAGAGATCCTTAGCACCGTTAGATGGAAAAGGGCTGAGAAGCTTTGGAAACTAATACCAACACCGCTAGAGCTTTTAGCAATGATAGCGAAAGGCTATTTAGATGAGAAACACGCTGAAGACGCTGTTAGGTTCTCGGTGAAATATCTAGGAGACTATGTGGTGGGGAGTAAGGATCTCACAGAAGCCTATGAGAAGCTGCTAAACGATAGAGAATACCTAGATCTTCTGAGGAGAATAGATCCCAACATAGTCAAAGAACTCGAACCCCAGGACCGCGGAGAGTCCGTACATAGGGTGGATCGATACATGGAGTGATGCTACGCTGCCAACAGCTGTTTCCTAATAGATGATGCTAGACAAGAGAAACCTGTTCTTCATAGATCAAAGACTATGTGGTTGGAGCACCGGTCGTTAGGAGATCAAAATATATCCTCATGCTCCTCGCATAGGCAGAGTTGCGGGATCTTATGGTGAATAGGTGAACCCCTCTAGCCGGGTCTGTAAATATGTTATAGACTATCTCATCATCAATCACTATAAAAGGAGCTTCTGCATATAGGCTCTCTCTGATCCTGAGTCTCTCGAAATAGGATCCAAGACCCCCGCCTTCATTCCCGCCAACCAAGCTGCTAGATCCTTCTATAAGGAGTTTTAGGTGTTTAGCTACTGACGAATCCTTGGGGACGGCGTATTCTATAACAACACCTCTGGCTAGAGCGTTGATCACATGGATCATGAGATCTCTCCATGGAAACTTTATCGGAGCCTTGCTAATAGCTATAAGCACCTCCTTGGAAGCTTTCTCCATATCTCTAGCCAGGCTCGCCACGAGATCGTTGATGCTGCTTATTATAATTATCCCAGCTAGATCCAGCCTCTCAGCCTCCTCAGTAGCCCCCCTACCAAGGGAATCCCTGATCCTCCTGATACTCTGAACCACCTGCGAAGCCTTATCCTTAGCTTCTCTACACCTATCCTCAGCAATCCTCCAAGGCAATGCCTCAGGATCTATTGCAGACACTATAAAGGGTTTTGAGGATGTCTTGAAAGCCATGCCCTTCGAGATCAGGGATCTAGCAACACTATAGCACTTAGTCCTAGGTACGCCCGAGACTTCCGCCAATCTCGAGATCCCCATGGGCCCTAGTATAGCTAGTGCTAGATAGATCCTTGCCTCGTACTCCGAGAGGGAGAAGAAGCTCTTTATAAGATTCAGCTCCTCTTCGCCAAGGATCTCTGTGATTCTGAGCAATCACACTACCTTAGGTATATACTTCTTAAGGATCTTATATCTTTAACCCTGCAGATCGCTTTACTCTTTCCAGCAACCCTCTAGCTATCGAATCAACCCTCCTATCCTCCTCCTCATAGCCATAGTAGTTTATTAAGCTGTAGAATTCACTCCTACTCATCAAAAGATCTAGATGATCCCTCTGTGTACCCTTATCCCTTATAATCTCGAGAATCCTTTTGGAAGCCATCATACTCGCCCTAAAAGTCGTTGCAGGGAATATCACCAACCTATACCCCATATCCCCCAGCTCCTTCACACTAAGCAGTGGTGATTTACCAAACTCTGTCATGTTAGCCATGAGTGGTGCTCTAACCTCTCGAGCGAATCTCCTGAACTCCTCAGCACTCTCAAGAGCCTCTGGGAATATTATGTCAGCCCCGGCTTCTACATAGATCCTCGCCCTCTCTATGGCATCATCAATCCCAGTCACGCCACGGGCATCTGTCCTAGCTACTATGAGGAAATCCTCGCTCCTTCTACTATTAACAGCCATCACGATCTTTTTAACCATCTCCTCAACAGGAACCACCTCTTTCCCCGAGAGATGGCCGCACTTCTTAGGCATAACCTGATCCTCTATCTGTATAGCCGAGGCCCCTGCATCCTCGAGAACCCTTACAGCCCTTGAGACATTTATAGCCTCTCCAAACCCTGTGTCGGCATCAACTATGAGTGGTATGGAGATCTTCTCCGAGATGTATTTGGTAAACATAGCGACCTCCGTGAGGGTTATGATCCCGAGGTCAGGCATCCCTAGAAGACCTGTAAGAGCAGCCCCGCTTAGATAGACAGCCTTGAAGCCCAGCCTCTCTGCAAGCATAGCTATAGATGGGGCATAAACCCCGGGGACGGGTATTGTTTCCCCCGATGCTATAAGCTCTCTCAAAGTCCATCTCAGCTTGGTCAAATCTTCACCGAGACTATATGGCTAAGGGCATTTATAGCTATAGGCTTTTGAGGATCGCCTTAGCATAGGCCTCGGAAGCTCTATAGCTACTCCTAACCAGAGGGCCTGAGGCTACATATCTAAACCCCAGCCTGTATGCCTCGACCCTCAGCTTCTCGAAAACCTCTGGCGGTACATATCTAGCCACCGGTATGTTTCTAGGACTGCTAGTCGGTCTTAGATACTGCCCGATTGTGACTATATCCACCTCAGCCTCTCTAAGATCCCTGAGCGTCTCCAGAACCTCCTCGAAGCTCTCTCCAAACCCCAGTATTATTGATGATTTGGTCAGGATCTTTCTCCCCTTAATCCTAGCGATCTCTTTAAAACTCCTCAGAACCTCCAGGGATCTCTCATAACTAGCCCTCCTATCCCTCACGATAGGTGTAAGCCTCCTAACAGTCTCTATATTATGCCCCAGAACCTCTGCACCTGAGCCGACGACAACCTCTATAGCTTCTCTCTTACCGCCCATATCGCATAGGAGGAGCTCGACCATCGTCGATGGAGATCTTCTCTTAATCTCCGCAACAGCCCTCGCCATGTGGGAGGCGCCTCCGTCTGCAAGATCGTCTCTACAAACCATAGTGAGCACCGCATAGTCGAGCCCTAGGTATTGGATAGCCATAGCCACCTTATACGGTTCTGAAGGATCCACCCAGCCCCTGGGGTTGCTTGTCTTGACAGAGCAGAATCTACATGACCTCGTACAGGTCTCTCCAAGGAGCATGAACGTAGCTGTGGCATCGTTCCAACACTCATATATATTGGGGCATCTGGCTTCTTCACATACTGTTGAGAGTCCAAGGCTTCTCAAGATATATTTAACGTCATCGAAACCCTCGAGTCTCAGTGCTTTCACCTTTATCCATTCCGGGATTGGGGATCCGTGGCTAGTCATGCCAGCCTCACCTCCCTACCCTTATCAACATACGCTATCCCCTCGGAGATCATTGCCTCTACAAGGATCTTCTCCTTAGCTGAGAGGTTATTCATATCCTCAACCCTTATAGGCATTCTCGATAACAAAGCCTCGTAGAAAGCCTTATCAGCTACAAAATCCCCAACGATCACGGCGTACCCCTTATCCACATAGTACTCAAGACTATCCATAGACTTAGAAGCCTCCCTCCTAGCCTCTGATATTGTCATCACCTTCTCCTGCGACAATCTATCGAGGAAAGGATCCCTACGCCCTCTCAAAACACCCCCAGATCCTTGGAGAGCCTTTACAAAGACCTTCAGTTCCGAAACCTCCTTCTCAAGCCTTGAAAGATTCTCAAGAACATCCTCCAATGTTTTCTCAAGCTCCGAAACCCTGTCCTTGAGATCCTCGATCTCCTTCTTAAGCCCGGGCTCCTGTGGTGCTGGGATCTCGCCAGCCCCGGGTTCTCTAGCCGCATAGCCCCTCGCAACATAACCCTTGCTAGTCCTAACAACCAATCCCCTCTCTCTAAGCCTGAGCAGTGAATACCTAATAGTAACAATGCTAAAGCCAAGCCCGTCGGCAATCTCCCTCGGTTTCGAGTAGGGATGCTTCTTGAGATACGAGAGCACTAGGGAGTCGATAGAGCTGCCCAAGAAGCAACATACCAGAATAATATGCGAAAGCACTATTAAAAACAAACACTGAACCACTACTAGGATGATATTCTAGAGGCTCTGATAAGCTGTCTATAGGTGTTTATAATAGTATCAATCCCCACGCCTCCCACAAGATCAACTACAACGCCTCTATCTCTCAGAGCGTATGTCAGTTCTTCGAATATTTCTTCAGCATATCCTCTGAGATCTATATCGGTCTTAACGATATCCGACACATTTACCATGACCCCCTGCCCCAGATTACACGGATCTATATTGTCGAAGTAACCCAGATCGGCTTTCACATTTACAGCAAAGCCGTGATAAGTGATCCAGCCCTTAACAGCTATCCCAATAGACGCAACCTTCTTCCCCCCACACCACACACCTGAGAAACCCTCGACCCGGGAGGCTTCTACACCAAGCCTCTTCAGAGATCTTATTATCACGTCCTCAAGCAGCCTTATATACCCAACAACGGTAAGCCCTCTCGAACTAAGATCTATTATAGGGTATCCAACAAGCTGACCAGGACCGTGGTATGTAGCATAACCACCCCTCTCAACCCTATACACAGGGACTCCCCTTGGATCGTAAACCACGCCCCCCTTCCTACCAAGCGTATACACATGGTCATGCTCCATGAGAAGCACGAGATCACCAACATCCCCCCTAGCCCTAGCCTCAACAAGCCCCAACTGGAGTCTATGGGCATATTCATAACCAACCCTGCCAAGCCAAAAACCAACCAGCATAGTGAGCACCTAATTAAATATTATAAAGCCGATATACGTTCAAATACATCTGTAGATAATCAGCCACAGATAAGGATCGTTATGCTTATCAAAATACAGCTATAAGACTTGACATGCTCACCATACTTTAAACAGAGGCACAGAGTACGGATCTTCGTAAATCAATATAACCTAGGGCTAAGGGTTAATAACCTTGAGAAGAAAAGATCATGGATACACGCTATGAGGGTATCAATATCGAATTTCCGAAGCATAGAGGATCTTAAAATAGAGCTAGCACCACTAACGATTCTTATCGGGCCACCAGCTAGCGGTAAGTCAAACATCCTTGATGCGATAGAGCTTGCAGGTTATCTTAATAGGTTCATCATGCTTGACAAGGAGTATGGAAACAAGGTGAATTACCTCGAAGAGCCCTCATACATACTTAGATTTAGTGAGCAGAAGAACCTCTTTAGGAATGAAGACATATCTAGACCCATAACTATCTCTATATCAAATAAGAATCTAGCCCTCAACATTAAGATCTTCTTCGAGAGAGGCAACATGTATCTACATATTAATAGTAAAAATATGTATTGGGACTTTAATCTTCGTTCTTTAAGTACTTTCTTCCTAAAAGACTCTCTAATTAATGCTATTGGAAATAATTTTTTTGAGGCAAGGCTATACGCCTATGATAGGTATGGCTTATCGGTACAACAATGCATGTACTCATTCCCATGCGGTTTCCACATATACCTAAAGGGATCTAACTCGCGTCTCTATCCAAAGAATGTTTTGAGCGAGCTCGGGTGGAACGCACCAGTTATTATAAAATCTTCACCAAGCATAGTAAGAGATATTAATAATATTATTGAAGAGTACATAGGCAAGGTTGAAGTAAAAACTCTCAGATCTGGCGCTATAACGATCTTTGATCATGATGTAGAGGTCGAGGCAAACGCTGTGTCAGATACAATATTAAGATCTCTGTATTATTTGTTAGCTATACAGTCAACCAAGAACTATGTCAAGATGTATGGTTTAGAGAAAAGACATATACTCCTACTAGAGGAGCCAGAGTCACACTTATTCCCCTATTTCATTGATCTCCTGGCGCAATATATTTCTGAGATCCTCGATATAGCCTACGTAGTAACTACCACACATAACCCCCTACTTATTTCCATGCTCTGGGATAAGGTGAGAGATATTAAGACCTACTACGTCTTTAGGGATCGTCGGGGAACCACAAAGCTTAAGGAGATAGATATAAAGAGACTCTCGTCAGAGATTGTGACTGCTGAGGAGCTACTTCACATGAAACCGGGTGAGATTTTAAAGAAATATGTCCGGGGGTGAAGAGGTTCTTAGCCATAGCTGTGGCTGAGTGCTATGCTAATAAATGTTTATTTGAGAAACTACTAGATTTTCTCGAAAAGACTCTCAAAATAAATGTAGAAAAACCGGTAAGACATAAAAACGTTATGGGGCGTGATAGGGTTATCCGCGCGATTATCGATATCTCTAAGACCTATCCCAATCATCTGATAATAGCAGTCATAGACTATGAGGAGGGATCTTCAAGGAGCTACATAGATGAAAACTTCGAGCTTGAGCAAGTTGGGCAAGGGATCTATGTAGGTCATTATAAAAGAAATAACGCTATTAAAGCCTTAATATTTGATCCCAATATTGAGGAGGCTATAATATGTAGATCCAGCGAATCTTCATGTAGAGAACCAAGCTTTTTAAGAAGGCTTAAAAGTAGAGAGGCGTGCGAAAAGCTAAATAGCATCTTTAAAAATCAAGGTTCAAAAGAACTGCTCAACAAATTAGCAGAGACCGTGAAAAAGCTCCTCATACCTAACATGATACTGTGAAATACCGTTTCCAGGGAATGTTAAGGTTTTACAGGGTTTTTGCAGAGGTTCGGGTTTCATAGCGGTTGATATTTTGTATCAACCGTTCTTTCCTTGGCTTCATAGACCTCAGAGCTTCTTTCATTGGAGCCCTTATCATTGGCCTCCACCCATTCGGGGTGACCCCAACCCACAGCTCCCCCTCATAGCATTGCTCTGGTTCATAGCTGTGGGGAAACCTCCACATCCTGGACCTACCATAGAATAATAAAGCTTCTACCGTGTTCTCGCAGAACTACAGAAAAGCCTACTCTAGAGAGCCCTGATCCCTGCACTTATATACGATCAAGCCAGATGCTGATGTGAAGAAAGAACAATAACTTATATTATGGTTGTTTAAGGACGAAATCGGGTTCTCCACAGATACGATCTATCTTTGCAGCTAAATATAACAACAGCAATGCCTGATCTACAACAACCCCTACGGCCCTTCCTAAACCAATAATCAAGCAAGGATCCTAGATATCTATTCCAAACCTTCTGGGATCTAAATGTATTAGATTTTAGCATAATAGGTTACGCTATGCTTCTTAGGATCTTTTCGAAGACATCTTCGAATGTTTTGTAGGCTTCATCCCCGTAGAGGCATACTATTACTCTCTTTAAGGATTTATAGTTATAGTTCTTAAGTACATTTGCCATGATCTCTGCTGCTCTCCTATATGGATAGCCATAGATCCCTGTGGATATTGCTGGAAGGGCTATTGATCTTAGGCCCAGCTCCTCGGCCTTATCGAGCGAGGATCTTATTGCGGATGCTAGTTTTTCATCGCCTCCCTCTTCTCCGTATCTGGGGCCGACGGCGTGGATCACATATCTAGCCTTAAGTCTACCAGCAGATGTTACTGCAACTCCTCCTACCGGGACTGGGCCGTGTTCTCTCACATATTTTCTACTCTCCTCCTGGATAACCTCGCCTCCTTTTCTCACTATGGCTAGTGCTACCCCGCCTCCGTGTTCTAGGTAGGGGTTGGCTGCGTTAACTATAGCGTCTGCCTCGATCTCTGTTATGTCGCCTTTAATAACATGGATCTCTGTATCCCTAACCCTATAGGTTTTCAAAACAACCCCCGAGGTAGGTTTTGCCTGGGAGTTGATATCCATGTCTCTTTTGATCGTTATCTTAGCATTATGACCCGTGTGGATAGCTATACACATATCTTTATAGGGATCTCTACGCCCTTGAAGGGGAAGCTCCTATAGAGCCTGTTGAGAGCCTCCCTCGGTATTCTTTCACGAGGATCTGGAGGCCCCTCAACTACTTTGAAGACCGGGTTGGCTTCGAAGCACGGGGCTAGGGTTAGTTTGGAGATCCACTTGGGGTTGGATCTGGCTATTCTTGAGAGAAGCCTCCATATCTCGAGGGCTAGCTGTCCACTGGTTATCGGGATCTTTATCTCGATGTCTATTAGATCCTTTTTCAACGCCTCATCAACGGCATATCTATACCCCCTCTCCCTAGCCTCGAGCCATATGTAATATATATAGGTGTTTATCGCCTTAACCTTCTCCGGGTGGGCCATAAACCTGTAGAGGGAGATATTCCCCTTATACCCCCTAACCCTCCCCTCAATTATCTCTCTAGCGAGCAACGCTGATCTCCAGAGAATGTTAAGCCTAGCATGATCAATATGTTTAGGATGCACGCTCCAGAGTATCATAACAGGTATCCACTATGCTATAGATATGGGTAGCTAAAAATAGTAACACTGTTTTTACGCTTAGCTCGCCAAGAACCCTAGGCTTTGTGATCTGTGGTGTGAGGCTGTGACCCGGCTTTCGTCTCCATCCATAGATTTATCAACTCCTTAGGACACTCAACAGCCCTTATACCGTTATCCTCTTTCTCAACACAGGCGAAAGCCACATAGCCCTCGGCAGCATGCTTCCCGGTTGTCTCGTTATAGATCTCGAATCTATACCTAAGCCCCCTAGATCTAGCCTCATCCAGCTCAAGCCTAACCCTGATCTCGTCGCCCCATCTCAGGGGGCTTCTATACCTGGCATGAACCTCGATTCTCGGTATCAGTCTATGCACCTCCCCCATCCCCTTAGATCTATATAGATCCTCCTCAGCCCTCTCAACAATCCTGAGAATGCTGGTGAAGTGAGCTATTCCGGCAGCATCTGTCTCGGACCAATACACCCTATACCTAGCCTCGAAGGGCAATAGAGGCACCGATAATATGGTGCTAGTCCGAAATATAATACAGCCGCTATGGTATTTCGATTAATTCCAAGGATCCGTGGAGCAGGATCTATATAAGCATGTTCACAAAGAGATCAGGGGTTTGCTAGTGAGCATTGGTGCAGGACTGGGCGGGGATGAACAGAGCACCGAGGATCCGGGTGTTATTGTCATAGAGACCATAAAGCTGTATCTCTCTAGGAGGTGCAGAGATATACTCGACTATATAGCCATAACTGGTCAGAAGAGCATCAAGATCTCTCTATATGGGTTATTCCAATCATACAGATCTACGGAGAGCTTCCCAAGATTCACAGACGCCCTTAAGAAAGCCCTCGAGACCAAACCAGATCTTCTATCCGAAATAGGTTTCGAGGTTATATACGAAGACTCAGGAGAAGGCTTCCTAGTAACAAGCGTAGAGAACCTCAGAAGGATTTGCGAAGATACGGGATATAGTGTGGGTTAGAAAATCTCCTCAACTATATATACCTCAGAAGGCTCTATAGAGCACGAACCTCGAGAGAGCATTTTCTCGAAAAACCTCCTAGTAGAGGGTGTGAGATCCATTTCCAAAACCCTGTCAAGGGGTATGAAGATAGCGTCGAGAGCATCGCTCCCGGGCTTGAGATCTATCTTGACAGGCTCGACAAGAACATCTATTATAATATACCTCACAGCCAGATCTCCCCTCCGATTCTTCACAAAGAGATCCGTGATATCTATAATGCCCAGGGGTTTCCCAACAACGCCTGTCTCCTCCAACAGCTCCCTAACAGCTGCTTCCATAACACCCTCGCCAGGCTCTACATGCCCTCCTGGGATGCTCCACATATTAGCAGAGGGGGGATTTCTCCTCTTCACCAGCAAGACATTCCCGTTATGTATAACAACCGCTCCAACACCAACCCTTATCGGGATCCTCTTTATCCCTCAACACCTGTTAGTAATCACTATAAGAGCTAAAAACACACATATAGCTAGGAATCTAACCCTACATATAGCTAGCTCCAGCAGCCTTTTTCTCCTTAAGCTTCTTGGCAAGCTCCTCTGCTATCTGCTCTATAGACTTACCCCTAACATCTATACCCTCCTTTATGGCGGCCGCAACAATAGCATTATTGGTATCGATCTCTGTTGAAGCTGGTGCCTGGGCTTGCTGTGCCTCTTGAGTTTGCTGCACATGATGCGGTTGCTGGGCCCTCGACGCCTCCCTCTGCGGCTGAGGCTCCTCGATAACGGCGGATGATGCCCTTCTAAACTCCCTCACAGCCTCTCCAATAGCTTTGGCAAACTGGGGTAGCTTTGTAGGACCTAGCACGAGGAGTAAGACTATGAGCCCGAGGATTAGCATTGTATCCAGCGTGGGCATATAGCCATCCCAAAGATATACTTGTTAGAGAAATATATATTCTACACGATATGTTTACCAACACCCGGGATCCTGCGTCCCAGGCATCTTTTTTACACATATGTATATAAATATCGGTATTTTGATTCGGCAATGCTTTGGTATTTTTAAGCACTTCTCATATAATAACAGTAGAGGAGCTCTGTTGCCTGTGCTCGCCGATATTAGGCCCAAGCCCGAGGAGTTGGCTAGGGCCTCGAGATCCTCTTTAGGGCTTGAACCAGCCGATCTGGTTATAACAAACGCCTCTGTGGTTGATGTATGGAGAGGAGATGTGATCGAACATATTAATATAGCTATTAAGGGGAGGATAATAGCCTGTGTAGGTAGATGTCGAAGATCTAGAGGGATCTATACTAGAGAGATAGATGCGCGTGGCAAAACCCTCGCCCCTGGTTTCATAGATGCCCACACCCATATAGAGAGCACACTCCTCAGACCTGCTGAGTTCTCCAAAGCGGTTCTCTCGAGGGGCACAACCACTGTTTTCGCAGACCCGCACGAGATAGCTAATGTAGCAGGGCTAGCTGGTGTGGAGTATATGGCTAGAGAGCTCAGCGGAACACCCCTCAAGGTGTTCCTATTAATACCCCCCAACGTGCCTGCAAGCCTTAGATCTCCTGATCGTGGTGGGGCCGTGATAAAGTATGACGAGATCCTCGGTAATGTGGATAGATTCTCCGGCGTTGGCGAGATAATGGACACAGGCTCCCTGCTCGATGGCGATAACGTTTTCCTCGAATACTCCTCAAGGCTAGCTATGAGGCAGATTGTCCAGGGCCATGCCGCGGGACTAAGTGGTGAGGATCTCGATGCATATATCTCGCTGGGGATAAGCAATGATCATGAGGTTACATCTTGGGAGGAGCTCTCTGAGAGGCTTTCTAAGGGGATGATCCCTATTGTTAGGTATGGCTCTAGCTGGAGGGATCTAGAGAGACTCTATAGAGCTATAGATAGGTTTCCACACATAGTCCCCATAGCTACAGACGATATACACTGCCTACACATAGCCAGGGAGGGGCATATGGATAGAGCGGTTAGGAGGGCTATAGAGCTCGGCGTAGATCCTGTGAAGGCTATTGCAAGCGCAACAATAGCCCCAGCGATCCTCTACGGTCTTCACAGATGGCTCGGATCCATAGCTCCTGGTAGATATGCAGATCTAATATTGATCAACGATCTCGAGAAAGTCTCTGTTGAAGAGGTATATGTAGATGGAGCACTCGTGGCGAGGAATCACAAATACTTGGGGCACGAAGACCCCATAGCTCTATCAGAGCCTATCATAACCAATAGCATTAAGGCACCGCCGCATCTAAGAATATCGCTGGATCTACCTAAAGGATGTGAAGAAGCTGTTGTGAGAGCCGTGAGACCGATCCACGGGACAACCCTTACAAAGGAAGAAAGGGTTAGGCTTGAGTGCGGTGCTAAAAACCTTGACGATGGGGTCGTATATGTATCTGTTGTTAATAGATATGGAAGCGGGCATAGCTATACAGGGGTTGGTGTAGATATACCAATAGAAGGGGCTATAGCTTCAAGCATAGCCCACGACTCCCACAACATAATAGCTGTTGGGAGCTCTTTAGAAGACATTACAAGCGCTATCGAAGCCACTATAAAACTTGGCGGGGGCATAGTATTTACACACAGATCTAAGGTAGAGGCTTCCATCGAGCTAAGGATAGCGGGGCTCATGTCGACGAAAAGCCATTATGAGGTGGCCTCAGAACTGGGAGGGCTTTTCAGAACACTTAGAGAACACGGTGCAGAAGATCCTGAGGGGCTGTTGCAAGAGATACAACTGCTAAGCCTGACCGTGATACCCGAGATAAGGGTGACCTACATGGGTTTATACCGCGTTCTAGAGAGAAGGATCGTGGATCTCGTGGTGGAGGTCGAATAAAATCCCTAGATACCCTCGCTACCCAGCTCGGTCCCTCCTCTCTCAACCCTAAGATCGATCTCTACCTCGCCAAGACCTATACCCCTACCCCTCCCAATCCCCAGGTATTTGGCTAGGGCTAGCGCCCTCTCCATAGCCCTCCTAGTGATCTTGTGCTTTATATTCATAACAATATACCCTCTAAACCCTCTGGTCTTTCTAAGAACCCCTTTCTCATTCTTCCCTAGAATTACTGTCTCGGTCCAGGTTTTGTGATCCACCACCTCGGTTAAAGCTGTACCCATCACTGCAGCTCTGTATGAGTATATATCATCCTTATCATTCGGCCTCGTTAACCTAAGATCCTCCGGCACAGATCTATTCCATAGTCTGAGAGCATGTGCAAAGATCAACCCAGGTACTGGTAGCGTTAGATGACCGATCTTCGTTTTACCATACTTATCCATGATCTTCTTCAGCGGTGGTAGAATAATCTTCGGGGATAGGATAACAGGTGTTTTAAAAACCATAACAAGACCCCTTGAGAGGTCGAGCCTGAGCTCCCTAAGATCTATAACCTCGATCTTGTCGAAAACAACATTAAAAGAGCCATAGCTCGTCTCAAAACCCCCTCTCCCAATGCCTAGCAAATCACCTATAACGTCCCTCGGCACAACAGCAGACACCCTCGCCATGAGATGCTCCCCACCCCTAGCAGTTAACAGACTATCATAGCCCTTCTTGCCATGAACTCTATATAGCCTCTTACCATCAGCCCTATAGAGACATGATATGAAGAAAGGCTTATAGTGATCCTTTGAAGAACTAAGAGTCCCCAAACCCTTGAGAAAGCTCCCAGAATCTATTAAATTCTTAATAACCTTAGAGCTGAGAGGGGGTAGGATCACGTCACGAACAGGAGTCAGGCTCAAATAAATATTTACTAGAAAATCCCCAACATGCCAAGCCCCTCCTGAGTTCTCGCCGGAACCCTCCATAGCCCCTCAATAATTATTCCAAATTCCATAATATTTCGATTCCCAACAACACAGCGAACACTGTACTTCATGCATAATATGACACAGTTTGTCCCCGGATCTTCATTCCACTCATTTTATTCATGGTCACATCCAGGGGTTTTCGTCTCCACCCTCAGGATCTCGGATCTCTGATCCTGCGGGGTCATGGGCGACCGTCGAGCCAAAGGGCATGTGGATCCCATCTAGGATAAGCTCCGGATGGATTGGAGCGCTGCTCCCGTCTAGGGCTTGTGGGGAAAGATCCACACTGGGGGTAATACATTTCAAGGACTATAAATACCCCTGGGTGTTAGCAGGAAAGCAGCCCACAGGCATTGCCCCTATATCAATGAAAATTTCCAAAACCTATTAATCCTCCTTATATATATCAAAAAGAAAACAGCCCAATCCTCCTCATAACCCTCAGGTCTGCTGCTATGTGGAAGAATAGCTATGTGTCTCTATAAGGATTATGCGCTTAGAGATGCTGGATCCTCGTGAAATGCTGGTTAGCTGGTTAGGAGTATATATAAGGCTTCATACGAAAGTGATGAGGTGAAAATCTAGTGGTTCAGGTCGGTGAGAAGGCGCCTGACTTCGAACTCTTAGACACAACGCTTAAGAAGAGAAGCCTCTCAGAGTTCCTGGCAAAGGGTAGGTTTGTTGTGCTAGCCTTCTTTCCAGGAGCATTTACCGAGGTATGTACAAGGGAGATGTGCACATTTAGAGACAGAATGGCTAAGCTTGAGGGTCTAGACGCTGAAGTGATAGGTATAAGTGTTGACAGCCCGTTTGTTCTAAGAGTGTTTAAAGAGGTTAATAGGCTTAACTTCACACTGCTGAGCGACTATAACAGGGAGGTTATAGAGAAATACGGTGTAGTGATGCCAGACCTTCTCGGGCTAGGGCTTAAGAGGCTGGCTAAGAGAGCGGTGTTCATAATAGATCCTAAGGGTGTTGTTGTGTATAAATGGGTCTCAGAAGATCCGAGGGTAGAGCCTGACTATAATGAGGTAGAGAGGGTTTTAGAGAAACTTAAGAAAGGACAGACCGCTAAGTAAAGACCAAATAGATCTTTTTATATCATATATTCACACGCTATAGATAGGGTAGACCCATACTAGGTTTTTGTTGAGGGACGTAGAAGCCTCTGGGGATGGGTGTTATGTAGCTTTTGTTCTTGAGAAGCTCTTTTGAAGCCCTCGTGCTTATCAACAACCCTGTATTTTGTTGGAATAAACACTCTATATCTATAGGTTCTATCAGCCATCTTTCCGCTAAGGATCTCTATCCTTCCCTCAACGATCTCTACCCTATATCTGAAGAGGGGAGCGTCGAGGACTATTGTGTGGTATTCGCCGTGCTCTCCCGAGGGGTCTATTCCCTCCCTTACGAGATCCTCTATCACCTCTCCATCCAATACACGCCCAACATGTTTTGAGAGAGGCTCTCTATCATGAACCCTCACGATCAGGGCTTTAACACCCATGTTTAGAGCCCTTCTAACGTTTTCGAGACTATTGAATCCCCATAGGGGTTCTAGAGCCTCGATCCCTATCTCTCTGCATACTCTTTCAACCCACAGTCTATGATCCTCGATATATATGTCGCCAAATACGGCTGCCTCAACACCGATTCTCTTGAGACCTGCAAGTATCTCTTTAAAATGCTTCTCATACTCGCCCCAGGTTGTTCTTCTCACAATCCCAATTGTGTTGAGTGAGGCTTGCTGAGCCATTATGATGTCTAGAGGTCCGTGATATGATACCATGTCTTCAACATGCATGTGGATCGTATAGAGGATCCTTAATCCCTTCTCATAAGCGCTGTGGAAGGCTAGATAGGAATCCTTCCCCCCGCTCCAGGATGCTGCAGCAATTCTCAGAAGACCACCAAGGTATTATATAGAGTGTCCTTATTTATCATGCCGGCATGTCCAACCCGTGTTTAGTTTGGCTAAGTGTTTGCTGTATACTTGATAATATCATAGATACGATCATATGTTCTTGTTTTGAGATCCCTGCTTATTATATGCCTTAAATTACTACCTCGGTGATGTCTTTGGAGCAGAAGTATATACCCAAGCTTGGTAGGAGTGTTCCACCAATAGGGTTGGGGACAGGGGGTAGGAGGACTGATAGGTCTCTTGAATCTATATGGGTTGAGGGGGTTGTGAGGGCTTTTCAGCTAGGGATTACTTTGATCGATACAGCAGAGATCTATAGCGATGGTTTTGCTGAAGAGGTTGTTGGCAAGGCTATAAAGGTTTGGGGAGGCCGTAGAGAGGATCTCTTTATAGTTACCAAGATACATCCCCGCAATCTGAGGGATAGAGACTCGATCTATAAATCGCTCAGAGGCTCCCTCTCGAGACTTGGTCTCGAATATGTGGATTCATATCTAATACACTGGCTCGAGAAAGACACACCCCTGAGAGAAGCTCTAAGGGTTCTGGAGGATCTGTGGAGGGAGGGGCTGGTGAGGAGCATAGGGGTTTCTAACTTCAGCCTGAGCCAGATAGAGGAGGCTAGATCCCTACTAAGCCACACGGATATAGCTGTTGTTGAGAATAGATATAGCCTCACAAACAGAGGAGACGAGATCGATGTAATACCGTATTGCGAGAAAGAGGGGATACTATACCTAGCATACACACCCCTCGATAAAGGGGCATTATCATCAAACCAGGTTTTGAAGGAGATAGGAGCTAGGTATGGGAAAACACCGCTCCAGATAGCCCTTAACTGGTATCAGAAGTGGAGCACACTAGTACCAATACCAAGGGCTACTTCTAAAGAGCATGTTGAAGAGCTGGCAGGATCTATGGGGTGGAGGCTATATACAGACGATATAATGAAGATCGACTATGAGTTCAAGCCCTATATAAAGAGATAGCATCGAAGATCCCGTGGAAACAATGGTCAGAAACACAAGACCAATAAACCTTGGCTTTGTTAAAACAATAGCTATGCTCAATGCGAAGGTCTCTATATAGCTATAAATACCGGGAAGGGCTTCCAGCAAGGTCTACCGATCTTCTATGGAATGAAAAATTGAAAAAATAAGGGTTCATATGCTACTATACAGGGGTATGTGTTGGCGGAGGTTGTCCCACCGGAGCTTGAGCAGTATGCGGTGAAGCTACAGCAACTTAGGGCGAAGCTTGGACAGGTTCAGGCTGAGAAGGGTGTTGTTCAGGCCGAGCTGAAAGAAGTTGAGAGAGCTCTTGAACTCCTCAAGGGAGCTGCTCCCGATGCCCTTATATTCAAGAGTGCTGGGCATCTCATGGTGAGGGTTAGTAAGGAAGACGCTGAGAAGGAGCTGAGTGATAGGAAGGATATACTTGAGCTCAGGCTTAGGGCTCTTGAGAGGCAGGAGTCTAGTATAAGCTCTGAGATAAGGGATCTTGAGGCAAGGGTTAACGAGATCATGGGAAGATACTATGGAAGAAAGGGCGGAGGAGGCTAGCGGATCATCTCTAGAGGATCTAGCAATAGCTGTTGAGGATAGAGTGGGGAAGGAGATTGAGAGAAGGCTTGGTAAAAAGGCTCAATATGTTGTGGCAATAAAGGTGGCGAGATCAAGGGATGGGGGTATAGATCTCGGGATAGATCTTCAGGTGTTCTCACCGGCCCCGCTTGATGATAAGACGTTTTTTAGAATAGTTGACGAGGTGATCGATGCTGGATTTGGCGAGGCTGAGGAGAGAATTAAGAGATCTAGGGAGGGAGCTGTGGGAGGTCTCGAGGGTAAAAAGAATAGCGGTAACGTCACATCCATCAGCGGATCCTGATTCTATATCCTCAGCACTCTCGATTTCCCTCATAGCCCTGAGATCCTCTGGCAAGCCCGCATGCTTTGTCACAGAGGGCGGTTTAGACCTTATATCGAAGCCTCTTTTCCAGAGCATGGTTTCAAAAGGCTATATAGAGGAGTGCCCAGGAAGGGTTGGTAATGACGCATGGGTTCTTGTCCTTGTTGACACACCCTCATGCTCAAGATCTCCTGTGGAGTGCGGTGTATTTAGAGACATATACATAATAGATCATCATATATCCCCCGAACAATCACCGGGAGCGAGGAGGATTATAGAGGGCGGCGCCTCATCCACAACAGAGCTCTGCACACTAATGCTAGAGGAGCTCTCTATCGAGATTAGCTCGGGTGATGCTGCCAACATGATCTTGGCCGGGATACTCTATGACACAAGATCGCTATCTATAGCCTCGCTCGCAGCTATCGAGGCAACCAGGTTCCTTATGACGCAGGGTGCAAGGATACAGGATGCATTGAGGCTCATAAAAAGACCCCTTGAGATTAGCGAGAGGATAGCTAGGCTTAAATCGATGTCAAGGCTCACAGCATATAGATCCGGGGATAATGTGCTCGTATGCATAACCCATGTAGGGGCTTACGAGGCGTCGTCAGCCCAGGTTCTAATGGGGGCTGGGTGCGATATAGCTCTAGTACTCTCGGAGAAGGATGGTCTCGTGAGAGTCGTTGCCAGATGTTCGGAGGAGGTTTGTAGAGAGATGGGGTTAGGGGAATTAATCCTGGGAGAGCTCGCAGATGTCTATGGTGGAGGTTGGGGAGGTCATAGGCTAGCAGCTGTAGCCTCTCTCAAGGCTACTCTTGATGATGTGTTGAAAACAATCCCACGTATTCTTGAGAAGAGGTTGGGGAGGCTCTCACCCATATAACCTCGATGTTGTTATTATTAACTTATAAGTTGCGAACACATGTTCACTATGGTGGTTCTATGCTTCCCCAGAGTATTCAGTTACCAGAGATCACGATCCATGAGAAGGTGAGCATAGACCCGGCTAGAGCAGCAGTTATAGTCGTTGATATGCAGAACGACTTCGCCCACCCCAGGGGAAGGTTATTCGTACCCGATGCCCCCAAAACCATAGCGAACATAGCTAGGCTTATAAACAGGGCTAGGATCCATGGGGTACCTGTGATCTATACACAGGATTGGCATATGAAGGAAGACCCTGAGTTCAGGATCTGGGGGGAGCATGCTGTTGCAGAAACATGGGGGGCAGAGATCGTTGAGGAGCTCAAACCCATTGAGGGTGATATTGTTATTAAGAAGCTGAGGTATGATGCATTCTACGGAACACAGCTAGAGCATCTCCTCTCAAGGGTGTTGAGGAGGGATGTGCTCATAATAACGGGAACCGTGGCTAACATCTGTGTTCTCCACACAGCTGGTAGTGCTGCTCTAAGATGGTTCGATATAGTTGTCCCTATAGACGGGATCTCTGCACTAACCCAGTTCGATCTATATGCTGCTTTGAGGCAGGTTGATTTCCTCTATAAAGGCAGGATTGTTAGGAGTGTTGATAATATAGAATTCACGCACTGATGATCCGTGGAAAACCTTTTTCCCCGAGTTGGTTATTACTCTAGGGTCTCTAACACGATATACAGGTCCCCGCACCATATAACAGGGTTCTGGGTTCCTGTTAGGAGCGGTGATCCGCTCACAACAGGCTCCCTCGGCGCTGGGGTTTTGGTTGAGCCGGGCATCTATGGCAGAGGGTTAAAGATAGACTGTAGGGTTATGGTTGATGGTGGCTGTGTCGAGATCAAGCCTGCAAGGATCATTGAGGAGGAAGCCATGCTTGGAAACGGTATTGAGGTGAGGTCATCTATACCTCTTGGGATGGGGGGAGCTGTTAGCGCCTTCATAGCCCTTGCACTATCCTGCGAAGCGATAAAGAATAGGCTTGGATCCTGCTCTGTTAAGGAGAACCTTTTAGAAGCGTCCAGGCTTGCCCACAAGGCTGAGGTTCTCTCACTAACAGGGTTGGGGGATGTGATAGCCATGGTTACTGGTGGTGGGCTTGTGATGAGGCTAAAGCCGGGAGCGCCGGGCTATGGTGAGGCTATAGCTATAAGGGATCCTGAGCTTGATAGGGTGTTCTTCACAATAGCATCTATAGAGAGAAGGATCACTACCCCAGATATGCTTAGCACCATGTGGGATAGGATAGCTAGTGCTGGTATGGAGGCTTATAGAGAGTTTCAGAAGGATCCTGGTTTAGAGATGTTTCTAGAGATCTCTAACGGTTTCTCTAGAAGAGTAGGTTTCCTCTCAGGGGATTTTGGCAATGCTATAGATAGATCCCTTGATCCTCTTGTGAGGAGGGGGGAGGTGCTGGGATACTATGCTAAGAAATCCCTCCTAGTGATAGCCCATAGAAAGGGTGCTGAGCTTGAGATCCCCAGATCTATAGGGAGCCTTGTTAAAAAGGTTCTTGGCATATATAAACCGGCTGTTAAGGGGTTCGAGGCAGTTGGAGACATGGATACCTCCGGATCATCCTAGGAGAGAGTCTCTACTAATCAGGGAGAGGCTTGTCGAGGGTTTCAGAGAGGGGATAGTTGTACCACAGGGTCTGATAGCCCATGGGAGGGGTGAGTGCTTCGACTACCTGATAGGTGAGAAAACAATAGAGCCTGCTAGAAAGGCTATAAAAGCCTCAGCAGCCCTCCTCCTACTAGCAAGGAGGCCCGTTATAAGTGTTAATGGCAATACAGCGGCCCTCGTCCCTGAGGATCTTATTAGACTGTCAAGAGAGCTGGGAGCACCGCTCGAGGTGAACCTATTCTACAGGACACGCGAGCGGGCTGAGAGGATAGCGAGGAAGCTAATAGGGTTGGGGGCGCCAAGGGTTCTCGGTGTTGATGATGTTGTCGAAGGAGTACCAGGGCTTAGCAGTGAGAGGAGGCTTGTTAGCAGGGAGGGGATCCTAGTTGCAGATGTGGTGCTAGTAGCTCTAGAGGATGGCGATAGGACAGAGGCTCTGAAGAGGATGGGTAAGAAGGTTATAGCGATAGACCTCAATCCGTTATCAAGGACAGCAAGGGCTGCAGATATAACGATAGTGGATAACGTTGTCAGGACTGTCCCGCTTCTTGTGGAAGAGATAAAGATCCTGAAGAACAGATCTAGGGAAGAGCTTGAGGAGATATTGAATGGCTATGATAATAACAAGATACTGGGCGAGGCTCTGCTACATATAAAGAGGAGGCTTGAGGAGATATCTCTCACACTAATGAGTAGCGGATCTACTATGGCAACATAGCCTTCCTATAAAATAGCAGGAAAACGAGTAACACGCATCTATAGCACCTCTGCTCAGCACCCTCTGTAACTTAAGTATATATTTACAGACATGTTCTGTGGGATCGTTTTAACATGGAGCAAGGCTAGATCGGGATCTCTTTTACAAGATCCTTCGCTAAGGGCCTGTCTATAACCAGTTTTAGAACATACACGTTTTCTCTATAACCTATAAAGGTCGCCTCGCCCTGTCCGAAGAAATCCCTGATTCCGAGGAACTTCTTCATCTTTCTAGCTATGTCCTCCATATTTATTGTGTCTATATCAATCAAAAGGATCATTGGTTTACAGATAATAGCTTCAGCCTCAAAGGTTCCCGGCTCTCCCGAATAGATCCTTTTTGAGAAAAGCCTGAGTGGAAGTTTAAACCCCCTTGCATGAAGATCCCCTCCTATACCTATCTCAACCCTATATGATCTGGCTCGTTTCGACATAAGAGGTGCTATGTTACCTCTGATCCTGCATCCCTTGAGCTCTAGCCCGTAGTTGCATGCATCGTCATCTCCTACGACGCTCTCTTCAATAACCTTAGTAGTAATTTTGGGTGTTATTGGTATGATTGCTATGTTGTCATAATTACCTCCAACGATCTTCAGGATCTTTCCGTCGAAGAACCCCTCGTTAGATGGAATGAAGGCCATGATGTTTCCCGAGCCTAGCTCGGCCAGATCCTGTCCAGAATATACATCACCAATCTTCTCGAGCCTCTTTGTAGTCATATACATCCCTCTGGTACGAATATGCCTACTCCTTCTAAGCCCGCTGTCTACGCCTCCCATGAATGTCTCAACCACCCCCTCAAAGGTGGCTTTGAAGAGCTCTACCCGCTCTCCTAGGAGCGCGTTTGGCCCGTGGCTCTGCAGCTTCTCCGAGAGCTCTCTTAAAACACGGTTTCTCCTCACTATGATCATCATCCTTCTAATCAGTAGCAGGAACACAATAATAGGTGCAAGCATAGGTGCAAGTATAAGTACAAGGATCGATGTCACCGTGGGGTCTATGGCTATGATTATAGATGTAACTATAAGGAGGGTAGAGACTGTGATGAAAAAGAGGAGCATAAACCCTTTTAAAAAGAATCTGGCCGCGCTTCTCTCAACCACAAACACATAGGGACTATCGGTGCTCAATGCCGATCATCTACATATAATTCTATACGCATTCCACATTTATAAAGATTCTATAATAAGGTGGTTGAGCCGCCAATAGGATAACTAGAACCAATATTAGATTACATGGCTTTGTTCAAAATATTCTACAGCTGGGCTTTTCCTTTTGGTATTCGTAGGAGGTATTTATAATCATTGAAATGTATTGCCCCCAGTGTGGATCTTTCCCCACAAGCCCTAGACGGGAGCAGCGCTCCAATCCATCCGGAGCTTATCCTAGATGGGATCCACATGCCCTTTGGCTCGACAGCCACCCATGACCCAGCAGGATTAGAGATCCGAGATCCTGAGGGTTGAGACGAAAACCCCTGGATAAGACCATGAATAAAATGAGTGGAATGAACATCCAGGGACAAACGGCTGAATAGGTTAAGGCTAATGGTAAGGATTCTGTGGGAGAGCTCTGGATCGAGAAAGCTGAGGGGAAAGGTTTTGGTATTTATTAATCGATGAAAGCTCGAACACCTGCTAATAAGCTCTCAATCATACTATCTAAGAGGCGGAATCAATGGCGGGTGGAGGCTCTGCCCAGGGTCCTGTTCTTAAGCTGGATAGCGGTGTGATCTTTCTAGTTGTTTCCCAGAAGGAGAATAAAGTGATCCAGAGGAGAGAGGCTGTTATAAGGATCGAGCATAGAGGTAAAGGAACACCATCAAGGCTTGAGGTCATCGATGCCGTCTCAAAGCTCCTGGGAGTCAGCCCAGATCTTGTGGTTGTTAGAAGGATAGAGACCGAGTATGGTAGGGACTCCTCCAAAGCATGGGTCCATATATATAACGATAGAGCCGTTCTCGAGAAATTCGAGCCTAAACACCTCATAGAGAGATCCTCTAAGAAGGAGGGTGGTGGGCAGTGAGCAAGGAGAAAGGCGGTGAAAAGAGATTCAGATCATCGCTATATATAATAGACACCAAGACTAGGAGCATAAAGCTCAAGAACAAACAGTGCCCGAGATGCGGCTCGACTATGGGTTATTACGAACCAGGCGGGGCTAGGTGGTACTGCGGTAAATGCCACTATACAGAGTTTATTAAGAAATAGTAGGGATCTACGGAAAGCTTATAAAACCTAATAGCTTATCTTCATATGACAGGATCCTGGGTGATACAGATGGTCCAGCCACAACCAATAAACACCGTGCTAGTAGGTAAAAAACCAGTGATGAGCTATGTGCTAGCAATACTACAGCTAGCCAGCCAGGGTGTAGATGAGATCGTTGTCAAAGCTAGGGGTAGATCGATTAGCAGGGCTGTAGATGCAGTAGAGATCGTTAGGAATAGATTTCTCAAGAACGGCATAGTTGTCGAGAGGATAAACATCGGTAGCGAGGAAGTTCAAAGCAAAGAGGGAAGGAGATCCAGAGTATCAACTATAGAGATAGTTGTAAAGATAAAGAGATAACTGTTTTTTAATCAAAGAACACCCAGAGTATTCCCAATACCCGCAACTATAACCTGATCCCCTTCCTTAGTCCTCTCCCTAATAATTCTCTTCACAACCTCGACAGCTTTAGAAACACCCTCATAGATCTCCTTGGTCATGTGGGTTATAGCCTCCTCAGAACTCATCTTGATAATCACAGCGTCTAGGGGAGCGCCGCATTTGATAGCAGTTCTCTCAATAGATATCTTCTCAGGCCCTGGATCCCCTATAGCAGCCCCGGTACCCTCAGCAACCTCGCCACTCTTCTCCCCCTCCAGCTTTAGAGCGGCATCGACTGTTATGATCCTCGAGATCCTGCACTCGAGCTGCTCAGCAAGCTTAGCAACAGCCTCGCCAGGTCTCCCAACAGTCCCCCCGGGACCTTCTGCCTTGATGAGATATACCTTTCTCCCCTCAAGATCAACGGTACTATATACAGTCTCATCCGTAATCTTGATCCTCTCAGCATTGGGGGCCATCATCGAGACCACGAGAGGCCCGGCGGAATCCCCTATAGGTATCCCCAGCCTAAAGGGCTCGACTGCTTTTTTATAGGCCTCGAGCTCTTTGATAAGGGCTGGGAGGATCAGGACTAGCTGGTAGAGGAGCATCCAGTTCTGGGTCTTCTTACCCAATAGATAGAAGTGCCTCACAACTCTGTGAACATAGCTGAGGACCCAGTTTATCTCTAGGATAACCTCTAAGTTCTCCCTTTTAGCCTGATCAGCATTGGGCAGTATTGATGATGCGTAGCTCTTTATCTTATCATCCCTCACCCTTATAAGATGACCCAGCCTCTTCACAATATCGATGGGCTCTATAGAGACAGGCTCTATCAAGAAATTGTTGTTTACAAAACCATCTATTACCGATCCCGGCTCCTTGATCCCGAGCTCTTTTAGATGATCCTCAGAGGCCTTCCTAGTCTCTAGGGCTAGCCCCTCTATCTGGGATAGCCTGAACCTTATGACTCTATCCCACCTATAGATCCTGATCTTATCGGGGAGATCTGTGAACAGCAATAGAAACCAGAGAATATTTATTATGATCCAGAATAGAAGCACCGTACTATCAACACCAGAGGGGTTCGAGACCTGCATATTATACACTATACGCACCATATATGAGAACGCAAGGAGATACTTAAATCATCGTTACAGAGTTAGCTTAGCCTGTGGATCTGTGGGATCGCTGTTTTCGGGAACAACTAGCGCGTCAATATATATACAGACCCCTCATATATAGCTATTGTTTCCTCAAACTGGGCCACCTGAGCTCCGGAAACCTCTACTAGGACTGGGTATGGGTGGAGAGCACCCTTAGATCTTAGGCTCTCGAGCACTGCATCGATATCGCCACCCAGGTCTGCCAACCACCTGCTGCAAAAAGGAAGCCCTTTGAACCTAGCTATAGCCTCTCTCAGAACCCGTGCCTCCTCCTCCGAGGATTTAACCTTTGTTTTCTTAACAGAATATATGGTTATAAGCCTACCTTCTGATACCAAGCCGGCACCGCTTGTTATGAAAGGCTCTATAGCATATACCCCTCCTTCTCTGAATCTCCACGGTATCAGTGCTTCTTGGTAGTTTGGTATAGACTCGCCAGCATGGATCTTATACCTATCTATTCTATGCCCACTCAGGTTCCTCACAGGTTTCAGGGAATATCTCTTAGCAGTCTCTTCAACAATCCTCCCCACATCTCTAAAAGAAACACCTGGCGAAACCCTAGATAGGGCTTTTTCGAGGGCCTCCTTCGCGGCATCCATTATAACTCTATAATCACCGCCAAGATCTATTGTGAATGCTGTGTCAACGATATAGCCATCGACATGAACACCAAAATCTATCTTTACAAGCCCCTTCTCAGGGAATAGGCTCTTATCGCTATATGTTGGCGTGTAGTGGGCTGCGACAGAGCCTATTGATATGTTGACTGGGAATGCTGGCTCTCCTCCCAGGGATCTTATGATCTCCTCGATCTTGACCGCGGTCTCAAGAACAGATCTCCCGCTGGAGACAAGCTTCTGAGCCTCCTCCTTAACACTCTTCGCTATCCTCCCCGCCTCTCTGTATTTCTCGAACTCCTGCTCGGCTAGACCTGGCATCGGGATCATCATAGATATTGCATGAGGGGTATATACCTCTACAGCATCTCTATTATCTCATTGGCTATGTATACCGAGTGATCCGCTATCCTCTCTAGATACATTAGTATGAGGAGGTCTAGGGTTGAGCAAATATTAGCCGATCTAGAAGCCTCGTCAAGAGCCGTGAAGAGGGTCTGGTCAACCTCTCTATCCATCTCGATAATAGCCCTAGCCCTACCCTTATCCCTGTTAAGGAAAGCCTCTATACTCCCCCTAACCATCTCGACAACCCGTTTAGAGATAACACTAGAGTATCTCAGATCACAGCTAGCACCACTTATCCTGGTAACCCTATCGAGCACCGTCGATATGTCGAGGGCGTATCTAGAGAACCTATAGAGTCCGTAGGATATCTCCAAAGCTGCTATAAGCCCCCTGAGATCTGATGCTGTGGGCTGGTACCTAGCCATGATCTCAACTATATTTCTATGTATCTCAAGCCTCATCTCCCTAACATCGTCAATATGTTTCCTAATAGAATCGGGGGTTGCTTTTAAGCTTACAACGTTCTCAACGATCTCCTCAGAGATCCTCGAGATCTCTTTAAGCATGTTCTCCAAACCCTTTACACGATAATCTATGGGCCTCAAGCCGCCATCCTCCCCGTTATGTATTTCTCTGTAAGCTCGTTCTCAGGTCTTGTAAAGATCTTTGATGCCGGGCCGACCTCGATAAGCCTACCATCATATATGAAGGCAACATAGTCAGAAACCCTGGAGGCTTGGAAAGTATTATGGGTTACCAAGACCACCGTCAGGATTTCTTTAAGCTCGGTTATAAGGCTTTCAATCCTAGCGGTACCCACGGGATCTAGGTTCGAGGTAGGCTCATCCATCAGGATAGCCTTAGGCCTCATAGCCAGAGCCCTAGCTATACATAGCCTCTGCTGCTGACCCCCAGAGAGCTTACCAGCAGGTGCTCCAAGCCTATCCTTAACCTCATCCCATAGATAGGCCTTCTCAAGAGCCCATCTAACAAGCTCATCAAGCTCATTCTTGCTCCTAACAAGCCTATTGAGCCTCGGACCCAGGGCTACGTTGTCATAGATAGACATACTTGGTATGGGGTTAGGGATCTGGAACACCATACCCACCATCCTCCTAATAGCCATCGGATTAGCGGTATCTCCATATACATCGACACCATCTATGATAACTCTACCCTCAACCCTCGCCTCAGGGTATAGGTCTAGCAGTCTGTTAATAGCCCTAAGAATGGTAGACTTACCGCTACCCGAGGGACCCATTATGGTGAAGACAACATTACGCGGGATCGAAAGGCTTACTCCCTTAATAACCTCTCTAGCCCCAAACCAGACCCTGAGGTCTTTGATCTCTATAGAGGCTCCAGATGTCCCCAACGCCTTACCACCTCCTGAGAGAGAGTATCCTTGAAACTATGAAAAGAGTTATCGATATGGAGAGCAGTATGAGAGCCGCACCCCATGAGGCTCTGATCCAGTTATCATACCCTGAGAGAGCCATGTTATATATACCAAGGGTAAGTGATCCTATTGGTCTAAAGAGCATTCCAGAATCGATCGGTGGGTAGAGGTCGCTGCCAAAGGCTGTGAAGAAGAGGGGAGCAGTCTCGCCCAAAGCCTTGCCAACCCCTATAGCGAGTGCCGTAATCACTGTCGCCTTGATATATCTCATCATTATTATTGAAGCCTTGATCCTAGAGGATCCCAGAGAATAAATAGCCTCCCTCAGATCGTTTGGCACGCTTCGAAGCCCATCCTCGATCTGTGTGTATATAAATGGGATCATGACTATAGCCAGGGCTATTGCCCCCGAGAGGGCGCTGAACCTAGGTATAGGGTTCTGGAGACCGAGCATGCCCAAAACCTCATCCAGGATCCTTAGGAATCCATATACACTCAGCCCGACAATGATTGTGGGGAACTCTATCATAGCCCTTGTAAGCGTTGATGTGGCAAACCCTAGCTTGCTCCTCAAACTCTGGGTCGCATATATAGCTGCGAAGATCGCTATAGGGGTTGCTATAACCGTTGCCAAAGATACTAGGATCAGTGTACCCAGTATATATGGCCCAACACCACCCACCTCCTCCGTGCCTGGGAGGGGTCTCTCCTCGTAGAAGAAGCCTGGGAAGTTGCTTGCTATAACGCTAGAGCCGTTTATAAACACGACAGCTATTAGGTGAAAAACCGGGAGTATGGATATGGCGAATAGTAATGCGAAGACCAACAACCCTAAACTAGATCTAAGCCTCCTGGTATCCATCCTAACCCCTCCTCGAGATTATAGATACATATATATTGATCCCGAGCCCTATTAGGAAAAGGATCAATGCCATCCCAAATATGGCTGGAACCATATATGTATACGCCTCGGCATTTTGGTACTGATCAGCTATGAGGCTCGCTATAGTGTAGCCAGGGCTGAAGATCCTCCAGAAATCGGGGTTAAGAACATTACCAACAACCATTGCAACAGCAACAGTCTCACCAACAGCCCTACCGTAAGAGATCATTAGTGCTGTCAGTATAGATGTCCTAATATATCTAAGCTTGATCATAATAACCTCGAACTTCGTGAGCCCGAGAGAGTATAGAGCCTCATCAATATATCTAGGCACCCTGGCTAGAGACTCCCTTATTATAGCTGTAGAGAACGGGACTATCATTATAGAGAGGAGTATCGATGCAGAGAGAAGAGAGGTCCCAAGAGAGCCAGGAAAGCCTAGATATGGTGTGAGCAGCGAGAGAGGAGGTGTGGAGATAAGACCACCTATCGCAGGCGACAATACGAATAACCCCCACAACCCGTATATCACCGTCGGTATGGCTGCCGAGAGATCTGTTAGTGTGCTTGCAAAAGCCCTAGCCCAGCTTGGCAAGATCTCTATTATGGTAACAGCAGACCCTATGGCTAGTAAAGCCGCTATCGCTATCGCTATCCCGCCAGTAACCAGGGTACCGCCGAGTGCGAAGAGAATACCATAGCTCTCTTTAACACCACTCCACGTACTTGTTGTTATAAATGATAGCCCTTCTTTTACGAAGATCCTAACCCCCTGCCCGGCTAGTACGAGATTTATCGTTATAACTATAAATACTATAGCTATGTTGGCTAACGCTAAAAGCAGGAAAAAATACTCTCTATTCTTCCTAAAAAGGCTCTTCTCAAAAAGCCTCAGAGCCCCCACCCGCCACTCCTAACTAGTATTTCAGATAATCCTCTATATACTTAATAGCCTTAGCTGCAAGCTCCTTTGGAAGCGGTACATAGCCCACAACTATGTTCTCAGACTTCTGACCCTCTGTTAATACCCATTTGAAGAACGCTGTAATAGCCGCCGCCAGATCCTTATTGCTAACTATATCTGTGTAGATGAACGCATACACCATACCAACTATGGGGTATGTCTTCTCACCCTCCCTATTTATAAGAGTAGCAGGAACATCCCCCCAGAAAGAGGAGGGCGGTGGCAGATCTTTAGCACCCCTCTTAAGCGCCTCCATAACAGCCTCGGCAGAGGGTACTACATAGAAGCCATCCTTGTTCTTAAGAGCAGCCATAGAGATCTTGTTAGCCACGGCATATGAGTACTCAACATACCCTATTGCGTATTTAGTCCCCTTAACCTTTGCACTCACACCCTCATTGCCCTTAGCACCCTCTCCATATCCCATCGCATCCCTCGGCCATTCTACAGTATAGCCAGAACCTACCTTTGTCTTCCACTCGCTTGATACCGTTGACAGGTATAGTGTGAAGAGAGCTGTTGTACCGCTCCCATCACTCCTATGAATACCCCTGATAATTTCGTGGGGTAACAGTGATCTGCAACTCTCAACCTGCTGCATCTTGATCCTATCGTCATCCCAATAGAGGATCTTTCCTAGATAGATATCAGCTATAACATCTCCAGAGAGTCTCAGAGGCCCGCATTTGCTCTCATCCCACTCAGGTATATTGTATATTATCCCAACACCCCCAGCTACTAAGGGTATCTGGATGAAGGAGGCTTTGCGCGAGACAAGCTTATCATATGTTGTCTTAGATATGGGAACGTCAGATGCGCCGAAATCTAGGGCTTTATCAAACCATTTAGCCTCGCCAGCACCGCTACCAATACTCTGATAGTTAATAGTAACATAGCCCCCACTTACAGACCTGAATTTCTGCGCCCAGGCCTGCATCTGTGGGTTCACGAACGACGAACCCCCGCCTGTTATCAAAACCTCTTTCCTGGGGATCTCTGCTTTCACCGATAGGTCTTCATAGGTGAATGTCAAAACAGCCATTCCCGAGGGCGTGGTAGTCGCGGTAGCCGTAGCTGTTGCTGCTATTGTAGTCCTTGCCGTCTCAGTAGGTTGTATAGCCTGTGTTCCCGCTCCTCCCCATGGTTTATATACGAAGAGCGCCACAGCTCCTATAGCTATTATAGCTATAAGCACTCCTATCGGTATTATTTTCTTCGACATCCTTTCACCAATCGTTTGTACCAATAAGGAGAGATATATACATACATATGTACCAATATTGATGACATTAACATCAATTTAAATACATAGAGCTACATATGGTGTCGCAGACTATCGGCAGGTGCCCTAAGAAATATAGTCCTTGTGACCCACATAGACTCATCTTTATTTATTATTAATACTTTAGAACCTGAATCTTGTACATATACCTATAGCTTCCCTCACGATCCACTCTAGCCTCATGGGAGCTATGCTCTGTTCTCAGAATGGGGAGCGTTTTGCGAGATCTTTTAAGATCTTTCTCAATGACGCATTACAATATATACCCTGACACCTAGCAATATCAGAGGAACAATGTCGCAGCATATAGTGAAATCAACCGAGAGGCTTGCTTCCGTGGTTCTTGTGGCTGCCATATTTATAACTATCGGATCCTTTCCAGGAAACCTGATCGGGATTCCTGCGAGCTATTCCCGGGTTCTTGTGTGGTCAGGGGTTTTCCTGGTAATCCTCTCTCTAGTCCTCATGGGGTATGTCAATATATCTATGAATAAAATCACCAGGTCTGGGGTTAGGGGTGCTGCTGACAGGGGTTTTGAGGGAGACGAACTCTGGGTAACATACAGGCTGTGTAATAGTGGGTTAATACCAATAGGCCCTATAGAGATCTTCCTAGTATACCCGGAGCATTTGAGGCTTTCCAAAGGATCTAGAAGGGCCTTTATCATGATCCCCCCAAGGGGGTGTGCAACATATAAAGCAGCCTTTGAGGCTAGGACCGGGAGGCATCTTATAGGCCCGCTGAGGATCGTTGTCAGAGATCCTCTAGGTCTCTTTAGAAGCGATGAGATCGATGTGGGAGAGCCTGTAGAGCTTCTCGTGCTACCAAGATTAATCCCCTCAAGCCTCAGATCCAGCCTTCTCCTAGCGAGATCTATAGGGATGGCTAGATCAAGAATCTCTGGAAGCGGTACCGAGTTCCTCAGCGTGAGAGAGTATAGAGAGGGAGACGAGCCCAGAAGGATCGTGTGGAGACATACAGCCAGATGGGGCAGATTGATAGTTAAAGAGACAGAGAAAGAGGCGTCGGGCAATATATTCTACATACTCCTCATAGCAGGCGATATGTTCACAGGACCCTATAGAGAGACGCCTTTTGAAAACGCGGCGAGAATTATAGCGACAATGTCGAGGTACTCAGCATCCAGGGGCGATGCAATGTTCCTAGCACTATACTCCAGAGAGACCATAGATCTTGTTGGGCCCTCAAGAGGGCTTGGCGGGTATAGGAGTATTCTATCAAGAATGGCTAGAATTAGCTTCTCCCAGGATACCGTGGTTAGCGATATAGATCCCAGACCTCTTACGAAACTACTAATGAGAAATCTAAAAGGAGGAGACATAGTGCTACTCTTCACAGCACCCTCGAGAGATTCTAGCGCTGTCGTCACAGCTATAGAGAGAATAGAAAGGACTGTGAGAAATGCTGGAGGCTCTTTCTACACAGTCATCCCAACCCCAAGCCTAGATCTAGCCAGAAGACTAGATCTAGGCTCTAAGATCAAGTTAATGGAGATGCTCAAGGACAGCATGGCCTTGGCAAAAGAGCTGAGAGGAAGAGGAGTTAATGCTATCAATATAAACCAAGGAAGGATCATAACCCTTGCCAGACTGATAGAGATGACATCGTAGCAGTTGATATAGCATTATAAACATGTTATCTCTACCTCCACCAACCCGTTCTCTCCATACTTGTGTCGTGGACAAACATACCTAGAATATAATAATTATCTTTCAGGCATGAAAAACACGAGGATCCAGCGAGAGAATAAACCCTGGTGAAATACGAGATAGTTTGCATAGATAGCAATAACAAGTGTAACTATGTATACAAGGATCAGGACAGCTGCAAATAGTCCCAAAGCTCTATATATATCTCGATAACCTGGTAAAGGGCCCTCACCAAGCACATAGCTCCCCACCTTCTCTAGTCTGATACCGAGACTCCCGGCAGCAGCCGCCATAGGGTGCCCGGCATTCACACTCTCAGTCTTTCTCCTATACTCTATATAGATCTTTAGGGCTCTCCCAATACTACCCCCAGCTATTGGCGCGAGGATAATGATCATGATTGCCACGAGCCTGGCTGGTATATAGTTAATAATAGTATCGGCTTTTGCCGAGAGCCACCCGGCCTTTATATACTCGGGTGTTTTGAATCCAAGAGCCCCGTCTAGAGTGTTTATAAGCCTCTGTATAAGTCCTCCCATAGGTCCTAGGAGGGCTGTGTATAGCAGGGGCGATGCTATACCATCGACTGTGCTCTCAAAGAGCGATTCTATCGAGGCTGATGCTAAATGCCCCTCCCCCAGCCTGCTAGTATCCCTCCTAACGATCCACGATGTCTTCTCCCTAGCACATGCTATATCGCCTGCCTCGAGACATCTCGCCACGCCCCTCACGATATCTACTAAAAGCCTTACGGATACTGAGAGCTTCACTATATATGCCGAGACAAGGATCCAGAAGATCTCTCCGAGCATGCGGGCTATATAGAGAAGAGATCCATAGACGGTGCAGTGAACAATCATGACAACAAGCCATGTAACAACCCCCCTAGCCCTACTAGAACCAGGTGGGGAGAGAAACCTAGCCATAGTATATGCTGTATGAACCGGGTGTACCTTGAGGAGCAAGCCCCTGTGATACGGGTATAGGAGATCCATTAAGAGTCCTAATAATATAGGAGCAACTATCTCAAACAATCCCGCGGGTAGGAGAAAATCGATCATATGGATACCCACGAGATCATGAAAAACACATAGCTAGCCTCGCCAGAGAAGCCGGCTACATCCCCACTAACATACCCGAGAACCCTGTTAGCGATCATAGCTGAAAACACCGGTGCTAGTATAGCAAGGACTAACTGATATAGGGGCAGGGATCCTAGTGATAACAGGGACACCAAGCTGTAGAGTGTGATTAGAACCACCATGGAGATCGCTACCCTACCACGGCTAAGGGATCTTTTAAAAACGCTTCCAAGACCCTCATAGGGCTCGACCCTCCCAAGCCCCATGCAGATAACCATAGATCCACCATGGATAACCTCGCCCAGGAGGTAAACCACTGGGAGGAGCTTAGGATCTATCGATGATAATGAGGAGTAGAGCAAAGCTATATATAGACCCATAGAGGCGATCCCATAGGATCCTCTATACCTATCCTTCATAATAGCCCTTGCATCCCTACCAAACCTAGATGCTAGAAGAGCCTCGCTGAAGTCTATAAAGCCGTCTATATGTAGAAAACCCTGTATAATGATGTGGAGAGCAATAGCGAATCCTGCTAGGAATTGTTGGGGTAGAGATCCCGCTATTGTTAGGATGATAAAGCCGGGAACACCTCTTAGAAAGCCAACCATAGGGGATAGATAGAATGCTGACGCAGCATCATATAGAGATCTATATTTACTCGGAACCGGATAGATCGTTAGAAACGACACAAGAGATAAAAGATCTCTTAAAAAGCCCAATAGGTGTTACCACCATTAACTATAATAAGAAGGACATTTAATGGTAACATGAACGATGAGGATCTCGATCTGCTTGCTCGATCTTTAAGCTGTGGCTAGAGATCTATTGGATCTCATTTAGAGAGGCTCTAAAGCTATGTCCACAAGACCCTGTGCAAACATATCTCTAGCCTGTGAGGGTAAGTCCACATCGATAACCACATAGTCCTCCACACCCCTCTCCCTAAGGATCTCTCCCACGATTCTTGAGAAGCAGCTATCCCCACCATATCCCGGAACCCTCTCGATCCTATCTCTAGCAAGAACACCGAATTCCCTACCATAACTCCTACTCTCTGGGAGTGTTTTCATCTCAACCAAAACCCTATCACCCTTTATCCTGTAACCATCGCACACATGGATCAAGGATGCTGCCCCCATACCAAGCCACATCTCAGCCTCTTCCCGCGAGGCATATATTATAAGCCTATCGCCCACCACATCCACTCCCCCCGCGATCTCGCTCGCCTCAAGAACAAACACTCTAGGCTCTCTTCCAAGGGCCTTGTACTCTACCTCCTCACCAACCTCTACAGGCTTACCCCTGCTATAGTGGATCTCTATATATGCATCTGCCAAGGACAGCCTCGAGATCATATAGCTCCCAAGAACCCAGGGTAGGATGAAAAGCCCTCCAGAGCCTTTAACAAGTATACTTGGTATAACAGCTATCCTTCCCCTCGAACCCTTAATCCTCCTAAGAAGCCTTGCACGCCCCTGGGTAGGGGCTCTGGGGATCTCATCTTCACCCTTAATCCTCCTAAGAAGCCTTGGCAGAACCATCTCCACTAGAACAAACACAGCTACGGGGTTCCCCGAGATGCTCACAACAGGCTTACCCTTAATGATCCCGAGGCTTGTTGGTTTGCCTGGCCTTAGCTTCACACCTCTCACAATAATTCTTCCAGCCTCGCCCACAACCCTGTATACGTTATCCTCAACACCAGCCGAGGTTCCCCCGGTGGTCACTACTAGATCGCATCTTTCGACACTGCTAAGAATCGCTCTCCTCAGATCATCTATATCATCGCCAACAATGCCAACAGGCTCTACATCAAACCCCCTGGATTCTAGAAGAGCTTTCAGAGATCTTAGATTAGACTCATACACCATACCAGGCCTGAGAGGCTCTCCAGGCTCCAGAAGCTCCTTGCCAGTTGATACTACACATACCCTCGGCTTTCTATAAACAGATATCCTCTTAATCCCTGCAGATGCAAGTGCTGCTAGGGCTTTCTCATCCATAACCCATCCCTTCTTAACAATAACGGTTCCCGAGGGTAGGTCGCTGCCCGGGTAGGCTATATTATCACCCCTCTTGGGAGAGCTATAGATAATCACCTCAGAACCTTTCTCCTCAGTATCTTCAAAAGGAACCACTAGATCCGTGTTCCTAGGGAGATGGGAGCCTGTTGCCACCTCGTAACAAGTACCCGGCTTGATCAATATGTGCTCGGCACCGACACCAACACCTATCCTCCCAGCAAGGCTTAGCCTAACAGGCCTATCCCTAGAAGCGCCAGCCACATCGCTGTAGAGAACAGCATAGCCATCAACCAGGGATCTTGGAAAGGGTGGGAGTGGTATGGGTAGCACTATATCGCTACAAGCAACCCTCCCAATGCTATCTTCTATGAAGATCTCCTCACAACCTATCTCTAAAGGCCCTAACTCTTTAAGAAAGATCTCCACAGCCTCGTAAGGATCCACCAACGGCTCGGCGGTAGAGTACTTCATAGCGGCTAAACCCATCTATATATGCTAAGGCAGGTATTAATGAGTAGAGCTCAGGTTCGGGGTTCATAGCTGTTAATACCTCTCACCGGAACCCATATTAATTAGTCTCAACCAATTCAGAGCCTTCTCAACCCATAGCTCTTCTTCACAGATCCTCTGCTCGCTATTATAGAGAAACCCTATGCCCTTGTTCTTCTTTTACCAACACACCTGGATCTCTATTAATATCATCATTGGTCAGGGATCATCGAAATATATTCTAGACCTGTAAGCCTGTAACCTGTACGATGCCTGAAATAATTTAGAACGGCTCAGGATCCTATGGAGAGTTTTCTCCTTATTATCGCAGCTATCTTCTGGGGATCCGCTCTCCCCCTAGTTAGTTTCATCACCTGCCCGACTAGATAGTTTATAGCCTTAGGATTCTTCTTAGCATCTTCAACAGCCTTGGGGTTCTCCTTGATAACCTTCTCTGCAAGCTCCTCAAGCTCCTCATCGCTTGCTATTACCTTTAGGTTCTCCCTAGCAACTATCTCTTCCGGATCCTCTCCTCCCAGCACTACTCTCTCGAGGATCATCTTCATGATCTTTACACTGATCACGCCCTGATCCATTAATGAGAGGAGCTTCGCAATACTCTGGGGCGAGGCCTTCACCATATCGAGGTTTCCTCCCCTCTCATTAACGATCCCTAAGAAGTCGTTTATGAGGAGGTCAGCAACCCTCCTCGGATCGCCATAGATCTTTACAACTTCTTCGAAGAACTCTGAAAGCCTTTTCCTACTCACCAGGACTCTCGACACATATTGGGTTAATCCATAGGTCTTAACATACCTCTCAGCCCTATGCCATGGCAGCTCGGGCATTTTAGAAGCTATCTCCTCCACAATGCTGCTAGTAATAGCTATAGGGGGTAGGTCGGGGTCTGGGAAGTATCTATATTCCTCCTCAAGCTCCTTATACCTTGAGACTATGGTTACACCCTTCACAGGATCCCAGTGCCTGGTCTCCCTCTGGATCTTCCCCCCAGCTGCTAGCACGGCCCTCTGCCTAACAACCTCATAGCTTATAGCCTTCTCGATATCCTTGAGAGAGCCTATGTTCTTAACCTCAACCCTCTCGCCACCCTCTATGGATATGTTTACATCAACTCTGAAGGCGCCCTCTAGATCTGGGTTAGAGATCCCGAGATGATCCACAAGCTCTAACAGTTTCTCCATAAATACTCTAGCCTCCTTCGGGCTTGAGAGATCTGGTTCTGTTACAACCTCTATTAATGGTACACCGGATCTGTTATAGTCGATAAGGCTATAGCTACTCCTAGTAGGATCGCCTGATGGGTAGGTGATCCTAGCTGGATCCTCCTCAACCCCTAGCCTCCTCATCCTAACCCTCTTGGGACCGCTATCGCCCTCTATCTCAAGAGAACCCCCAACAGCTATGGGAGCCATCCCGGGACCTCTATGCTGGCTTATCTGATACCCCTTCGGGAGATCTGGGTAGAAGTAGTGTTTTCTAACAAATACCACCTTATCCAATACCCTGGATCCTAGGGCTAGGGCGAGCATAATAGCCTTCCTAATAACCTCCCTGTTAGGTACGGGGAGAGATCCTGGGAGGCCTAGACATACGGGGCACACGTTAGTGTTCGGCGGTGCTCCTCTATAATCCTGTGAGCATGTGCAGAACATCTTACTCCTCACAGTATTAACCTGGATGTGGATCTCAAGCCCTATAACTGCTTTCTGTGGGGTCACTTTATTCACCCCATCTGCGGGCTTAGGTTGGACAACCCTATAATGATCTCGATAGTCCTGGCTATTAAGAGGAGATCTCGATCGCCTAGGGGAGGGCCTATTAGCTGGAGCCCTACTGGGAGGGAGTTAGCGAAACCAGCGACAAGGCTTATGGCTGGAGATCCTATGAGGTTAGGTATGACTGTCTCTATATCCATAGCATATAGCCTCAAAGGATCCTCGATAGCCTCTCCAAGCCTTGGAGGCTGTATAGGCATTGTTGGCGATGCTATATAGCCCCTTCTCAATAATGGCAGCAATCTATCCCTAAGGATCCTCCTAACCTTGAGGGCTTTGATATAGTATTGCTCATAATACCCAGCACTCAGTATAAAGCTTCCAAGCATGATCCTCCTCTTAACCTCTCTACCAAACCCCTTGGATCTTATCTCAGAGTAGTAGTCGATCCACGAGGTGTTCTCAGGATCTCTTGATAACCCGTATAAGGGGATCCCATATCTAGAGAGATTAGAACTAGCCTCTGCAAAGGCGATCACATAGTAAGCTGGGAGTGCGTAGGAAACCTCAGGAACACTTACCTCCTCAACCTCAAAGCCCTCTGAGGAGAGCTTCTCAACAGCATTCATGGTTGTTCTAAACACGTGATCTTCGACACCGCTCCACATCTCCTTAACAATGACCAGCCTAGCCTTTGGAAGATCTCTACCCTCCCCTAACCCTGAGATCTCTTTGAAAAGCCCACTAACCCTCAGATCCAGGGATGTAGGGTCTCTGGGATCCTCACCAGCTATGTATTCGAGGAGAAGGGCTGCATCGACAGAATCCCTCGTCATAAGACCAATCTGGTCTAGAGAGCTTGCGTACGCTATCAAGCCATACCTGCTCAAGCCGCCGTATGTGGGTTTATACCCAAAGATCCCTGTATATGCTGCTGGATTCCTCACAGAGCCTCCCGTATCGCTTCCAAGGGCTGCTGGAGCCATATATGCTGAAACAACAACACCACTACCTCCGGAACTACCGCCGGGAACTCTAGAGGGATCCCAGGGGTTTCTCGAAGGGCCGAAATGGCTTGTCTCTGTAGTAGATCCCATTGCAAACTCATCCATATTAGTCTTACCGATGACCACCGCACCAGCTTCTCTAAGCCTTTTAACAACCGTAGCATCGTAGGGCGGTATATAGTTCTCAAGGATGGCCGAGGCGCATGTTGTTCTAACCCCCTCGGTTGATATGTTATCCTTAACAGCTATCGGGATCCCTGCGAGGGGTTTGCCAAGCCTGTTAGCCTCAAGAGCCTCCCTGATCACTGTATCAGCTGGCCTGAGTGTTATGAAGCCTTTAAGCCTCTCCTCATACCTCTCGATCCTCTCGTAAAGCCTATATATATACTCACTCAAAGCCTCCCTATTATCCCTAACAGCCTCAACCACATACCTCAGCTGCTTGTCAACGAGACTCAAGACTCCTCACCAGTTATCGTTCTAGGACCAACAACATAGCCGTCTATCGTTTTTGCCGCGCTCTTCTCTATCCACGCCTTCTCTATACCCTTCTCAACACTATCCTCCCTAACCCCGGCCTCCTTCTCCATAACATGGAATAAAGGCTCTACACCTTCGAGAACGATCCCGTCCAGCTGTTTGAAAAAACCAATGATCTTCTCAATATCTTTCGACAACGCCCTCTCCTCCTCATCACTTAGCTTTAGGAGCGCGAGCCTCTCAAGCCTCTTGATATCTACCTCCATACTCTCTCCACATACCTATATGATAGTGAGTTAATGAGAACACTTCCCTACTAGCTGAATTATTAACAATAATCCTAGGATCTCTCTGATCTTAGCAGAGTTACCTACGTATTAGCCGAAGACCCCATTGTGATTCTTAACAACTCTTATACTGCCTGATAGCCATATAGCTTTATACGTTGCTATGTATCTTATCTAAATAACTCCACATGTAAAGGATCTATAGGATCGCCAGCGTTTAGCACGATAGCAGCGTTAAAGCCTGGATTTAGGGTAATATATAGCTGGCTAGTGGTATTCAAAATCAGGCTAGATGATAAGATATGGGTATTAGATGGAAGAGGTTTGGCGAGTGGAACAAGTGCGGTGAGTGCTGGGCTAGCTTTGAGAGAGGAGTCCAGCATAGTAACTCGCTCTCATGCTATAAAGTCGGGATCCCGGTATCATCGCTAAAGATCCCTTTGAAGGACTTGCTAAAAATGCTGAAAGAGATGAATATGGTGGTTAAATACTCGATATTCGGTCCACCATTATCCCTAGCATCTTCAGGGATCGTGATTATCTACTTCTCCTCAAGAGATGATATGGAGAGGTTTATAAAGACGATCTCGCCCCTCGTTAAGAAACCCTCATTGAGGGAGAGGCTATTCTATAGCCTGTTCGTTAATGTTGAATGGAAGGGAGGCGTTAGCTATAGAAGAGGGTGTCCTGAATATGATAGGAAGTTCGGTGATTGGAGAAAATGGCCCGAGCCATAGATCCTGGTGAGCTCGCCATCTCTAAACAATCTAGCCTATAATTACACGGGCACCCGGGGCTGGGGTGGCGCTCACGATCGTAGCTTTATAGCCCCTCTTAGCATAGATCTCGGTTAACATGTTCCTAAGCTCTCCATGGATCTCTCTATCTGCTAGGATCAATATGCTTGGCCCGGCACCGCTTACAACAACGCCATAGGCTCCTGCCTTTAGAGCGTTGTTCTTCACCTCAGAGTATAGTGGTATGAGCCCTGCCCTCTCCCTAGCCGGCTCTACTATCCTATCCATCATCCCCTCGCCAGCTAGCTTTGGATTGTTAGTAACTATCCCTAGGATAAGTTTTGCCAGGCTGGAGGAGTTAGCTATATAGTCAGCCAGGCTCACCTGCCTCGGGATCACGGATCTAGCATGCCCTGTCTTCTTAGGAGGCACCTGGATCTCTGGGATTGCTAGGAGGAAGCTGAAACCCTCACCACCAGGTATCCTGCTAGCCCTAACACTCTCCCCAGGGCTTACCAGGACGAATCCTCCGAGGAGGCTTGCAGAGACATTATCATAGTGAGGCTCCCCAGAGACTTTCCTCTCACCCTCCCCTGCTATGTATACCAGCTCGCTATCACGAAAAACACCGCCCAGGATCTCGCTCACAGCCCTCGCAGCAGCTGCTGAAGAGGCACCACTACTCCCAAGACCCCTACCCGGAGGTACTCCCTTATTAAGTGTTACCTCGAGCTGGAGCTTCTCCCCAGCTATTTCTAAGGCCTTCTCTATTGGTGCAAGCACAGCGTTATCCTCCCCAGCTGGTACCTGGGATCCGTATTTACCGCCAACACTCAGGCTGATCCTGCTCAGACCCTCTCCAACAACCCTAACCTCCACCTCATCGTAGAACGCATCAAGAGCTACCGCGAGTATATCGAACCCAGGCCCCAGGTTGGCTGATGACATATATGCCCTCACCAGAGCCTTCCTCATAGACTCACCTGCCAGATATACTCTCTAGGCTGATAAGGCTTTACACTGCTAGCCAGAGCCCTAGGGATTCTATGAATAACTATAGGCGTAAACCTTATAAGGTGCTCAGCAACACTACCACACGATCAAAAATGTCCATGTGCACAAGGACTAGGTATATATGGATGGACGGCGATCTTGTTGAGTGTGGTAAGGCATATATCCATGTAATGACACACGCCCTCCACTACGGGACAGCGGTGTTCGAGGGGATCAGGGGCTACTGGGATGGTAATAATCTCTATATATTCAGGCTCAGGGACCATATGGTAAGAATGATCAACTCGGCTAAGATAGTGGGGCTTAGACTGGGATACGGACTTGAAGATCTGATCGACGCTACGGTGAAGACCGTGAGGGTTAACGAGTTCCAGGAGAATATATACATAAGACCCATAGCCTTCGCCGGTGAGGGAAGCATCTCGCTAGATATATCCAAAGTACCCACAAGGGTATCCATAGCAGCCATCCCCTTCGGACACTACCTCAAACCAAAGGGGGTTAAAGTGAAGGTCGTGAGCTGGAGAAGAGTTCCAGGCTTCTCAATGCCTGTTATGGCTAAAGCATCTGGGATCTATCTAAACTCAGTCATAGCCCTCTCGGAGGCGATATCATCAGGCTATGACGAAGCCGTGTTGCTCGACTGGAGGGGCTATATAGCCGAGGGGTCTGGGGAGAATCTATTCATAGTCAGGAGGGGCGTTATATACACACCACCTGTATATGCATCTATACTCGAGGGGATTACAAGAGACACCGTCTTCAGGATCGCAGAAGACCTAGGCTACAAGGTTGAAGAGAGAGACATAACGAGGGAAGAACTCTATGTAGCAGACGAGATCTTCATGGTAGGTACAGCAGCCGAGGTTACACCAGTGATCGAGGTGGATGGAAAAACCATAGGATCAGGATCCCCAGGGCCTGCGACACAAAAGATCTCTAACTATTACAAGGAAATAGTGCTCAACAAAGTTCCGAAGTATAGAGAATGGGTTACACCGGTATACTAGCAAACCAAACGAGCCGAGCATAGATCCATTTCGATTAAATGATAAGCCTCTAGAGTTAAACCTAGACCAGGTTTAATAAAGCCTGAAGCTGTTTGCAGATACAAGACCCTCGAAAACTTGGCCCCGCGATTCTGGGGCTATTCAGCCAATCAGGCTCGCTAGGATCTTTCCTCGATGTGGTTGATGTATTTCAGATCTGCTAGGAGTGGTTCGCAGTATTTAGGCTGGTAACAGAAACCTATAATTGAGCATACATTGGTGAATCTCGATTGCTCGATCCCCTGGTTTTATATGCTGTAGGGACTAGCGTTGGTGTTTTCTTCGGTATGCACGATGTTGTGATCAGGGGTTCCCGCTCTAATATGGATTCCCGCCATATGTTGCTTGCATCTCTCATCTCGGGCTATCCTGTCGTGTTTCTCTTCTCACTGGTTTTCTGGGGTTTTAGTGCAATTAGCATCGAGTCTATTATACTATACATAATAGCCGGGCTGGTGAACTTCAACGTTGGGAGAGCCTCTCTCTATGTGGCTATAAGGACTATAGGTGCTAGCGGAGCAAGTATAATGCTCACCCTAAGCATAGTGATCGGTATAGCTCTAGGTACTGGTGTGGGAGAAAGAGTATCACCAACCCAGGCACTAGGAGCTCTTTTAATACTTATAGCAGCCATCATGGTGGCATGGAGGGGCGAGATCAAAAAGGATCCAAGAGGGATAATTGCCGGGCTTATAGCCTCTTTCGGGCTAGCGCTAGCCATCTTTCTAAGCAGGCTTGGAAATATAAATGGCGGAGACCCGTTCGCAGGAGCCTTGATAGCATATACCTCCAGCATAGCCTTCGAGGCATTCCTACTGAGAAACACAGAGATCCGCGGTATCTTTAGCAGAAACAACACAGCAGTATACCTAGCAGGGGTTCTAGCATCGCTGGGGCAGGTGGCTAGATATGTCGCGCTAGTCCAGCTAGGAGCAAGCATAGTAACCCCTCTACAGAACATAAGACCCGTTGTTGCAACAACACTGACAAGGGTTTTCTATAGCAGAACAGCCGAGAACCCCGGGCTGCGGGGTTACATAGCAGCGGTAGTAGCATTCACAGGAGTCTTCCTAATGGCTATATAGTTGTCACCGCCATAGCCGGCTGTTTCAGGTTTCATGGTGGTTTATAGGGGTTGATATTAAACCCGTAGTTCTGCAGTAATGAACATTATATAAGCCCTGTTATTCTATGGGATGCTGCCCAACAATGAGGGTAAAAAATAAAGACCCGAGTGGGCGGGGTAAATACAGAGAGATCCAGGATATGGGCCCCAATGAAAGGAGCCCTGAGGCCTATGAAGCCAAGGGAAGAGCGGTTGATATCAATATCAACCGCAATGAAGCCCGAACCCCACATAGGATCACGGCTTACCAAAAACCTTGCTGGGAAAAACTAGGATCCGGTGGAGACTCTACTTCCTAGCTAGGGCTGAGAACTCTATAAGGGTTAGGGCGAAGTGTTTCATCCCGTTAACGAAATCCCTAACCCTTATGTTCTCGTTAGGTGCATGGGCTTTCGAGCCGTAATACCCTACACCAGCCCCGCTCATTGGGGTTCCAGCAATGTTGGTGAAGTAATACATAGGGCCTGAGCCTCCGGAGAGAGGAGATACAGACGGCTCTTTCCCATAGGCTTTTATAGCTGCGTTAACCGTAGCCCTCACTATTGCCTCTCCGGGCTTTGTATATCCAGATCTATACATGCTGTGCACAACGATCTGGGCGTCTTCAAAGCCGTTCTCCTTCAGATATTTCTTGAGATTGCCGAGGATCTTCTCTGGGTCTTGGCCTGGGACTGGTCTTATATCGATCTTAGCCCCAGCTATCGAGGGTACTATTGTTTTTGAACCCTTACCAGTATAGCCGGAGTAGAGGCCTGAGACGTTTAGCGATGGTTCTAGGTGGAGTTTCCTGAGAGCCTCGTAACCGCTTACACCCCCGACGAAGCTCTTAAGCCCTAGATCCTTCATCATCTCCTCAAGCTCTGCTGTATCCATTTTCTTCACAAGCTCTTCACCAGCCCTCACGAACTCGGGATCTATGTCGTCGTAGAAGCCTGGAACATAGATCCTGCCATGCTCATCCTTGAGGAGAGAGAGCAGCCTAACCATCCTCCACACAGGGTTGGGAACCAGGGGGGCATTACCGCTGTGAACATCCCTCGAAGCCCCTTTGAGAATAATCTCTATATATAGCATGCCCTTGAAGCCAAGGCTTATGCCGAGCCTATCATCTCTTCTAATATATCCCGTCTCCCATATCCCCCCATCAGATCTTATCCACTCCTTATTATCCTGAATAACCCTCCCAAGGGTTGGTGATCCGATCTCCTCCTCGCCCTCTATAAAGAACTTGATCTTGAGGTCGAGCTTATCGATGCTATCAATGATCGCGTCGATCGCGCCGATCCTAGCAGCAATATTACCCTTATTATCAGCAACACCCCTCGCGAACAGATAATCCCCCCTCCTAGACAGCTTAAAAGGATCACTCTCCCAGAGCTCAACAGGATCGGGGGGCTGGACGTCATAGTGGTTATATATAAGCACGCTCCTAGAGCCTGAACCAACCTCGGCTAGAACCACTGGATGCCCACCACCACTTTTAATCTGGGTCTTGAAACCCCTCTCCCTGAGAATTGATGCAAGGTAATCTGCACACCTAGCCATATCGTCTCCTCCCCAGGCAGCCACTGTTTTATACTCAATAAGGCTTCCAAGAAGATCTATATACCTGTTATAGTTATCCTCAATATACCGAACAGCTTTTCTAGAGATCTCATCATAGTTCGGGCTCAACAAGAACACCAACCGGTAGTTAGCAGAAAAATATAAAAATACATGATAAATACCTAGCCATAGTTCGATCACTCTTGTTTATCGCTAAAGCGTCCTTAGAGATTTAAGCCACGAGATCGTTAGGGTCTAATCGAATACCATCACCTAAGCATCTCACCTGTTTCGCTATCTGCACCAACTCTGATAGCTATGCTATTTATATAGATTTCTCTTGCTACCTATAATAGCTAAGAAGCCTCGAATATCTATTTTAATTAGGCAGAGCGCGTCATCCATGTAACAGGATACCGGATAAATGTGGTTGGGGATACGGATTGGGTATCGATGAAGGTAGGGTTAGCAGGACCTTAGCCCGGCTGCTTGGGAGGCATGGTTTTAAAGAGAGGGTTGAGATATATATAGATGGTTCTACAGGCATAGTTCTTCTGTATAAGGGTTTCAGAATAGCCCTCGAAGGATCCTACGAAGCTCGTGTTGCTGAAAGAAATGCGATAGAGAGGCTTGAGAGCGGGCTTTGCGACATAGCCGTAGCTATCTGGTATGATAGACAGGCTTTTCCTGAGGAAGTTGCGGAGGATGAGATCGAGGAGATCTTGGAAAGATCTGTATTGAGGGCTAGGTTCTTCATACCCGGAGAAGATGTGACGAGAAATCTATCGCGCTTCTTGGAGAAGAGATCTAAGGAATCTCCGCGAGAGCTGCTCACGCAAGGGTGGCTTAGGGTCGATGTACCCCTTCTAAGGGATAGCATAGACCAAGCGATCCAGCACCTGGTTTTGGAGGAAATGATTAGAAAAGCCGAGGAGGAGATAGAGAAGCTTATCAACCGGCTAATCAAAACCCTAGGCTCTGTGGATAGAGATCTATCTATATGTAGAGAGCTCTACAATGTTTTCCATAAACTCTACGGCATCTCCATAGGAGAGGTAGAGGATATCAAGGAAATGATCTATGGTAAAGCAGCCCTAGCTATCCTCCTAAGCGCCATACTCTATGAGAGTATAAGAGCCAAACACGGCCTCAAACCCCTGGAAAGCCTGGTAGGAGGGAGAAACGGCCTACCAGCCCTTGAGAAAGCCTTCGATAGTATTGTTAAAATAAACAACCAACCGATCTTCAGCATTGCCAAGGAGATCGTTGAAAAACTCCCTATAGACGCTCAACAAGCGATCATGGATCTGATCGGCTTTGCAAGCAGCATAGCAAGCAACAAGACCTTGTTGAGACGCGATTTCGCGGGCAAGATATACCATACAATAGTAGGGAGCTGGGCTGTTAGGAAGAACCTAGCAACATATTTTACAAGCATACCTTCATCGTACCTGCTTGCCAGACTAGCCCTTACAACCCCAAACCAGGCGTGGCAGAGCCTCAGCTCTCTTGATAATTTCAGAATAGCCGATCTAGCATGCGGCTCGGGAACTCTTCTCTCAGCCTCTTACGATGGTCTTCTATACCTCTATACCAGAGATCGCTTGAAAGAAGGGTTGGAAGTCGATGTTGAGGGCTTCCACAGGACTGTTTTGGAGAAAACCCTCTGGGGGTTGGATTCCCTTAGATTCGCAACATATATAACAACCACGATCCTTGCCCTCCATAATCCCGAAGCTTCTCCACAAAGCATGAATATCTACACAGCACCGCTTGGAATAGGCCCTAACGGATCTGTATCTATGGGAAGCCTGGATCTAGTGCAGAGGATTCTTGCAAACCCTCCGAGGAGCAGAGGTATAATCAGGATCTCTGCCTCTAGGAAGGAAGAAATAATAGATCTTCCAGAAAGGTTTGACCTAATCATAATGAACCCTCCCTTCACCAGAGCAACTGGAAGAGGCGGCAGGAAAGAATCAGGGCTCTTCGGCTTTATAGTGGATAAGCATGCTAGGGAGAAGCTCCTCAGATCCTACAAGAGACTTAGAGAATATGTGAGATACATGTTATCCGAGACTAGCGAGGGAAAGGCTTTCCTGAAAGAACTAGAAACCTCACTCAGCGGGGAAGGTGTAAAAACCTTCCTAGAGATTGGACAGGCTGGTGAAGGGCTCCTCTTCCTATACATTGCTGGGGAGCTGGTAAAAGAGGGGGGTAGGATAGCGTTTGTTCTACCCAGGAATCTCTTGTCAGGGATAAGCTGGTTCCTCGCACGATCGTTCTTAGCATCGAGATTCCACCTAGAATATGTTATTGTTAGCAACGATCCCGAAGAAGGCTATGGTTTTAGCGAATCTACAGACCTGAGCGAGTGCCTCGTGATCGCAAGGAGGGTTGATAAGCATGTTGAGGATGAGAGAACATGCATAGCAAACCTGGTCAGAAAACCTAAAACAGCACTTGAGGGAGTATGGCTGGCACATGAAATCATAGATAGGTGTGGGAAAGCCGCTGAGATAGATATAACGCTAGGGAGCAGCAGCCTAGGCAGCAATGTAGAGGCTGGAAGATCTTGTGGCATTGTATATACGATCCCGAGGCGATTGCTTCTAAAGCACCTGGATAACTGGGGAAAGCTATTAGCATTCACAAACCCGCGGCTCTCAAACTATGTGTTAGAGCTGCTAGAGGGTAGTATAAGGCTTGGAGCTAGAGAGATAAGGATCCCGGTTAAGAGGCTTGGAGAGATAGCGGTGATCGGGATTGACAGGCATCAATTCCACGATAGCTTTAGAAGAGCTGCAGAGGCGCCAGGATCTCTGCCAGCCCTATATGGTGGGGGAGAAGAGTTGAGAACCCGGTTACAGACCGATCCTAACGCCCGGATCCTTCCGAAGGATGGGAAAGCGAGAAGAATATTTGAGAGGTTTGCAAGCAGCCTCCTCGTCCCAGAGAGAATAAGGCTCAACACAGCCCATGTAACAGCGATCTATGTTACAAAACCTGTACTCTCAAACATATTCTATGCCGTTAGACTCAAAACAGGCAACGATGATAGAAAGCTCAAAGCGCTATGCCTATGGCTTAACACCACATGGGGGATTATGAGCATCATAGCCCACAGGGAGGAGACCGAGGGTGCGTGGAGCAGTCTTAAAATAACCCACTGGAAACTCCTCCCAGTCCTTGATATCACATCACTTCCAGAAGGTAAGATCAACACTCTCTCAGAGATCTTCGATATGTTCAAACACTCCGAGCTAAAAAGACTGCCGGAACAATACTTCCCGCCCCAGGAAAAAAGGATCGAGCTAGATACCATGGTGTTAAAAGCCCTGCAACCGAGCTTGAGGAGAGAGGATGTGGAGGAGATGCTTGTAGAGCTCTACCGCGATCTCTCCCAATTCTTTAGTAGATCGACTTAACTACTATATTATGCGGAACTTCGTATTTGATCCTTAGTTTTAATGATGGCAAAACCCAATAGCCTTAGTATCTTTATCTCTTCTTCCACAGAATCTTCTAAAACGACCCAAGGGATCTTTTGTTTTTATAAGTCCCAAACCCAGCCGATTATTTATACACCGAGGACTGTTTCGCCGATTTACTACGAAATTGAAAGAACCCCTTGCTCGTCGAGGCTTACTACTAGGCTCTCTTCTTTTAGTAGCTGCCTCACACCCTCTAGATCTTTCTTTCTATATAGGGCTATTATGATCCCTCCCCTCCCAGCACCGCTTAGCTTGACCCCTAGGGCTTTGTTTCTCCTGAGGAGCCAGATTATCTCCTCACATTTCGGGCATGAAACATTCACAGTATATAGTAATCCTTGGTTTATATTCATCAACTCCCCCAGGTTCTCGAAATCCCCTTTCTTCAGCATTGCTAGGGCTTGGTTTACAAGCTCTTCCGCAGCCTTGTATATATGTTCTAAAACCCCTCTCCTCCTCTCATAGAGGTTTAGAACGTCTTTAACCACAACCCCTGTCTCTCTATGGATCCCTGTGTTCACAACAAGCAACGAATACTCCTCGGGCCATTTGATATCTATCCTCTCAAAAACCCCGGATCTGTAGTAAAGTAGCCCCCCATAGGTTGCTAGGGTATTATCAATACCGCTAGGTTTTCCGTGGACAGCCTTCTCAGCCTCAAAGGCTATCCTAGACACAACCTCCTTAGAGGGGTCTAAACCGCAGAGCCTCATGAGAGCATGGATCAGAGCAACCGAGGATGCTGCTGAAGAACCCATCCCAGAGCCCATAAATATAGAGGAATCTATATAAGCCCTCACCCTCTTAGAGCAACCCATAGAGGCGATGAGCTTGAATATAACTTCAAAGCCACCCCCAAAACCTACCCCCTCAGCCTCGTCATAAACCAGGCCCAGCTGTTTCGATAAAACCGTGTTCTTATCGCTTTCCTCAACACATGCCTTTGCATAGGAGCTGACAGCCATGCCAATACCCGGAACCCCTTTCACTACAAAGTGCTCTCCAAACAGGATTATCTTCCCAGGAGCCTTAGAACAGATCATACTGATCCCCACAATTATGGTTTTATACATCCCCTTACTTATTACTACTGGACACTCTTATGAGGGGATATAGTGCTTTAATAACGCTAGTCACGGTGTTATTCATTCTCACCACATCAATCCATATAGCTGTATTAGCCCAAAGCGCCTCTAAGCAGTCCACCATAGTAGTCGATGTTATTGGTAACATCGACGGCGGGATGGTCTCCCTGGTAGAGAGGGCTGTGAAGAGCGCTCTTGATAATAGCATGTCGATTACACTCATCATAGATAGCTATGGAGGCTATGTAGCATCTGCTGACAGGATAGCCGAGATATTGGTTGGCTCAGGTGCTAGGTGTGTTGCATACATACCCCCGGGTGGGAAGGCTGCCTCGGCAGCATCTATGGTTGCGATAGCGTGTGGAAAGATCTATATGGGGCCTGGGAGCAGTATAGGGGCTGCCAAACCTATACCCTCTGATGAGAAGACTGTGAGCTATGTTGCCTCGAGATTCAGGGCTTTGGCTCAAAGAGCCTTTGACGACCCGGCTAAGGTGGAGATCGCTGAGAGATTTGTTAAGGAGAGCCTAACACTGACTGAGAGGGAAGCTGTCTCGATAGGCATAGCATCTCCAGCCTCAAGTCTTGAGGAGGTGCTCGATAAAGAGGGTCTCGTGATTGGGTCTAGATATAGTAAGGATTTCTTTGAGGGAATAGTCTCTCTACTATCTGATCCACTGATATATTCGCTCATACTAACAATAGGAGTCTACCTAATACTAGCAGAGATCTTCACCACAGGTTTTCAGGGATACGCGATAGCAGGCGCCCTCCTAATCCTGCTAGCCCTCTATGGCATGAGCCTCGTACCCCCAGACCTCTTGGTAATAACCCTCCTACTCTCAGGAGTAGTGCTAACACTAATAGAGGTCACAACACCAGGCTTCGGCGCCTTCGGAATAGCAGGCATAGTCCTGATAGCAGCAGGGATATCAATGCTAATACTCCAGAGACCCCCGGGAACCCTAAGCCTAGAACTAGCAGGGGTAGCAGCCCTCATACTAGGATTTGGCGGGCTCGTAGGCTTCATAGCATATAAAGCAGGGCAGGCTGTGAGGATGAAGAGATACAAGCCGGAAGAGCTTATTGTTGGAAAGATAGGTCTTGCAAAGACAGATATAGACGAAAACACCCCCGGTGTGGTCTACGTAGCAGGCGAGGAATGGACAGCATATTCTGTCAGTGGCAAGATACCGTCAGGATCGAAGGTAGTCGTAGTATCGATGGAGGGGATCATTTTAAAAGTAAAGAAAGCCGAGAACGGCTAGAATACTACAACCATTAAGAGGCTGAAGTCTTACAACCTATCCCATCTCAGTGTTAAGATCTCGGATAACGAAACAATATCGATAAACATCAAGGGTATCAGAGATAGCAAACAGTTTATGAATATGACCTCTCGAAGATTTTTAAGGGCTTTTCTTTAATAGCATTTAGCAGCCTTGACCAGCGATCGTGATCCTCTCGTAATCACTGTTGAGAAAGATCTTGTGATGCCTTTATTCTGTAGTATTCTCTCTATAGTTATATTGATAATTACCACAGTTGTAGTATTACGGATAATCAGCAACCCTCTAGTAACCTATATAGCTATACTTATATGGGGAGCCGGGCTTCTACTGCTTATTAAATGGATACTGCTCACAGCAGAGAGGAATGAAGCTCTAAGAGAGTTCTCCGATAAATTGAAGATCTCCAGGCTCACTCTACCCTCGGGAGAGCTGTTAGAGCTCTATAGAGCCACCATTAAGGGCGAGATTAGCAGAAATATTATATCGATCTCTATCGGTGGTGAGGCTCATGACACCACGACTAGGTATATTACTACCAAGATTTTTGAGAAGATCTCTGAGGTTTCTACAGGGTATGATTTGAAGGAGCTGGGGGTTAGCAATATCCTGGCTATTTTCCCAACCAATGAGGGGTTTTTTGATGGAAAGATCCTGAAGATCTCTGGGGGTAGGTATAGAGATATAATCATCATACCAATAACACCCAGGATTACCAGCAATAAGGTTGTTAATGAGAAGGTTGAGGGTGATGGAGAGCTATGCTTCTACAGACTAGAATTCATAGGATGCAGAGTTATTGGACGCATAGCACCCCTAATGATAAAACGAGCAAGATCATATAGAGTCGAGATAGGAGCTGGAGAAGAGATCCGTGGAAGCTTTATCGGAAAAGCCCCACTCAAGATCTACTCAGGAAGATCAGGATCCTTCGAAACCGAGCTACCAATATGCAGACCTCTCATCATAATAACACACGAAAAAACACTCGACATGGAGGATATAGCCAAAGAGATTAAGAGCATCCTTGGAGAGGAAAACACGATCTTCATAGGCTATAGAGAGAACACCTACACCCTAAGACTAGTAATAGATAGACCTTTAGCAAAAGATCTTGTGAAAGAGATCCCATTATATCTGGATCACCATAGCTAATAGTCCTAAAATAGAGAAGCTCATAACAACGAGCTATACTCATTAGGTGTATCAAATACAAGGTTGGCGAGACGCTAAGGAGCCTGGGCAGTGCTTCTGGCTAGGATCTTAATGACAGCATAGATCTATGGGAAATATCCAGAGTCTCACGGGCCTTCCAACAGCTCAAGGTTTATAAGTCTTTGAATAGAGTATTTTACGGGTTGTTTAATGCCTCTAGATCCAGTATCTCTAATTCTAATAATTCTTGTTCTAATAATCCTCCTAGCAATCCTCGCAAGATCTATAAGGATCGTGCCTGAGTATGAGAGGCTAGTTGTCTTTAGACTGGGTAGGATGATAGGTGTGAGGGGTCCCGGGCTGATCTTCTTGGTTCCGATAATAGATACTGCCCAGAGGGTTGATCTTAGGGAGTTTGTTATAGACATACCGCCCCAGACCTGTATAACTAAGGATAACGCCCCGGTTGATATAGATCTATTGGTCTATCTCAAGGTATTCGATCCCGTGAAGTCCGTGACAGCTGTGAGTAACTATGTAACAGCCTCCACCGGTATGGCTGTAACCACGCTAAGGGCTGTGGTTGGGGATCTCATGCTAGACGATGTCCTTGCAAAGAGGGAGTATATTAATAGCACGCTGAGAGCTAAGCTTGACGAGGTCACGGATAGGTGGGGGATCAAGGTGACCTCTGTTGAGATAAGAGAGATCAAGCCTCCTAGGGATGTGCAGGAGGCAATGATTAGACAAATGTCGGCTGAGAGAACAAGGAGAGCCATGATCCTAGAGGCAGAGGGTAAGAAGCAGGCAGCAATACTAGAGGCAGAGGGGTATAAAGAATCACAGATCAGAAAAGCTGAGGGAGATAAGCAGGCAGAGATCCTGAGGGCTGAAGGGGTATCGAGGGCGCTTGAGCTTATAAACTCAGCAGCATCTAGGGTTGATTATAACACTCTCTACCTGCAATACCTAGAAGCCCTTAAATCGATCTCAAGCACGCCATCAACAAAGATCGTGATACCGATGGAACTACTCCTAGGAGCAACCAGGCTTCTGGAACAGCTAGTACCTGTGAGGAGACCTCCAAGCGAGAAGAGCTAGAAACTATCAATAAACCTCTCTATCCACATAGAAACAATATATTTATAAGAAGGCAACAGATATAGGGAACAGATTGGAGGACTACGGATCCCTAGTTGAACGGGCTCTCTCAGGTCCTTATTTCGAGGATCTAAAGCCCGGGCTTAGATATAGAAACCCCCTTGGGAGGACCGTTACTGATGTAGATAACATATGGTTTACACTCCTCACAAGCAATGTTAACCCAATCCACTTTGATAAGGGCTATACCGAGAAGAACTATCCAGGCGAGCCTTTCAAGGGTAGATTAGTGGTTAATGGACTGCTAACCCTATCAATAGCAATAGGGCTCACAACCCACCTATCGTCTAGAGGCTTTATGCTAGGGATAGAGAATGTTAAGTTCCACAAACCCGTGTTCTCAGGAGACACTATATATGCTGAGGCAGAGGTTATCGAGGCTAGGGAGTCGAAGAGCAGACCAGGATTCGGGATCGTTAGGCTGAGGATAAGGGCTTATAACCAGAACAACGATCTCTTGCTAGAATGTGATAGAACCATAATGGTTCCTAAGAGAGACCATAGGTGGGCTTGATGCCGAGGAGGAGCATGCTCTTTGTACCGGGAAACGATGAGAGAAAGATAAGGAAATCATGCGATCTTAACTCAGACTCGGTGATCCTAGATCTCGAGGATTCAGTACCGGCTGGTGAGAAGGAAAGGGCTAGAGAGCTCTTGGGAAGTCTTCTAAAGGAGCTAAGCTGGGGCGGTAGAGAGGTTTGCGTTAGGATCAACCCTATCTATACTCGGGAAGGGATAGAGGATCTAGCATATGTCGCTAGATGGGATAATGCGTCATGTATAATGATCCCGAAGGCTGAGAATGATCTAAGCTTTATATATAGGGCTAGTGGTAAAAACATCTTCCCCCTGATCGAGACTGCAAGGGGTTTTCTAAGGATAGAGGATATAGCTAGATCAGAGGGTGTGGTGGCGATAACATGGGGCCCCGCAGATCTAGCCCTGAGCGTTGGTGGAAGCCCAGAGGCCTATGAGAATAACCAATTTATAAGAGCCCTAGTAGCTATGGTTGCATCATCCTACGGCGTTGATGCTATAGATAAGGTTTACTTCAACATAGACGATCTAGAGGGTTTTAGGAGAGACGCTCTCGAGGCTAAGAAGCTAGGATATGTGGGGAAAACCCTGATCCATCCTAAACAGATCGATATAGCTAACGAGGTATTCACACCATCTAAGCAGGAGATAGAGTGGGCCTTGAAGGTGATAGAGGTCTTTGAAGAAGCATCTAAAAGCGGTAGGGGCGCTGCAAGGCTTGGTAGTGAGATGATAGATGTTGTCCACTACAGGATAGCTAAGAAGATACTCTCAAGAACGCCTAAAACAAGCTAGTTTTGAGCGGGCTAGCCGAAGAGCGCTGAGAGACCCTGTTCTAACTCTTCCTCACTAACCTCTTTCTTCTCCTTCTCCTCCTCTGCTGGCTCTTTCTTCTCCTCCTTCTTAGCCTGCTCCTGAGCCTTGGTCTCTGCCACTACCTTTAACCCTAGATCCACGGATCCCTGGAGGGCTTGGGCTAGGGCTAGAGCTTTAGCATATGCTCTCCTAATAATCTCTGGAGCGCTCTCCGGAGTAACCAGCCCGATTTCCGTCGAGATCGAGAGGGCTCTCATATAGGCTTTTCTAATCACCATCTCCATAACGATCTTATCTGGGATCACGAGCTCTGTTGCCAGTGCATAGCCCCTCGATATAGCGTCTATAAGCGTCTTCCTAGTCCCCTCTATGTCGAGAACCAGGTTCTCCCCAGGTATTACTAAGCCATCCTCATAGCCGAACACAAGGTTGGGTTTAACTATGAACGGTGTTATGCCAAGCTTGTTTAGCAGTGAGGCTAGCTCAGGGCTTATCTCCTGCCCTGGTTTTGCCACAACCGTATCCCTGATCACATGGATCTCTGAGCCCCTCGGCTGTACAGGGATCTTTAGCCTGCCGAAGACGCTTATCATAGGCCCTGGAGGTATACCGGTAGGCCCGGCTGGGATCACGATCTCCGCGTCAGTTTTATCACCAGGCTTAGCCTTTCTATATGCCTTTATGCTCCTCACAATCTCTCCTAGCTCGAACACGTTATGATCTGATGAGAATATGAATATGCTTGGGTTAGTCACCATTGGCTCCATCTTCTCAACGCCCTTCAGCCCTAGATCTGCTGCTGCTTTGAGGAAAACCTTCCCCTTGATCATGTTTACCCTAAGCCCCTTGGCCTCAAGCTTCCTCTTGATCTCTAGGAACTGTGATCCCGGCAGCCTCGTTGCTGAGATCACGACAAAGCTCCTAGAGCCCCTAAGGATCTTCTTGATCTCTTCGGCAAGGGCGGCTTTAGCCTCAATAGACTTCCTAACACGCTCCTCTCTAGCCCTTTTCATATCTTTAAGGGCTTTCTCATAAAGCCTCCTAGTCCTACCCCTCATTGAACAGGCACCTCTACCGGTACACCCATGGTTGTTTTAACAATAATCTTCTTAACAGCAACCGATAAAGGCTCTTCCAGCTTATTCTCTATAAAGCCGAGCACTGCGAGGGCGTTCTCAGCAAGATCCTCGGGATTCATATCCTCTCTCCCTATAATCCCTGAGACGAAGGGCTGCTCTTTGTTCCTAAGCCTTGTAACTGATCTATAGTACTTGACCAGAGAAGCTATATCTGCGTTCACATCAAGAGGCGTCGGCGCCTTCCCCCTAGGTCCGAGGGCTGGTCCCAGGATCCTTCCGGCAAGACCCATGAGGTCCGTTCTCACAAGGATCCAGTCACACTTAGAGGCTATAGCCTTAGCCTGCTTCTTGCTGAGCTTCTGGAGCTCCTCCCTAGAGATCGCGAGATCTACACCAGCATTCCTAGCCCTTATAAGGGTGTCACCATCTGCTACTACACATATATACGAGCTCTTCCCAAGCCCCTTGGGTAGATACACCGCGTCTCTGAACCTCGCCTTAGGGGATTTGGGATCGATTCCTTTGAAAACAACAACCAGCTCAACGCTTTGTTTAAACCTCCTTCCAGAGCCTATCTTGATCGCCTCAGCTATTCTCTGCACAAGGATCTCTTTTGACAGCATAAGCACTACCCCTCCTACTGAGATCTCCACCTATCCTCATATTTAAGCAATAATGAATCGTGAAGACCTCTATCTATCTCTGCCTGAACCTCCTTAGGGTCTTTCCCCTCAACAGTGATCCCAATGCTCTTAGCACTCCCAAGAATCGTTTTCACAGCGGCTTTCAGACTCTTGGCATTGAGCTCCGGTTTCTTAATAATAGCTATCTCCACGATCTTCTCGAGACTCAGATCCCCGATCTTCTTATGAGCAGGATCCCCCGACGGTGCTTCCGCACCAACAGCTTTTAAGAGCAAGCTCGTAGTGGTTGGTAGCTTAACCCTGAGATCGTAGTGAAGAGTATCAAGATCAACGATCACGTCGACCCTCACCTCATACCCCTCATAGGGCTTTGTAGCTTTGTTAATATCATCAACAACCTTCGCGGGATCTAACCCTAGCTGTTGCAGAGTAGGCCCGAGCGGCGGTGCTGGCGACGCCTTACCTCCCTGCACATGGAGCCTCACAACCCTGATCCTCGGCATGAGGACACGCTCTGCTAGATAATTTACAGTGCGAACTAATAAGCAACACTCTAAAGATTCTATATTGGTCGGAGATCCGATCGCTGGCTTGTATGATAAGAGCTAGTCATGCTAGCATTATAAAGCCAAAATATCGATCGAAACGTGTTAAAGGAATCATATAGCCTCCCTAACGTACTAGACATGGGTGGATTGCGTGGAGGAAGATCTATTGATTCTTAGGAAGAGCGTTAGAGAGTTTGCCTCAAAACATGTCGTCCCACTCGCTAGAAAGATAGATGCCGAGAACTGGTACCCGAGGGAGCTTGTCAGGGAGATGGGTAGGATGGGGATACTGGCGCCAAACGTCCCAGAAGATCTTGGGGGAGCTGGTCTAGACCTCCTAGGAGTCTCTGTGGTCTTGGAAGAGCTTGCTAGGTTCAGCGGCTCTGTTGCCCTTATATCTGAGGTTCAGGGAACACTTGTAACCCATATCCTTGTCAGCAATGCTTCCAAGAGGGTTGCTGAGGAGGTTATCCCAAAACTAGCTTCCGGCGATGCTATAGGATCCTTCGCCCTCAGCGAGCCTTGCTGTGGGAGCGATGCCGCCAACATAGAGACAAGCATAGAGAGACAGGGGGGAGAGTGGGTTGTCAAGGGTACAAAAACCTGGATAACCCAGGGGCTTTATGCTGACTACTTCATAGTGTTCGGGAGAACCGGGCCTAGGAGTGAGAGGCATAGGAATATAGCCGCGGTTCTGCTAAAGAGAAGCAGCTGTATAAAGACAAACCCCATAGAGGTTATGGGCTTTAGAGGTACGGGAACAGCTGAGGTTGTTATAGATGAGTGCAGAGCAGGAGATGACGATATCATAGCACCTCCCCGGGAAGGCTTTAAAGTAGCTATGGATGCTCTCAACGTGGGCAGGGTTGCAATAAGCGCTCTAGGAGTAGGGTTAGCCGAGGCTGCCTATGAGGAGGCATACTCATTCCTAACACAGAGGATAGCTTTCGAAAAGCCTGTTATAGAGTTCCAGGCGATCCAGTTCACACTAGCAGATCTCTATACACTTATAGAGAGCTCAAGATCCCTTGTATACAGGGCTGCAGAGCTCTATAGAAAAGGATCAGAGGACTTCCCAGTAATGGCTGCCGTCACAAAGCTCCACTCATCCCAAGCCAGTGTGAGGGTTGCTAACGAGGCTGTAAGACTCATGGGGGGCTATGGGTATAGTAAGGAAAGCAACGTCGAGAGGATCTATAGAGACTCAAAACTCCTCGAAATAGGCGAGGGGACAAACGAGATCCTGAAGCTAGTTATATCAAAACACCTACTGAGACACGGAGCCAAATGGTTACTATAAAAATATACCTAAAAGACTTAAAGCAGGGGTAGCGTGCTATCGCATCCAAGGAGCTTGTGAGAAGCACCCGAGACAGAGTATTAACAGGATTAGCCGGCGGTATAGGAGCTTTTCTTGGGATAGGCTCTGGGCTGTTTTCTTTTTAATATTCGTGGGAAAGATTTATAATCTTATGGTTGGAATTGTTTTTGGTGATGAGTTGATCTCCATGTTGATTCTGGGTGGTGATGGGAGCAATGCTCCGAGCCATCCGGGGGATGATCCCTTAAACCTAGATGGGAGTCAAGTGCTGTTTGGCTCGACGGCAGCCCATAAACCCATGGGATCGATCTACTATAGAATTGAAAAGGGATTATTGTTTGGACTAGTAGCAAGCTGGGTTGGTATAGCAATATCCAAAAGGATCTGATGTTTTTAGACAAACCGCTCCTCGATATGGTTTGTCTCTGGGTATCGATTGTTGTTATTTTATGCTCCCTTATATCAAGTCTGGGCGTGTCTCTGCATCACAGATCTATAGGGATCGGGATCTGTGGGATATGTTCGAGACGCCTGCAAGATCGTTTATACGGCAATAAGTTAGATCAGCTATGCCCGTCTCATTTATCCTCTCTAGACATTCATCCTCGGAGTAGCCGCATAGGTATAGGTGGGAATAGTCCTCGGGTTTGTCGCTACACCCAAAACCAGGGATTCCTGTGAAGATCTCTTTAAAGGCTAGGGCTAGTCTTGCCTCGTAATCCTCTCGATCCTCATGCGTCTTGTAAAGGATCCCCAGGATTTCTGTGGATTGTTGATGCAATAGATAATCAATATGCCAGAAGAGAGATCTGGGTTTGTTTATATGTCTTGCAACCCTTCTATATATACCTCCCTTACCCATTGCTGACCCTATATAGAGGTACACGCCAGATGGGATAGTGAATCTCTTTCCACCGTGTGTAGTTATACTAGTATCTCTGCCAACTCTTATGATGATAATATATACACCTGGCTCTCTAGGTAATCGACACGCCATCCACGGCTCCCGCGATTCTTGGTATACTAGCTGTTACATTCTAAACCTTGTGATTCTTCTCGGGATCTCTACCTCTATTTCCTCCTCCTCAACCTCGATTCTCACGGTGGCTTTGTCGGGATCTATGTTGTTCTTCTCCATCCATGCGTGGAGTATATCTGATATCAGCATCACTAGATCCTCTTCGATCGTGCTCCATCTATCCTCTCCAATATGCTTCCTAGACTCCTTAACTATCTTTATAATGCTCTTCAAACCCTCTATGAGATCCTCAGGCGGTTCCTCCACCTCTCCCAAAGGATCACCAATATTATATGGAGGAACCCTATATATTATCGCATGTATTACTAATCATGAGTGCCTGTTGTGGAGAATGTGGTTGAGTTTATCGATGTCAGGAAGAGCTATGGATCTAGGGAGGTTCTGAGGGGTATTAGCTTTAGGGTAGCGCCTGGAGAGATCTATTGTCTCGTAGGGCCTAACGGTGCTGGGAAGACAACAACGCTAAGGATAGCGGCAACCCTTGCTAAACCCACCTCGGGTAGTGTGAGGATCTTGGGCGTAGATCTGAGGGAGAATAGGGATCTGCCGAGTATTAGGAGAAGGATAAGCTATCTCCCGGAAGAGGCTGATGTGTATTCGAGGCTAAGTGGTCTAGAGTATCTGAGATTCTTCGCAGAGCTCTATGGCCTCGATGTTGAGAAGGCCCTAGATATAGGGATCAGGATCTCCGGACTCTCTATAAACGACCTAAGGAGGAGGGCTGGAACATATAGTAAGGGGATGAGGAGGAGGTTGCTAATAGCAAGGGTATTCATGTCAGAGCCACGCCTAGCAATTCTAGACGAGCCAACATCAGGCCTTGATGTATTCTCATCGCTACAGGTTAGAGAGGCTATTAAAGAGTACTCAAAACCCACCGGATCCTCTGTTATCCTTTCAAGCCATAACATGTTTGAAGTGGAATATCTATGCGATAGGGTTGCCTTAATAAACAACGGTGTCATCGTTGGTGAGGGTAGTGTGGAGGAGATAAAGAGGATCACGGGTGCTAAGAATCTCGAGGAGTCTTTCGTAAGCCTTGTATCAAGATCTGGGGGATAGATCTATGGGCATGAGACCCCTAATATGGAAGGAGTTCCTAGAGCTTGTGAGGGATTATAGAACCCTAGCAGCCCTGGGAGCCCTGCCCCTCATCATGCTACCCCTCCTAGGCTTTATGAGCACCTATCTACAATCCCTCGAGCAGGGAGCCCTGCTTATAGTTAACAGGGATAGCTCGACAGGCTCTATAGGGAATATCACTATAGAGTCTTCGGATATATCTGAATATATATCGAGATCCATGGTTTCTAAGGGCTACTCAGTATATATTGGTGAGACTAGCTCCCCAATAGATGCTGTGCTAATCATACCCCAGGGGTTCTCGAAAAACCTATCCTCTCTAGTTGATAGAGCATATGTAGAGATCCAGAGGATCCCTGGGTCTCCTAGGGCTGACAGGCTTCTCTCAGATCTATATTCAGTCCTACAGGAACTCTCAACCCACGTATCAAACCTCAAGATCGGGCTCCTAGCATCGAGGGCAGAGATCAATGCTAACCCCGAGAGTATAAGGGATCCTGTGGTTGTTCTTCTAACAACATACATAACACCAACTGGAGAGGAGATCGGATACGAGCAAGCCTTGAGAATCTATGTTGCAAGACTACTAGCATTCTCACTAATATTTGTAGCAACACCTGCAACCACATATGTTGTCGACTCGATCCTTGGTGAGAAGGAGAGGAGAACCCTTGAGGTGCTTCTAATGGCCCCGCTGAGGAGACGGGATCTCATACTAGCTAAAGCATTCTCAAGCTCTCTTGTGGGGTTATTCGCAGCAGCAATAGAGATCATAGCCGTGGTGATCTTCCTCCAGATCCTAGCCCACGGAGCTCTTGGCACAAGCGTCTACGATCCACAGCTAGTGCTTCTAAGCGCCTTCGTAGTCTACCTAACAATACTCTCAACACTAGCACTCTCACTACCAATCATAGTTAGGAGCGCCACTGTAAGGTCTGCCCAGATAGCCTCATCAATAATAACGGTTATAGCATCATCTATCTTCTTCTCAGCATTATTCGTAGATATAGATAGGCTGCCCACAAGCGTATCCATACCAATGATGATCCTTCCATATACACACTCAGTGCTAGCCATAAGACTCTTCTCCCTAGGAGATATAACAGGATCTATGACCCACCTACTAGCCCTAGCAGTATTCTCAATAATAATGATCATAGCATCATCCTACCTACTCAACGAAGAGAAGATCCTGATGAAACCCGTATGATCCCGCTTTAAAAAAGGAACCCATAAATAGATTATCTATAGAATACTTATAAATACCCTAAGAAAGGCTTAGAAGTGAAAGACATAGCTAGTAAGAGAATCTTCGCAGAAGCCTTCACAACATGATCAAGGAGTACTCGAAGGGCGACATAATTATAACAGGCTGTTTTTCTTACTGATATCCTATGTAAAGATTTATAATATCTGATTAAAATTGTTTCTGGTGATGAGTTGATCTCAATATTGACTCTAGGTGGTGATGGGAGCATAGCTCCAAGCCGTAGCCAGCTGCTTCGAGCTTCATGGTGGTTTATAGGGGTTGATATTAAGCTCGTAGTTCTGCAGTAATGTAACCTTATATAAGCTCTTATATTTCACTGGGATGCCGCCCAACAATGAGGATAGAGATAGAGACCCGAGGGGCGGGTTAAATAAAATCCAAAATGCAGGGGTTCCCCACAGCAATGAACCAGAGCAATGCAATGAAGGGAAGCTGTGGGTTGGGGTCACCCCGAACGGGTGGAGGCCAGTGATAAGGGCTCCAATGAAAGGGGCCCTGAGGCCTATGAAACCAAGGGCTGAGCGGTTGATATCAAGCAAAATCAACCGCTATGAAGCCCGAACCCCATCTAGGGAATGATCTCACAATAGATAGAAGCCCTATGCAGCTGGGCTCAACAGTCATCAACAAACCCACAGGGTCGATCTACTATAGAATTGAAAGATGCTTCTCTCTGGCGAGAAAGCCGCTGAGATAGCATACCAAGTAGCTATTAATAGAAAGGGATAGGTTTTTACTTTTTCATGGTAATAAAAAGATCTTTTTCGCCTAGTATTTATATACCCCTTAAACACAGGATTGTTAGGGATATCTGGGCAAAGTAATAGGCTATGGTCTCTCCCTAGATGATGTCCTTCTAGTTCCTAGCTACTCGGATCTTAACTCAAGGTCAGAGGTGTCGCTGAGAACAAGGTTCTCTAGAAGAATATGGATCAATATACCGTTAGTAAGTGCAGCAATGGATAGTGTGACGGAATCGAGAATGGCTATAGCTATGGCCAGGATGGGTGGGATAGGTGTTATACATAGATTCATGCCGATCGATAGACAGGTGGAAGAGGTGAAGAGGGTTAAAGAACAACCCGTAGGATTATCGAGCAACGAATCGCTAGGCCTTGATGGAAGGCTCGCCGTAGCAGCTGCAGTTGGTGTGAGGGGGGATTATCTGGAGAGGGCTGAGAGGCTCTATAGATCTGGTGTTGATGCTATAGTGATTGATGTCGCCCATGCTCATTCAAAACCAGTTTTCGAGGCTGTGAGGAATATTAAGAAGGTTATCAGCGATTCCGTGGATATCGTTGTGGGTAACATAGCTACAGGAGAGGCTGCAAGGGATCTTATCGAGCTAGATGTAGACGGGATCAAGGTGGGTATAGGTCCGGGGCATGTCTGTATCACGAGAATCGTTGCCGGTGTAGGTGTTCCCCAGCTCACAGCGATCATGAATGTATATAGCGTTGCGAAACCCTACGGAGTCCCGATCATAGCGGATGGTGGTATGAGATCCTCGGGCGATATTGTTAAAGCACTGGCGGCTGGGGCTTCGAGCGCGATGATAGGCTATCTATTAGCAGGAACCGAGGAGGCTCCTGGAAAACCCGTTATGATCGATGGTAGAAAGTATAAGCTGTATAGAGGTATGGCTAGTAATTCCTCATACCTTCAGAGAGTATCTATAGATAACCAGGATCCCGAGGATCTATCGTCATATGCTGCAGAGGGTATAGAGATGCTCGTACCATATAGAGGAGTTGTCGCCGAGGTTGTCTCAAACATAGTGAGCGGGCTGAGATCGGGCTTCTCATATGTCGGTGCTAGAAATATAGAGGAGCTGTGGGAGAGGGCTAGGTTTGTTATCCTAGCACCAGGGGCTCATAGAGAGAGCTATCATAGGGATCACGGCGTGAGGCTGGGGTAGAATGATAACAATAGTATGTGGAGGATTCTTCGGAGACGAGGGTAAGGGTAAGGTAGCCGGCTACCTAGGACTCAGGGGAGGATATAGTGCTAGTATCAGGACCGGGAGTGTTAATGCTGGACACACTCTAACCTATAGAGGTAGGGTTTGGAAGCTAAGGCTAGTCCCCTCGACATTCATAAATAAAGATATAAGGCTATTCATAGCCAGAGGCTCCCTCATAAGGATCGATACCCTCTTAAAAGAGATCGAGGAGACAAGAACCCAGGGCAGGATATGTGTCGATAGATACTCAGGCGTTATAGAGAAGAGACACGTCGAGATGGAGGCTCTTGATGAAAAGCTCAGAAGCATAGGATCCACGTTCCAGGGGGTAGGGGCTGCCACGGCTGAGAGGGTTCTTAGAAGGCTTAAGCTTGCATGGGAGTTCAAAGAGATCGAGGATCTCATCTGCGACAGCTCCCCAGAGATCCTCGACATGATCGAGAGGGGAGAAGAGATCCTGGTCGAAGGGACACAGGGACTCTTTCTAAGCCTCTACCACGGAACCTACCCCTACGTAACATCGAGAGACACATCAGCAGCAGGGATCTTGTCAGAAATAGGTGCTGGGCCAAAACATGTTGACCAGGTTATAGTGGTGTTCAAATCATTCGTAACAAGAGTAGGTGAAGGGCCTCTCGAGGGCGAGATAAGCCCCGAAGATGCTGAAAAACTAGGCCTAATCGAAAGAGGAACCGTAACAGGAAGGCTCAGAAGAGTAGCACCCTTCAACATAGAACTTGCCAGAAAAGCCGTGAGAATCAACTCAGCAACCCAGGTAGCTATAACAAAGCTAGACGCCCTGTATAGAGAAGCTAGAGGGGTTAGGGAATGGGGAAAACTACCCCAAGAAGCACGCAGATTCATCGAAGATCTAGAGGAGAGGATAGGCGTCCCAATAACCCTCATAGGCACTGGCGAGAATGTAGAGGACATGATAGATCTTAGGAAAGAGAAGCTCTAAACACTATAAAATTATGAGAAGAACTGTTTTCTTATTGATACTCGTGGGAGGTATTTATAAGCTTTGATCGGAATTGTTTCTGGTGATGAGTTGATCTCAATACTGACCCTGGACGGTGATGGGAGCAGAGCTTCAAGCCGCCCAGGGAATGATCTCTCGAACCTAGATGGAAACCCCAATGTCGTTAGGCTAAAAGCAAACCATGACTTCGCAGGGTCGATCTACTATAGAATTGAAATAGAACAACGTAGAGATCAGGTCTATATTGCTGACTCAACTTAGTCCCAGCTGTATTATAACTATGGGTTAATATTTTTTCCTTATTGTTATAGATTTTCTATAGCAATTCTTATATATTACGTATAGTGTCAGAGTTGTGGTGATATGGTTGAGTTCTTTCTGGGAGGTGCTGGATAGTGCTAGGTGGGGTAGAGAGCACTGGAAGCTCTTTATAATAGTCTCCCTCACATTTTTTCTAGACGGTGTTCTATTCACAGTAGCCCCTGCTATAATGTATCTGGTTGAGCCTGAGAGAGCTACAGAGATCTTTGCAGTCAACCTCATCTTCTTTATGCTAGGCGCCCTAGCTCTAGGAAGGCTTGCGGATCTCTATGGGAGGAGGGTTTTGCTCATAACATCTATCCTGATATATACCATCGCAACAATCCTCCTGATACCGTTTCACGGAGGCTTCACCGAGCTATTGATCCTAACATCTGCTATAAACTTCGGGATCGGGGGTGAGATTGGCGCTGCATACTCAGCAATAGCAGAGCTCATTCCAGCAAGGCATAGGGGTAAGGCGATGATGCTATCAACAAACATGTGGAACGTGGGTGCAGCTATAATAGCAGGCCTTGCACTCTACTATAGAGCTATATATACAGATATAAATGTCCAGATAAACTCTGTAGTCGCAACAGCAGCCGCGCTAGCAGCGATCGTTGCTATCGCGAGATTCCACCTACCAGAATCCCCTAGATGGCTTATCCAGAAGGGTAGGTATGAACAGGCTAGAACCATTGTATCGAGGATCGCTGGCAGTGCGGGAGTAACAGCCATAGATCTTGGAAAGGTCGCGCCTGTAGAAAGAGCTATCGGGCTAGCCGAGGCTATGAGGAGATATAGCTTTAGACTAGCAATACTGCTCATAATAACAGCATCCCAGTATATAACCTATAGCGTTATCGCCTACTACGCACCATATGCCGCGGGCTTCGCTTATAGCGGTGCTGTCGAGCTTAATATAGCTATAGCTAATCTCGGAGCATCTATAGGAGCCTTCATCCTAATACCCCTCATAGATAGGAGCAGGAGGATCTCCACGTTATTATCATACCTAGGGGGTACTATAACGGCAGCCACACTAGCAGCGATCCACGGGCTATTCACGCTAGAGACATACTTAGCAGTGGTGTTTATAAACATGATCTTCTCCGAATGGGCCTGGGCCTCCCTAAGCACGCTGGAGAGCGAGCTATTCCCAACAGGTGTTAGGGCTTCAACCATCGGGTTCATAACATTCATAACAATACTGAGCAATGCTGTGGTGGTCTATTTCGAAACATATATACCCGCAAACCTCTTCCTAACCCTCGCATCTATAATATGGGCCTTCGGACTCATAGCATCGCTAATATGGTATGTTAGAGGAGTTGAATCGGCTAGAAAATCCGTTGAAGAGCTGGTAAAAGCGTAGAGACCTAGCTATGTGTTTTTAGCTGCATAACCCGTTTTGAACATACGCAGCAGCATTACAGACACGAGTGGGAAGAAGGAGAGGGCTATATAGGATAGGAGAAACCCGTGTAGATCTGCTATATAGCCAAACATATAGGGCCCTATAGAAGCTCCCACAAAGCCTGTGGAGTTATACCAGCCAAGAACAGCTCCAAGTATATGTCTTGGGGTATTCTCAACCACGATCAGTGGAAGGGTTGTGGCAGCTGCCCGAAACATCAAGCCAATAATAGATAGAATAGGGACTACATAGATCTCTGACCTCATGAACGGGATCGCTGCAGTTCCTATAGAGATCGATAGAAGGCTTATCATGAGAACCCTTTTGGAACCGATCCTGCTAGCCATATATCCCCCCACAAGCCCGCCCAAGATCTCTGATAAGGGGAATACTAGGAATAATAAGCCCGCCTCAACCAGGCTCTTACCTATCGATATCGCTATATAGGTTGGTGTGAATGACGTGATACCAAAATATGTTACCAGTATCAATGCATGGATCACTATGCAGATCGCTATAGACCTAATCCTGAGAACCTCTAACCCCAGGCTTGAGAAACCACTCCCACGGGGTTTATTGGGAGCAGGGATCTTTATCCTTGTGAAGAGAAACGCGCTCACAGCACCTGGTATTGCTAGTGCAAAGAAGATCCCCCTCCACCCTAGCAGGTTGCCAAGAAACCCCCCGATAGCTATTGCTGCAGAGGTTCCTGTACCTATCCCTGAATATGCTATCCCGAGAACCTTTTCCCTCTCACGCGGTGGGAATAAGAGTGAGAGCAGAGACGTGCTCGATGTATAGAAAGTCCCCGCACCCACGCCTGTTAGAAACGATAAAATGATCATTGTTACAAAGGTCGGGCTTAAACCCATAGCGAAGCCGGAAACCGTCATGATCGCGAGACCTATAGCTATAACTCTAGATGGGTTTATCCTATCACTCAACACCCCTGCAGGGATCTGCATCACCGCATATGCTAGCAGATAGCTCGTAAAGATCAGGCTCGCCTCTCCGTGGGTTAGGTTAAAACTCCTCTCTATCAATATAAGCACCGGCGCTGGTGCAAACCTGACTAGGAATACCGAGAACCAGCCAAGCCAGCTTGCAACGATCACAACACTCTTTTCCACCAACCATAACGCCCCAGATCTTAGAGCTATAAGCCATAGAACCATTCCTGAAAAAGCTAATAGCCTCGCGATAAAGATTTTTTAACTATTTACTAAGAGAGCGTGTTTCTCTGCTGGGGAGCTTTACTAGGAGATCTCTGAGTGCTAGCTATATCTTTGAAAGGTGTTTAACTTACTATACAGGCTATGACATGGAGTTGCTACTCGATCCTTCTCGACGCTATGATCGCTATAGCTATAGATGCTGTTGCGAAGAGAACCATATATATTGTGGATGTAACCATAGATCCCGGATCCCCTACCCCTAGTAAGTGATACCTGGTTATCACATTAGCATGTGTTATGGGGTTTGCTCTGGCTATTATTTGTAGGTATTGGGGCATCTGCTCTACTGGGAATATCGCGTTGCTTGTGAACATTAGGGGTAGGTTGACAAGGTTTGCTATAGATATGACTAGATCGTGGCTTGTTATCCTCACAGCAATGGCTGTGAATATTGAGGAAAAAGAGAGTGCTAGCAGTGTTATAACACCATATAGGATCGCTATATCAATAACACCCACGCCTGGTTTTAGGCTTAGTCCTAGTGCTAGGGCTATTATGAGTAGTGCTGTGACCTGGATCAGTGATCTTGTTACTGAGGAGAGGATCTTGCTCATAACAATACTCGACCTCGGTATAGGGGCTACGAGGAATCTGTTTAGATATCCAAGCCTTCTATCAAAAACCAGGCTCATACCGCTCCACATCGTTGTGAATAGTATGAACACGCTCAGCATCCCTATAACGAAAAATGAGAAGTAATCATAACCACCGAAGTATCTCTTGATCACGTACTCCTCTATTAGCAACTGGATCTGGTTTCTAAGCTGCTCAGCCCCAGGTATATCTGGGATCCTGAGTAGTGCTGAGAAGTTAAGGCTCTTCCCAAAAAGCCCCATCCACATTAGGGGCATGACTACTATGAATACTAGCTGTACCTTCTGCCTAAACCACTTCCTCATCTCCCTCTCATATAGCGTGTATAGTGTGTATAGTGCGCCCATCATCTCTTCCTCCTCCAGATCATCATCTGCCTCCTAAAGTCGCCAGGCTCCTCGTCTCTAAACATTCTTCCTGTATATTCTATGAAAACCTGGTCCAGCGTGGGTCTCGTGATCGATATACTCTCGATCTTACCATCAACGCTGCCCAAAACCTTAAGGATCTCTGGGAGCATTGTCTCAGCAACATTCACCTTGATCCTGATATTACCCTCAATAACATCAACACCACGAACACCATCGATCATTTTCAACTTCTCAGCGACCTTCAGGGGGTCTGATGAGATCTTGATCATTATCACATCGCCCCCCACCTTCGCCTTAAGCTCCTGAGGAGAACCCTCGGCAACGATCTTTCCCCTATCTATTATCGCTATCCTATCGCTCAGCCTATCAGCCTCATCCATATAGTGTGTTGTCATCAATATGGTGACCTTCTTCTCCTTCCTAAGCCTTTCAATATGCTCCCAGAGCGATAGTTTTGACTGCACATCAAGCCCTAGTGTGGGTTCGTCCAGGATTAATAGCTCGGGCTCGTTAACCAGCCCCATGGCCAGCTCGAGCCTTCTCCTCATACCACCGCTATAGCTCTTCACAAGCCTGTTAGCAGCCTCGCCAAGCCCAACCATCTCTAGCAACTCTCTAGCCCTCCTCACAGCCTTATCCTTAGGGATTCCGTAGAGCCTGGCCTGGAGAACAACGTTCTCTATTCCTGTCAGCTCATCGTCCGCCGAGAGATCCTGGGGTACGTAGCCAATGATCTTTCTAACAGAATCGGGGTTAGAGGCGACATCTATACCCATAACCATAACCCTCCCAGAGGTTGGTTTAAGCAGTGTCGCTATGATCTTCATAGTAGTTGTTTTCCCAGCACCGTTAGGTCCTAGGAGGGAGTAAACCTCCCCTTTAGAGACTTTGAAAGAAACACCGCTAAGGGCTTTAACACCCCCAGGATAGATCTTATGCAGATCCTCTACCTCAACCGCCCACACCGATCCCTACCCCCAGGGATCTTCTAAGCCTCCTGAGATCCTCTACAAAAGCCTTCTTAGAAGCCTCATCCATATTTCTCCAAGCACTCATAATACTCACTATCAGAGCATGTATCTCCTCCAGAACCTCTATAACCTCCGAGGGATTGCTTCTAAGCATCTCCTCTATGAAGCCCTTTTTCTCCATAATAAACTCTCTTCCCCTCTCTGTAAGGCTATAGATCTTCCTCCCCATATCATCAACCCTAACACTCACAAAACCCCTAGACGCCAACTCTCTGAGGGCTGGGTATATATTCCCAGGGCTGGGTGATATGGCACCCTTAGTCTCCTTCTTAATCTTCTTCATAATCTCATAACCATGAAGATCCCCGTCTCTCAGCAGGAGGTAGAGCACCAACAACTTGGTCAATCCCTTCCTCAAGATATATCTAGATATATCTAGATACGCCCCCTTATAAACTTAACGACCCGCATGTTATCACTCATAGCTAACCGTTTCGAGTTCCATGAGGGTTCAAATCGTGGTTCTGCGAAAACGTCATATAAGTTCTATGTATTTTACGGTAGAGCCAGGATGAGAAGATCCCAAAGCAGCCTGAGCAGGAGAGGATCTATGAAGAGCGGTTGATATCAAGCAATATCAGCAACAATGAAACCCAAACCCCTTATACCCCCATACATTATAAAATTGGTGCCCTGCTTGGGTTCTGAGAACGTCTTTGTTAGGAGGGAGGTTAGAGAGCTTGTTGAGGAGTATACAGATATATGGTCGCTCCAACACGCACTATCCCTCATGGGGTGGGATATAGAGACATACATGCCTGAGGACGGGGTTTATGAGAGGTCTATTGCTATTAGCAGGATCAACCTAATGATCCAGAAGATGATTACGAGGAGAGAGTTTATAGAGAAGCTGGAGAGGGCTGAGAAGGCTGAGGATCTCAACGACTATGAGAGAGGCGTTGTGAGGGTTCTGAGAAGGCTTGTTGACTACTATACAAAGATCCCTCCGAGGATTGTTGAGGAGCTCAGCAGAATCACATCGGAAGCAAGCGTTGTTTGGAGAAATGCTAAGGCTAAGAATGACTATGATCTGTTCAAGCCTTACTTAGCCAGGATCTTCGGTCTCGAGAGGGAGATAGCAGACCATCTAGGATATAGGGAGCACCCATACGACGCACTCCTAGACCTCTACGAAGAGGGCTTGACAACAAGGGAGTTTAAGAGCATCATGGATAAACTGGCCCCAGGATTAAAATCGATCCTAGATAGAATTATGAGCGAGGGGTATTTTCCACAATACCACAGACTCGAGGAAGAGCCCTATGATGTTAATATTATGAGAAGCGTTAACAAAAAGATCCTAGAGATCCTCGGTCATAACCCCAAGAGATTAAGGCTGGACGAGTCTGCACACCCATTCACATCCTCCATGGGGATATGGGATGTAAGGATAACAACGAGATACGAAGGGAAGGATTTCAGGAGAACAATACTCTCGGTTATCCACGAATATGGTCACGCTCTCTACGAGCTCCAGATAGATGAGTCGCTTAGAGCATCACCCCTAGCCACTGGAGCATCGCTCGGGATTCACGAATCACAGTCAAGGTTCTGGGAGCTAATGATAGGTAAGAGCAGGCCATTCATAGAGAATCTCTATAGAAATGTTCTTAACGGCTACCTCTGGTCCCAGGATCCAGAGGATCTCTATAGATATTTCAACATAGTAAGGCCAAGCCTGATAAGAGTCGATGCTGACGAGGTTACATATAACCTCCACATAGCTGTTAGATTCGAAATCGAAAGGCTAGCTGTCTCGGGAGAGATCAACGTTAACGACATGCCCGAAATGTGGAACGATCTTATGGATAGATATCTAGGGATAAAGCCCAAGAAACACTCCGAAGGAGTATTACAAGACATACACTGGAGCCAAGGATCCGTCGGATACTTCCCAACATACACACTGGGAACAATAATCGCCGCGCAAATAAGAGACGCGATGGAAAAGGATCTAGGCAGCCTGTATAGCTATATATCAACCCCCAACCTAGCCCCAATAAGAGAATGGCTTAGAATAAAGATCCATAGATGGGGCTCAACATACGCTCCAAAAGAACTCCTAAAGAGATCACTAGGAATCGATATAGATCCAACGAGCTACCTATCATACCTAGAGAAGAAATACATCACAAAAACCCTATAGAATCTCGCCAAGACGACCTATCACACAAACAGTCCTAGAGGATCAAGAATAAGATCCCTAAGATTATATCAAGAACTTTTAACCAGGTTATGATGAGAAGCCTGGCGGGCCCGCCGGGATTTGAACCCGGGACCTCCGGCTCCGCAGGCCGACGCTCTATCCTGGCTGAGCTACGGGCCCCTGCTCTCTAATCATAGTTCTATTAGGCTTGTTTTAAGTATAGGTTTTTCTTGGTTAGAGATTATGGGAAAAAATCTATGAGGTCTGAGATCTATGTGGTATGGCTGCTTACGTTTATTTCTTTCCAGTTCTTGAGAAGGCTATCGCGCCTATCGCTATCCCGATTATGGCTAGCACTACACCTGCTATTGAGACTATTGTTGTGTTTCCAAGGCTCTGTGATAGTGATGATAGGTTACTCCTTATCTCGGCTATGGAGTTCTGCTGGCTTGCTAGCATTTGCTGCACGCTGTTCTGGAAGCTTGAGAACCTCTCGCTAAGGCTTGCTATATCGCTTGCGGCCTTCGATAATCTACCCTCTACGTCTGAGAATCTTTTCTGGGTATCGCTGACGAACCCTTGGAAGGAGCTTGTTAGGTTTGATATAGATCTTGTGTTTTCACTTACTGTCTGTGCGAGTGATGCTAGGTTCTTGCCCAGGGTATCTATCTGCTGCTGTGAGAGGATAAGGCTTGTGTTGAGTATTTGTACAGCAGATCTGATCGATTCAACAGAAGATCCTAGGCTCTCGAGCCTCGACTCAAGAGCCTGTGATCTCTGTGAGAGTGATGCGTTAACACTCTCTAAGCCACTTCTAAGTGAGGAGACGTTGGAGGCTAGGGTCTCTATCTGCGATAATCCTCGCAAGACCTTTGGTGCTGAGAGCGTGATTATAGCCTGGCCTGCTAGGGCGTAGAACCCAGGTATCTCTAGGATCAATATATATTCACCCCTCTCTTGGAGACGCAGACCGCTAACAGAGGTTACAAACCTATTGCTCGGGGTTATAGCGTATACCGTTAGTGGGAGAGGCCCGTCGGAGTAAGACGCTATGTTTACAAGATCATCAACAGCTTGTGGGACATACAGCCTGAAAGTAACCCACTCAGGAGGCCCAGCACCTATTATAGTAGATATAGAGGCTGAGAAGCTCGTAGCATCTTCCCTAAGGGTTGCCGGGACAACAACTACTATTGGTAGTTTTGCAGCATGAGTACCTGTAGAAGCGATCACATACCCAGCATAGGTTCCAGGAAGGGTTCTAGAGGGGACAGATATCGAGATCGTGATCTGAGAGCTAGATCCAGGTGATAATGATATGGATTGCTGGGAAATGCTAGCAGAGCTATTCCTCAGAACACCGGACCCCATATAGCTCACAAGATCCGTTAGATATATATTGAGAGGAACAGTAGTGTTCCCAATATTACTCACAAGCAGAGCAGCAGAAGCACTAGACCCAGGCGGAATAACCAGCGTCTGGGTCTGCCCCTGGAGAGCACCGCCAGAGAAGGAGAGCCTAATAGGATTATTAAGAGCGTCTAAAGCCATAACAACACCTGTTCCCTGATCGAACGGATTAGGAGATTCATAGAGATCTGATAGAGGTGCTGGCGAGGCTGATTGAACAACAGCCCTCTTAATATCGAGGGGGGACAATCCAGGGCGAGCCTGCTTTAAGAGAGCCGCTACGCCAGAGACATGGGGTGTAGCCATAGAGGTTCCGCTAAAAGCAGCCGTCCTGTTTATAGGTATGGATGAGATTATACCAACACCAGGGGCAGCCACATCGGGCGCTGCTATATCGAATGGTATGGGGCCTCGTGCACTAAATATAGCCACAGATGTTCTCGAAAGACTCCCAGCTCTGGAGTCGACGGCACCAACACATATCACCCCAGATGCATAGCATAGATAGTTTATTGTATACCCCCCAGGCCCGTCATTCCCCGCGGCTATCACAACAGTTGCACCAGCATCAACGGCTCTCGATATAGCTGTTAGCAGAGTAACGTATCTAGCAACATAATGCATAAACCACGGAGGCGCGAGGGCGCCGAGGCTCATGCTAATTATATTGGCCTCATCACCTGTACCAGGCCTACCATCAGGGCCTAGGAGGGACCACTCAATACCCCTTATGATCCACGAGCTAAAGGCTCCTTCGCACTGTGTGATGTTGCTGAACACGATCACGTTATATATATCAACGCCGGGAGCAACCCCCCTATGGGTGGTATCCTGGCTCGCTATTATCCCGGCAACATGGGTTCCATGCTCGGCTGGGATTCCTAGATAGGTGCATACATTAATAACCCCTGTTCTTGTGGCGTCATACTCTGCTGTGACAACACTGGTTCCGTTTCTGATCAGCCATGGGTGGTTAACCTGGATCCCTGTATCTATAACCGCAACCCTAACCCCTCTGCCAGTGATCCCCATAGATTCGAGGAGATCCGCCTGGACTATACGTCTACTCACACTATCCTGGGGCGTTATAGAGATAACGTCATAGATCTTCTCCACAGGATCTACAAGCTTGTAAACCCTATCAAGGATAATACCTTTAACACCATCGAGACCAGCTATAATCCTCAGCGAGTTGGGATCCACAGTAGCTACTATCGCGTTGACAAGCCATAGCCTATCCTCGATAACAGCCCCCGAAGCCTCAATGCTAGCAATAATGCTTCTCTGGGAATCGTATGCACTCTCCATAAGCGTTTTTACAAGGCCTGGACCTTTGATCCCCGTGTCAGAGATCATTCTCTGCGCAGAGCTATCCTCAAGCATTATGAGAACCCTAGCACTCCCCGATCTCGAGAGCTCTCTCAGAACATCAGGATCTACCTTAGAGCCCAAGCCATAGCTATCCTGTGGATAGGCATAGATGCCTAGAGCCCCAGCCACTGTTGATAGAATTATCACGAGCATAGCTATTATTAACAACCTATACGCGAATCCCACCATAAAGGTCGCCTCAGAACAATAATTTCTCTGGCTTTATAAATATATTGAATAAGAATGAGAAATCAATGCAATTATCTATAGAGTGGAATTGCCTTAGAGAGAATCGTTTTTCCACCAATGCTGTGAAGAAAGATCTATAGGAGCTTTATTAATACGACCTGGCTATGAGTTTGCTTCCATGCAAACCCTGTTTCAAAATATATCCACGAACCATTGCACAGAATGCCTCTTACTAATTAGTACTCGCTACACGAGGGTCCCAGCAACGCTAGGAGATCTTCCATAGAGAGATCTTTAACCACACCATAGCATGTTGGTGGAGTGTATAGATATCGCTCTGACGTGATTATAGTGTTTTTCCATGCTTAAGATCTAATAGCCCGGGGTTCGGGCTTCATTGTGGTTGATATTGATATCAACCGCTCAGCCCTTGGCTTCATTGGCCTCAGGGCTCCTTTCATTGGAGCCCATATCCTTGGCCTCCACCCGTTCGAGGTGACCCCAACCCACAGCTCCCCCTCATAGATTTTCTCTGGTTCATTGCTGTGGGGAAACCCCCACATCCTGGATCTCTCTGCATTTACCCCGCCCACTTGGATCTCTATCCCACCCTCATTGTTGGGCGGGCATCCCAGTGAAATATAAGAGCTTATATAATGTTTCACAGAGATAAATTCGATATCAACCCCTATAAACCATCATGAAACTCGAAGCAGCTGGCTACGGCTCCACTGCCTCACCCTTTGATACTGCTTAGGCTCCATGGTAACGCTTGTTTGCCGATGATGCCTCTAAAAACCTGCTCAGGATATTATATATATGGTTTCTAAGCTCTTCACCGCCTTTTACTCCCAGGGCTTCCAATACCAGTGTATCTATACTTACACGCTGTTTCCCACCTATCTGGTTCGGGATCGGGGGTAGGGGTTTTCTACCTATGCTTCTCAGAAGATCCTCAGCTTCTTCATAGTGATCCTCACAGATCTTGGGGTTGGGTACTGGGAGCTCTAGATAGTCCTCTATAAGAAGCCTTGTCCAGGTCTCACTAATCCTTCTACCCCCATGGATCAGCAGTGTTAGGAAAACAGAGCTGTTGAACCACAGAGTTAGGAGAGGTGCTATGCGGTCGCTCAGCACCAATATATAGAAGTTCTTCGTAGCCGATATAGGTCTTGTTGATGCTATTGCAAACACACCCCTACCCTTCAGCCTAACATCAACTTTATCGGGGAGGAAGAGTTTTCCAAAGGGGTTTTTAGACGCTATCTGCCTATGCACATGGCTATACCACTTCCTCCCAAAAGTCCTTCTAGCTGTGGTAGCAACTCTAGATCTAGAGCCCCACTCTATATATTTCCTAACATCCTGGGGGAGTTTCTTTGGATCTTTCGGCGGTATCGATACTATATAGTGCTCTGGATCTTCAACGAGGATCTTATCAACATATAGTCCCGGCCTTCTGAGAGCCTCGACCAAGTAATCCCTGGGTATTGAGAGCTGCTCGCCAGAATCGATCTTCTCTATAGCGATAGCATCACTACCACGACTAACGATCCTCCAGAATCTGTTGGGTATTGTGAAGAAGTTGGGACCATAGATCTCGACACCCCTCATTATAAGATCCTTTCCATGTGCCTCTCTCATTGATAATAGGATGTCTTTTTCCAAAAGATCCTCGATAACTCTTAGCAGGGGTCTAAGGCTAGACTCCTCAAAATAGAGAAGCCAGTTCATATCAAGAACCCCGGATCCTCTCCCCAGATCCGTGTAGGTAGAAGAGCACTCCCCCTTAACAATAGACCCGCTGAACCCTATGCTTTCGATACAATTATCGCTCAGCGTTACAAAAGCCGCCTCCCCCCGCTCCCCCTTGATCGCTGCCATTACTAGCTCCATAAACCCACTGTCGAGTGAGAATGAAGGTTTCCAGCCTTTAAAGAGCCCGAGAACCCTGTATTTCTCTCTAAGCATAGCCTTAACGCCACGCCCATATATTGTGTAAAACGTTGATGCCGGGATGATGCTTAGAAGAAGACCTCTCTCCCTGAGGATAGAGTCTATAAGAAAGAGGGATATCGCCTGGAGATTAACCTGGTTTCTAACGATGTATTTTGAATACCCTAAAGCTCTTATGAGCCTTAAAAGATATTTCCTATAGTTCTTCTCAAGACTCTCCCATCTGGTGAACGGGGGGTTGGTTAGTATGACGTCAGTTTCCCAGTCATCCTTATTCCCGGGGGTTTGTTCCCTAGATCTCCAGAGGATCTTGAAGGAGTCTCCACATATGATCCTAATATCTATATCGCCGCCCACGGCATCCAATAGAGATGCATAGCCAAAGACGCATGCAACATGATCGAACTCCATGCCCCAGATTCTAGCTATATTGTCCACACCAACCCTCTTTACAACACCCCTTAGCAGGATTCCTGAGCCCATGAAAGGATCCGCTATAACCACTTTACCCTCCCTAGAACTTATATAGTCCCTCGCCAGCCTAGCAAGAAGCTCAACAGCTAGGGGCGATGAATAATATGATGCAGTAACCCTTCTATAATCCCTGTACATGAGCCTCGGGAACCGGTATTGTAGATCCTCTATCTCCCGCCTTGAGAATCCCTTGTTATAGTTCTTCAGATCCGATACCAACAGGCTTAACGCCGCCCCTCCTAACCCGATCCCGAGGCTCTTCAGGAGAGCCTTTACATTGTTTGTATTCACCTTAATCCCTTTTACCAACAGGATGTGTGCAAGGGATCTGATGAAGATCTCATAGGCCTCGATCCGGTGCATGTAGCCATCCAGGTTGAGTGTTCGGAGAAACATTAACACCCCCTAGCATTTCTACATCTACTATATCATCTAATTTCACAAATCTTATAAATACTACCTTTAATACCACAATATTACTTACTACTAAGCACTATATCGCGAAAGCCTAGCAAAACTGCAGAGACTGTGAAGAAGTATCGAGAACCACACTACCCCTTCCCGCTATATGGAGTCATAGCCCGGTCTTTCAAACAGCTACGCAATCTCGGGCGATAATGTTTATGGTCTCCCCCGCTAAACACATGCTAGGACTCTTTGTGGGTAGCTTTTCCCACCATACCTATCTATTACTATCTCATCATAGTATAACCTTCCCATCAACTGTTATAAACCCTATAAATATATCTATTCTGAAACCACCTAGAATTACCATCACCTATGCAAAAACCCGTCATAATACATCTTCTCTATTTTTCCCTTATATTACCATCATTCATCGCTCCTAGGCTCTTTGGAATAGTACCAGCCTGCTCCTATCCAGGTTGATCTCCAGTATAGCATTTATGCTGGATATTAGTTACCTAGACGGTCTATTGCATATATATTCCGGCTTCCTATCTACTCAAGGCATACATGGATTAGGTGGCTGTCAAATGGATCTTCAATATATCTTACTAGGCATCGTGCAGGGGATAACCGAGTGGCTTCCTATATCGAGTAAGACAGTGCTTCTATTACTATCAGCATATGTTTTTGGATACTCGTTAGCAGCATCATATGATATAGGCTTAGCACTCCAAGGCGGTACTGTGGCATCGTCAACCCTGTATTTCTGGAGATCTCTTGTAAGGGTTTTTAGAGATAAATGGCTTCTCAGGTTCTTATTAATATCAACCATAGTTACAGGTCTCGTAGGCGTTCCCCTCTATCTCGCTGCTAGAAAGCTGCTTGAGGGATCTATAGATCCGGGGATACCAATGCTGATCATAGGGCTTGCCCTCATAGCACAAGCCCTGCTATCAAGAAAACCCAGCAAGATCAGCAACACTAGTAAGAGGGCGAGCGAAATCGGTCTCAGAGATTCCATTATATTCGGTGTATTCCAAGGAATCGCAAGCCTACCCGGCGTAAGTAGATCCGGAATCACAATAACAGCCCTACTATATCTAGGATACAGGGTTGACGACGCCCTCAGACTGAGCTTCATAGCATCAATCCCAGCTAGTCTAGGGGCTCTCGCAACTGTAGCCGTGCTCGATAGAGAAACAATCAATATTATCTCGCCTGGAGGCGTTATACAGGCTCTCGCAGTATCAGCACTCGTTGGCTATATATCCATAGGGATCCTTCTGAGGCTAGCCTCAAAATACAGATCTATGTTCACACTAGCCATGGGGATTTTCACAATCATCATGGGCCTGGCAATAACCATACAGGCACTCTGAGAGAGATCATTATAGCGCTGTACATTAAATCTTAAATCCCAAGACAGCGGAACTCAGACCCCCTACCGGGCATGAAGAATCCAGCATACAACTCTATACCCAATATTAAGGCCTCTCCACCACAGGATTACAAACACGCATCACAGCAAGAAAGAATCGCGATCCAACAATGGTTCTTCAGAAGGGAATGCGGCTAGTTATTAATGTAAAAAGTCTCAATAATGGAGAAGCAAATTGAGACGCCAAAAAGACCCTCCTAGCTATACAGCTATACGAGTCTGAAATGCTCTATATCTGTTATAGAGCCTCTCCTCTCACTCCTGAAAACAGGCTCTAAAGAAGCCCCTATAGCCAGCCTCTCCACAGATCCTTCTATATAGTGTATCAATCCCCCATCAACTCCTTTGAACCTGACCAGACCGACTATCACTGGGGTGCTTAGCCTCTCTCCGTTAAAGTCCCTATATATTATTGTATAGCTTGCTAGATACGGCTTTTCTCTAAGCTCGACTAGATCCTCTACTTCTGAGAAGCATTTGGGGCAATAGATCTTTGGGGGTATAAATACATAACCACACTTCTTACACTTAGCAGCCATTATGATTCCCTTCTTAAGACCCTCAAGCCATCTCAACCCAAGAGGCCCTGGTGTGTAGTGGTAAGCTTTTATCTCCATCTCTATCTCTCTAATCTGTGGCTTCACATCCCTCAACCCCAGATCACCTCGAAGCACTCTATATCATTCATAGACCCTGTCCTCTTATCCTCCGGTAGCCATCTAGCCTTAACCCTTGCATCAAAGATCCTCTGGGTCTTAACATCATCCTCACTAGCCCCACAGATCCTGTGAAGGATCCCCGGGAACCTATAGCTTGAGAACCTATGCCCAGGCACATCGAGCCTAATGATCCCGACGATCTCTGGTTTCTCGAGAGTCTCAAGCGTGGCCGAGAGATAGCTGACCACTGCCGTGACAACCCTACCCTCATCACTAGCCCTGACCCATCTTGTTAGGTGTTTGAAGCAATATGGACAGTAGATCTTTGGGGGTATGTGGACAAGCCTACAGCTTGGACAATATGTCCCAAGGATCTCGCCCCTCTTAAGCCCCTCGAGAAACCTGCTATATGCTATACCAGCAGCCATGCTATACCTAGCCCTCGGCGAGTCTATCTCCTTTATCACAGCCCTGAACTCCTCATCTCTAAGCGGTGTCCCGCCCCTTATGCTGACCCCCATGGTGATCACCTCCTCATTATAACCACGGTACCAACCTGCATTAGATCACCCCAAGCCTGTGCTAATCCTGTAACAGCGTCTTTCCTAACCTGCCTCTTCCCAGCCTCGCCCCTCAGCTGCCAGAATATCTCAGCAGTCTTCATAAGCCCTGCAGCAGCTATGGGGTTCCCAACACCTAAGAGACCACCGCTCGGGCATACAGGCAGATCCCCATCCCTCTGTGTAACGCCCTCTCTGGTCATTTCAGCAGCACCACATCTAGGGGCTAGTCCGAGCCCTTCTAGGTGGTGGAGCTCCTTATAGTCGAAGGGATCGTAGGGCTCTGCAACATCTATCTCCTTCATAGGCCTCTCAATACCAGCCATCTTATACGCCATCTCAGCCGCGTTCTTCAGATATACAGGGAAGGAGAGCTCTCTATTTGTCCAGTAAGATGTGTCAAGCGTATAGCCTATCCCATCAACCCATATAGGTGTGTCCGTAAGCCTTCTAGCCCACTCCTCGGAAACCATTACGAGTGCGGCTGCACCATCACTTACGGGGGAGATATCGAGCCTGTTGACGGGGTATACGAGGAGCTCGCTCTTAAGGACATCCTCAACAGTTATGTTAGCAGCCGCCTGTGCGTATGGGTTGTCGAGAGCGTTTCTCTTATTCTTCACAGATACTAGGGCTATATCCTCCTTGGAGACCCTGCATTTATGCATATACCTATGCATCTCTAAAGCGAAGATCCAGATGAGGTTGGGGTTAAGGGGCTTCTCAGTAATAGGATCCCATATATGTCTGAAAACAGCCTGTGGATGGGGATCTGCAGCACTGCTCATCTTCTCCTCAGCAACCACAAGAACCCTTCTACAGAGACCGGAAGCAACATGCCACCAAGCTGCTATTGGTACGAAAACCCCGGTTCCCCCGCCAACATAGACCCTGAGATGGGGCTTCCCAATAGCCCCAGCCCCTTCGGAGTAATACTCTCCCTTTAGATGCACACCATCGAAAGCGTCTGGAGCACTCCCGCTCACAATGCAATCTATATCTTTTAGCTCTAGCCCAGCCTGGTCAAGGGCTCTTTTAGCGGCTATCCATGCCAGCTCCTGCGGGGTCTCGAGCATCCTCCTCCTAAACAGGGTTAGCCCTGCACCAACCACTGCGACTCTTTTCTTAACATACACGTTCGTCTTCATCCCGATCACCTCGATAGGACGAGAACAATAGAGCTAGACGTCCCCAAACCCCTCCATCCATGGACAACGGCTTTCTCAGCACCGCTCAGCTGTGCCCTCCCAGCTCTTCCCCTAAGCTGTTCATAAGCCGATAACAGTCTCGCAAGACCGTGTGCCTCTAGAGGAACCCCCTCGCCTAGAGCTCCTCCTGATGGGTTTACTGGAAGGCTTCCAGATCTTGAGAAAGAACCGCCTCTGAGGTCAGATGCGATTGTATCCATCCTAGCCAGCCCTAGAGCCTCGATAGCCTGAATAGCTTTATAACTATATCTCTCATCAACCTCTGCGAAGTCGAACTCCCTCCCGGGATCCTTAATATTAGCCTGGTCATAAGCCATTCTTGCTGCGAGCTTTGTTGCAATATCCTCCTCCATGGATCTCATAGATATCGTTGAGATCTCTGTTGCCCACCCAACACCATCGATCCACAGCGGCTGGTCTGTGAGCTTCCTAGCAATCTCCTCGCTAGCCACCACAGCAACTATGGCTGCATCGCTATACCCAGCTATATCATATGCTGTAAGAGGATCCACCACATATTCTGCTTCAAGATACCCATCAAGATCCAGCTTAGCAGCATAAGGAGCCCTATCGCTTAGCAACGCGTTGCCAAGGCTTTGAACAACATATAACCCTAGATCCTCCCTTCTAAGCCCCCTAGACCTCATATAGACCCTCGCCTCAAGGGCTTGGAGCGCGTGGGGGTTGGGTATCTTGAGTGGTCTGACATAGATGGGATCTGTAGAGAACCATACTATATCGCTCATACTTATTATCTCGCTAGGCTTTCCATGGGATTCAACAACCACTATATCAGCAACCCCGGATCTTATCATCATGTAAGCGTTAGCCACACAGTGGAGACCGTCTCCAGTAACGGTATATACGGGTTTTAAAACCCCTCCGAGCTGGTCGGGTGCGAATTCATCCGCGATCGAGACCCCTTCCCAGAAGTCCTCTTGGCATGATATGAATGCGTCAACATCCCTTCTGGGATCGATCCCTCCAGCGTCGTTGTAAGCCTTAACAGCCGCTTGGTAAACCATCTCCCTGAAGGATAGATGCTCGCTAGATCTTGTAAAGCCGGTATAACCCATCCCGACTAAGGCTATTTTCGACAATTCGTCCAACCATTAAAGTATTTTACCAAGACTTATACCCTTTACTGTTTGTCCCAAATTTTCTTTAAGTTTCTCTATCTTGGGGGTTTTGCGGGCTTTTACCGAAGTCGGGGAACACGTGATCCTTATCATTGCAGGACTGTGGATTTCCTATAGCCTTTCAAGTGGTGCAAACCATAGCTATAAGACCGGATCTATGGATCTTTTTTAAGTAAACAACAACCAAACCAAAGCCTATTAGTATCGCATATAGAGAGGATTAGTTGTTATTCTCTATAAATGATGAGGGTAGGCTGTATCTGAGAATAGCTATCGCACCCCCCATCATTCTAAGCCTCTCCCCAGCCGGGCTCTCTGTGGGGACTATTATCACGTCATAGCCTTTCTCTATAGAGAGTGCGAGGATCTCGTTAACAATCTCCCTCGTAGCTCTATCCCCTTTTAACAGGCTCTCAAGTATAGCGGCTTTCTTAACAGCATTCATTCCAGCAGCCTTGTGTATCATCTCCAAACCAACAACAACCCTCTCAGGCTCTCTGCTAAGGGTCTCGATATAGTTTCTAAGGATCTCCTCAGCCTCTATAGCGGCTTGCTCACTGAGGATCTTGGATATGGTGCCCCTCCTAAGCATCTCCTCAACACCAGCCCTACCCCCCATAGACACACTGTCGGTGATAACCTTAACCCTCGGCATTGCGTTTCTTATCAGCCTAGCTATCTCCTCCGCTATGGCGCCAGGGGATCCTATGGCTACTATCGATACCCCGTATTCCTCTAGGATCCTCTTGATAGTTTCTACAAGCTCTGATAAGCTCTTCTCATACGCATCATAAGCCCTGGGATCCCTCTTACTGGGAGGCTGCATATAGCCCTCCCTAATATATCTCAGCCCCTGGCTCTGTAGAAGGGCGACAGCATACTCATCATGATCCACCGCTACTATCAACCCCCTACCCCTTCTAGAAAGCTTCAGGATCTTCTCAACAAGCTTCAGATCCACCCTCCCCTCCTTCTTAATAATATCCACACTCATGCCAACATCTATAGAGAGTGTATGGTGAGACCCCCTCAATCCATACTCCTCGGGCCCCTCAACAATGACACCCTTGATCCTAAGCCTTCCCGAGAATGGCTGGAACTCTATACCCTGAACCCTCACAGCAAGAGTCATAGGGATCCTTCTCTTCTCCGACCCCTCGATCCTAACATCCCTCGACGTTCTCGAAGCTACAACATCCCCCTCCTCAACCAAGAGGGATAAGAGCCACAGATCATCCTCACTCTCAACCTTAACCCTCAGATACCCCTTATCCTCATCCACAGCCTCGATATGCATCTATACCCACTATCACTACTACTAAGCGCTGAAGAGCTTATCTCCAGCAACCAAGCATGACCAGAGGAACTGGCTTATGTATCGAGGTTCGAACCTCATAGAGATTGATATCACCTATACTAGCTATCCAGTCCTTAGCTTCATGGACACCAACCTCTTCATGATAACCGTTTGTCCCCGGATGCTCATTCCACTCATTTTATTCATGGTCACATCCAGGGGTTTTCGCCTCCACCCTCAGGATCTCGGATCTCTAATCCTGCGGGGTCATGGGCGACCGTCGAGCCAAACGGCCGCGGCTCCCATCTAGGGCTTGTGGGGAAAGATCCACACTGGGGGCAATACATTTCAAGGACTATAAATACCCCTGGGTGTTAGCAGGAAAGCAGCCCACAGGCATTGCCCCTATATCCATGAAAATTTCCAAAACCTACTAATCCTCCTTATATATATCAAAAGAAAACAGCCCACTATGAGGAAGCCTTCTAATCCCGGCTCTCGATCTGACTGCTTGGGTTTTTATGAAATATGTTATGGATAGGCGATCCCTATAGCTTGTATTTCAGAGCACGCGATATAGTGAGCTAGATCCTAAGAACTAATATCAATCCTTAAACCTATGTGAAATCCTAAATAGTGGCAGAACAGTTTTGGTTATGTTTATACAGTGTTTTGGTTATTACTCTAGATTATCTATTGAATCCTGGGGCTGGAGAGATGGTTATGGAGTATGAGGCTAAGTTTGAGGTCAAGGATCACAGCGATATAGAGAGGGCTCTTAGATCACTAGGCGCTGTTTATGAGGAGGAGGTATTTGAGGAGGATCACTATATAGATCTCTATCCGTGTATCAAGCTTAGAGAGAGGGATGAGGCTCTGAGGGTGAGGATCTCTGAGGGTAGCAGGAGCAGGAGGGGTGAGATAACATATAAAGGCCCGAAGATCAGGAGGGATCTCAAGGCCAGGGATGAGATCACAGTCGAGGTGAGGGATCCAAGAGGGCTTGTCGAGATCTTTAGAAGACTCGGGTTCAAGAGCCATATTATTAGAAAGAGGAGAAAGATCTATAGGCTCGGCGTGTACAAGATCTTCCTGGACGATGTTGAAGCCGTAGGAAGGTTCGTCGAGATCGAGGTTGAGGGTGTAAGCTCCCCCGAAGAGTTTCTCGAGAGGATTAAGAAGTTTAAGAGCCTCATAGGGATCACTGGGAACCATATTGTTAAATCATACCTAGAACTCTGGCTCGAGGGGAGGGGTGGTGAGGAAACCTAGTGGGTATATAACACTAACGACAGACTATGGAATTAGAGATCCCTATGTAGGGATCTTGAAAGGGGTTATCAGCACCATAGCCCCATCAGCAATAGTTATCGACCTTGTTCACGAGATAGAGCCTTTCGACATAGCAGGAGCATCCTATATACTAGCAGCATCCTACAAAGAATTCCCAGAAGGTGCTGTCCACGTAGCAGTAGTAGACCCAGGCGTTGGTTCTTCAAGAAAACCCATAGCAATAGCCACGAGGAACTACTACTTCGTCGGACCTGATAATGGGGTTCTCCTACCAGCAGCTAAGAGGGATGGTATAGAGCTTGTGGTCAACCTCGATAGGGAGGAGTATTATTATAGAAAACCAGTATCGGGTACCTTCCATGGAAGAGATATATTCGCCCCCATAGCTGCACACATAGCGAGGGGTACTCCTCTAGAGAGGCTTGGAACACCGATCAGTGTTGAGGAGCTCGTAGGATCACCGATAGAGTTTGTATGTATCAAGGATAAGGGGAGGGTTAAGACTAGGGTTATACATGTGGATAGATTCGGCAACCTTATAACCAGCTGCACCTATGAGGAGTTTGAGAAAGCAGCGGGAATTGCCATGGGGTCTAGGGTTACTATAAGGGCTAGGTCTGGCGAGAGCTATAGGGCTATATATAAGGAGAGCTTTAGCCTTGCAAGACCAGGAGAGATGGTTGTCTATAGAGGCAGCCTTGGTTTCCTCGAGGTCGGTGTCTACATGGGGTCTCTATCAAGGCTTACAGGGCTTAAGAGGGGTGATGAGCTAACCATAGAGGCGATAGTATGACGATAAGGAACTATAAGAGAGCAGTGTTCCCCGGGAGATTCCAGCCATTCCATACCGGGCATCTAGAGGTTGTTAAGTGGGCTTTGGAGCACGTTGAGGAGCTAATAATAGTTATAGGCACAGCCCAGGAGAGCCATACCATAGTGAATCCCTTCACAGCGGGGGAGAGGATCTTGATGATAAAGGAGGCACTAAGATGGGGTAAGGTGGACATGGAGAAAATATATATAATACCTGTACCAGATATTCTCATGAACTCTGTCTGGCCCCACTACCTAAAGCTATTCACACCACCCTTCGAGGCAGGAGTCTCTAGAAACCCTCTGGTGGTGAGACTCTTCAAGGAAGCAGGGTTCGGTGTTCTCATACCCCCTGCCTTCGAGAGGGGGGTTTATAGCTCCACCAAGATCAGGAAGATGATCATGAGCGGTGATGAGAATTGGAGGAAACTCGTACCCCCCGTAGTTGCCGAGATAATAGACTCTATAGACGGTGTTGAGAGGATAAGAAGCCTCCTCGGCGGTGACTAACCATGATCCTTATAGATGGTAGCTTTGGGGAGGGCGGAGGCCAGATACTGAGATACACCCTCGCACTAGCAGCCGTCCTTAGAAAGCCTGTAAGGATTGTCAATATAAGGGCTAGGAGGGAGAACCCAGGACTCCAGAGACAGCATTTAACAGTGGTGAAGGCGCTTGCAGAGATCTCTAGGGCGAGGGTTAGAGGTGCTGTCCTAGGATCCACAGAAGTGGAGTTCGAGCCGCAAGGCGTAACAGGGGGATCCTTTTTCTTCGACATAGGAACAGCAGGATCTGTAACCCTGGTTCTCCAAAGCCTATTGCTTGTAGCAGCATTCTCTGAAAGGCAGGTTGAGCTAAGGATCAGAGGGGGTACCGATGTCCCCTGGAGCCCTACCTATGATTACTTCAAAAACGTCTTCCTATACCACCTCTCGAAAATAGGCTACAAGGTTGAGCTGGAGCTTGTGAGGAGAGGACATTACCCGAGAGGAGGGGGAGAGGTTATTGCCAGGATAAACGATCCCCCAAAGGGTTTCAAACCCCTCTCTCTAAGCGAGAGAGGAGGCATAGTATCTATAAGGGGTATCAGCCATGCCGTGAGACTCCCACGCCATGTTGCCGAGAGACAAGCTAGAGCTGCTAAGGAGAGGTTAGCAACCCTGGGGATAAATGTCCCCATAGAGATTGAGATTGAGAGCTACCCGCCAGATAGGGATCCACATATAGGGCAGGGATCAGGGATAGCTATATGGGCGGATTCACAGAACACAAGGCTTGGTGCTGACAGCATCGGTGCTAGGGATAAGAGGGCTGAGGATGTGGGGATCGAGGCTGCGTCAAGACTAGCCAACGATCTATTGACGGGAGCATCGCTAGACACCCATATGTCGGATATGATAGTACCATACCTCCTCCTAGCAAGAGGCCCCAGCGAGGTTACCTGCGCCTCCCTAACCCTTCACGCATACACAATAATAGAGATTTCGAAGAAACTAGTCAGCGGCGTCTCTATAGAGTATGAGGGGAGCATGAATAAGCCCTTCACACTGAGAGTAAGACCTGCGACCTAGCTAAGGCTTCCTAGAAACCCTCATTAACCTCTTACTATTATTTAAATATCGGGGCCCGTGGTCTAGCTTGGTAGGATGCGGGACACGTAAAGCCCGACTCGGGACCCAGGCGAGAACTCCCGTGGTCCGGGGTTCAAATCCCCGCGGGCCCACCTCAGCATCCAGTTAAAGGTCTTTCAAAATATATTTCCCCATCGTTGTTGAGATTTATTGGATGTGGAGTGAATGAAGATCGTCTTGAAGATCAGCGGGAAGCTAGTCTCGCCAGAGGATCCAGGATATATATCGAGAGTAACAAGCGTGATAGATAGTCTCCTTAAAGAAGGACATAGGGTGGTTATTGTCACCGGTGGAGGCGATATCGCGAGGAGATATATAAGTGCTTGCAGAGCCCTCGGGGGTAATGAGAGTATATGTGACCTTGTTGGGATAGAGGCTTCGAGGCTTAATGCAATGCTCCTCATAACATCGCTAGGCGATAGGGCTTATAGAAGGGTTGTTAGAAATGTTGACGAGCTCTTACAAGCGTGGGGTACGGGGCTTGTAATCACTGCCGGCGGTTTCCAGCCGGGTCAGTCAACAGTGGCTGTTTCAGCAATAATAGCGGAGACCATATCAGCCGATCTGCTGATCTATGCCACGGTGGTTAGCGGTATATATGATAAAGACCCCCTTAAGGATCCCAGTGCGAGGCTTCTGAAAAGAGTATCTGTAAGCGAGCTGAGGAAAATACTATCCGGTCAGAGTGTTGCTGCGGGGAGGTATGAGCTCATAGACCCCTTAGCACTCTCGATCCTTGAGAGGAGTAGGATTAGAACTATAGTGATTGATGGAAGAGAACCGGATACTATTCTGAGAGCCGTTAAAACGGGAGATGTAGGGACATTGATAACATATGAGTAACTGTTGAGGTAAAAGCTCGGTCTAAAAGATCTCTTTGGGTGTTTTTATAGTATTTTCAGCGATTCGAAGTCTATCTTATCAAGCTCGTTATAGATATTGTTCACCAGATCCGGTACCATCCATTCAGGCAGGTCTTGGAACGGCTCGACTATATAGTCATAGGTCATCAGCTTAACAGCCTCATAGATAGACAGACCCCTGGATCTAAGATAGGTCATAACATCAACATCCAGGATAGCCTGAGAAGCAGCATGTCTAGCCTCAACAACATCGCCACATCTTACCTCAAGCATTGGTAGGGTTACCGCAAGCGCTCCTCTACCTATAGTGAGTGTTGCTGCCTCGACATTCGTTCCAGAGCCGAAGGACTCCTCCTCCTGTATAGCGAAGGCCTGAACAACCGTTCTAGCAGAATCTGCAGCAATACCCCTCACATTAAGCACTGCCCTGGAATCCCTCCCCCTAACTACTGCGTTCTCTATATAGTGCACCCTGTTCTCGCCACCACCCATTGCAGCGCCGAAGGCCATGTGCCTAGCACCTCTTCCCTCAACCACTGCTCTCTGCTGTATCCTCGACATATTGCCAGCGATCGCTGATAATCCCGACATAACCTCAGAGCCTTCTAGCAATAGGTAGTGGGATGCGTGGAAGCTGGGAGCCCTTGGTGAGTTCCTCAGTATGTTGGATATCTCTAGCCTTGCTCCCGGCATTAGAGTGACCTCCTCGACCGTTGTTCTCAACGCATTCTCCGCAGGCTCCGTGGTAATCTGGATCTTTGCGTATACGCCCTCACCAACCACTATGGATACATGCTGTGCTAAGTGGCCATGGAGAGAGCCGCCGGCGATCCTTATTCTCAATGGTTCGTCGAGATCCTTGTCTACATATACTATAGCTCCTGCTGAGTAGCCTGCTACATGCATAGCATAGATCTTTGAATCCTCGATTCTCACGAGTTTAAAGAGAGGAGAATCGGGATCCAGGGAATCTAGGTCGCTTCTCACAACTGGTTTAACTCTAACACCGCTTCTCCCCCTAGATCTGACACAACCGCCAGATATAACTAGATCGTATTCCCCCTCAGCAGTATCCTCACACGGATACTGAGCCTCGGAAACCCTGTATTTGTCAAAAACACTCCAGTCTGTGTAGAACCTGATCGTTGGTGAATCGGCCATATATTGGTATGGTATCTCACCATATAGTTTTAAAGCCTTGCCTAGGATCTCTGAATATCTCACTACCAACCTGGCTCCCTTCTCTAGCCAACAGAACCTATCTTCGAGAACTCCAGATCTAGGGCTGCTTTCACCAATGCCGCCTGCTCGAATGGGAGTCTTGCTAGGACATCGCTCAGAAAGCCTCCTATTATTAGGCTGAGCGCCTCGTTCTCCCTGAACCCTCTGCTCCTTAGGTAGAACATGAGCTGGTCGCTCAGCTTGCCAACGCTAGCCTCATGCCCTATCACTGCTGTTGGCTCGTCGTTCTGTATATGTGGATACGTGTATGTTTTGCTCTTCTCGTCGAGGAGCAGTGAGTCGCACGATGTATAGCTCTTCGAACCCTTAGCTCCTTTCATGATCCTCACGAGACCCCTGTATATATTAATCCCTCCTGTCATCGATATGCTCTTAGACACAATCCTGCTCCTGGTATTTGGTGCTAGGTGGTAAGCCTTAGAACCGCCGTCCTTTATATGCCCATCCCTGGCGAATGTTATAACATAGCTCTCCATAGATGCTCCCTCACCCTTCAGGAAGGCTGATGGATACACAGCGCTCACTTTAGCCCCTATCGATCCCTCTATCCACTCTATATAGCCGTTCTTCTCAACAATAGCTCTCTTGTTATTGAAGTTGATCACCTGGGAGGACCAGTTCTGCAGAGTGGTGAAGTGAAGCCTCGCACCCTCGTGAACATAGATCTCAACCATACCGTCGTGGAAGCTCGCCTTGCTTAGCCTTGGAGCAGCACACCCCTCTATCACGTGTGCATAGCTATTCTTATCGGCTATTATGAGACTATGTTCGAAATTACCCTCACCAGCTTTTCCAATTAGGAAGAAAGCCTCTATGGGGTACTCTATACTAACCCCCGGTGGTACGTAGACGAAGAGGCCCCCACTCCATAGGGCGCCGTGCAGTGCTGCGAACTTATGCTCAGGCGGGAAGATCCTCATGAAGTACTTTTTAACAAGATCTGGGTATTTCTGCACCGCAGTATCTAGATCTGTTACTATAACTCCTTTCTTAGCAACGTACTCCTTAACCCTGAGGAATACGGTCTCTGAGTCGAGCTGTGCGTTCAACCCGGCTAGGAATTTTACCTCAGCCTGCTTTATCCCAAGTCTCTCGTAAGCCTCGACAATCTCTTTAGGCAGCTCCTCCCAAGATGATGCTTTTGGTACGTCTGGCTTTATATAGTGGCTCAGCTCATCAAGATCGAGCTCCTCAACACCTGGAAGCCATTTGGGCGATGGGAGCTTTTCAAAGAGCTCTAGATTTCTAAGCCTCCATAGCCTCATCCACTCAGGCTCCTTCTTGATCCTCGAGATCTCCTCAACGAGATCCCTCGAGATCCTCCCTTTAAGTACTAGCTCTGCACCGCCAACCTCTATATGTCCCAAAGCCTCTTCAGCAGGATCTTTGTAGAAGTGCTTCAGAAGAACCTCTTTTGAACTCATATTTACAACACCTCTTACCTGTATATATGGGCTACAAGGGTTATAAACTTACCCCTCAACCCGTATCCTCCTTGGGAGCATAGTTAGTTTTTATATACTCGTAGCCCTTCTCATCCACAAGCTTCACTATTTCATGCCCGCCCGTGAGAACGATTCTTCCATCGATCATGACATGCACGTAGTCGGGGCTAAAATCTCTGAAAAGCCTGGCAACATGTGTTATCACAAGAATACCTGAGCCATTCTGTTTAAGCTCCTTAACAAGGCTACCGATTGCTAGAAGACCCTCTACATCCATACCGCTATCAGGCTCATCCAATATGGGGTATTTCGGGCTTGATAGGTAGAGTTGGATTATTTCTGATCTCTTCATCTCGCCTCCAGAGAATCCTTTGTTAAGATATCTATCGAGAAGATCTTGCTGCAAACCAACCCTCTTCATAGCCTCCAGAGCTCTAGAGAAAGGAACACCCCTGATCTTAGATATATGGATCAAGAGGTTCCTAGTCTTCACCATAGTCTCCGGTGGTGCTTGGAATGCTAGAAACACTCCCTTTTTAGCCCTCTCCTCAGGGGGTAGAGATACTATATCCTCTCCATCGACAACTATGCTTCCTTCTAGGATCTCGTATTTCGGATGACCCATTATTACATACGCAAGACTGCTCTTACCGCTACCATTAGGACCCATAAGGGCGTGGATCTCTCCAGGCTTTACTACAAGATTCACTCCTCTTAGCACAACCTTCCCCTCAATAGCGGCTTTAACATTTCTTACCACAAGACCCTCAGAGGTCATATTTACACTTCCTCCTAACTGTATATATGGGTTAATACGTATATAAGCTTATATGGAGCAGAGGTTAGGTGCTTAAGAAACCCTGCTTGAAAGCGCCTTTGCTATTTCTCTCAATAGCTGTGACTTCTTCCCCTCATATTCTATCGCAACAGCATTGTGACCCATATACCATGTCCTGGGGTATTTCTTATCCTCTAGAGCCTCGCATTTTAAGCCTAGGGATCTACAGGCTTCTAAAAGATCGTTTAGCGTGATCTTGCTAGGAAGCAGATTCCTTGCTATCCTCCTCCCAAGTCTCCTGGGAATGCTTGGGTCTAGATATGATAGCCAGACAATGATCCTCCTTGCCATCCTACCACGTCACTTGATCAAGATGGCGTTGACAACACCATCCTGCCCAGGTCTCGAGGTTACTACAGCCCTCCCAAGCTCTGTCTCTATAACAACCCCCTTCACAATGATCCCCCTCCTAACATAGTCAGGATTCATGGGGGCTTCAACAACCCTCAGGATCTTTGCCTTCTTACTCTCACCACCAGGGATCTGGACATTAGCGTAAAGAGCCTTCCTAACCCTGATCTTGGAATTCCCACCATAGGCTCTCGACACAACCCTCTCTTCAATCTCAGAAACTATAGTATCGGTAGGAAAGCTGCCTACCTCCCTCCTCCTGGGCTTTCTATAGGCTCTCTTTTTACCGCCCGTTATTTTCTTAAGATCGTTCCCCTGGTATACAGGCATGTCTCAGACCATTAAGAGCTACGCAATAAATCTTTTAAGCATTGAGGCTAAGCTAATACATGGAGCTTGTCTTAAAGGCGATTCTAATGGTATCCCTAGAGGGTGAAGCTAGTCCGAACTCAAGATCTAGGGAGAAGCTATATAAGGAACTAACAGAGATCATTAGAAAGCTACTAGAAATCATAGGCGAGGATCCTGAGAGGGAGGGTTTGAGGGAAACACCCGAAAGAGTCGCTAGAATGTGGCTCGACGAGCTAGCCAAGGGGTATTTAATAAACCCTGACGAACATGTAAAGATCTTCAACTACGAGGGCGACAATGGCGAAGAGACTGTAGAGATGTGGAATAACATCGTGATAGTATATGACATACCCGTGAGAAGCATGTGCGAGCACCACCTCTTACCAATAGTAGGGACAGCAGCAATAGCATATATACCGAGTAATAAGGTTCTGGGCTTCTCAAAATTCGCCAGAATAGTTGACGCCTTCTCAAGAAGGCTTCAAGTCCAGGAGAGACTCACTAACCAGATAGCCGACTTCATATCAAGCTATCTAGAGGCTAAGGGAGTCATGGTAGTTATAGAGGCTATGCATCTCTGCGCCCTCCACAGAGGGGTCAAAGAGCCCATCAAGATGGTTACCAGAGCTGTTAGAGGAGCCTTCGAGGAGGATCCCAACCTCAGGAGAGAGGTGATCGAGATAATAAGCTCCAAACTATCCCTTACAAGAATATTTGACAAAAACAGGCTCTTCTAAGATTTATTCCATGTGTTGTTTATTACGCTCTTGCTTTTCAAGCCTTTTCCATAAGAGTTCCACTATCACTGTGTCTTCTCTAAACCTCAACCTACTACTCTTTCTGAGCTATCGTGCTAGCCTTTTGTTGCTGGATATTTCTTATATACCTGCTAACCGAGGCCTCAGAGATCTCTGCTGATGATGCCACCAAGATCAGCGTCTCATGTATTAATGCTGATAGCTCTTCGAAGCAGGCACTCTTCTTCGAGATATCGAAGACATTGCTAACCTTAACGGGACGCTGGTTCAGGTTCTCTAGAGAAACCCTATAGTTCCCTGAGAGGAATGCCTCGAAGGACTCAGAGAAGTAATCAGCGGCGAGGCGAATCATCTCCTTATACGCATCAGCACACTTCTCAGAGATCTGTGCGCTCATAAGATAGTTAGAGGATCTATCCAGAGCGTCGCCCATATGCTCGAGGGCTTTTACAACTATTGTTAGGTCTATAGACTCCTCAGGCATCTTGGCAGACATCCTCTTAATGCTTCTAAGCCCTATGAAGTATAGCGAGTCTAGCTCATCATCGATTATCAGGATCTCTTTCAAATGACCTGGATCCTTGTTATCTAGATACTTAACCATCTGATCTATCATGGCCTGAACAGCCCCTTTCATGGTTTTTATAATCTCTATAATGTTAACCATCCTCTCATCGGCTGTTATCCTGATCTCCGGGAGCTCTCCCCTCTCAACGAAGATCATCCCTGGGAGCTTATCCTTAATACTATTAAAAGCCCTCCTCACCGAGCCTCTATCGCCCCTCAGCGCTATCAGATCTTTCCCCTCGATGTAAGAGGCTATAACCAGCTTAGCAAGCATGCTCTCATCATCCTCATCAAGGATTATCATCCTCTCAAGACCCCCTGGTGTTACTGGTCTTATCGTTATATGATCACCCACCATTACAGTCTCTACTGTAGAGCCTACTCTTATCTTGAGTTTATCTAACCACTCCTTAGGTATAGTTATCCCATAGCTTTTCTCACCAATCTTTATTACCTTCCTAATCGATGTCTCCACCGGATAATACCCAATAATACTTAACTATAGCGTATTAATAAACAATATATGGTCATAGGCAATAATTGTTATAATTATGGCAATAACACCTCTAGTGGTTAGTAGCTATAACTCTCCACACTATCTCGAGAACACGCGCCTGTTCATTCTAATATGTTTCCGCAGCACCCCCATATCATAGAGGATCTCTAGTGGTAGTATTGCATCAACATATCTGGTCGCTATCCTCAAGCATGCCGTCTCTGGTGAGAACCCGCTTTTACCGGCGTGGGGCGATAACCACAGGATCTTCCTCACGGTTTTTCTCATCAACGCAAGGCTCTTCTCAAGCAATCCCAGATCCCCTAGATCCCATCCATCGCTTATTATGATCACAACACTGGTATCTCTAACATACCCCTTATAATCGGTTATAAGCCTATAGAGCGACTCCCCTATCTTGGTACCGCTACCCCATAAACCGCTTTTGATGATAAGCTGCTTGAGCTTCTCATCGCTATAGGCTATAGCATTTGTGATCCTAAGTATATCGGTGCTGAAGAGAAACACCTCATATCTATTTGTCGAAAACCCCCTCAGGGATCTTATGAGCCTCAGGATCGATTCCCAGCTATCCTCCATAGATCCGCTAACATCTATGGCTATTACAAAATGTGTTCTCACCCTCTTCCTCACACTCCTCCTAAGCCTCACAAGATCGCCCAGCGTTGATAAGGCATCTCTATAGCTTCTGGGGAAATCAAGCTCTCCTTTATGAGAGATCCTCCTCCTAACCCCTGGCTCTGTGGGAACCGCTCTCCTGATCAGCTTGAAGATCCTCCTCATAGTTATCCTCTCCCTAGGATCCGCCCTAGCCTCTCTCGGAACCCTACCCCTAACATCCAGAGGACTATAGATCGAGATAAACCTCGCCACAGCCTCCGGCATGTTCCCCTCGCTATAAACCCTAACCTCAACCCTCCTCACGATCTTCTCCCGCTCCTCCCCATATACCCAGTAGCTCTCGAAAAGCTTGTCAAACACCCCATACTGCTCTGGATCCTTAACAAGAGATACTCTCAGAACCTCTCTAAAGAGATCCATATCACGGGGTAGCTCGCCAAACATGCCTGCCGCCATCAAACCATTAAGAGCATCCATATCCTCTGACAAGCCTAACCTAAACCCGCTCTCCCTAAGGATTCTTACGAAGCCAACCAGGTTATCCAGGGTAACTCTCCTCAAAAGAGGGCTACCTCTTCACCTTCGAAACCAAGCCCTCTATATCAACCTTCTCTATATCCTCTGGAAGCTTTAGAACCACAGAAAGTGTGTTTCTCACAGCCTCTATAGAGAGTTCTGTAAAGCCCATCTCCTTGAGAGCCCTAGCCCACTCTATAGTCTCAGAGATCCCTGGCTTCTTCACCACACCATCTATAGATCTTATCAGTCTCACCGCATCGACAACCTCGTTGGCAAGCTTCTCAGAGATCCCTGGGACTTTTCTCCTCAGGATCTCGAGCTCCCTCTCCCTCTCTGGGTATGATAGGTAGAGGTAGAGGCATCTCCTCCTAAGCCCGTCGCCAACCTCCCTAGTCCTGTTTGATGTGAGTATAACTATGGGTTTCTTAGAAGCCTTTATAGTACCTATCTCGGGCACCGTTATCTGGAACTCTGAGAGGAATTCCAGCAAGAGCGCCTCGAACTCCTCATCAGCCCTATCAACCTCGTCTATCAAGAGAACAGGTGGTTTTTCGCTATCACTAGTAGCTGCTCTTAGAAGGGGTCTTTTAAGTAGGTACTTCTCACTATAGATCTCCCTCTCTATCTCCTCGGGCTTGGCAAACCTCTCAAGAAGCCTTATAGCTATCAGCTGCCTCGGATAGTCCCACTCATAGAGAGCCTTAGAGGCGTCAAGCCCCTCATAGCACTGGAGCCTTATAAGCTCTGTCCCAAGCCCCTCTGCCAACGCCTTAGCAAGCTCTGTCTTACCACAGCCAGGCTCGCCCTCAACTAGTAGGGGTTTTTCAAGCCTTATTGCCAGGAAAACAGCAGTAGCGATCCTCTTGTCAGCAACATAACCAACACTCGAAAGGATCCTAGCAACATCCTCAACAGTAATGCTATTCAGATCGATACCCAACCCACATATCGCCAAAATAAGAAGAGACTCGGTGTTTAAAAAGTGCTAAAGGTCAGGTTATCCTTAACCCTTCATCCTGGCCTTGGCAGCCTCGAGAGCTCTTGAGAGAGCCCTCTTGGCCATCACAACAGCCATCGCTCTCCTATACTCCGAAGAGGCCCTTATATCGCTCGGCGGATTGAGATTCTCTGAAGCCCTTGCCGAGGCCTTGGCTATAGTATCAATGCTAGCCGGTTTTCCAACAAGCTCCTCCTCAACCCCCTTGGCCCTCACAGCAGTGCTCCCAACACCTGTGAGCCCCACACCAGCCTTCACAATGGTTCCGGTCTTATCTATCTCTAACATAGCAGCAACACCCACTATAGCGAAATCCATTGCTCTGAACACCAGCTTCTCATACGCTGTTCCAAAGAACCCATTGAGAACAGGTATCCTGACCTCCACTAATAGCTCGTCACTCCTTAGCGCTGTAGTGAATGGTCCCTTGAAGAAGTCGCTTGCTTTGATAACCCTCTCGCCCCGCACGCTCTTAGCAACGATCTCCGCATCGAGGGCTATCATAGCCGCTGGATAGTCTGCAGCCGGGTCTGCATGGGCTAGGCTACCACCTATGGTGCCCATGTTCCTAACCTGGAGATCCCCTATCTTCGAAGCTGTCTCGGATAGGAGTGGGTTTCTCTTTGCCAGAAGGTCTGAGGATTCTATTGCCGCGTGGGTTGTGAGAGCACCTATATGTATCCTCCCAGCCTCCTCCCTTATATAGGATAGCCCCTGTAACTTCCCAATATATACTATATACTTCGGCGATGCTAGCCTCAGCTTCATCAGCGGTATTAGGCTATGCCCGCCGGCGAGAACCTTTGCGTTCTCCCCATACTTGCTCAGGATCTCGAGAGCCTCGTCGAGGGTTGAGGGGACTATGAGTGAGAACCTGGGCGGGTACATCGTCACACCACCCCCTTCTCCCTCAATGCTGAATATATCTTGCTTGGAAGTAATGGCATATCTATATGCCTAATATCTAGATGAGCAAGTGCGTCAAGAACAGCGTTAACTATTGCTGGTGTTGACGCTATAGTGCTTGTCTCTCCAATACCCTTCACACCAAGCGGGTTGTGGGGCGATGGTGTCTCGTAGAAGTAGGACTCGATCTTGGGAGCCTCCTTAGCAGTTGGTATTAGATAGTCGTTGAAACCAGCTGTTAGCAGGTTACCACTATCATCATATACAGCCTCCTCATACAGAGCCTGAGCTATCCCCTGAAGAGCTCCTCCTATAACCTGTCCCTCTGCTAGCATTGGGTTCACGATCACGCCAGCATCGTCTACAGCAACATACCTAAGGATCTTAACAGCCTTGGTTTCTCTATCAACCTCGACAACAGCTATATGCGTCCCATAGGGGAAGGTGAAGTTCTCAGGATCATAGAATACTGTAGCCTCAAGCCCGGGCTCAACACCTGGTGGTAGCTTATCAGCGGTATATGCTTCAAGAGCAACCTGCTGTAGTGTGACGAACTTCTCGGGAGCGCCTTTGACATAGAACTTAGAACCCTCAACCATGACATCCTCCTCCCTAGCCTCAAGAAGGGCTGCGGCTATCCTGCGCGCCTTCTCCCTAACCCTCCTAGCCGCGAGCGCTATAGCACCCCCGCCAACAGGGGTTGTTCTGCTCCCATATGTGCCTAGACCGAACTGAACCGAGGCTGTGTCTCCATGCACCACCTCGACATCTTCGGGAGAGATCCCGAGCTCCTCGGCAACGATCTGTGCAAATGCTATATCCTCACCCTGACCGTGAGGGCTTGTACCTGTGAATACTGTAACCTTACCGCTTGGATGTATCCTCACTATAGCGCTTTCCCACAGCCCCATACCAAACCCGGTTGCTCTAGCTATTCTTGAGGGGGCGATGCCGCACATCTCTATATATGATGCTATCCCTATCCCGATCAGCCTCCCCTCCCTTCTAGCCTCCTCCTGTCTTCTCCTCCAACCCTCGTAGTCAGCTATTTTGAGGGCTTTCTCAAACACCTCGAGATACTTACCACTATCATAGACAAGCCCTGTCACAGCTGTATAGGGTGCCTCAGGAATCATGTTTCTTCTCCTAACCTCGGCTGGGTCTAGCTTAAGCTCCCTAGCCACAAGATCCATGACTCTCTCGAGGATATATGTTGCCTCAGGCCTCCCAGCACCCCTATAGGCGTCTACAGGTGTTGTGTTTGTAAACACGCCTATCACATCGACATCAACAGATCTTATATTATAGGGTCCAGAGAGCATTGTTCCAAACAGTATTGTCGGAACCCCTGGTGCAGCTGTGCTTAGATAAGCCCCCATGTTGGCCAGCGTCTTGACCCTGATTCCGTGGATATGCCCCTCACCATCTACCGCAACCTCTACATCCTCAACATGATCTCTCCCATGTATTGTCCCCACAAAGTTCTCCCTCCTGGTCTCGACATACTTAACAGGTCTCCCAAGCTCTATCGCCATTCTCCCAACAATCGCCTCGAGGGGGTATACGGGGATCTTGCTCCCAAAACCCCCGCCCACATCCGGTGCTATAACCCTGATCTTGTTCTCAGGGATACCTAGGATCCCTGAGAGGAAGAGCCTATGGACATGGGGGTTCTGGGTAGTGATCCACATTGTAAGCTCCCCAGTATATCTATTATACTCAGCAACAGCCCCCCTGGGCTCCATCGCGGATGGGATTAGCCTTTGATTGATCATCCTCCGCCTAATAACCCTCCCAGCCTTTCTAGCAACCTCGTCGAAATCATCCCCACCCCTCATCCTCCACCTAAAAGCCACGTTGTTAGGAACACCCTCGTGGAGCTGCGGAGCACCGGGTTTTATAGCGTCCTCGGATCTCACAACAGCAGGGAGAGGCTCGTAATCAACCTCTACAGCGTCTGCAGCGTCTCTAGCAACATATGGATCCTGTGCAACAACCACAGCAACTATTTCTCCAACAAATCTAACCCTATCATACGCAACAGCAGGCCATTCAGGAACCTTGAGATCTGCTCCCGTTAGCATCCAGCCCGTAGGTATAGGACCGATCTTCCCCCTAAGATCGTTGCCCGTGAACACACCAACAACGCCAGGGATCTTCTGGGCCTTCGAAGCATCAATGCTTCTTATCTTTGCATGAGCATACGGGGATCTCACAAATGCTGCATAGAGCATGCCGGGAAGCTTTATATCATCAACATATAATCCTCTACCAGTTATGAGCCTCGGATCCTCTTTCCTCTTAACAGGCTTCCCGATATGACGGGCTTCCCTAGCCCTATGTATGAAACTCACTCATCCCCACCCCCACCCCTCATCCTCTCGGCAGCCCAGAGAGCCGCCTTAACTATGTTTTGATAACCTGTGCACCTGCACAGGTTACCCTCAATAGCCCTTCTAACCTCCTCCTCAGTAGGCCTCGGGTTCCTGCCGAGGAAGTCATAGAGAGCCATTATCATCCCAGGAGTGCAGAAGCCGCATTGGAGAGCATGGTTCTCCCAGAAAGCCTCCTGGATCGGGTGGAGCTTGCCATCCTTCTCCAACCCCTCTACCGTTAATATCTCCCCACCATCAGCCATGAAGGCGTATAGCGTGCATGATTTGACAGCCTTGCCATTTAGTATCACGGTGCATGCTCCGCAGTTAGACGTGTCGCACCCGACATGTGTTCCAGTGAGCCCTAGATAGTCTCTTATGTAATGCACTAGCAAGAGCCTGGGGTCTACATCGTGTGTGTAGATCTTGCCGTTAACCTTAACAGTAATTCTAACCCTCTCAAGGGCTTCCAAAGCCTCACCCCGTATTCATGTATTAAGGGGTATATAAGCATATGTATTTATACATATATGTATATAAGATAGAGTGAGTAAACTAGTATCAGCTATATAATCTATTAAACCCTATATGAAGGATCAAGTATAGTGGTTTGAAGGTTATAATATATATGTTACCATCATATCGCTAGCAACCCTCGTGTTTTTGAAAACCTCTCTAGCCTCCCTAATAAGATCCTCTGGATCCTTGATACGAGAGCTTATATGTGTTAGGTAGAGATACCTAGCACCAACCTCTAACGCTACTCTAGCAGCATCTCTGGCTGTTGAGTGCATATAGGATCTCGCCTCAGCCTCGTTCTCCTGGATAAAGGTGGCCTCGTGGATCAGTATATCCACACCCCTACAAGCCTCAATAACCTCCTCACACGCCATAGTATCTCCCGTATAGCATATATCAAGCTTCTTCTTCTTGATCGACATCCTATAGCCCCAGCTATCAGTGCTATGACACACCCTATAGCCCTTCACAGAGATATTTCTATCATCATAACCATCACTTGGGCTCTTAACAATAAGGTCGAAATCCATACCTCCACCCGTGATCCTTATTGTCTCCTCAATCAAACGATCCACGCCTTGTGGTGCTACTAAATATAGAGGATCCCTCCTTCCATGGTGTGACATGCTCTCCACCAAGGGGGCGAGGCCGAGCACGTGATCCCCGTGTGCGTGGGTAATAAATATAGCAGCTATCTTCAGAGGGGAGATACCGAGCGAGGACATCCTGAGCTGGCATCCCTCTCCGCAGTCGAGTAGATAGTATGACGAAGAGACAGAGAGCGCTGTTGAAGAAGCCCATCTCCTGGTTGTTGGCGCTCCAGCCCCTGTCCCTAGGAAGTAGAGTTTCAACATAGTGCTACTAAACCCTCAGAGGATCTCAAGATCTATGTTGAGCTTCTCAGCAACACTCTCTATGACCCTCACCTTGCTTGCTTGGGCAGCTTTCTCCTCCATATATATCTTCTCAATCTTCTCAGCACTGGCTAGAATAGCCTGTTCAACCAGGCTACCCACGGCATTCTCGCTCAGATTTTTAAGAGCATATCTTGGTATTATGTGACCGAAACACACGTTCTTACGCAGAGTAAGCTCTGTAAATCTCGCAGGGTAGTGGTTACCTCCAAGACCGATCGATATTGATGAGCACCCAATCCTACTATCAAGAACCCTAGCAATTGCTCTAGCCCATGTCTCGTGCGCCTCCTCCAAACCCCACTCCTTCTCAGAAGATCCTATCTCGGCGAAAACCACCGGGATAGCGTTATCCGTGGGCCCGTGATGCGTAGCCTCGTAAGATATGCTGAAGAAACCAGACCCTCTGGAACCAGCCTCCAGGTTTACCATATAGAGGAGAGAGGATCCAAGGCTGGGGAAGCTGACACCAAGCTTCCAAGGTCTGCCGCCATATAGAGCACTATCCCCGGGGTTCCCGGTATGGTGTACCGTGAGACTAGGTGTTCCTGACGATGCTCTGTGTCTTGAGAGCACAACAACCCCTGAGTATCCATTAAAATAGGAGTCGAGATATTCTAGATATATCACATCATCTATAAACCCTGCTACTCTGAGAGGCTCCCCACAAACCCTTCTAGCCCTTCCCTGAAGATTCTCTGAGCATTTGAGACCCAGGATCTCAACGAGCTTCTCAGCAATACCCCTTCCAGCTATATCGTTAACGCTGTATGCGAAGCCTATAACCATAGCTCCTCACATAAGCCTTAACAGCAGGATTAATAAACAACCATATCCTCTAGAGCTGAGTATTATGAGTATTGCTGCATGCTAATCAGCGTAGTACACCGAGTATATTGATCAGCACAGCGATAACCATGACCAGGATTATAGTTAGAAATACCACCAACATGAACCACGCAGCAGACCCCTTCCCCTTAATAATTATCGGTAAAGGTCCTATGAGTACAACACCATACGCTCTACCCTCGCTCTCGGGAGCACCATATCTAGATCTCTGGTAGAGGGTTATGAAGACCCCGAGTCCTATTAATAATATACCAACCAGAGCCATTACAAGGGCTGCTAGCCATGTATCCATGGATATCCATTCCTATATACGCTTAGAGCTATTTAGCTACTACCTAATATCTAGAGAACCACGAATCCTACTCACCAGCCTGGGAAAATCATCACGGCTAACGTTAATATTTAGTATTCCCAAATATTATTTGGGGATTAGGAGTGCAGGGTGAGGAGAAAGCTGGTAAAAAGATAAAGAGCATCGATGATCTCGATATATCGCCAAGCATTGTCGCTAAGCTCAAGGATTCCGGCTACACGAGCCTCGAATCTCTCGTGACAGCCAGCGCTCAGGATCTTAGTGTAACGCTAGGAATACCCCTCCCAACGGCGATGAAGATCATAAACGCTGCTAGAGAGGCCCTGGATATAAGATTCAAAACAGCCAAGGAGGTCAAGCTAGAGAGAATGAATATAGGTAGGATAACCACTGGGAGTAAAGCCCTTGACCAGCTCCTAGGAGGAGGTGTGGAGACAAAAACAATCACAGAATTCTTCGGAGAGTTCGGTACTGGGAAGACACAGCTCTGCCACCAGCTAGCAGTAAACGTCCAGCTCCCCGTCGAGAAAGGCGGTCTTGGAGGGACGGCCGTGTATATAGATACCGAGGGGACTTTCAGGTGGGAGAGGATCGAGGCTATGGCTAGAGGGAAAGGTCTAGACCCTGACGAGGTCATGGATAAGATCTACTTCATAAGGGCTGTTAGCAGCGATCACCAAATGGCCATAGTCGAAGAACTCAAAGAACTCATACCAGAGAAGAATATAAAGCTAGTTATAATCGACTCAGTAACAGGGCATTTCAGAGCAGAATACCCCGGTAGAGAGAACCTAGCTGTGAGGCAGCAGAAGCTCAATAAACACCTACACCAGCTACAAAACCTGGCAGAGGTCTTCAACATAGCCGCTGTCGTCACAAACCAGGTTATGGCTAGGCCAGACGTATTCTACGGAGACCCCACAGTAGCTGTCGGAGGCCATATACTTGGACACGCCCCCGGAGTCAGGGTTCAGCTTAGAAAGAGTAGAGGGAATAAGAGGATAGCAAGAGTCATAGATGCACCCCACCTACCTGAGGGAGAGGCTATCTTCATGATAACCGAAACCGGAGTAACTGATGTGACGGAATAGACGGTATGATCTAGGAGACCATAGAGATCGATGTCGTAACAACTTACCGGATTTCCGTAAACCCAGGTAACTGGTATTCACCCATATCCGAGGATCGTATCCTCACCTGCACAGGGATCAATTAAGGATGCTAAGATAAACCTCGAAATGTTTAGGGCAAATCCCCACGAGATCCAACATCGTATAGAAACAAACTCACCACCAAGATATCAAAGTCGCGAATCACTCTCTTGGTTATGAGGAAACCCGGGCCCTCCAGCATCTAGGACTATGAAGAGCATCATAGTTATGAACACTAAAGATTATAATAATATCTAGGGTATCACTAGAAAGATTATTAGAAACGAGACAGCTCGCCACAGAGATCCTGTCTACTAGAGCACTTAAATAAAAATTGCGCTAAACTACTAGTGATTGGAAGTGCACACAATTGGCCGAGATAGATCTAGGGCCAGGGTTTGGCTCTATATCCAACCACGATGTAGAGGAGAGAGTAACAGTCTCGAAACCCTTTTCTACAACCCTGGAGGTAGAGAGAGATGTTGGGGGAGATATAGTCGGGGCTATCCTTCTAGTATCTATGAAGACTAGTAGAAGCATATATAACTCCAGGCTTAAAATCGCTATAAATGGTTTCAGCATATCGAGAATAGCCAGGCCTGTTAACGAGCTCCAGCTGCAAAACACATTTCACTCAATATTCGTTTATGATCTCACACCCATAAAGAGCAAGCTCCAGGATAGAGCCGAGATAGATATAGAATCAAGGGACCTCGACATACTGATCGATGGGATATCTTTGATAACAATATATCCCCCCAACATGGATGCGGGACATGTTGAGAGCCAGAATAAGGTGTATATAGGCCCCTACCTACTCCGAGGAGGGGAAAGGATCTATCTGAACGCTAGGAGCTTCAGCGGAGGCGATCTCACGATAGGCGGTATAGTGATCCCCAGCAAAAGGGCTGACATAAAACTCAGCCTATCCATGAACAAAACTGTGAGGAGACTCTCCCTCAACTCACCCACAGAGCTATCTCTAAGACTATATGGAACCATTGCCGATGGCAAAGAAGAGCTAGAGCTTGAAAGCAACTGCCCTGAAAGCGAGTGCACGATAAAGATCCCGTGGGTTTTCATAGGTACAAGTAACAAGAAATCCCCAGAATATATTATAGGAGATATAGAGCTATCACAAGAAGGACGGGAACTACTAGTAGGGTTCGAGAATAAAGGAGATTTTGAGGCCAAAGAACTAAACATAGTAGCAATCTGGAGAGGAACAGTGATTGGGAGAGCTGTTGAGAAGCCCAGCAAAAGAGGCATAGTCAGGGTTCCCCTCAACATGAAGATACATGATATCGAGAAACGATCCCCAGAACCACCATCAATAGTAGTGAGGATCATATGGAGATGGATGGGCATTGTAGAAGGAAGAGAGAAGATCTTTAAACCAGGCACCAGAGACCCTGGAACCGCCTCTACCTAAAACACGGCTAGACATAACAGCTAGGGTTTATAACTCGTAGCACTTCAATTTGATCGGTTAGATTAGAGAGGATACCATGTAACTAAAGATAGGGTTTTTGATAGAGCCGCCGGCGGGATTTGAACCCGCGACCACCGGCTGTCCCGGCAACCTCGGTTATGAGACCGTACGAGGCCGGCGCTCTACCAGCTGAGCTACGGCGGCTCCAAAATATAGATTGTTTTCAGCCTATATGCTTTACCACTGCCAGATAAGTAGGACATGGCTTTGCTGTGAGCGATAAATGAATTACATCTAAACATCTATTTAGGTGTGATCACATACCTGCCTATAGAGCCTCCTCTCTCTAGATCTTGGTGACTCTTCCTAACACTCTCCTCGCTGAGATCTATCGTATTTATAACGGGTTTCACAAGGCCCCTCTTGATCATGTCTATTGCTTCTCTCAGCTCCGTGTGTGTTGAGTTCAACACCCCGTGTATGTGTATCTCTCTCAATATAATTAGACCTAGAAGTACTCCCTGCGGTTTTGGATCAACATTACCTATAACAACGATCCTGCCACCCCTCTTAGCAGATCTCAGCGACTGCTCCAGCGTTGGACCCCCAACTGTTTCGACGATAAGGTCTACCCCTTCCCCGTCTGTTAACTTTCTAACCTCCTCAGAGAACCCCTCTCTATATATTATGAGATCATCAGCCCCGGCCTTTCTAATAACCTCGGCCTTCTCAGGACTCCTCGTAGCAGCTATAACCCTGGCTCCGAGGGCCTTGGCAACCTGGATCGCGTGTATCCCCACCCCTCCCCCTGCACCTGTTACCAGGACGCTCTCTCCCTGCGAGATCCTGCCTATGGTTTTAACCGCCCTCACAGCTGTTCCGACAACACATGCCGCTATGCTATAACTCTCTGGCGGCGCGTTACCCGGGCTTCCTATATTCTCAAGAACCCAGTATGGTAGAGCTATATATTCGGCGTAGCACCCATCCCTATCCTCGCCAATCGAGATCCTGGATCTACATATATTCTCTCTCCCACCGGCACAGCTCTTATCACGAGGATCGTATGAGTAAATGAGAGACGCAACAAGATCACCCTTAGAGAAACCCTCAACACTATCCCCAACCTCGACGATCTCTCCAGAAACCTCGTGACCAAGTATCACTGGGATCCTTGCCCTCATAAAACCCCTCCTGACAAGAGTATCTCTATAACAAACACCACAACCCCTAACCCTTATCAGCACCTCATTGCCAGAGATCTTGGGGACATCGGTCTCTTTCTCCACAAGCACCTCATAACCGCCGAGTCCGGTTAGAAAAACCGCCCTCATACTCCCACACGATCCATTATCATTCGAAGCATATATAGATGCTTGGAACAGAGATCTCTGCGTAACACGCTCTAATCATAAGCAGTGATAAACTTATAAGCATTCTTAATAAAGTTACCTCCGAGGGTTTTGAGATGCGCCAATGGATCTAAATGGTAAGAGGTTAGGTATATACATACCCCTAGGATATCCTGAACCCAAAACGTTCCTCGAATATATCGGCTTGATCAGCAACCTTATAGATATGCTAGAAATAGGAATACCGACACGCAGCCCCATATACGATGGCCCCGTTATACGGAAAGCCCATAGGGAGATCCTTGGAAAAGGTGTTCTGCCCCAGCATATAAAGAGCTACTCGGAACTGTCAAAGCTTAAATGCGATCTAGTAGCCCTAGCGTACTATTCAGAGATAGGCGCGGATCTCAGCAAGATCCTAGGATCTATAGCGGATCTCGGTTTCAAATGTCTCCTAACACCAGACCTCCTGATAGAGTACCCAGAGAAGCTTGATCTATATACAAAGGCTTCGAGAGATTATGGTCTCGAGCCGTGCTTCTTTATATCATCAAAAACCCCCTACAAGCTTGTAGAGAAGATCTCAGAGCTAGAGCCATACATGATCTATCTCGGACTCCAGGCATCAACAGGGACTAGCCTTCCAATACAGGTTCTGAGAAACATATCGATAGCTAGGGAGCTAATAAAAGGCAGAGCCCCACTAGCAGTTGGCTTCGGCATAAACAGCGCCGACAGGCTTATAGCGATACTCAGAGGGGGTGCTGATATAGCTGTGGTGGGGAGCGAGGTGATCAGGAGACTTGGTAGAGATCCCAGCAATGCTGTGGATTTCGTTAGAAGCCTCTCGAACGCGATAAGGGGTTGAGGAGCGATGGGCGAGGATCTGATCCCGAGGTATTGGTATAACATAGCACCAGACCTACCAAGACCAGTCCCACCCCCTATAGATCCTCTAGACTCTGAGTCATCGCTCGTAGACAGGCTTAAAGAGATCCTCCCACACCACCTAATAGACCAGGAGTTCTCCTTCGAACGATATATAGAGATCCCAGCAGATGTTAGAAACATATATAGAGAGATAGGGAGACCAACACCACTCCTAAGGGCTAGAGGGCTTGAGAAGCTCCTCAACACACGGGCAAAGATCTATTATAAATACGAAGGCTCCCTACCAAGCGGGAGCCATAAACTCAACACCGCTGTCGCCCAGGCATACTACACATATAAAGAAGGCTATGGCGTTGTAGTTACCGAGACTGGTGCGGGGCAGTGGGGACTGGCTGTATCTATAGCCTCAAATATGCTGGGACTGAAGTCACAGATCTTTATGACCAGATCTAGCTATCTGTCTAAGAGTAAGAGAGTAAAGCTCATGATGGAGAACGGGGCTGAGGTTTATCCAAGCCCCTCGGATCTAACAGAGACTGGCAGGGGTTTCCTAAAACAAGACCCAAACCATCCAGGCAGTCTTGGTATAGCGATCAGCGAGGCTGTTGAGACAGTCCTCAAGGATCCTTGGTCTAAGAGGTATATCCCTGGGAGTGTTATGGAATACGTATTGATCCACCAGAGCGTGATAGGCCTTGAGGCTATGGAGCAGATGAGGAGAGAGGGTGAAGAGCCCTCCGTAATAATAGGCTGTGTAGGCGGCGGGTCAAACCTAGCCGGGATCTCCTACCCATTCTACGGCGAGGCTATTAGGAGGGGAGAGAAGCCCCCCAGAATAGTTGGTGCAGAGAGCAGCCTGGTTCCAAAGATGACCAAAGGAGCCTATATGTATGAACACCCCGACACAGGCGGAGCCCTCCCAATGATAAAGATGCTCACGCTTGGCAGGAACTTCATCCCCCCATCTATAAGGGCAGCAGGGCTGAGATACCATGGCGTCGCTCCAAGCCTCTCAATACTGATTATGGAGGGGTTTGTAGAACCCAGAGCCTATACACCCGACCAGGCTAGGGAGGCTGGACTACTATTCTACAGATCCGAAGGGATATTACCGGCACCCGAGAGTGCCCACGCAATAGCAGCCGCTATAGAGGAGGCTAAGAAGGCTGGTGATAGGGAGATAACGATTCTAGTGAACCTGAGTGGACATGGACTCTATGACCAGGACTTCTACGGGGTGTAGATATGGCTAGCTATATAGCTAGAATAGCTGAGAGACAAGGGCTCAGAGAGGATGAGGCCTACAATCTATGCGTAGATATGCTCAGAGGAGCTGTGGATCCGATAGAGATCTCAGCAATACTTATGGGGCTGAGGGTGAAGGGCGAGGAGCCCCAGGAGATCAGGGGTTTTGTGAGAGCACTGAGAGACAATGCTGTAAAAGTAAGGGTTGGGGATGCCATGGATATTGTTGGAACCGGGGGCGATGGTCTAAACACTATCAATGCATCAACGCTAGCATCAATAGTAGTGGCATCCATAGGGGTTCCCGTTGCAAAGCACGGTAACAGAGGCTTCTCCAGCCTCGTTGGATCGGCCGACTTTATGGAGGCTCTCGGATACCCGATAGAGCATGGAGCAGATGTTGCTGAAGAGCTTCTCAGGCTTGAGGGGTATGCCTATCTCTACGCACCTAAGTATCACCAAGCTTTGAAGGCGGTAGCACCTGTAAGGAAGAGGCTTGGGATAAGAACAATATTCAACCTAGCAGCGCCTCTAGCCAACCCAGCCAACCCAAAGATCCAGGTTATAGGTGTACCCAGCCCAAACATGGTTAAACTGATCTATAGAGCTGTGGAGGAGATAGATCTACGCAGATTCGCTGTTATAACAGGCCATCCAGGTATGGATGAGCTCTCACCAAGCGGGCCTAGCATTGCTATTATCAAGAGGGGATCTGTGGAGGAGATAACAATATCTCCAAAGACCCTTGGCTTAGAGGAGATCCCGATCAACCACATATCTGGACAAACCAGGGAGGAGATCATTGAAAAGGGGGTGCGGGGCCTGAGGGGCGAGGATAAGGGCTTAACATCCTTCATAGCGATCAACGCTGGACTAGCCCTCTACGTTGCTGGCGAAGCCGGCTCCATAGAGGAGGGGTATGAGAAAGCCTATAGAGAAATAGTTAGTGGTTCGGCGTGGAGGAAGCTCGGCAGGATCGTAGCTACTGCTAGGAGGCTTGCTGGCCTTGGCAGCGGTTAAGATCTGCGGTGTCATGTCCATAGAGGATGCTATAGCAGTAGAGGCTGCTGGAGCCCGATATGTCGGGATGATCCTCGAGGGTTCTAGAAGGGCTGTGGGGATTGATATGATTATAGATGCAAGCAGAACGCTATCGAAATCCAGAGTCGTTGCCGTGATCACCGGTAGAGATGTCCTGGATAAATATATAGAGAGGCTCGATCCCATCGAGACCCTCCAGCTCCACTATAGTTATAGCCCTAAGGATATAGAGATCCTGTCGACAATGGGTTACAGAGTAATACCAGTAATCATTATTAAGAATAATACCAACCCCGATATGGAGAGCACCACAAAACACCTCACGATCTTTAGCAACGCTATTGAGTATGTATTATTCGATGCTCCAAAAGACACTGCACCTGCCGAAGCCTCGGGGCTAAAGCTCCCAATAAGTGTTTACACAGCAGCATGTAGATCCTATAGACCCTGCGGCGTAGCTGGCGGCATAACGCCCAACAATATCTCTAACCTCAAGCCTGTGAGGCCTGATGTGATAGATGTGAGCAGCGGTGTTGAGACCTCTTTCGGAAAGAAGGATCCCATGCTTGTTAGAAAGCTCATAGAAGCTGCGGGGGTTATATAGCCATGGGTTTGGGTGTAATACCTAGATATAGTCTTGCCGAGAGCGCCCAGAAGATCGAGGGTCTCTTGGGCGGGGATAGCTTCGGTGTATTCTACTACTCTGGAGCTTACGAGAGGGGGTGTGGGAGGCTTATAGCAGTGCTGAAACCCAGGATCTTGTATGAGCTTAGGAGAACCGGGGCTATTATTGAGGGGAGAGGGTCTGGAGAGATAGCTATCACGGGAGATCCATTTGCAGATCTCGCTGCTATTAGCAGGTATGTGAGGAGGGTTAGGAGAGGCATACCGATCCTCGGCCTCGTATCCTACGAGTCATTAGTATATGTCGAGAAAAGCCTAGGCTCGATTAATATTGATGACCGCTATCCCCTCGCGCTATTCATGGTCCCGGAGACCTATGTCTCTATAGATCTATGCAGTGGCTATGCGGAGCTAGCCTCTCCCTGGGGATCGAGTTATTCGAAAATATATGGGAATAAAAGCAGGGCTCTCGAGGCGGAGTTAGAGCTGGTCTCTCATGATGAGAGAGCATTCATGGATCTTGTTGAGAGGGCTAAGGAAAGGATACACGATGGCGAGGTGTTCCAGATAGTGCTCTCTAGGTATAAGATCTATAGGTATTCTGGGGATCCTCTCCACCTCTATAAGAAACTCTCGGCGAATGTTGAGGGGAATCCCTATCTATATGTCATCAGATCCGGGGATCTCTGGGTTGTTGGTGCAAGCCCGGAGCCCCTTATAGTGGCTAGAGGCAATACAGTGGATACGTTCCCAGTAGCCGGTACTAGGAGGAGGGTTAGGGGTATGGATAGAGAGATCTATATGAGGCTCTTGTCAAACGCTAAGGAGAGGGCTGAGCATATGATGCTTGTTGATCTTGCTAGAAACGATCTCGGAAGGATCTGTATCCCAGGATCTGTAAAAGTCTCGAGACTCATGTTCCCCCAGATCCTCCCCAACGTTATCCATCTCGTGAGCAGGGTTAGGGGGTCTCTGAGAAGCTTTGATGAATCCTTCGAGGCGTTCAGATCCCTCTTCCCAGCTGGAACAGTAACCGGTGCTCCTAAGCATAGGGCTATGTGGTTGATATCTGCTTTCGAGGGAACACCCAGGGGGATCTATGCTGGTGCTATCGGCTATATAGAGGATCTCTATATGAACTTCGCAATAACGATCAGGACTGCTGTTTTCCACAGGGAACGCTTAAGGCTCCAAGCAGGAGCGGGGATCGTTATAGATTCTAAGCCCCGTGATGAGTATATTGAGACAGAGAATAAGATGTCGATAATAGAGAGGCTCCTAGGGGGAGATCGATGATCATCATAATAGATAACTATGATAGCTTTGTATATAACATCTACCAGATCATAAGGAGTATCTCTAGCAAGGAGATACATATACTCAGGAATGATCAAGCAGACCCAGAGAAGATCTTAAAACTAGATCCCGAGGCAATAATAATATCACCAGGCCCCGGAGATCCTAGGAAGGCTGAGGATATCGGGTATAGCAGGATCGTTGTCGAGAAATTCTATAAAGAGAAACCAATACTGGGTGTATGTCTGGGACACCAGATCATAGGCCTCGCGATGGGCGCGACGATCAGGAAGGCAAGGAAGATCTATCATGGAAAGACAAGCAGGATCAGGCATTTCGGAGGACAGCTCTACAGAGATCTGCCAGAGGTTTTCGAAGCCATGAGGTATCATAGCTATGTTATCGACAACCCTCCCCCAACCCTTGTTATCGATTCTATAAGCCTCGATGATAACGAGATCATGGGGATCCATCACACCACATACCCACTCTTCGGAGTTCAGTTCCATCCTGAGAGCGTTGGGACACAGGTGGGTAGAAAGATCCTTGGTGCTTTCCTCGACATAGCTAGGAGGTAGAGTATTATGGGTTTTCTGAGTGATGTGAGGGATAGGTGGAGAAGAATAGGGATCTTCTCCCTAGCAGCTAATGATGACGAGCCAATCAAAGCCTATACAGCCAGCCTCTCTAGCGAGGTGGCTAGGTGGAGGAGGGAGAGGGGGATAGCTATTATAGCTGAGTATAAGAGGGCATCGCCAACAGGCATAATAGATCTAGGCATCGATATAAGGGATTACTACTACCAGCTCCAGAGCTATGTAGCCGGCTTCTCGGTCATAGTTGAGAGGGAGTGGTTCTCAGGATCTCCAGAATATATCGGCATGCTGAGGCGTCTTGGGTGGAGCGGTCCTATCCTTGCTAAGGGTTTCGTGTTCTATAAAGATCAGATCGATATTTACAAGAATGCCGGTGCCTCCTCAGCGCTTCTAATAGCCGAGGCGCTCGATCCCGTAGAGCTCAGAGATCTTTATACCTATTCAGAATCACTAGGTTTAGAACCCCTGGTCGAGGTGGGCAGCATAGATACCCTAGACACTGTTATGAGAACACTATCACCAAGGATTGTTGGTGTGAATTCAAGGGATCTAGAGACATTGGAGGTGAGTGTGAATAACATGCTGGGAATCATTAAATACGCTAAGAAGGAATATCCAGACCTATTAATAGTTGCCGAGAGCGGTATGAAGGATCTAGATGATATATGGATGGCTAGAGAGTCGGGCGCCGACGCCTGCCTAATAGGCACTGGTCTTGTTAGAAGAAGCGATCGAGCGGAGATGCTCTCAAAGCTATACTTAACATTGGGGAGAGCCTAATAGCTATGATTAGCCTGGATACATAGCTATGGTCTAGTAAATAAGCACTAGTAGAGAGATAGATTGGGAGGAGGATTATGTATAGGCTTGACTATAAGGAGCTCGGCTTAATAGTGGGTCTCGAGATACACCAGCAGCTTGATACAGAAACCAAGCTTTTCTGCAACTGCCCAGCAAGGATTGTAGATAACCCTGAAGGATCTCCTGTTATTATTAGGAGGCTTAGGGCTAGTAGGAGCGAGCTTGGAGAGATAGATCCCGCGGCTCTATTCGAGTACCAGAGGGGAAGGCTATTCAAATACCTCGCTCCCCCCGAGGTGACATGCCTTGTCGAGCTTGACGAAGAACCTCCCCACCCGATCAATAGGGAGGCCGTGATCATAGCCCTAGCAATAGCCAAAGCCCTCCACGCATCACACGTAGACGAGATCCATGTGATGAGAAAAATAGTTGTCGATGGCTCCAATACCAGTGGTTTCCAGAGAACAGCTGTCATAGCCCTCGGGGGGTATATTGATGATGAGGAAGGGGTTGTCAGGATCCAGAGTGTAACGCTCGAGGAGGACTCTGCTAGAAAGCTTGGGGAAGAAGATGGTACTGTTATCTACTGCCTCGACAGACTCGGAATCCCCTTGATAGAGATCTCGACAGGTCCTGACATACATAGCCCTGAGCAGGCTGAGAGGGTTGCCTACAAGATCGGTATGATCCTGAGGCTCACTGGCAAGGTTAAGAGAGGGCTTGGAACGATTAGACAGGATCTAAATATCTCTATAAAGGGTGGCTCTAAAATAGAGATCAAAGGCGTCCAGAGGCTCGAACTAATATCAAAAGTGGTTGAGTATGAAGCCTATAGGCAGTACAGACTCCTCCAGCTGAGAAGCGAGATCATGAGAAGAGGTCTCGATAAGAACGGGATCTCTGAGGAGATGTTGGTAGATGTAAGCAGCATGCTTAGAGAAAGTGGGAGCAAACTCTTAAGATCCGTTATAGAGAGAGGAGGCGTTGCCATGCTCCTACCACTCAGAGGGTTTAAGGGCCTCTTAGGCTGGGATCTAGGGCCTGGGAGGAGGTTTGGCACAGAGCTAGCCGACTATGCCAGACAGTGGGGAGGGGTTAGGGGTTTAATACACAGCGACGAGCTCCCTGGATACGGTATCGATGAGGCTCTCCTCAAGAAGATCTACGGATCCCTCAGCCTCGATATGGAGAAAGACGCCTTCATAATTATAGCTGATCAGAAGGAGAAGGTTCTAAAAGCCTTCAAGATGGTTATAGAGAGGATCAAAATGGCCTTCGAAGGCGTCCCCAGAGAGACCAGGGCTGCTAATGAGGATGGGACTACGCATTATATGAGGCCACAGCCAGGGTCTGCGAGGATGTATCCAGAGACAGACATACCTCCACTAAGGATCACGGATGAGCTCTTAAGAGAGGCTGATAAATATGTCCCAGAACCTCTTGAGGCCAAGATGAAGAGATTCATAGAGGATCACGGGCTTAGTAGGGAGCTCGCCGAGCAGGTTATAAGATCGAGATACCTACCCCTATATGAAGAGCTTGTCTCAAAATATAGGGGTAATGTCCAGCCCTCCCTAATAGCCTCCACACTTATCAACACATTAAAATCCCTAAGGGCTGAGGGTGTCGATACAGATTCCCTCTCAGAAGAAACCCTCGGAGAGATCTTTGAACTCCTATCCAAAGACATGTTCTCCAAGGAAGCTATCCCCGATATTATTAGGTATGTGTGTGAGAAGAGGGTGAGGCCCTCCAAAGCTATAGAGGATCTAGGTATTAGGAAGCTATCTAGCGAAGAGGTTGAGAGGATCGTGGAGGACTTTATAGAGAAGAACAGACAAGAAGTGGCTAAGAGGGGTGATAAGGCTTATGGCTATGTGATGGGAAGGGTTATGGAGATCCTGAGGGGCAGGGTTGATGGTAAGATCGTCTCCGAGATTGTGAGGAGAAAGCTCTCATCGATCAAGGCTGAGTAGAATAGAGATCCTCTTATTCCTCTATACCTCTAAGCAGTATCGCCTCAACCTCTTCACCCTCGTCATAACCCTCCCTATTCTCTGGAACAACCAGTATCCCATTACCCCTCACGAGAGTGCTCAGAATACCGCTTCCCGTGAGCGCTAGAGGCTCTATATATATCTTCCCATCACCACCCCTATAGATCCTCACTCTGACGAAGGATCTGGTGTTAATGGGGGTAGAGACCCTCCTGGTAAGGATCCCTCTCACCACAGGTCTCGGCTCATCCTCGGCCCCCACCATGTTTAGTAGAATAGGCCTGGCTAGAGCCTCGAACCCGGTTATGGCTGCTACTGGGAAGCCGCTTAGCATTATGATCGGCTTGCCCCTCACCACAGCTATGCTTGTGGGTCTCCCAGGCCTTATAGCTATGCCGTGCACCATATATTCCGGTTCAAGCCTCATAACAGCCTTTATAGTGTTATCGGAAGAGCCGACTGAGATTCCTCCTGTTGTTATAACCGCGTCGCTTTTCTCAAGCGCCTTGAGGATCGATGTGTATATCTCCTCCTCATTATCCCTAACAACCCCCATATATACTGCCTCGAAGCCCATGCTCCTCACAAGCCCCTCTATAGCATGCCTCGTGCTGTTCACAATAGTCCCTCTCTCTTCATAGCCCCTCCTATCGAAATCCTCAACCTCGATAAGCTCGTTGCCAGTGCATATTATTGACACGACAAGCCTGTAGATCTTTACCCTCGATATCCCTAGAGAGGCTATCACACCAAGATCCCATGGCTGGAGCCTACGCCCCCTTGAAAAGATCTTATCACCAGCCTTTACATCCTCACCCCTTCTAGAAACGTTCCCCATAGGGGGGACTGGTGCATAGATCTCGACATACTGATCACCAACCCTCCTTGTATTCTCATACATCACAATGGCATCAGCCCCCCTCGGTAGAGGAGCCCCCGTCTGGATCTCGAAGGCTTCTCCCTCAAACACCTCGTGCTCACCAACCCTTGAGCCGATGCTCACAATACCCTTCAGCCTGAGGATAGCTGGGTTTCTCGGAGAGGCTCCAAACGTATCCCTACTTCTCACAGCATATCCGTCAACAACAGCTCTATCGAAGGGGGGAACATCGATCTCTGCTACTATATCCTCGGCTAGGTGTTTCCCCAGGGCTTCGGATAATCCTACCTCGATGATCCCTGGCTTATGGCTTATACTACTAAGGGCGCCCTTTATAGCCTCGTCGAGTTGTGCGAGCTGCTTAAAGCCCTTAATAGAGATCCCCTTTCAGATATGTATAGCATAGAGGCTTATTGAGCTTTCAAGCCCAATGCTTATCACCTGGGAGGAGCATTTATCGTGGGCTATATGGTCTGCGGGATAATCCTGAGTGGCGGTATGTCTAGGAGATTCCAGAGCCCTGGGGAGGCGTGGGTTGATAAGGCTCTCTTCCCCATAGACGGGATCCCCATGATCCTAAGGATCTATAGGGAGTTGAGGAAGATCTCGAACCACGTGATAATAGCATCAGGCTCTCTTGATAGGGCTAGGGTTTATAGAGATGTTGTCGGGGATGCTGTCTTTGTGAAGGATACAGAAGGCCTCGTGGGCCCTCTCTCCGGGCTGCTCTCGGCTCTATATGCTTGTCAAAGCGATATAGCTGTAGCTGTCCCAGTTGATATGCCGTATATCTCTGCAGATCTTCTCAGACATATGATCAGACGGACAGGGGGTTTCGACGTAGTGTCACCAGTACTCCCAAACGGTCTTGTTGAGACAGCTGTTATTGCTGTTGTGAGGGATAGCGCTATAGCTGTTCTTGAGAGGCTGAGGGGTCTTGGGAGGGCGAGGATCGCGGATCTCCATAGAGGGGCTCCAAAGGTGCAGCTTATAGATATAAAGAAACACGGCTACGATCCAATGGTTATTATTAATATAAATAGGAGGAGCGATATTGGTAAAGCAGCCTCTTACCCGGAGGGACCTATTAATGGTGACATCGAGATTATTCGGGACTTCGATGTGAAGGATCTATCAGGGATCCCTAGAGAGAGGCTTAGGGGGAGTCTGTGGTGGACTATAGAGACAGGGGATCCCTATGAAGAGCTCAAGATCTATCTAAGTAAGGGTGCTTACATGCTGGCCGCATATGCTCTTCAAGACTCAAGCAATATATTTGAGAAATATATAGCAGAGGCACTGCTTGATATGATATACAGAGACATTAACATCTAGGTTAAAATAGTGTATTAAAACGCATAGAATAGATACACATTTATAATAGAGCATATAAATTTATAAACCCCTGTAGGTAATAAAAAAGGATAACACAGGGTGACCAAAATGAGTGATAGTTATGAGAAAAGAGTTGAAGAGCTTAAGAAGCATCTAATGAACGAATACTCCTTACTCCCAGAATTCATCGACGGGCTTACAAGCATACATGAAGAGACAGAGGATTACACATGCCTCACACTTAAGAAGCTCATGGGTAAGAGGGAGAAGGGAAAGCCAGCAGCGATCATTCTCTCACAAGATGATAAGGCTAAGGAGGATTGCTCCTCATGCCCGCCGGGGTGATAGGGTGAGCAATGGCTCGGGAGTTGATAGATCTAGAAGAGCCTTCTTAAAACTAGCATCAATAGCCTCCACAGCCCTCGCCCTCTCAGCAGCAGCTTTAGCAGAGGCCGAGTCGCCCGTCCCGTATAAGTCATGGAAAACAAGATGGGTTCTCGGCGAAATCGGTGGTAAGACCGATGTTATAAAGGCTAAGGTGACCCCAGTCATATGCCCATACTGCTCCATGGGTTGTAGCATTGACTTCTACACAGTAGGCGATAAGGTTATCTGGACAGCCGGCTCGCCTGACTCCTACATAAACTGGGGGGCTTTATGCCCCAAGGGAGAAGCAGCGTTCCAGCTTGTTGAGAACGATCTCAGGGTTCTCTACCCAATGATCAGGACGGGGCCGAAACCGCCTGTTGAGGAGATCCTTAGTGCTAAGAATTGGGATGAGCTTGTAGCCATAGTAAAGAAATACCCACCTAGATGGAGGGTTGTATCATGGGATGAGGCGTTCAGATATATAGCTGAGAAGCTCTCAAGAATCCTTAGCGAATGGAGGGCTAGCACAGGAGCACCAAAGCAGAAGGATGGTTACTACTACCTGGGATCCCAGGTTCCTGTACAGGTTATAGGATCCTCGATACTCCTCAACGAGGAGGCGTTTCTAAGTAAGAAGCTAGCGGTATTTCTTGGCACTGCTAATATGGATTCGCAGTTTAGGAAATGCCACAGCTCGACCGTAACCTCCCTGGCCGTAACCTACGGCTGGGGTGCTGAGACAGCAAGTATAGAGGATGTGGCCTCGGCGGATGTTGTTCTCTTCTTCTCAAGCCCTGCGGAGAATCATCCCCTATCGTTCTGGTACTTCTGGAAGGGTAAGAGGGAGAGGGGGACTGTATTCATAACATTCGATCCTAGGCTATCTAGGACCGCGATGGTCTCTGATATATGGGTTCCATTCAGGTCTGGCAGCGATGCCGCGATCCTGCTCTATATCCTCTACTATGCGTTCTTCGAGAGGAACCCGCCTATAGATCAGCTTGATGAGTTCAAGAGGCTCATGAATAGATGGAATATTAATCAAGATGATCTTAATGAGCTAAAAGATCTGGTCTCGCAGTATAATGCTGAGGAGGTTTCGAGGATCTCTGGCGTTCCTGTTGATCTTTTGAGGAGTGTTGCTAGGATCTTTGTTGAGAGGAGTGGTGTTGCTACAAACCATAGGAAGCACGGGATCATACAGTGGGCTATGGGCTTCACACAACATACAAACGCAACAATAAATATTATTAGATCAGCGGCTATAGTCCAACTACTACTAGGAAACGTAGGCTTCCCAGGAGGAGGAACACACCCATTCAGAGGACACAGCAACGTCCAAGGGGCTAACGATGTCCAAGGCTCTGGTATAGAGGCTTTGCCTGGGTATCACGGGCACCCGGTGAATGTTGCAGAGGTTAGGCTCTACCAAGACTGGAAACTCCAGGGGATGCCTGATGCTTGGAGCTGGGAGGTTCCTGAGTGGGCCTTAAAATCGTTCCCAGCCCTCCAGGCGAGTGCTAAGAAAGGATCAGCCGATCTTAACAAGGTGCTTCAGGTATTCAAGTTCTATGGGTGGAGGAGGTTTGAGCTACTCTGGGGTATGTTCTGTGGAACAGATCCCGAGGATGATCCTGTTAACGGTGTTGTTATATGTGACTTCCACTTTGGAACTGGAAGCACAGAGGTAGTGTTCCCCAGAAGGGTTCTTGATAAGGAGATAAGGGCTGCATTTATATTTGGCGAGAACCCTGCTGTAACCAACCCCAACGCTAAGATCATCTGGGCTGCCCTTGCATCACTAGATCTCTTGGTAGTCAGCGATATATTCGAAACAGAGACCGCATGGTTCGCAGACGTGCTCCTCCCGGCTGCTGCTTTCGCCGAGAAAGAGGGTACTAGGACAGATGGTAATAGGGTTATTCAGTGGAGCTTCAAGGCGCTTGAGCCTAAGGGTCTCTCACGTCCGGAGTACTGGATTATTCCGAAGCTGTATAGATATCTCGAGAGAGCTGGCGTGATAGTTATTCCAAGCCAGGCTTATGGTAAGAGGGTTGAGAGGGTAAAGCTTAAGGCTGGGAGCAGGGTTATTGACCTCTACGAGAGGAGTCTCGATCCAAGCGCCTCATGGGACTGTACTGGAGGTGTTGGGAACGCTACACCGATAGGCCCTATAGAGGCTGAGGCTAATCCGAGGATCATTACTAAGGAGATAAACTACTCAGTCATGATCTACGATGGGATCTATAACCCTGTTAAGGATGAGTTTACAACTATGAGGAGAATCTCGACTTTAAGGAAGGAAGGCGAAATCGATGGACTCTTTAGCAAAGCCTTTGAAGTATATAAGAACTGGGGATGGTCATGGCCTCAGAATGTGAGGTATCTCTATAACTACGACTCGTTAGTAGCGGTCCTGGGAACCAGCTATAGGTTCACAGCAGCTGGCAAAGAATGGGTTGCTACTGGAGAGACTGGTGAGTGGATAGATGAGTATACCGGTGAGTATAGACCTGCATTCATACCAGGACATAACTTCTGGGAGCCAAGGGCCTTTAAGAGGAGGCTTAGCGGCATCTCAGATCTATGGGGAGGTGCGGACATAATGAAGTTTATAAGAACAGGTACTCTCGAATTCCCTGATAAAAGCTTCGCAATCCAGGATGCAGGGAGTGTAAGGGTTGTTTCATACAGTGAGTTCGCATCCCTTACAGGGATGCGATACCTCTGGGCTAACGATACCCTATACTGGGATGAGCAGACCGCTAGTATGAAGGCTCTCGTAAAGAGACCGTTCTTCCCAGGAGATGGTTGGGCTAAATATAAGCCTAAATACGAGGAGTTCAGACAGAAGCTCCAGGCTTACTACCAGCAGACTGGGAGCTTGAAAGAGGCCACTTTAAAGGTGATCGATGAGATGAAGGGTTGGTATCCTGGCTATAACTTCCAGTACCCAATACACACAGAACCTGCTGAATCGCCAGACCCCGAGCTTGCTATAAAATACCCAACACTCGCCTGGCTTAACCCGCACAATGTCAAGGTTCTTAAGGATCAGCCGAGCATCGTGGCTGGAAAACCGGTTGGGCTGGCTCTCATTCCAAGCGAGCTTAAGGGAGAGAGTGGAGAGCTTGTGGTGATCACGACTAACAGGCTTACAGAGATGTTCCACAGCGGGGCTATGACTAGAAACGTACCATTGCTATCACAACTAGTACCAGAGCCCTTCGCCTACATCCCAGAGAAGCTCGCATCAAAGCTGGGGATAAGGCCTGGAGAATATGTTGAGATAGTCACTGCTAGAGGTACTGTGAGGCTTAGGGCTTATGTTACCAGGGGCGAGGCTTATCTAAGGGTTAATAACAAAGATCTCCCTGTTGTTAACCTGATATGGTCGTTCAGCTTCCAGGGAAGGACTACGGGTCCGCAGAGCAACTTCCTCAACCCTGATGTTGGTGATGTGGTTACAACGATCCAGGAGTCTAAGGCTTGGATAGGTTTTGTCAGGAGGGTGGGGTGATGATCCATGGTTAAGATGGATTTCCCAAGCAAGGATAGCGGTATAGCGGTTCTGGTTAACGTGGATAACTGCATAGGCTGCAGAGCATGCCAGGTCGCTTGTCAGGAGTGGAATGGGAGAGCACCTCCTAAGACGAGCTTCAGCCCCACGTTCACTAACCCACCAACGCTTATGGCAAATGCCTGGAAGGTCGTTATGTTCCACGAAATAACAAGGGAGAAGATCCTGAGCTTTGAAGGAGCTACAGTGAAGATAAGCGATGCCGTAGAGATGGTTCCAATACCATATAACTGTCTCCACTGCGCGACAGCACCGTGTGCCAGGGCGTGCCCCGTAGGGGCTATAAAGGTGAGCCCGGAGGGGGCTGTTGTTATCGAGGCTAGTGAGTGTATTGGCTGCGGGTATTGTGCAGACGCATGCCCCTACGATGTCCCCAAGAGGGGTTCTGATGGTAAGTACTATAAATGCACCTTCTGTGTAGACAGGGTTCAGAATGGCAAGGCTCCAGCATGTGTTGAGGTATGCCCTGCTAATGTTTTCACCTTCACATCTATGGATAACGTTGTTAAGCTTGCCAACGATATGAAGGCTAAGGGTAAAGAGGTCTATGGACTTGATGTTGATAGCTATGTTGGAGGCAGGGTTAGATGGGTCTTCGCTCTATCGAGCGACAAGGCATCCCAGGCCTTCAAGAAGCAATTCCCAGAAAAAGCTGTAGTGAACGCAGAATCCCTTAGAGAGTCTCTGAAATCAATAAGCATACCAGGGGTAGGGATCATAGCGGCTGCTGTGTTCGCGCTAGGCGTTGCAGCATGGCGTAGGGATAGGATGAAAAAGACAGGATCTAAAAAGACGAAGGAGAAGAAGCAGGACAAGGGGTCTGGGGGCGAGTAGGTGGTTCCATTGGAAGAGAAGGAGAAGAAGGATGAGATAGAGATACTGAGCATGGGTGCTAGAATATCCCACACACTAAACCTCGTGTTCTTCACACTCCTAGTCCTGACAGGGATAGTATTGCTATCTATAGAGACATTCGCATGGATAATATACCCAATAGGTGCTCCACTAGCACCCCTCCTAGGCCTTAGCCAGGATACCGGGGCGATAACGGTTGGAGCCCAGGTTGCTAGGGCAATACATAGGTTTATAGGCCCTCTATGGGGAGCCCTATTAATAACATATGGGGTCTACCTGGTGGCTGCTAGGAAGATAAGGGTCTTCGACCCCCTTAGAAAACCTATAAAACAGCAGATCAGAGAGGCTGTGGCCCTCACTAACCACTACGCCTTCGGCAAGCCATTGCCAGAGGATATAGAGGAGAACCTAGATAGACATAACGTGCTCGTCTCCTACTTAACAATAGTGCTTGTGATAGCCTTCATCATGGTGGGGGGTAGCGGTGCAGCAATAATATATCTAAACCTAACCCCTGACCAGCATAGAATAATGCTTCTAATCCACGACATAGGCTTCTACCTGAGCGTGCTATTCACACTAGCCCATATATTTGCCGTTATACACCCAACCAATATACCTCTGCTCAAGGCTATGTTCACCAACGGGATGATTCCTATAGAGTGGGCTGAGAAGCACATGCCCCTATATATAAGAAAGATCCTGGGTAGAAAAGAGATACCGGGAGAGTAATTTTTAAAACCCCCTCATTCCAGGTGATCTTTTTGTTCCACTACATAGAGATCGAGGCTAGTGTTGATAGCTATATGGAGATACCAATAGCAGTAGATGAGAGGTTCGACGTATATGTTAACGATAAACAATACACAACGCTATTTACAATGCCCTCCGGCATCGAGTATACAGTTATAGGGAGTCTTGTGAGGGACGGATTAATAGGATCTATTGACGATATAGAGGATATAGATATAGATCTGAAGAGAAAAAGGATCTATGTCAGGCTTGCCAAAGATGTTGAGGTGAATAAGATCTATATAGAGGATTGCTCAATACTAGTGAAGCAAGGAGTCTATGTATCCTCGAACTTCACCATAGATTGGAAAAACCTGGTAGAGATATTCTCAGACTTCAATGCTAAGACAACCTCGGTTACCATGGGGATAGCGTCTCATACAAGCGGGCTATACGACCTAGAATCGGGGAAGGCTATCATAGCCCACGATAGCAGCAGGCATTCATCGATATTAAAAATAATAGGAGCCGGGATCAAGCACACCCTCAACCTAGATAGATCTGTCGCAATAACAACCGGGAGGGCTTCCTCAGACATGGTGGTGGCCCTAGCAAGGCCCGGCATACCCATAGCAGTATCAATGAGGGGGCCTCTATACAGCGGAGTAGCGGCAGCGATAATCCTGGGAGTCACTCTTGTTGTTAACCTCAGGAGGGGTGAGAAGATCAGGGGTCTTATCCCGCTAACACATGTTAAGAGAATACGAGGCTATCCCAGAGAGCTCCACACAGCCTCGCCTAGATCTTTTGGAACCATATAGCCAGGGATCGATGAGACCTGTTTTTTAAACCCATCACTCCTAAGCGTATCAAGGAATATCCTGACCGCTTTTTTCTCAAGCCTCTTAGACGATACAAGGAAGTCGTAGTTCTCCCAACCCAGCCCTATAAAATCCAACCCATACATCTCAGCAGCAGCCCTGATCCCTACACCCACATCAGCCCTACCCTGGGCTACTGCAGCAGCAACAGCTGTGTGGGTTCTCACCTCATAATAATAACCCTTTATAGACGAGACCAGCTTGTCAAAACCAACACCCCTGCTAGCTGCTATTCTCTTGAGCACTAGGTCTAGGAGGACACGTGTCCCAGTATTCCTCGGCCTGTTAACCATCCTGAGACCCTTATCTATTATATCCTCAACACCCCTAACGCCGTGCGGGTTTCCCTTAGGAACTATTAGACCCTGCTCCCTCATATAGCCCCTGAAGAGGATAGCGTTCCTCACGCCGTATCTCTCTAGGAATGGTATGTTATACTCGGCTGTATTCTCATCTATAATATGGATTCCGGCTATATCGGCTTCCCCCTTAGATACAGCGATCACACCGCCTATAGAGCCGGCATTTATAGCCTTAACCCTTACTCCGCCTAGCATTGGGATCAGTCTATCGAGGCCTAGATCGTGGCTCCCAACTATATAGAGATCCGCGGGTCTATATCTGTGGGAGAAGAGGTGGACATCGAACTCCTCACCCTCTACAGCGAACTCCATGTTCTCGGGGATCACTATATATCCATCGGCATATGCCAGCGTGGTTATAGCGCCAGATTCCGATGGAAGCGGGTATGCAGCAATATAGCTTCCCGTATCGATAAGACCTACAGGGAGAAGATGCCTCCTACCCCTAGCCCCCTCAACCCTCATAGCAAGCCTGGCCCTCACACTAGGTTTCTCGATCGAGATGCAGAGCATTCTACATAGCAGAGGCCTCACTATAAGATCAAAGATCATGAGGGCGGAACTCGGATACCCAGGAAGCCCTATAACGAGCTTACCCTCCCTAGAAATAGCTATAACAGTAGGCTTCCCCGGCTTAACCTTAAGCCCGTGGACTATGATCCCAGGGGGCCCGATCTCGGAGAGAACCCTATATGTTATATCAGATAGCCCGGCCGATGTACCTCCAGAAAGGATCACCATATCATGATGGGCGAGACCACTTAACACCATCGCAGCGATCTCCTCGGGATCGTCTCTCACTATGCCGAGCCTCACAGGCTCAGCCCCTATTTCTCTTAATGCATGGCTTATAGTGTAGGAGTTAACATCATAGATCTCTCCCAGCCTTAGCGGAACCCCTGGAGGAGCTAGCTCGTAGCCCGTGGAGATCACAGCTACCCTGGGCTTCTTATAGACCTTAACCCTCGAGATCCCCATGGCTGCAAGAACCCCTACCTCTCTAGCACCTATCATGGTGCATTTTCTGAGAGAGAGCTCGCCTAGAGATATGTCAGCTCCAGCTGACATTATATTCTCTCCAGGGGTTACCGATCTGTATGCTTCAACCCAGTCGCCAGCTCTTTTAGTATATTCCACCATGAGGACAGCATCGGCTCCAGGTGGTATTGGTGCTCCCGTTGAGATCTCGATAGCCTCTCCAGGCCCTATAGCTCGTGATGGAGGCTCTCCAGGATCTATTCTCCCCACAACCCTCAATCTCGCAGGGTTTGTTTCATTAACGCCAAATAGATCCTCGGATCTCACTGCATACCCATCCATGGTGGATCTGTCAAACGGCGGGACATCTATAGCTGAATATATATCCTCAGCAAGAACCCTACCATAACTCTCATCTATCGACACCTCCTCAACGCCTAGGGGCTCTAGGCCAACATATCTATATATCCTCTCAAGAGCCTCCTCAGGTGTTAATAGCTCGTGGAATATTATCCTCTTCCCAGAAATACCAGGCACCAAAATAGCTATGCTCAGTAGGATAAAAACACCGCATAATGCTAAAACTATGCTCCAAGTACTGGTAGTCCGAATGGGAGTAGGTAGAGTATGGTTACAAGCACAATCCATATCAGGTCTACGAAGTGCCAATATACGGTTACAGCCTCTACCACCGAATTCCCTCTCTCGTTGGTTGGAAGCGTACCGTTATAGGATCTCACTATTAGGAGGGATATGGCTATCAAGCCCATGATCACGTGGAGTCCGTGGGTGCTTGTAAGGCTATAGAACGTTGCTGCGAATGGGTTAAGCCATGGGGACATCCCTGATCTCACATACTCTACTACCTGTCCAGCGAGGAATACAGACCCCAGGATTATCGTTACCACGGCGAGGCTTCTAAAGCTCTCAATATCTCCCCTCTTGAAGTAACTATATCCAAGATGCATCACTGCACCGCTGCTCAGCAGGATCACCGTGTTTATGATGGGCACCAAGGTATCTAGATGAGGCGTCCCGGGGGGAGGCCATGATGGGTTTCTAAACCAGTAGTAGAAGTAAGAAGCTATCAATGTCCCGAAGAGGAATACCTCAGAGAATATGATTAGAGCCACTGCAAGCATTGGATCATGTCCCAATGCCCCCAGCCTCGAGCTCCAGGGCCTAAGATCTAGAAGCCCTGCTAGGGCTCCATTAGCACTTCTAGGCCTTGCAAAATACTCTGAATAAGCCCACGCAAGAACTATACCTATGAATATGGCAAGCATTAGCGACCCTACGATCCAGTCGCCCCACTTTATAATGAACATAACACCCACCAGAGGTAATGCTGACGCTATCCCTGTGATAGACATCCATGGGTGGGGGCTGTAGTGGAGCAGCCCGGAGCCGTCTGTATGTGCAGCTGGGTGGAAGTCTGGCTGGCCTATTTTGGCAGCCGCCCATGGATCGTTTCTATTCTTAACAGGCCTACCCCATATAAGACCATGAATAATGGCTACGTATATTAGAAGAGTACCTATTGCGAGTATAATCGAGCCTGCGGTGGCTAGCTGATGGTAGAACTCCATCCCAGGGATCGGTGGGGGTTGGTAGTATCTTCTAGGCATTCCTAGATAGCCTAGGGAGAGCATTGCTGTATAGGTTATAGCACCACCTATTGTGTATAGAATAGCGCTCAGCCTACCCAGAGTCTCGCTATACATCTTACCCGTCATGTGTGGGAAGTAGTAGAATAGAGCCGCTGCTATTGCCATGAATATAGCATTGACCACATAGTGGAAGTGACCTAGAACAAAGTATGTATCCTGGTATGGTATATTGACCGGGATCACGGGGAAGAACACACCTGTTATACCCCCTATTATGAAGAACGCTAGGAAGCCGAGTACGTAGAGCATGGGTGTCCTAAGCCATATCCTCGAGTTATAGAGGGTTGCTATCCAGTTAAAGACCTTGATCCCCGACGGTATGGCTACAGCCATTGTTGCTATCATGAATGGTGTTAGGACCAGTAAACCCAGCCCCGTTGTGAACATGTGGTGAGCCCATACGAAGAAACTCATTGTCACGATCATTATAGATGACACAGCTATTGCCTTATAACCATATATCGGTCTCCTAGCCATCCTCGGCAGGATCTCTGAAACAAGCCCCATAGCTGGGAGGACTAGAACATATACCTCTGGATGCCCCATGAACCAGAATATGTGTTGGTAGAGAATCGCATCACCACCATACTTAGGATCGAAGAATGGGAGTCCGAGATTCCTCTCGAGAAAGATCATCGCTAGCACCATACCGAAGGGAGGTAGCGCGTAGAGTATTATTAGCTGTGCGCCCAGGAATGACCATACGAAGAGCGGGAGTCTCGAGATCTTTAGGCTTGGGTTTCTAAGCCTCATAACAGTTAGGAAGAAGTTAACAGCACCAAGTATAGACGAGATCCCCGCGAGGAAGAGGCTGAGGGCCCAGAGATCCACTGAAAATCCTGGAAGCCTCACAGATAGCGGGGCATAGCCTGTCCAGCCTATCTGGAGGTTCCCTGCATCCAGAAGGGTTAGCCATATCAGTATAGAGCTCGACGCGAACATCCAGAACCCTAGAGCATTTATCTTAGGCCAGTAGAGATCAGGCGCACCAACCATCTTGGGGATAAGATAGTTACCTATCCCAGCAAAGAAGGGCATCACTACAAAGAAGATCATAAGCGTCCCATGCAACGTTACTACCGCCAAATACCTCCCAGGATCCACAACACCTACTCCCGCTAGCTGCATCCTTATAAAGAATGCCGAGATACCGGCAAGGAGCAGGTTTATTAGCGCAACAGCAATATACATAACCCCTATGTTGGCATGATTCGTTGTGGTCAAAATACCCCTTATACTCCTATAGAAAGGCTCCTCATGCTCGTGATGCGCCTCTGCACCATGGTGCTCACTATGCATTGGTACACCCACCTTTATTATAACAGCCTCACAGAAACTTAAATATTTCAATATATCTCTCTATAAAAATCTATACTAATGTATAAAGCTAGAGGCATTGACTAAGAGAAGTTCTTCGAGAGATGCCTAAATCTCGAAAGGAGACCGCCCCTTGCAAATACCACAGTAAAGAGACACCTATTTTTATAAAAAAGCAAACCCCATAATTACCCGTTTATCCCTGGATGTTCATTCCGATTGTTTTTATTCATGATTTTATCCAGGGACTTCCACTTTACCGGCACAGTGTCTCTGCCCCTACGGAGTAGGTAGTTGATTCCATCTAGGTTTAAGAGATCATCACCTGGCGGCTTGGAACAAGCCCCAATCACCACCCAGGGCGTGTATGGAGAAACCCACACCTAGAACAATCCGCCTCAAAACTAAAGCTCAATAAATACCCCTAGACATCGATGGGTACTCACTAATATTCCCCAAACCTATCAACCCCATATATATCAAAAAGCTAGCCCAAAGAGCGAAGGAGAGCCTGAGCTAACGGGATCCCGGAAACATGATAAAGAAGACGGTGTATCCAGAGCCTCCCTACCGATCCTATTATATAGTTTTATATTTTTGGAGAACTTATCATACCAGGGGTTTTGTTGCAGGAACAGCGAAAGATCCTTAGCGCGAAGGACTACCTAGCATGGGTTATGACTATCTTGTTTGTATTCGTAGTAAGCATGTATATAGGATCTTGGGGGCTGTTTAGAGATCCTGATCTCTCACCTCAAACCAGGATCATCAATGCAGCCCACCAGATAACATTCCTACTAGCTATGACCGTCTTCAGCATATTCGCCGGAACACTTATATTTTTCGTAATAAGGTTTAGGGCTAGGGGTGAGGAGGCTGAGCTCTAGCATGACCGAGCATAGCAAGATCTTCAAGGTTCTCGAGATAGCAACAATAGTGGCCACATCACTCATACTAGCATACCTCGCAATCATATCCATAGAAGGACTTCAAGTACTCTGGGCACCGAGTACCCAGGTTAGCGAGCCATATACCGTAATAAAGGTTGAGAGCTACCAATTCGGATGGAGATTCATATACCCCAATGGAAGCTCGTCATCAACACTCTATCTGGAGAAGGGTAAGCTCTATAGGCTTGATATAACCAGCAGAGATGTTGCCCATGCATTCTTTGTTCCCGAGCTAGGCTTAAAAATAGACGCCATACCCGGCTATATAAACACCCTCTGGGTTAAGGTTGACAAGCCTGGTAAATACACTGTTGTATGTGCAGAGCTGTGCGGAATAGGGCACTACGCAATGATAGCCGATATTATAGTTGAATAGAGAGTGGATCCCCTAATAAACAACATAACAAGACTAAATGGCTGATGATTTTATAACTATCTGTTTCGCCGTTGGTCTTTTGTTTCACAAGTGTAGTATCAATGATCCAGTAACGATCCATTGTATCATTATGGCTTATAACTTTTCTAAGATAATTCTCACTAGAGGGAGGAGATGCGTATGGCTCAGTACTTCCTAAGCAACCTAGACGAATGGGTAAACATGCAGAAGAGAACAGCGGAGCTGTTCAAGAGCATTGATCAGGAGATAAAGAGGAAAGGAGACGCGCTCGATAGACTTGAGCTCATCCTAGCCACAAGGGCGGCTTTCCAGCATATGAGTAGAACTATAAAAGCCTTTGATCAATGGCTACAAGACCCATTAATACTAGCCAACCTGGATAAGCAGAGCCTGCTGGAGGTATGGAATGCTACGTTCAACATGCTACAAGCACTCTTGGAGCTTGATATAAAGCACACATCGATGTTCAGGGAGTATGCTGATAAGATGCTTAGAGAGGGTAAAGTGAATCCTCTGACAATGCTCACAATGGCTAGGTCAGGAGCCTCTGAGGATGTTGGGAGAGAGAGGAGAACACCACCGCCATCAATAACTATGTAGAACAAAAACGCGCTATAGAAAAAATATCTAGAAATAACTCACTTTTGTTGCGTGGAGAGCTTCTCCATCAGCTTTGGTATAAATACATATAGATCCTCTACTACACCGTAGTCGGAGTATTTAAATATAGGCGCCCCAGGATCTTTATTAACAGCCACAATGATCTTGGAGTCCATTATCCCCGCAAGATGCTGCGGCTGCCCCGATATACCTATCGCCATATATAGCTTTGGCCTGACCTTCTTACCCGATAACCCTATCCAGTGCTCCTCCGAGAGCCACTTAAGATCAGCCGCTATTGGTCTGGAACACCCAACCTGTGCTCCTATAAGCTCCGCTAGCTTGAAAGCCATAGATAGATCCTCTTTCGATTTAAAACCCCTCCCAACAGATACTATGATCTCAGCGTCCTCAACCCTTACCCCTTTTCTCTCTTTACCCTTTCTCTCGATAACCTCCACAGACCTCTTGCCAGAGATGCTGATCCTCTGGATCTCGCCCACTCTCTTCCCAGTATCGGCTGGCTTATTCCTCCCAGGCGCCACCATGATCACTGCAGGACTCGATAACGTTTCTTTTGAAACAGCCTTGCCAGCCATTACGCTCCTTATAAAGACAGGGCTTCCATCCTCTAGCCTCACTCCTATAGCTTCTGTTATAGCAGGCGCCCCTACGGTTTGCGCCACTCTAGCTCCTGCTTCTTTATTGATCCTTGTGGCTATAAGCACTATATAGTCATAGACCTCCTTGCCAAGAACTGTTTTGAGAGCCTCTACCACGTCGTCTGCATAGCTAGGATCAGCGTTCTCGGCTACAATTGCTTTAGAGACGCTTAGCGAGCGGATCTCATCCTCGCCAGGCTTTCCAAAGATCAGTGCATTTATATCAGCAGTACTAGAAATCGGTGCTATAAACCCTGTTAGCTCTGCAACCTCCGCTATTCTCCCAGCCAAGAGGATCTTCAACACCCTCACCCCCTATAGAGTGTGATACCCTCTTTCGCAAGTGCTTCTAACAGCTTCTCTATCTTTTCATCAACAGTCTTACCCTCTATGATAACGCCCTTCCTCTGGATCTTCACTCCCTCAGCAACAAACTCATGGATCTTCTTCATAGGATCTAACCCTATATCGCTCGCCTTTATAATGTTCACAGGCTTCCTCATCGCAGCCCTTATCTGGAGCAGTGTTGGGAGTCTCGGTGTGTTTATCTCCCTCGTCACAGAAACCACCGCTGGGAGCTTTACCCCCACTACTTCTACGAAATCCTCAAGATCTCTCTCAACGATCACTCTACCCTCCTTAACCTCGATCCTTCTAGCATATGATACACACGCGATACCGAGCTCTTCAGCAACTCTGCAGGGAACCTGGGATGAATAGCCATCTATGCTTGCCTCGCCCGCTAGGATCAAGCCATAGTCACCGGCTTTTCTGATCATCCTTGCAAGAATCTTTGCTGTGTAGAGGTGGCTATACACAAACCCTGGATCTACGTAGAGATACGACTCATCAACACCCATAGCCAGAACCTCTCTCAACAAATTCTGAGCCTCGCCAACCCTCTTATCACTAGACCCCCACGTTAGCACCGAGAAAGAGCTAATCTTATTGGCAAGACCCTGTTGCTTGATCCTCAATGCCTCCTCAACAGCATTTCTATCTATATCGCTCACCTTAAGAGGTATTTCGCTGAAAAGCACCCTGTTGCTCTGATCAAGCCTTATATATGAAGTGTCTACAGATAGCTTTACCAAAACCGCTATATTCATTTACTATACCCCTAGATATTAGACCAATGGGGTTATTTCTTTTTGATACACATCAAGAAGGGTTTATAAGCTTTGATATTTTTGTTACAAGTCACTTTCAATACCAACCCTGGATAGTGATAAGAGACACCGCTAAGCTCACACACGAACCATCAGTAATAGCGGGATCACCATGCCTAGACGGCATACCGAGTTAATGCTCTCCGATACTTATTATCTCTAGCAACAAGCGGTAGATACTAGCTATTCTTTTTCAAACGCCTCTGCCTGCGATGTTCGTCTTAAATATTTCTTTAAGATCCTTACCGCCTCTGTTAAGCACTATAGCGTGGTTCTTGAACACGTAGATCTCTATTGAGTTCTTGTCGTTTTTATATAGCTTCACATAACCCAGATCCTCGTAATGCCACTCACTAGGATCTATCGCCTCTGTGATCGAGGGTTCCGCAATATAAGCCCCAGGAGTCCCACAGATCTCCCGCAATCCTGTGGTAACAGGTGAGAGCGATACTAGTTCGAATTTTCCTAGCGAGCATACCGGGCATGTAGGGCTCTTCATAGCCTTTAAAGCAGAGATCTCGGGTTTAGAGGAGTCTATATAATATATATTGCTCTCCACAGGTCTTCCCAAAAGGATCTTGATGGCTATAGATACTGCTAGCGAGGATACCATTGATACAGCAACGATATGTGTTCCAATAACTCCGCAGCCTCTATCACTCTCCATAATATCTCTCACCACACATCTAAGGCATGCTGTAGTGCGGGGGATCACTGGGATCACCATGCCGTATGTACCCTCGATGCCCACATAGATATAGGGTTTTCCCAGCATCACTGCTGCCTCATTTAAAAGCTGCTTGGATTCCATGTTATCTAGACCGTCTATCACTAGATCTACATCCCCTAGGTATTTAACAACGTTCCTAGAATCTATATTATCGATCACTGGGTCTAGAGATATGTGGGGATTGATCTTGGAGAGCTTCTCAGCAACCGCTAGTGATTTGGGCTTTTTCTCCACATAATCGCTATAGTCTAGCAGGTGGCATCTAGCAATATTAGATAGATCAACTATATCTCTATCAATAATCCTTATGAAACCCACGCCAACCCTGGCTAGAAGCTCAGCCACGCTGGATCCTATGGCTCCAGCACCAACTACAGCAACCCTAGACCCCCTCAGTATCCTCTGCCCTCTTATCCCTATACCCTCAACAAGGATCTGCCTCGAGAACATCTCCACATATGTGTCTTCCAAAAACATACTCCTAAGAATATATTGCCATGTGCTAAAATATCACCACTCCTAGTAGATCTTGAGGCCCCTTGGTTCTTAACAGCGATCTCTTCTGGCAGGGCTGCAGAGTTGTGGAGGCAATACTCTGTCTCAGGCTCGGGAATAGTGGTTATAGCTACTGCTCACCTCTAGGGCTTAGAAGAGAGGATTGGAAGCTCATTATAAGGGTTTATAGAGGCTCCTCTATAGGGAGGTTTCTTGAGAGTAGGAATAACGGTGTGATCTATATATGTAGAGATCCAATGATATTCTATAAACTCCTATACGAGGGACACGTGGTAAGCGATCATGATAGAGAATTATGGGGATTTTGCGGCGTTATAGCCGAGATCCATGTAAATATATATAGATACGATGTGGATTTCGACGACTATATTATTAACGTGCTCTCCTACCATAGAGTCGAGCCGAAAGAACCCGGGCTTGTTGCGAGGATATGCAGGTCTGAGAATCTCCTCCTAGAGGCTGTGATCCTAGACACAAGAATACCACTCATAGTCAGAGGCCCCTCCAATATTATCGAGAAGTATTGCTTAGAACATAGGTATTTTGTTGAGAACAGCCGGAGATTATCGTCGAGGGAGGAGCTTAGAAAAGCTATCCTAAACATATCGAGGGATCCGTGCTATGGAGAGCGAACATAGAGGTTGCAGATGCAGGAAACAAGGAGTGAGAATCATGATCGCTAGGGGTGAGAAGGCCCTGAGGACTATTAGCGAGACGAACTGCAGATCTGATATCCTCTTCATAGTCGGGCCCCTCTCAAAGATCTTCCTACTATATGAGAACATGCTCAAAGAGGTTTACGATAAATGCGGCTACTCGTTGGTAATCCCATCATCCTACGATGATGTAGCTGTATACGTGAATATGAGGAAACACGGCTACAACATATGCAGAAGATCCGCTGTCCATGACTGTATAGAGATCTACTGCCTAGAGAGGGGTGAGAAACCATGGAGCAGTATGCTGTTTAGGCGAGAAGGCGTGTTAACCCTTCTCTTCTCAGAGGATCCAGAGCCCGAGGATCTGGAAGGCCCGGACCTCTACTCCACGGTCAGAGCTAGGGAGGGTGTTCTCTACATCTCGTACGGGGTCTCCCAACCCAGCGGGGTTATTGTTAACCGCTGGATCTCCATTAGGATCAATCCTTTCGACGATCTCCTAGCTATCATTGATACTACAACCACACCTCCTACAATAAAACTTAATATCGGTGGGTATAGGTTATCACTCCAGGGGTTCGGGCTTCATAGCAGTTGATTTTTATACCAACCGCTCTTCCCATGGCTTCATAGGCCTCAGGGCCCCTATCATTGGGGCCCATATCCTCGGCCTCCACCCGTTCGAGGTGACCCCGATCCACAGCTCCCCTTCATAGCTTTGCTCTGGCTCATTGCTGTGGGGAAACCCCCACATCCCGGATCTACTGTAAACTACATAGAGCTTATACTATGTTCCATTACTGCAGAACCTCGAGTTTAATATCAACCCCTATAAACCATCATGAAATCTGAAACAGTTAGCTACGGCATTGTTCTAAAAGGTTTCTAGGCTTTGATGCATGGAGAGTACTAAAAGCTGCAGATTGGGTCTTCTTCACAGCTTATCGATCGGTATAGTAAAACAATGCCTATCATTTCAACCGCCCTGGAACTACTGAAACCGCTTAAAAGCATATAAGAAATTTACTCATGGGATGGGGAATCGTGGTGAGGAACACTAGATCTTTCGGCGTAGTACTAGTCGTTTTTATTATAGCAGTACTCTCCCTATTACCAAGCCCGGTTTGGTATGTCAATGCCCCACTCACTATCAATGCCCAACAAGCTGGGGATCAGAATACAAGTGTAGCATCTAATGATACAGCAAATAACGCGACAGCTATAACAACCAACGTTACCGATACTACTACCGAGGCCACAGAACCCCTAGTAGAGGAGGTTATAAGCAACATAACCACTGTGACAGTAGTATCATATATAACCCTCCCTCCGGTAACGAGGCCTCCTAGTAGTACGGAGATCGCGAGCTGGATTTCGGGCGGTGTTATCACAGGGATCCTTATAGGGCTCTCAGTCGGGTACGCTATCTTTGCAAAAGGAGTCTCGATCAAGAGGCAGCAGGTAGGTAGCAAGACCGGTGGAAAACCCGGGGAGAAGAGGAAAAAATAGTTAATGAGTTGTGGCAGATATTTGTAGATATATTAGGACTATTTGCCCTTGGTTTTAAGCTCATTGGCTGCCCTGGCTATCTCTTCGTAGAGCTGCTTAGCCTCACCAGGATCTAGTATAGCCACGCTTGCAGCTGCAACAGCTATCCCAGCAGCTTCTCCAAGCCTCTTCTTGCTTGGCACATAGATATAGGGTACTTTCTTCTCATCGCATAGGAATGGTAGGTGGAGCACAACCTCAGGAGGCTGGACATCCTCTGCTATAACCACTAGCTTTGCCTGGTTTCTCTCAACAGCCTTTGTGGTCTCGTTAGTCCCCTTCTTAATCTTACCTGTTTTAGCTGCTGTGCTCACCAGCTGGTATACTTTCTCCGCAACATCGGGTGGTGTTGAGAACCTAACGTGGATCTTCTCGGCGCTCATCCTCATCCTCTCTCGTCGCAATTAATAATTATCTTCGGAACTTAAATTCCTAGGATGGGTTTTGCAACGAGAACCATTGATCCTAAAGATAGGGGGCTCCGTGATCACCGATAAAGAGAGACCGTTAACAATAGATAGAGAATCGATAGAAGCTATAGCCCAAGAACTCGGTGAGGCTTATAGAGAGGGTCTCAGAAAGATAATCCTAATCCATGGCGGGGGGAGCTATGGGCACTATGTGGTTAGGAACCTCATCAGCTCTAGAGGAGAAATCGATGAAGAGGGATTCTCTGATGTGACTTGGTGGATGGGCGAGCTCAACAGAGAGCTTGTTATGAGGCTTAGGGGTAGAGGGCTCCCCGCTGTCTCTATCTCAACCCACTCTATATTCTATGAGAGATCCGACGGCTCGTTGGGCTATCACCTCGAACCGATTGTAATGATGCTAGAGAGGGAGCTGATCCCGGTATTATACGGGGACGCCATAGTTTCTGGGAAGACTCGTTATAGCATACTATCCGGTGACACGATAGCATGGAGACTCTCTCTAGAGCTTGGGTGCAAAAGAGTCCTCTTCGCAACCAATGTGGATGGTGTTTTTGATATGGATCCCTCGAAACCGGGGGCTAGGCTTCTCAAAGAGCTCAGGATTTCAAGCGATATAGTGTCTCTAGATGATAGCTCCTCTAAATACGATGTCACCGGGGGTATGAGGAAGAAGATCCTGGAGGGTTTGGAGCCTCTGAGGAGGGGTGTGAGGGCCTTGATATTCAATGGTAGAAAGAAGGGAAATATATATAGAGCTTTGAAGGGATACGAGGATGTTGGGACGGTGGTAATCTATTGAGCACACCCTCTAGAAAGCTCGAGCATATAGATATCGTTCTTACTGAAAGCGTTGAGGGCCCTGGATCTACGTGGTTTGAGCATGTCCACCTGATCCACAGAGCCGTTCCCGAAATAGATTTCGATGAGGTGAGGATCGAGGTCTCTTTCCTAGGCAAGAAGCTAAAAGCGCCTATAGTGATCACTGGCATGACTGGGGGTCATGCTGATGTTGCCCATGTTAACAAGGCTATAGCAGAGGCTGCAGAGGAGCTTGGCATAGCTATGGGCGTAGGTTCTCAGAGAGCAGCTCTAGAGGATCCTTCCAGGGTTGAGTCTTTCTCAATAGCCAGGAGAGTCGCTCCAAACGCTGTTATCATAGCCAATCTCGGTGCTCCACAGCTAGTGAAGGGCTACGGTGTTGGCGAGGTTAGGAGAGCTATAGAGATGATAGACGCTGACGCCATAGCTATACATCTCAACGCAGCACAGGAGGTAATCCAGCCCGAGGGTGAGCCGACGTTTAGAAAAGTTGTGGAGAGGATAGAACATATAGCCTCAGCAATAGATAAACCAGTGATCATTAAAGAGACAGGCTGCGGATTATCAATGGAGGCTGTGGATGAGCTTAGAAGAATAGGTATAAAGATCTTCGATGTATCGGGCTACGGAGGCACCAACTGGGTTCTAGTGGAGAAATACAGGGCTATTAGGAAGGGTGAGGAGCTCAAGGCAGCCATAGCAGAGGACCTATCACTATGGGGGATACCAACAGCAGCCTCAATCATAGAGGCTAGATACGCCGCACCAGACGCCACATTAATAGGGAGCGGCGGTGTAAGAACATCACTAGATGCTGCAAAAACCCTAGCCCTCGGAGCGGATCTGGTTGGGATAGCAAAACCAGCCCTCGAAGCCTACTACTCGGGAAAATTAAAACTCTACCTGAAAAGCCTTATACATGGAATAAAAGCAGCGATCTTCCTCACAGGGTCTAGAAGCATAGACGAGCTGAGAGAAAAACCAGTAGTAATAACAGGACCCCTAAGAGAATGGATGATCGAGAGAAGAATAGATAGGGAAGCATATGAAACAGCGAGGAGAAAAACTATCGCTAAGGGGATCTTATAATTAAGACAATGTTTAGTGACGATTGTATTGTCGTGATTGGGAATCATATTTTCGGAACTGCAAGACATGCTCTTACTCGTAAACGATTTTTGCAATACTATTGTTCAGAGGATCTCTAAGCCTAGAGTATATTTTTCTAGGAGCAGGCACTATCACTCGGCAATGGCCTCTAAAACTATAATATCAATATTACAGTGATACAGTTCAGACCATGGAGTATTTAGCTTCCTAGCTCTTGGTCCAAGATCTATGGGTAATACTTTTCAAGCTTTAAGGCTCTTGATCTTTTATAAGACGTGGAGGTTCGATAAATAGCCAATCCTGTATCATTATTATTGGGGTTTTGCTTCTGAACGGTTCTGTGAGGCTTGTAAAATCCAGCGAGCTTGGTGATCGTGTAGAGCTTGGAGAGGTGCTTGACAGCATTATTCATGGCGACTGTGTTGATGTTCTGAAGAGACTCCCCTCTAGCGTTGTTGATATGGTTTTCTTCGACCCTCCCTATTTCCTGCAGCTGCCTAGGGGTAAGAGGCTTGTTAGGTGGGGTGTTAGAACGTTGGTTGAGAGCCCTGAGGAGTATTGGGATATCTTCCCAAGCTTTGAGGAGTACGATAGATTCATAGCCTCGTGTCTAACAGAGGTTAGGCGTGTTATGAAGCCCAACGCCACCATCTGGGCTATCGGGACTTACCATAATATCTTCAGAATAGGAAGGATTATGCAGGATCTTGGTTTCTGGATATTGAACGACGTTATTTGGTTTAAGGTAAACCCCATGCCCAACTGGCTTGGAGTAAGATTCACAAACGCTACAGAGACACTCATATGGGCTGTGAGGGATAGGGATTCGAAGAAATACACGTTTAACAAGGAGGCTGCGAGGAATTATTGCTATAAAGATTGGGGTAAGAAGCTCGCATATAACGTGTGGAGAATACCCATATGCTCAGGGACTGAGAGGCTTAAGGATGAGAAGGGTAGAAGGTTACACCCAACACAGAAGCCTGAAGAGCTCATGGAGAGGATAATCACGATCTCAACAAAACCAGGAGATCTTATCCTAGACCCGATGGCCGGGGTTGGAACCACAGGGGTCGTTGCAAAAAGACTTGGAAGGAGTTTCATAATGATCGAGAAGGACGAGAGATACGTATCCGCCGCCCTGAATAGGATCCTAGCTATACCCCCTAGCAAGCCCCCATAACAATAAGAATCATAGACAGCGGTTTTCACCGAATCTGTAGAAACAAGTAATCACTGCTTTGTTATCGTATAGCCTTCTAGCCAGATCCTCTAGCAACTCTAGCTAGAAGCTCTTCTAATAGTGATGAGAGCTTCCCGATCTCTTCCTCGCTATGGATGAGCGAGGGTAGCAGGTGGGCTAGCTTTTCACCAACGTATAGGATACCATTGATCCTTGAGTATAGGTGGAACAGGTACTCCATCTCCCCCGTCTTGCTCCATCTAAGCTCATAAACATCCCTACTATTTCTCGGCCTTGCCCTTGTGAAGTGGATCCCGACCATTGTTCCCGCACCTGTTGTCCAGCATATATTGCCATGCTCCTCGCACACTCTATCCACCTTTCTTCTAAAACTACTCCACATGTTGTTAGCCCTCTCATATAGAGATCTGTTTTGCGAGAGATGCCTAACCATAGCACGGCCAGCGGCCATGTTTATTGGGTTGCCGACGAATGTCCCGCCATGGAAGGATCTGGATCTCGGATCTTTGTATTTTATATGATCTAGGAGCTCCATGATCTCAGCCCTGCCGCCAAAAGCGCCTGCCCCAGCAAAGCCTCCACCAACTATTTTTCCAAGCACCACGAGATCTGCCCTTACCCCGAAATACTCTTGAGCGCCTCCCGGGGCTAGTCTGAATCCTGTTATAACCTCATCGAAGATCAATAGAGATTCGTATCTATGCGAGAGATCCCTCAAACCCTTCAGATAACCCTCAAGAGGCTCTATACACCCACCAGCACCGAGGACAGGCTCAACTATTATGGCCGCTACCTCGTGCTTCTTCAAAGCCTGCTCCACAGCGTCGAGATCGTTGAAGGGAACAGCTATAGTCTGTCTAGTGATCTCTTCTAGGAGCCCGGCTGATTCAGGGCCTGTGAAGGGAGGTGTTACTGCTACATGGAGCGGGTCGAACCCGCCGTGCCATCCACCTTCGATCTTGATCACATATTTCCTCTTGGTATATGCTCTAGCAAGTCTTAATACATACATATTAGCCTCTGTCCCGCTGTTAGCGAACCTAACCATCTCAAGCCCTGGAACCACTCTAGAGAGGAGCTCGGCATATTCTACAGCATATGGGTTCTCAAACCCTATATGAGTAGCCTTCCCCATAGCCTCTAGAACAGCGTCTATAACTAGTCTGGGTCTATGTCCGAGGATATGGGTTCCATGACCCATCCAGAAATCGATATACTCGTTACCATCTATATCCCATACCCTGGTTCCATCAGCCCTCTCTATATAGGGTGGGTAGGGCTTCATAAACCTAACAGTATATGTAACACCCCCTGGGAGGATCCTGTATGCCCTTTCGAAGAGCTCTCTACTCCTCCTAGTCCTCTCTACATATATCTTCTCAAGCCCTGCAGAGATCCTCTTAAGAGCCTCCTCATCCACAGGGGTGCTCATAGCAATTACCTCTGGAACCTGATCTTGAATGGGAGGAGCTCTGTTATAAGGTTAAGCCCAGGAGGTAAAGTATGGATCCTCTCCGCAACGTTTAAAACCACAGACACGGTCCCCAGATCCCCGTGTGTCCCACTACTCCTCCAAACAATACCCGTATCCTCCCCCTCGATAGAGATCTCCTCATACTCAGGAGCACCTACATATGCGTGGAACTCAACCCTTATGATCTCCTCATCACCAACATAGCCTGATCCATATCCAATCACACCCCTATTCCTCCCCTTCTCAACCCTAACACCGTGGGACTCCACAGAATCCTCTGCTATGACTGGTTTCTGAGCCTCAACAACCCTGGTGAGATTCAGATCTCCCGCCAGTGCTACTAGGTATATAGATTCTGCATAACCAACATGCCCCGTGACCTCGCCCCTAGCGAGCTTCTCTCCGAAAACCACAGGATCCTCCCCAACACCGACCTTCTTCCTAAAAGGCTCTCTCCTCTTAGCAGCATCAAGGGATCTAATAACCCTTATCTTTTTAACAGCAGGTTGCGAGGCCGCGATCGTTACCACTAGCGTGTCGAAGAGAAAGCCAGGGTTGATTCCAGCACCGATAATAGCTACACCATATCTCTTAGCAATCTCGTCAAGTCTCGTACCAAGCACTGGGTATCTATAATATGGGTAGGAGAGGGTTTCGCACGTTGATACAACATCCACACCAAGCCTGGCAATAGACGCTATCTGGTCAAAAACCCTATCTAGATAGGATCCTGTGGCATGTATAGCCACATCAGCACCCATGAGGGATGATATGTCGCTAGTAATCTTAACACCAATACTCCCCACACCGAGTACATCGCCAACGTCTTTGCCAAGAATGTTTTTATCGATATCAACAACTCCTACAACCTCATAGCCCCTCTTTAGAGCAAGCCTTACAGCAAGCCTACCTATAGCACCAAAACCATAGAAGCCGACTCTCAAGACATCACCGATAGTTAGTCCTGTTGAGCAGAATAAAAGAAAGAAGATTCTATAACAGTAATGATCCCTAGGATTTTCTAAAGCTCTAGAAACCCGATCCTGGTAAACTGCATCATCCAAAATAAGCCAAGATATATGTTTCCCACAGCAATCGATGGAGAGCTATGGATCCGAATGCTTCAAATGAGTAAAGGCTATAATACGGATCTTGATGAAAGAAACTTTATAGCGCCACGCCAAGATCCATGATTCTGTTTCTAACCATGGTTAGAGTAAGATCTTCTGAGTCGTGATTTACCCCTTGGAGAGTCTGAGGAGCATTACAGGGAATCTATAGATCCTTCTCCTATGACTCTCAAACACGGCTGGTATCTCCATGTTATGTATACCAAGAACCTCGGTGTTAAAACCCTCCTGAGATGAGATCTTTCTTATAAGTCTCAAGGACTCCTCGTTATATTTATGTATCGAGTATATAGTATTAGAGGCCCTCATGGCTGCTCTCAGAAAGGCCAGATCGGATCCTCTTCTATGAACACCGAAAGGAGGGTTCATGACTGCTAGACCAAAGCTTCTCAAAGATCCTTGAAACAGATCCCAGCATAAGACCTCAACCCTATCGCCTATCCCTAGCCTTGAGAGATTCTTCTTAGCATCTACGAGATCCTCACACGATATATCTATACATAACACCTCATCAACACCCATTATAGCTAAAGCTGCTGCTATCCTTCCAGTTCCACACCCAAGGTCGGAGGCTCTTTTACCAAGATCTCCTTTCAAAGCTGCTGTGAACACGATCTCTGCTACAAGCCACGAGGGTGTGGGGTATTGCTCAAGAAAGATCTTGGGTTTTCTAAAGCCTGGTATTTCCTCCAAAATCCTCTCGAGATTCTTTTTAGTAATGCTAAAGCCTTCGAGGCCTGGATCAGCCTTCTTGATCATCATTATACCTGCAATCTATCTCCCCATCTATTCTCATGAGCCCTTATGACCCTCGCAACATTCTCCCAAGCCATCTTCCTCAGATCGTTATCACCCATACCAAGCTCCGCGAGCCTCTCTAGAAGCTTGGGGAGTTTAGAGGCGTCTTCAAGCCCCTCAGGTGTTCTCTCTATACCGAAATAATCCGTCCCTATTGCTAGTATATCTGATCCATAGCGTCTCCAAACCTCTATCACGTGTCTAGCGAGATCATCTATAGATGGTTTACCGCCTATGGTTGAGGTTATCAGGGTGAATCCAATAACACCCCCGCTTCTCTTTATACCCTCGAGGATCTCGTCATCAGCGTTTCTCAAACTCTTGTGAACAGCATTATAGTTAGAATGGCTAGCTATAACAGGGAGTTTTGATAGTGATAACACATCCAAAGCCGTCTTCTTACCGGCGTGCGATATATCGAGTATGATCCCGAGCTCGTTAGCTATCCTCACAAGATCCTCGCCATTCTCCGTCAACCCGTAATCCTTCTGCGACCTGCATGACGAGGCATACCTGTTATCATAGTTCCACGTTATGGTAAGGCTCCTAACCCCGAGCATGTGGAGGATCTCGAGATCCTCAGGCCTTCCCACGGGATCCGAGCCCTCGAGACTAATCAGGATCCCTATACCCTCGCTCTCAACCCTAGCCAGGTCTCCCGGTCTTGCTACAAGCCTGAGCTTATTTTGGTATCTCTTAACAAGATTCCTATATATATGTATATGTTCTATAACATCCCCTAGAGATCCTAGCACAGGGACTAGGGATTCGTGCCAAGAGCCATATAGCTTCTCAAGCCTCTCAAGGATCACCGGGCTCCAAACAGCGTTTCCAGGAAAAATTGCTCCGAAGATCAGTCTAACCCCTCCTCTAGAGTATTTAGGTATATCACCATGTCTCCCCTCAAGATCCTGATCGAATGTTACACCAAGACCTCTATTAACCCTCGGATCAAAACCACCTGTTTTTATAGCGTATGAGATATCTTGATGCATATCAGCAATCATATAGCGGGGCATAATAGCACCAAGAACAAATATACATCTAAGTATATTTAAATCCATGGATCCCTCCTAGACAAGCCTGCAAGCTATAAGGCGATATTAGCTACTAATGAGATGAAGGTATTGTGGGAGTTTGAAACACCCACACGAGATCCATAGAGAGCTCGGACCGAGAAGCGCTAGGGTTTATGAGATTACTATAAGCACGTCTAGGTATGAGGCTATGGTGAGGGGTGAGGGCTATAGAGACGAGTCGGGGGACATAATAGTGTCAATGCTGACTAGCCATGGATATAGTCTGGTTGGTAGAAAGCTGCTCAAGGACGACCCTATCGAGATTAGGAAAACAATAGAGGAGCTCCTAGGCAGGGAGGATATAGATGTAATCATAACCACAGGGGGTACAGGGATCTCGAGGACGGACTCGACTATAGAGGCTATAAGGCCCTTGGTGGAGAAGGAGATAGAGGGTTTCGGCGAGATCTTTAGGTTTGTGAGCTTCCAGAGAATAGGATCTGCAGCGATGCTCACACGGGCTTTAGCTGGCGTGTCTAGAGGTAAGTTATTAATAGTGCTCCCAGGGTCTCCTGATGCTGTAAAAACAGGGCTTGAGATAATATTGCCAGAGATCCCCCATATACTATACCTCATAAAACACTAGCAAACCTGAAGAACTAGCAATACTAGCCAAGGTTTTTCTTAAGGAACATGATCCCTGGTAGGAGTATCTCCATCGCACTCTTAACATCTATCACATAATGCCCCATATCGGGGATCACGTGTAGCTCGAACCTCTTCCCAAGCTCGAGAAGCCTCTGAGCATATCTAAGCACGGGCCTTAGAGGCGTTCTGGTATCGTTCTGGGGATGTATAAGGCATAGTGGTGCCTTTAGCCTTTCAGCATAGTTTATAGCGGATCTTTCTTTCCACAGATCCCTCTTACCGTCGAAGAGAAGTAGAGCGAATTGTTTAAATACATAGTCGCCAAGCTCGTACATCTCCTCCCAGTCAGGAACAGAAGCACCTGCTACAGCCGCGTCCCAGACATCGGGCTCTTTAACAGAGGCCCAGACACCCATAAAACCGCCATAGCTATAGCCATAGATTGCTACCTTACTCGCAAGCCCCCTCTCCCTAGCCCATCTAGCTGCATAAACCACATCCATTAGATCGCCTCCCCCAGGATCACCTATATCGAGTCTCCTGAACTCCTCACCATAGCCCGTAGAACCCCTGAAGTTAGGCGCTACAACATGGTAACCACTTGCCACGAGAGATGCTATCGTACCACTCCACATATCTGGCACCTCCCACCACGGACCGCCGTGGACATAGATCACTGTGGGTCCCGGTCTAGGAGCTACTCGGCTCTCTATAACGAACGTAGGTATCTCCAACCCGTCGAAGCTCCTTATCCTGGTGAAATAAACCCTCCCAAGCCTTCTAGCAACGTTCCGCGAGAGTCTCGAACCAGCTATATCACTATAACCGCCCTCAAGACCGACGCTAATTATTCTGGGTGGCGATGTAAGAGAAGATCTCGCGAGAATAAACCTCTTACCAGCTCTATAGTATGTGGCCGAACCGCTATAGCCTGGGGGTAGCGGGATCTCTCTCCCATCGACATAAAGCCTAACCCTACCATCCCTCTTCCCCAAGAACCATGTCTTCTCGTCATCAAGCCAGTCGTAGTATATATATTCGGCTACCCTATGCCTCAGATGATCTGTGTAGGAGGTTCTCAAAGGCTCTAACACCATACCCTTAGGATCTAAGGTATATAGCCTGTAGGATCCGGCGTAGTTTGATGCGAAAAGCAGTCTCCCACTCCTACTGATCACCGGTCCTGTGTTGCTCGAACCCTTTTTGGGGGTATATATGTTGAGCTTACCGCTAGGTATATCTAGTATGAAGATCTCTGAGGATCTAGCATCCCCGGCAAGCCAGCCAGCACCAGCCACAAGATCCCCCATTATGCTTGATACGAAGGAGGCTCCGGAGAGCTTCTGGATCATCTCAGCCTTCTCACCAGGCCTTGCGATCCACACGCCAGTACCGCCCTCGACTACCCCTGAAAAAGCCGCCCTCTCTCCATCCAGCGCTAGCCCGAGGATCCTTGTTGGTTTGAAGCCCTCTACCTCGATCTTCTCCCCAGTCTCTGGGTTTGCGAAAACAACTGTTGCTAGCTCCTTACCTGCTGCAACATCACGGGTATATACAAATAGCCTCGAGTCCTCATCTGCAGCTGCTGAGAGGATCCTCTCACCACTTGTTAGCCTGATCCTCTCACCCGTCTCGAGATCGAGTGAGTATAGATCCATAGACCCCTCCTGTGTGGATGCGTATATAAGCTTCTTACCACTGGAGACCCCGATAACCATATAGCTCGGGAGCCTGACTATCTCCTCCACGATCGAGACAATCTCGCTGTAGGACATGGTTTTATCTCCAATCTATCTCTATCTTAATAATAAAATATTAATACGGTCATAACGATCCTGAGAACTATTTGGTGTTAAATTATATTATTCTCCTAGGGATCATATTTTGTGGTGTCTGGAAAAAACATGGGGGAGAAGCCTAGAAGCGCTAGCATGGAGGCCATAATGAGCATAATAAAGAGCACTTTTGGCGAGACCTCGAAGCTCGTTTTCGAAACGCTTTTAAAAATAGGTAGAGAGGTTCAGGACGAGGACCTTGCAATATACGCTGGATTACATGTTAGCGAGGTGAGGAGAATACTCTACAAACTCTCGGAACACGGGTTCGTGACCTCGAGGAGGGTTAGGGATAGGGAGACTGGTTATTACATATACTTCTGGAGGGCTAACACAGAATATCTACCCCAGATCCTTATCTCGAGAAAGAAGACTGTTCTTAACAAGCTCGCGGAGAGGTTGAAGTATGAGGAGACATATATCTTCCAATGCAGCTCCTGCAGCAGTGAGAAAGAACGATTCTCATTCGATGATGCAATGATTAATGACTTTAAATGCCCCAGATGCGGTGCACAGCTAGAGCCAGTTAATAACGCTATGACCGTGAAGAGCTTGAAAGAGCTTGTGGAGAGGCTTAGAAGGAGTGTTGAGGCCGATGAGAAGAGGCTTTATAACAGGGGTTCTTGACCTATTCTCAGGAGCCGGGGGTTTTTCAAGGGGTTTCGCAGATGCTGGTTTTGAGATAATCATGGGTATTGATAGCGATAGGAACGCTATAAGATCCTTCAAGGCTAACTTCCCAGGAGCTGTTGCTCTCCAAGAAGATATCCAGGAGATAGATCCCGGTGATATAATATCTATACTTGGTGCGAGGCCGAGGATAATCATAGGAGGCCCTCCGTGCGAGCCATTCACAGGGGCTAACCCGGAGAGGATGAAAGAACCCCTTGACAGGCTATACAAAGACCCCATGGGTAAGCTTGTACTCCACTTCATAAGAATCGTATCCGAGCTAGAGCCAGAGGTGTTTATAATGGAGAATGTCCCAGCAATAATGCATAGCCCCATAAAAGAAGCTATAGAGGATCTTTTCAGAAGATCTGGCTATCCAGAGATCTATTTCAACGTGCTCAAAGCCGAGGAGCATGGGACGCCTAGTAAAAGGACAAGGGTCTTCATATCCAATATAAAGATAGACCCGCCTAAGAGTGATAAGAGGATCACTGTGGAAGAGGCTCTAGCAGACCTACCGCCTCCTGGAGATGGTAGTATCCCCAACCATGAATATATAAGCATCTCTGCTAGGAAGATGAGGAAGATCTCAAAGATCCGTAAGGGGAGATCGCTATACCTCTACGAAGGAGCAGGCGGTAGAATGCTTCCAAACTACATAAGATTAGATCCAAACGACATAGCACCAACAGTTATGGGGTCATCAAGGTTTATACACCCATACGAAGATAGGATCCTTACAGTAAGGGAGCAGGCAAGACTCATGGGCTTCCCAGACGATCACGTATTCATGGGGGGAAAAGACGACCAGTTCAACCAGGTGGGAGAGGCAGTACCACCACCACTGGCTAGAAGCATGGCGGAAGAAGTGAAAAAGATCCTGGGGATAAGCGATTCAAAACCGGAATTGAGAATAAAATTTGTTTAAGATCAGATCTCTCCTATGTATCGATCTCGATAAACCCATTTGAAAAGATGTAGAGCACGAGGGACTACATAGTCATTATATATAAGAGACTCATCAACCCTAATAATGAGACTATGCCCAAAGAGACCATGCTATTAATAAGTATTCTTGGTGCTTTGATACCGATTCTAGCTACTCTTGGGTATATGATATATTGACTCGGAAGGAGATTCACAATAATAGAAAACAGGATAGATTCGAGGCTTGGAAGCTACACATACCAGCATCAATAAGAGATGGAAAAGAAAAAGAATAAGAAAAAGAAGAAAATAGATAATATATTGTTTGATCATCTACCATAGAGGCGCATTAGCTTAATTACATCCCGTGGTCTAGTATGTTGTTCTCCAGGTTCTCGAACAGAACCTCCAAGATATATTATTCTAAACAGTATTTTACATGGTGTTCCGCTTGGAGGAGGAGTTTGATTCGCTGAGTTACTCGGAAGCACCGAAAATTATTGTGAGACCTCCAGGCCCTAAATCCCTTGAGATCTTGAGGGAGCAAAGATCTCTTGAGACTAGGACGCTTATATATCCCAAGGTTTTCGAGTTCGCGATAGACTCTGCAAGGGGCGCCACTATAAGGGATGTTGATGGTAACTACTATGTTGATTGGGTAGCTGGTATAGCGGTACTCAATGTTGGTCATAACAATCCCCATGTCGTCAGCGCTATTAAGGAGCAGATAGATAGATATGTCCACTGGATTAGTGAGATCCCCAGCGAGGCTAGGATTAGGTTTCTCAAGAACCTACACTCAATACTACCCCCAGGTCTTAGGGGCAAGGCTAGGGTGATCACCTCAGTTACTGGAGCTAGCGCTGTGGAGGCAGCTATAGCTATAGCTAGGTGGGCTTCTAAGAAGCCAGTGATCATGGCTTTCGAGGGGGCATACCACGGGGTTCACCAGGGGGCGGTTATGGCGACGGCTAAGAGAGGCCTCCAGAGGCTCTCAAGCATGCCTCTGGTCAATGTGGTCAGGATCCCCTACCCATATCCATATAGGTGTCCCATGCCTGCTAAAGATCCTGAGGAGTGTGGCTACATGGTTCTGAGCTATATAGAGCATCTCCTAAGCGACCCCTACAGCGGTGTTGGCGATGTAGGTGCAATAGTTTTCGAACCTATAGAGGGTGAGGGCGGCTATATAGTACCACCTAGGGATTTCCTGAAGGGATTGAGAGAGATCGCTGATAAACACGGGGTTCTGCTCATAGCAGACGAGATCCAGTCGGGCGTTGGGAGAACAGGCAGATGGTGGGCTGTAGAGCATTTCGGGATAACCCCAGATATAATGACAATCTCTAAAGCCATCGGTGGGGGGATACCGATATCCTTTGTAGCCTATAGAGAGGATCTCGATGAAAAGCTTGAAGAGATGTTCCACCTAGGAACCTATAGGGCGAACCCGCTTGGTCTTGCTGCGGGAAGCGCTGTTATAGACTATATAAGGTCGAGAAACCTGCTTGAGAGGGCAAGCAACCTTGGAGACCATACTATAAATAGATTTAGAGAGATGATGGAGAGATACGAAATCGTAGGCGATGTTAGAGGGATAGGGTTCATGATAGGTGTCGAGCTTGTCAAGAGTAAGAGGACAAAAGAGCCTGGCGAGAAGATCGCACAAGATCTCAGGAAAAGGCTATTCCAGAGAGGATTGCTAATGCACACATGCGGCCATTATGGCAATGTGATGAGATTCATGGCACCTCTTGTGATAAGCAAGAAACATCTAGAGGCCGGGTTAGAGATCTTTGAGGAGGAAGTGGCAAGCATATCTAAAGAGATCAAAGCAGGCTAGAAGCTGCTTTTCTAAAAAATAAGAACCTTAGACCCAGCCTTACCATGTTTTGCAAGAAATGTTGCTGCCCCAACTATCGGGCATCCTTCCAGTATTGCTTCCCTCGAGATCCCCATAGCCTCTATAGTTGTTGAGCAAGCATAGATCTTAACACTCCCCGATCCCTGAGCCATGGCTATGAGATCCTTCAGCCTTGGGAGGCCTTTGGGCTCAAAACCCCTGGATCTCAGCTCCTCATAGAAGTTTCTCTCTATATCATCAGCACCCCCCTTGGTAATGGCTTTAAGCCCCCAGAATGTGAAGAACATCTCAACCTTCATACCCATCGCTGCGGCTGTTGTTGCTAGTATGAATGCTGGGTAGACGCTCTCAGGTTTATCGGATCTAACTATGATCGCTAGATCCGCTGCCTCCTGGAACATGGGATCACCTCTTCCTCACATATGCGATAATATTCTCGCCATCCCTCTTGATCTCTATGATCTTGTTGCCTGTATAGACAGCCCATGATCTGAGATCCTCCTCAAAAGCGGGATCCCTAGCCAGCACCATAACCACAGCACCGGAGGGGAGCTGTGATATGGCTGAGCTGAGCATTAACACCGGCCCAGGGCACATCATACCCCTAGCATCGATCACTTTCTCCACTCTATATGGCAACTCCTTAACCCTCTTTTCACTAGCGCTCATACATACTCACCTAGATTAATATATGCTAGAAATCTTATAGGCGTTCTCATTTATATCCATACTAAATAAAATTTTCCACAACTATGCTCAATGTAGCAAATAGTGATAATCGTTGTTTTAGAACCATTGCTGTTTCTTTTAAACAATATATTGCTCCCACAGGAATCATGCTTGGTTGCTCCCATGAGCCTCCACATAGGGATAGATGTAGGGGCTACGTTTATAAGAGCTGGGCTTTTCAGCCATGAGGGCGAGCTCCTCAAAAAGATTAAGAGTCCCTTTCCCAGATCCGGTTTTGAGGAGCATTTGAAAAGCCTTATCATCGATCTAAGCGGTGGTGACCTCTCCCGCATAGCCGGCGTTGGTGTGGGGTCGATAGGACCTCTAGACCTCTCAACAGGATCTGTTCCCAGAGCCCCCAACGCCCCGATCAAGAGCTTCAGGATCGTTGACCCCTTGAGAGAGCTCGGGTTAAGGGTTGTCTTAGCAAACGATGCCGTTGCAGCAGCATGGGGCGAGCATATCCTCGGCCTGGCTAGGGGTTATAGGAATATCCTCTATGTGACGATAAGCACCGGCATAGGGGGTGGGGTTATAGTTGATGGGAACCTCCTCATAGGTAAGGATGGGAATGCCCATGAGATAGGGCACCTGGTGGTTGACTACTCATCTAGCATTAGATGTGGCTGTGGCGGTTATGGGCACTGGGAGGGGATAGCTTCTGGCATTAATATTCCTAGAAGCTTCTCCCAATACGTCTCTAGAGAGGGGTTATGTGGATCGCTTAGATCCCCCCTATGTCAGAGGCTTTTGGAAGGATCTTTCGAGACCAGGGAGATCTTTGAACAATATGCTAGAGGAGATCCCATAGCTATAAAATACGTGGACGAATACCTCATGCTCGTTAACTCCGCCGGGATCGCCTCAACTATAAACGCCTACGACCCGGAGATCCTGATCATGGGGGGCTCTGTAGCGCTTAACAATAAAGAGGCTTTCGCCAAGGGTTTGGATAGATATCTGGATAGATATATAACCGTTAGAAAACCCATGATCCGTTTCACAGAGTTTGGAGACGACGTGGGAATATATGGAGCAGCAGCCCTATCGATCAAACCACCAGGGTCTTTGAAAGAATATATCGAGGCATGGAACAAGCAATAGAACCCGTAGGTATAGAACATTACTGAGGCTCTATAGTCGAGGGCGGTTTGGGCGTTATAGCGTAGGCAACCATGGTTACCTCAGGCAGCTCCCGGGTTATCCTCTTCGAGATCCTATCTAGGATCTCGTGAGAGATCCTAGCCCACTCAGCGGTCATGCCATCCTCGCTCTCAACAGCCCTTATTATAATTATATAACCCTCCCTCCTAGCATCACCCTTAACACCAACCCAGCTGCTCTCTAAGAGCACTGGGAATGCTTGCCAGAGACTATCATAGATCCCTGCTGTCTTTAACTCCTCCTCAACGATCTTAGTAGCCCTCCTCAAGATCCTCAGCTTCTCCTCACTAACCTCACCAACAATCCTAACAGCAAGCCCTGGTCCTGGGAAAGGATGCCTCTTGATCACCTCCTCAGGAACCCCTAAAACCCTTGCCAGCTCCCTCACCTCATCTTTATAAAAGCTTCTCAGAGGCTCGATCACCTTTAAACCAAGATCCCTTGGGAGACCCCCTACATTATGGTGTGTCTTTATCCTAGCCGCGTGGGGAGAAGAGCCGCTCTCAATAACATCTGGGTAAGTAGTCCCTTGTGCAAGCCACTTTATATCAGGATCTCTATCAACGATCTCTTTAAATATATCTGCAAAGAGCTTTCCAATTATCCTCCTCTTCTCCTCAGGATCCCTCACACCCCTGAGGGCTTCTAAGAACATCTTAGAAGCATCTATGAAGACTGGGTTGAGGCCCAGTTTTCTAAGCCTTTCAAGAACCTCCTGAGCCTCTCCCTCCCTCAAGAGCCCGTGATCCACAAATACTGTTACCAGCCTATCCCCCACAGCCCTTTTGACTAATAAGGCTGTTACTGTCGAATCTATCCCACCACTCACGGCACAGAGAACCTTTTCTCCAGAACCTATGCTTCTAGAGATCTCGTTAACGATTCTATCGACCGTACCGCTAGGCCTCCACTCCCTCCTAGCACCAGCTAGTCTTAGAAAGTTGTCGAGAAGCACTCTCCCCTTCACAGTATGGCTAACCTCGGGGTGGAACTGAACACCATAGATAGGTTTCCCAGAGATCCTGAAAGAAGCTATATACCCAGTATCCTCCGATACTGCGAGTATTTCGGCATCCCTAGGTGGTTTCTCAACATAGTCGGAGTGGCTCATCCACACCTCCTCAACCTCTCCGAAGCCCTCGAATATAGCGTCTCTCCTAACGATCCTGATACGAGCTCCCCCATACTCTCCAACACCCCTCGATACCCTACCTCCAAGCATTCTAGCCAGGGCTTGGTGCCCATAGCAGATCCCGAGTATAGGTATATCTATATCGAGGATCCATTTGGGAGGCATGGGGGGCTCGTGCTCAAGAACACTTGCAGGGCTTCCCGAGAGAACAACTGCCTTGGGCGAGATCCTCTCGAAAACCTCTCTGGAGAGATCCCTGGCCGGGATTATCTCGCTATAAACACCGAGCTCCCTGATCCTCCTGGCTATCAGATGCGTATACTGCCCTCCGAAATCTACTATGATGACTGAATCGTAATCCCTATTCCCCTCAGCCATCGCGACCCCCTAGGGTTTTCTTCTTACTAGCCTTGATGAATCTAGCCTTAGCCCATAGATCCTCTATATTCCTGGCACCGGCATAACCCATAGCTATCCTTATACCTTCAACAACCTCCCTAATAACAGATCTAGCAGATCCCTTGTAAGGTACTAGGCCTCCTACACCTTCTGGTATGTTTTTAACGATCTTAGCATACCTATCCATAGAGAACCTCCTCATCATAGATGTAATACTAGCCATACCCCTATACTGCTTATAAAGCTCTCCCCCCACCTCTATAAGCTCCGAAGGAGCCTCGTCTGTACCGGCGAAGATATAGCCCGCCATAGCTGTGCTAGCACCCACGGCAAGAGCCTTAACTATATCAGAGGCGCTTCTAAGACCCCCGTCGGCTATCAAGGGGATTCTGAGGCCCTGCGCCTCAAGAGCATCTCTCACGCTGGCAACGCTCCAGATGGTTGGTGCATAAGCCCCGGCTACATTGGGTGTTGTACATATAGATCCGCCTCCCACCCCAACCCTAAAACCATCTATCCTGTCGATATGTGTTACAGCGTCTAGCGCAGCCTCTGCAGTCCCTATATTGCCTGCCACAAAGTCTGTCGATATCTCTTTAACGAGCTTTGAGCTGGCCCTCAGGATCTCGCTGTTATGGTAGTGGGCAACATCAGATACTATTGCATCGGCAAGCCTATCAAGCCTTCTGGCCCTCTCAATATCGATCGGGTTTATGGCTGCTGCTACCAAGAGTCTCCCATCATCATCGAGAACAGGATCTATAGCCTCCATAGCCCCATGCACACTTACACTACCAACATAGATCCCCCCGTTGGTTATAGCGATCACATCGCCCTCGCCCCTGGCTATGTATTTAACAGCCTCTCTGGCTAGGGGTAGGTCGAATGAGACGCCTGGGGTTATGAATCTATTGATCGGTGTCGATCCATCTCTACAGGATTCTAGAAGATCGCTGTACCTCACGTATCCCCTAAAAGATCCTGTGGGATCTATTACAGGCATGTTCCTAACACCCTTTTTCCTCATAGCATCGATAGCCCTTCCACACGGTTCCCTCTCAAGGAGATATAGATCCTCTAGCGGTATTGGGGGAAAGCTTTTAACCATCTCAAGGTTCCTCACCTGCTCCTCCACAGACATATTTCTATGAATAACCCCCACACCACCCATTAGCGCTATAGATACTGCTAACCTCCACTCACTAACAGTATCCATTGGCGAGGATACCAAAGGGATCTTCAGCCTTATGTTTTTCGTAAAATATGTTGAAATATCGATCTGGCTTGGCTCTAGATCCGCTTTCCCGGGTAGTAGGTAGAGCTCATCCAGATCTGGCGAGTAGGCTGGGGAGAGGATTTTTTCAAGGAAGCTTGTCAAAAGAGCTCCTCAAGCATATATTTTTGAGGAGGCTTATAAGAAGAAACATAACACGGATATGTTAAAAACCCATATACTGGGCTGCTTTCGTATTGATGTTGGTTAAAAAGATTTAAACTTTTAATATGGTTGCCTTCGTGATGATCTGATCTTCATATCGACCCTAGAGGGCAATATGGGCAATGCTCCAAGCCATCAAAGCGATGATCTCTCAGTAGATGAGAGCCGCGTACCGCTAGGCTCAACAGACATCAACAAGCCTGCTAGGTCGATCTACTATAGAATTGGAAAGAAGAGATAAGATGTACAAAAGATCAATGTAAAACCCGACCCCGCTGCCGAGAACCTGTATAGCGAATATTATTGCTAAGCTTTGATAGATCTAGCTTTAGTGCTGGGTAGTAATAGAGAGCTACATAGTTGACCAAAACATTTTATCTATATAAACCTCGTTGTAGAAGTGCTTCACAACCCTGTAATGGATCTTATCAGGCCTAGGAAGAGGGGTGACGGTGATAGTGGTCTACTCCTATATTCGGGATGGGCCTGCGTCCCTATGAAGAACCTATATCCCTTCATCTCCATGAAGTCTGGGAAGCCCTCGTCGCTATAACCGCTCACTATAAAGCCAACATTCTCAAGCTTATCTATATATTTCGGGTTGACCTCGTATCTATGTCTATGTCTCTCATAAACCTCAATAGATCCGTATAGGCTGTGGACGAGAGTACCCTTCACAAGCCTGCTTCTGGTGAGCCCGAGCCTCATAGTGCCTCCCAGTTTCGTTATCTTCTTCTGATCCTCTAGGAGATCTACTACTGGGTGGGGCGTATGTGGATCTATCTCTGTCGAGCTAGCCCTCTCCAGCCCAGCCAGGTTTCTCGCAACCTCTACAGCCATTAACTGTAACCCGAAGCATATACCAAGAGTGACCATGTTATTTTCTCTGAGTAGCCTGAGCATTTTAATCTTACCCTCAGCCCCTCTCCTACCAAAGCCTGGTAGCACTATGTATCCCGCATCTCTGTCAAGAAGACTCTCGGGGTCTATCTTACCATTCTCTATATCTGTAGCCTCAACCCAGGTTATCTCCGGCTTGGCCATATATTCCGCAGAGGCGTGTTTAACAGCCTCTACTATGCTTATATAGCTATCCCTCACCTTTGTATACTTGCCAACCATATAGATCTTCGCCTTCCTGGAGGCGTTTTCAAGCTTATCGACGAAAACCTCCCACGACGATAGATCAGGTTCTCTATAGGGGAGACCCAGCCTCTCAGAGATCTTCATCGTAAGCCCTTGGGAGTGGAGGATGAGAGGAACCCTATAGATATTATCAACATCAGGATCACTGAATATCATATCAGGCTGAACATTGGTGAAAAGCGAGATCTTCCTCCTAGCCTCATCGCTAAGAGGCTTCTCACCCCTCGCAATAATAATATCGGGCTGAACCCCTATCCTCCTCAGCTCCTGCACAGAGTGCTGGAGGGGTTTTGTCTTGATCTCACCAACGCTCTTGAGATAGGGTACCAGGGCTACATGGATATAGAGCACGTTGTTAAAGCCCTCCTCGAGCCTTAGCTGCCTCATAGCCTCTATGAATGGGAGACCCTCTATATCTCCCACAGTACCTCCCACCTCTATAACCGCTATATCGGCTCCCTGGGATTTAGAGACCTCCCTGATCTTAGCCTTGATCTCGTTGGTTATGTGGGGTATTACCTGGACACACTCGCCTAGATAGTCGCCCCTCCTCTCCTTCTCAATAACAGAGAGGTAGATCTGCCCGGTGGTTATATTATTAGCCCTTGAGAGAGACTTGCCCAGGAACCTCTCGTAATGCCCTATATCTAGATCGGTTTCAGCACCATCGTCTGTAACGAAAACCTCGCCATGGGCATAGGGATTCATGGTCCCGGCATCTATATTTATATAAGGATCTATCTTTATCGCTGTAACACTATAGCCGGATCTAGAGAGTAGGTTGGCTATAGATGCAGTAACAATACCCTTACCCAGGCTACTCAGTACACCGCCAGTAACTACTATGTATTTCGTCAACCACCAAACACATTAAAAAGATATCCTAGGGGGTATAAAAAGGTATCCTAAACATGATCCCTTATCGATACAGTTGGCAGGGTATTTCACGATAGTGCTGAAACCAGGAACAAATCTAGATATCCCTAACCTTTGTAGCCTTAGGGGTTCAGGCTTCATAGCGGTTGATATTGCTTGATATCAACCGCTCAGCCCTTGGTTTCATAGGCCTCAGGGCTCCTTTCATTGGGGCCCATATCCTCGGCTTCCACCCGTTCAGGGTGACCCCAACCCACAGCTCCCCTTCATTGAGTTTCTCTGGTTCATTGCTGTGGGGAAACCTCCACATCCTGGATCTCTTTTTGCCTTTAACCCGCCCCTCGGGTCTTTATTTTTACCCTCATTGTTGGGCGGTCATCCCAGTGAAATATAAGAGCTTATATAATGTTCCATTACTGCAGAACCTCGAGTTTAATATCAATCCTTATAAACCATCATGAAGCTCGAAGCAGCTGGCTACGGCGTGATAGAGTTAGCATGCGCCATGGTTATCTATGCCATGAGGTTTCTTAGATAGAAGAAGCTGCCTAGTATGAAGAACACCAAGCACCATATGATCATTTTAATCACTAGTATTAATGGATCTTCTACAGGCATTACACCAAAGATCCAGCGGTATATGCTGGTAGCTATGGAGACAGGGTTGTTGGATATAATTATATATAGAATCTCTGGGAAGTACTTCCTTATCAATGCATCTGGGTAGAATACGTTTGAGAAGAAGAATAGCACGAAATACGTGAAACTCCTCATAGTAGCCTGGAGATCGAAGCTCCTAACAGCTGTTGAGATCGTTATTGAGAGGCTTGACATCGATATCGTGAGCATAACCGATGTAGCGATCATGATCGAGAACTTCTCTATACTCGGGATGCTCCAGTATAGTATTAGGAGAAGGGCTATGAAGGGGATCTGGTATATAAGCCCCCTCAAAGCGCCCCCAAGGATCCTGCCGATTGATAGCTGAAACCTTGTGAGCGGGAGGCTTAGTAGATATTGTGTATAGCCTCTCCTAACCTCTACTCCCACTTCCCTCCCTATTGAGAAGGCTGATGCAAAGGTTGCTATAGCCGTTATACCTGGTGCTATGAATAATAGGTAGTTATCTATATAGGCTCTATTAACTATCCCATTAAATATCAGGGCGAATATAAAGAGATCTGTCAGGTTCATTGTGATCAGGCCTGCGAGCCACCACTTATACTTCCAGAACCTATCAAGATCCCTCATAACCACTATCTGTATACCCCTAGCATATGACCTCATTTCCACCCACCACCCTCAACCCTCCTCTCTATGAAGAGCATGGCTAGGATTGACAAGCCTACTGCAAGCCCTACTATATAGGATATCAGGTTCTCTGGGGGAGCGTGTATGAAGATCTTGAGGTCTTGGAAGAAGAAGAGGGCTCTCAGAAAATCAGCCATGTTTGAGAGCGGGTTATACATAGCAGCATAGAAATACGGTGGAAAGACCGATAGGAAGGGGAGTGGGTAGAAGATCGTGCTGAGCCTCACGAGCAGGGCATCAACAACGCCGAACAGGATGTCTGTTTTATCGCCTGATTTAAGGCCAAAGACTATGTTTATGGCTAAACCCACAATACCTATTGAGAATGCTAGTGCCGATAGAATGGCTATCGCTATTAAGACAGGGTTTGTGATCCCGAGTAGTAATAGTATGAAGAGCATCATTGGCAATGTGTATATGAACGAGGCAATACCTCCACCTATTGTCCTCCCAATAGCAAGTATTCTCCTCTTGATCGGGAGTGATAATTGATACTCTATAATACCCTCCTCAAACTCCTCAGCGATCTCATACCCCCTGAACATGGAGATCGAGAATAGGAGTGCTGTGTATGCGCCGAAGAGATAGTACTCGTAATAACCTATACCCGATGTCCCCAGAGATCTTATTGTTACTAGATATGATATCATGACAGCGAATACAGAGACCTGGACTATAAACCAGGCGAACCTCATTAGGAGGAATACTTTATACCTAGCAACCTTCCTAACATCCCATAGGGTTACCAGGAGAAGGGCTCTTAGATCCTCTCTCAATTATTATCACCAGCCAGCTTAGCCCCTGTGTAGTAGAAGAAAACATCATCTAGCGTGGGTTCTTTGAGGCTTATCTGCCTAACCTTCAACCCTCCCCTCGAGAACATATCAACAACCCTTGCTATTTTCTCCTCACCCTTGTTAACATAGATCCTTATCACAGCATCCTTAAGATCTATCCTAACAGCATCTATATCGCTCTTTATAGTCTCAACGAAACTCTCCCTCACAGGCCCATCAACTATGATCTCTATTATATCTCCCCCAGGTATTCCGTCTTTAAGCTCCTCAGGCGTTCCAAGAGCCCTCAGCCTACCCTTATACATGATCCCTATCCTATCGCTCAGTCTCTCAGCCTCCGACATCTCGTTTGTCGCAACAATGATTGTAGAACCATTCCTCCTGAGATCCTCTATCATGTTCCAGACCTGGTGTTTAGTGATAACATCAAGCTGTGCAGTAGGCTCGTCAAATATAGCTAGCCTTGGCTTCTGGATAAAGACCTTAGCAAGCTCTACCTTTTTCTTATTACCACCGCTCAGCTCTGAGAACATCTTGTTCCTATACTCCCACACACCTAGATCCTCCATAACCTGTTTAACAACCCTCCTAGCATCGCTCATGCTATACCCAACAACCATGGCATGCCATAGCAGTATCTCGTAGGGCTTATCAACCCAGAGAGCCTTGGGCTCCTGGAAGGCTATTCCAACGTATTTCCTGACCTCATCGCTATTCTTAACAACGCTTTTCCCATAGACATAGACATCGCCTGAGGTTGGTTTATAGACTGTCGATATTATCAGAAGGGTTGTTGACTTACCAGACCCGTTTGGGCCTAGGAGGCCGAAGATCTCGCCTTCATATATACTTAGGTTAAGCTTGTCAACAGCTATAGTGTTTCCAAACCTCTTCACGAGATCCACTATCTCCACAGCAGGTTCCATTTCTCCAAAAACCATTATAATACATAAAGAGGGAGTATATAAAATAATGCTCCGCCATAAGCTAGCAAATAGACCCCAGGACGACCGCCTAGGTATAAAGACAGCTTTAAACATTGAGAGGTGCTCTTTAGTCCGGTAAGGTTAGGTATAATCGGGTTGGCAGGGCTGGGACGCGGCTTGGGAGAGACTGTTATAGAGGTTAACAATGTGTGGTATAGGTATAGCAATGAGCAGGACTGGGTTTTGAGAGGAATTAGCCTCAGGATCTCGAGGGGGGAGGCGGTGGCTATAATAGGTGAGAGCGGTGCTGGTAAAACAACCCTTGCCAAGCATATGAACGGGCTCCTAAAACCCCATAGAGGCTATGTGAGGGTTTTGGGAATGGACACTAGAAAAACCCCCACCTCAAAGGTTGCTGCCCATGTTGGCTATGTCTTCCAAAGCCCCGACGCCCAGATCTTTAGCGGAACCATATATGAGGAGATGACAGCCGGTCTCAAGAGGCTTGGTTTGAAACGTGAGGAGATGGAGGAGAGGATCAAGAGGGCTCTCAAGCTAGTGGACCTAGATAAGCCCCTCAACATATCGCCCCACATACTGAGCTTCGGTGAGAGGCATAGGCTGGCTATAGCCTCTATCCTAGCTATGGAACCCGATGTCCTGATCCTTGACGAGCCTTTCGCAGGGATAGATTATAAGAGATCCCTACAGCTCCTGAGAGCCCTGAAGAACCTAACAGAGGAGGGTAGATCTATAGTGCTCATAGGACACGACCTACAGTTAATAGGAGAGATAGCCGATAGAGTAGTCGTGATGAAAGGCGGAGAAGTGGTTAGAGAAGGCTCTGTAGAAGACATACTAGGAGATATAGAGTTCCTAACACGCAACGGCTACATACCGCTACAAATAACAATCATAGGATCCGAGATAGGGGTTGGGAGATACGTGAGGGTTAGCGATGCGGTAAAAGATATAGAGAAAAGGATGAAGGAGGAAGGATAAAGGCTCTTCGAATATATTATACCGTTTACCCTAGCATCCCCTTATATCTATCGATCTTATCTTTATATCTAGGGCTTCTTAGCCTGTAGGGCTAGCGAGATAGAGAATCTCGGAGTATTGTTCTTATGCAGCTATTCGGGGCATAACTGTTATGAAGATCTATAGATCTATGATTTTTACCTCATTATTAGGAATAAATGTCGGAGAAACTTATAAACTGGCTATCTAGATTCAACCAGATCTTTGAGCTCCTTGAGCACAGGGATCTCTCTAAACGCCCTGCTATCCAGTTTATCCCAGTAAACCCCCTTGGGCTTTTTATAAACCCTCTCGATCCTCAGGATCCTGGATGGAGTTACTATCATGTCTACAGGGAGGTCGTGATCCTCCATAGGGATCTCTTGATCCAGGATCTGTATATCGTGCACCGTGGTTATAACCGGTGTGTTCTCGTCAACAGCACTAAGCTCTCTCAATATACCGTACTCGAGATCAGCATACCCTCCCCCCTTACCAACCCTAGCCCCTTTTAGGTTAACAGCGACAGAGCCTACTATAACAAGATCGACCTTAGGTATGTTTCTAAGCCCAACCCTCAAACCCCATGTGAAAGAGCCCCTTATAGTGGAGGCTTCACGAAGCCTATCCCTAGGAATCCTCTGGGGGTTTAGGAGTAGAAAACCCTCCCTAAGCCTGGGGGTCGGCATAATAACGATCTTACCCATAGAGAGGGCAAGGTATCTAGCATGGGTTTGAGGAGAGTCTGGGTTAATCTTGATCACAGATGCTCTGAGGAACTCTGGGAGTCTTGATACCTTTTCACAAGCCTCTTCTGCTCCCACGAAGTTAGGTATCCTCTCCTCGATCGGTTTAGGGGGTCTTGAGACGCCCTTCTCATCCATTGCTCTCCATATTTTTCGCCGTATCTCGGCTTTGATCTCATTTATGCTTGGCATAGAGATCCTCACCATTGTTCAAAGGATCTTCTATGGATGAAATGTAATTGCTGGTGACTACGCAAATCTATACCCCCTGTGAGATATTTTCTTAGGTGGCTCTATGAGGGATAATGTTAGGTGGCTCATATATATCACTCTAGCAATAGTCATGGCTGGTTTTGCGATCATCTTTCTAATATACTCTCTAGGGTATATGGAGAGGGCTATGGTTGGATCCTCATTACTATCAGCCCTTATAGGCTTTACACTCCTCTCAGGATCTCTATATGCCCTCAAGATCTCAGCCTATATATATAGCCTCATGAAGTCCAAAGAAGGTGAATCTCGTGAGACATAGGATAACAATAGATCATCTCTATAAGGGTTACCTGGAATGGCCTGAGAAGATCTCCGAGTCCTTGGGGATACCGCCAAAAAATTGCCAAGAGCGTGGTGAGAAGAGAGAGGAGCTCTTAATAATAGGTATAGGTGGTTCAGGAGCTCCTGGAAGGATCCTCGAATCCCTCTCGATCATAAGGGGTTCTCCTCCACATATATGGAGCATTAGTTCTGTGAATCTAGATCCGAGGATCTCTTCAAAAAACCTCCCAGCGGTGTGTGTAAGCTACTCTGGAACAACACTGGAGACCATAAAGATCCTAGAGGATCTACTATCTATGAAGAGACTAGTAGGTGTTGTTACCAGCGGCGGGCCCATGCTAAAAATAGCTGAGAGAGAATCCCTACCAATATTCATGCTCAACCAAGGATCTCTACCAAGGGTGGAGCTACCATCAATGCTTGTTGGTATTGATAAGATCTCTAGATGTGTTGGGGCTAATCTCCATATAGAGAGGGATCTTGCCGAGGCGAGAGAGCTCCTCGACAGGGAGAGAAGATCTATAGAGGATCTAGGTCTAGAGATAGCATCAAAAATAGACGAAGCACTATCCCATGGAAAAAGAATCTCCGTAGCCGCGACACGCCCCTACTACCCAATAATCCATAGAATACGCACCGAGCTCAGTGAGAACGCTGCAATCCCCTCAGAGCCTCTCGAAATGCCTGAGATGGGTCATAACCAGGTTGCGTCTCTAAGAAGCGGTAGGGGTTCTCTTGTTATACATATAGTAGATCAGGATCTAGGTGAGGATCTAGCCCTCAGGGGATATTTCAAAAAACTCTCGGAAAAATACCCAGAGATCGAGGTTCTGGAAATAAATCCTCCGGGAGGTGTTGGGTATCTCTCGAAAGCCCTATATATAGCTATGGTCTTTGGGATCGCGTCAGCAGCTCTTGGAAAGGAGAGGAACATTGATCCTGGGTATATAGATGAGATGAGACTCTTCAGAGATCATATGTATGGCTACTATTCATCACTCCTCAGAGGGTTTGTTAGTAGTTTCTGATAGCTATTAGCTTTTACAACTCTCCTCTAAGAGGTAAAAGGAGAATTTTGAAATCACGGCTTTGATATAAAGCTTAGGCAACGATAGAAACCTATTCTATTGGGTTCTAAAAATGTTTATAAATTCATCTGGAGCTTTTTCGATATTCGTAGGAAATATTTATAATCTTTGATTAAAATGGTCTTCAACAATGATCTGATCTCTATATTGATTCTAGATGATGATAGGAGCGCGCTCTAAGCCTCTAGGCAATACTATTAACCCCGCATTATTAGGTTAAAAATAAACCATAGATCTCTACTAATAGGGCGGGAATCCTTTGTCTAATCGAACCTAAAGTGTATTCCCGCTGGTACGTTGAAGTAGCAGGTGCCAAAGATAGTATCCTTCTTATACTGATATTTGCTAATCCTCGCATAGACGATCTCGAACACGTTGTAATCGCCGTCTACGTATGGGTGATCCCCGTGGTTAACTACGTTACCGCTAATGTGTATAGATGCACCTTCGGCCGATATGGATAGCTGGAATGTCGAGGCGAATGCTACAGCCACAGTGCATGCAGTACTCCCGGTTTGGAGGCCTAAGGCGGCACATATGCCCAAGGCTGCTATCGCACCCGCTGGGATACCTATTTCGAAGTCGTCTCCGCATGTGTCAAAGTATCTGAAGATCTGCCTCAGCTCCACATACTCACCCGGATCTAGGTCTCCATCTTCTAGGAACGTGCCAGGTATGGAGAGCCTGGCCTCGTTGGTACCGCTGAAGAGCGTATTCATAAGCTCACTATGAGGCAGCCCTCGGTTCATGCCTCCCAGAATTGTCGAACCACTGGTTATCATATCCCCTATCACGTTCTCAACATCATCCCCGATATACTCCTCAGTAACACAATAGACAATGTAAACCTCATACACCCTATAGACCGGTCTAGCCCACACCCACATCCACAGACTATCAAGTGGTTTCACTAGATCGTTATAACCATAATAATAAGTTGATCCTCCCCACGTGAACCCACTACCCTTCCATAGTGTAACGCTCGGCCACTCACCCTTCTTTATAAGCTCAAGTATCTTACCTGAAGTAAATGTTGGGTAGACACCTACTTTCTCATTCTGTACGCCTATACTAATAGATACCCCAACAGTACCACTATATGAGTGTGTGTTCTCAGCTATTAGTACTGGTGTTTTTATGTATGTGCGCCCATTATAGTCCCAGAAGTATTCGGCCGGTAGCTTCGATTTTAGATCCTCAGGCTTAATCTCAGCAACTAGCTTTCGATATAAGTAAGCTGGGCAACCGTCTAGCCACACCTTTTCAATCTTAGACCTTGAGCTCTCGAAGACGCTTACATAGCCATGTTCAACACTTAGCTTAATAGGCTTCTTAGATCCCCTCAGCAACGTTATATCTATCACGACAGCCTTGCCCCTAGCAACCTCTGAGGGCTTATATGATACCGAGTCGTAGGCATCAAAAATAATCTCTCTCGATGTGTTGTTGAATATAAATAATCTGACTACGAGCCCTGAGTATGTCTGCTCAGGATCCCCACCCCTAGACATATATATCGAAACCCACCCCCTAGCTATCTCCCGAAACTCCTCTGACTGGATATAAATCTCCCTCCTAGCTTTCACGGTATCTCTGAGTAGGGGCACAAGATCATCAGCCCATTTGAAACCCGGAGGTGTTATGGCGTTAACCTCAAGGTACATTAGCACCTCTGGTCTGTCGAGTATGGATGTCGCGTCTAAGAGCATCCTATCATCCGCGTTAACATCGTAGAGTGATATTGTGAGCTTAACCCCAGAGCCTGCTCTAAACACATCTACCAAGCCATAGTATAGGGCTAATCCTGAACCGGCTAGCAGTATAGTTAAGACAGTCAGGATCAGAAGGCGCTTCCTTAAACGACCCGTAACTAAGCCCCACATACTTTTACCCTCAAAAAAAACTAAGGGAGTAATAAATATCAAGTCCAAGATCTTTAAGGATCGCTATTGAGAAACCAGTATTACCAGATATGCTAGGAGGTAAGGTGGTATATTACCCATCTTAAAGCCCTAGCAGCAATAAGACGAAGCAGCGCAAGAGAGCTATTAGTAAGGGCTATCCAAATATAGTCGAGACTAAGGATAAGAGCCATTTGCCCCTAGATGTTCATTCCAATCATTCTGTTTTCATGATCATATCCAGGGACTTCTACCTCTACCCGCAGGGTCTCTAACCCTGCGGGGTCGGGGTGACCATCAAACCAAACAGCACGTGACTCTCATTTAGCCTGCTCCCCCGAATAGCAATGGGAGCAGGCTCTGAGCTATCCGGGGGCATGTGGGGGCTCACGCTAAGAGCAATCTCTCTTAAAGCTTATAAATATCTTCTGCGTATTGATGGGGAAGTGGCTTCAGGTATGCAGTCCCCAATATTCACGAACATTTCCAAAACCTATTAACCCTCCCTATTTATATTAAAAACAGCCCCCAAGATCCCTGCGGGAGGGGTGGAAGTCTCTGAGTGCAGTCATGAAAAACAAAATGAACATCTAGGGACAAACAGTTATATTGGTTAGGCGCGAATCCTACAAGGAGAAATCCTTAATATATTTTATAGTATTTATTTATCAGCCTTTTAATAGAGCCTATCATATCGATGTGCTCTCTCCTAGCCTTCTTAGCGGTTGCCTCAAGATCTCTTACATCGCCTCCTAAGAGGCCGTGGATGAATTCTGGGAGACCCTCGTAAAGCCCTGAGCCGTATCCTCCCTCTAGCACGACCAAGACCCCTGATATTGATGGTGTTTTTTCTAAGAGATACCTGATCCTTGATCCAAGCCATCCGTATAGATCGCTGCTTAGCTTCACATAACCCATCATCTCTCCCTCGTGGGCGTCGAACCCGGCTGATATTATGAGTGCTCTTGGTTTGAAGAAGCCTATGGCTGGTTCGACGAGCTCTAGCCATGAGTATATATATTCCGGATCCCTGCTCCCGGCTATAAGGGGTATGTTGATCTTTGTCCCCATGGCTTCGCCAGATCCTATATCTATATACCAGCCAGTACCTGGGTAGATGTTGGAGTCATGAAGATCTATATGTATTACCCTTGGATCCTCCCAGAAGATCTCTTGGGTACCGTTCCCGTGGTGTATATCTATATCAACTATAGCTATTGGTTCAAAGCCCATGTTAATAAGCCTGAGGGCTGCTAGAGCAGCGTTGTTAAACAGACAGAACCCCTGGGTTGGTGCTCCTAAAGCACTCCCAGATCTTCCAGCATGGTGCCCAGGCGGTCTTGGGAGTGTTATCTCTAGCCTAGAGCCTGAGGCTATGTTCTCAGCAGCATCTATAGATCCTGATGCGGCTTCGATCGCGACTTGGAAGCTATGTTCTGTAACATATGTATCGCTATCTATATACCTCCTACTCCTGGAAAGCCTCTCGATCAGGGCAACGTACTCGGGGTCGTGGGCTGTGTATAAAACCTCCTTTGGTCTGCTTGTGGGTCTCTTGATGATCGTCTCAAAACCCCTCCTAGATAGGCCTCTCAGTACCATATCGATCCTCTCGGGTCTTTCGGGATGCTGATCGAAAGGCCTGTGGAGGGCATGGCTGCTCGGTATTATCACCTCGATCCTCCTAGCCATAAAACCCCGGGAAAAATATCGCTGCGAGGATAAAAGCCAGGAGAGCTTAGATCTGTTGATAGTTATGTGGATAAAGATTATTAGCCGCAGATATTCTCTCTACTTGAGGGGGAATAGCTTGGTAAGCTACTACGAGGGTATAAGGGTTCCCTGGGTCCCTACAAGGGAAGAGTTCATCGAACAGGCACTAGATCTGGCGAACGTGGGTAAAGGCGATATTTTATACGACCTTGGATGTGGAGATGGAAGGATAGTGATAGCTGCAGCAAAAAGGGGGGCTAGAGCGGTATGCGTCGAGCTAAACCCAGAGCTCATCAAAAGAGCCATGACCAACGCTCAAGCCGAGGGCGTGGATCATATGATAAGGTTTGTGAGGGACGATATATTCAGAGTAGATCTATCCGATGCTACCGTTGTCTACATGTATCTCCTCAGAAGCGTTAACGATCTCCTGAAACCCAAACTCAAGGCAGAGCTTAAAAAGGGTACAAGGATAATCAGCCTCGACTTCGAAATCTCCGGGTGGAAAGAAGTCAAAACCATGAGGGTATCGTCACCAGCCAGGATAGGAACATATTATCTCTACATAATAGGCTTAAGCGATGTATAACTAAGGATCATCAGAGTAAAAACCTAGTCCCCCATGCATAAGCGTACCTTAAGTTATAACTTGTTATATCAATTCCTCTACTAGATCCTTAATATCAATATCTTATAGAAGCTCCATCAACCTATGGCTAAAGGCACGAATCAAGTTATGTCGAATTAGTCCTTTCCACTAAACCCACATGTTTATAATAATATCGGGTTCTATACTCGTTTGGGGATTTAGTGTTGAAGATCTATTTTGCGGATCTTCAGGAAGCGGCTAGGCTTGCTAGGGAGAGGAGGGTGGTGTTCTCAGTATACGGGCTGGGTTATGTTGGTGCTGCTGTGGCAGCCGTGCTTATATCGAGGGGTTTCAGGGTTATTGGTTATGATGAGAATAGGGAGAGGCTTAGGGAGATAGAGAGAGGCTCTATAAGGCATATTGATAACATGGTTAGGGATTTTATAGCTAAGGGTTATAGAGAGGGTTTGTTAGAGCTGAGCTATGATGGTGTTGAGGCTTCTAGGAGGAGCGATGTTAAAATGATCAACGTACCCCTCAACTGGGGATCCAGGGGTCCTGTATTCACAGCGGTGGATAAGGCTGTTGAGACCATAGCTATGGGGCTATCTGCTGGAGATATTGTTGTTCTCGAAACAACAGTGCCTCCAGGGACTACTGCGACGAGGGTTAGGAGGATCCTTGAGGATCTATCGGGCATGGTTTGTGGGAAAGACTTCGGGCTCTCATACAGCCCCCAGAGGGTTGGTATTGAGAAAGTTTTCGAGGATCTTTCTAGCAGGTATCCAAAGATCATTGGGGGCGTTGATCAGAAAAGCCCAAAGATCCTCGAGATCCTGTTTAAAGAGATCTATGGGGGTGTTATAGTGATGAGCAGCTCAACAGCAGCAGAGTTCGAGAAGATCGCCGAGGGAGTGTATAGGGATGCAAACATAGCCATAGCAAACGAGCTTGCCAGAGCCGCGAGAAAGCTTGGAGTAGATATATGGGAGGTGATAAGGGTCTCCAAAACAAACCCCTATATAGATATCCATAGCCCTGGAAGCGGTGTCGGAGGCGTCTCCCTCCCATATCAGCCATACCTACTCGCCTGGAGTGTTGGCGAGGACTGGGTCTGGAACTCCGCTATGATTAGGGCTAGGAGGGTTAACGAGGATCAGCCGGGCTATGTGGTAAGGATCCTTGTTGAGGAGCTCGAAACCCTCGGGATCGATGCTAGAGAGGCTAGGATCGCGATTCTAGGGCTAGCTTATAAGGGTGATGTTGATGATGATAGGAACTCACCAGCATATGGCGTGGTGGAGCATCTCGCTAGAAGGGGTGTTAGAGACATAGTGATCCACGATCCCTATGTAAAGAGCTGGAGCGGGAGACAAGGCTTGGCCGTGAGGCTTACCAGCAATCTCGAAGAAGCCTTGAGGGGGGCTGATGGTGTGATAGTGGTAACAGATCATAGTGCTTATAAAGGACTCGGGGTCGATATGATCGCTAGGCTTAGTGGGAAGGATAGGATCGTTATAGTTGATTCCAAGAAGATCTTAAGCATAGATCCCAAGAGCCGTGATCTACAGGGTTCTGGGATCAGATGTGTGTATGCAACACCAGGATCGCCCTCTATACTTCTATAAAGCTATGTGGATATACATCTAAGCATCTCCTCAACCTCGGCGATAGCCTCGCTAAGTATCTTACCCCTCTCCTCAGCCCCTCCCCCTCCATATATGATCCTCTCATCACCAGGGATCACTACCTGCTCCCTAGATCCTTTAGAAGCACTTGCAAGAGCGTACCATGAGGGGAAAGGATCTGTGAGCATGTCTTTATAAAGCTCCCTATAACTGCCTATGAAGAGAGGCCTCATTGTAACCATGTTCACGCATCTAGCAAGCTCGTAGGGTTTGTTAGAAGCCCTCTCCTCGATCCTCCTGAAGAGCTCGTATGGCATCCTAGCCTTTAGATCCTTGAGAAGGTATTCAGCCCCCACGCCCTTCGGATCTAGGTCTAGCAGTATCCCCAGGATCTCTTTCCCCAATATCGATGGAAAGCCTCTATAGCCCTCCCTAACATCTAGATCCGTATGGTATATTGGGTAGAGATCCTGGAGGTTATGGATTGTTATAGTAGGTATCCCCCGCATCCATAGCGAGGGGGCGTCTGTATATGGGTGTCCATAACCCTCTAGCTCTATATCTAGATCTAGTCTTCCAAAGATCTTATATGCGTGGTCTGGCGATGTATAGGAGATCCTTAAGGGGGTTTTGTGAGCCGTATCTATTACTAACCCGATCAGTATGTTATTAGCATCTATGCTTGCGGCATAGGATCTAGACCCATATCCCCAGTACCAGGCAGGCATCCCGGGATCCCCGATCTCTTCTGCTGTGAAGCTTACCAGCCTTATCTCATGCCTAGGCGTTCTAAGCTTCCTGCTATGCAGGGCTATTTGGAGGAGAGTCTCCACACCAACAGTGTTATCCCTATAGCTGTCGAACCACCTATCATGGTGGGCTGACACTAGAATCGATCCCTCGCTCTTGCCCGGTATTATAGCCTCCACGTTAGATCCCCTCGACATCCTGATCCTTGTTGCAACGCTGATCGATACCTTCTTACCAATACCCCTTCTGATCAGGGGGACAGCATCCTCAAGCCTTATATGGACAGACGGTATAGGTGCCGGAGATCTAACCCTCAACCCATAGCTCCAAACCCCAGAGACAACTATCTTCCTATACCTAGAGGGGTAATGGTCATAGAATATAACAGCCCTCGCACCCCTCTCAACAGCCTCATTATATATATTCCACATATTATCCGGAAAGCTCGTCGTCGGTGCTATTAAAACCCTATCACTGCAAGAACCTATATCGCTTGTCAAAACACCTTCTACAAACCCTCCAGGCGTTGGGGGTATGGGGACGCATTTAATATCATCAACAAAGCACTCACCATGCTCCCATAAAGCCACATCGATATCCTGTCGCCTGGTCTCTAGACCTATCTCTTCGAAAGCCCCCTTGATCCTCTCGACATCTATCTTCTCCCTCTCACTCCCAGCTAGTGTATCCAATCAGCACACCCAAGAGGTACTTGTGCTAAGCTCTTTAACACGTCGTTCTGTCCTGATGGTTAATGCCAGCATGTTAGCTAGATCTCTATGTTTATAACATCGATCTCTAGGGGGATTACATCGACGCCTAGGAGGGATGAGATGCTCGGGCTAGTCCTGCCTCCGTCTCCTGTTATGGCTTCTTCGGCATAGATGCTTGGGGGTAGTGTGAAGAGGATTTCAAGGGTTTTGTTAGAGATCCTGAGGATCTTCTCGATCCCCATGTCTCCTCTGGTCACTTTCTCGACCCCTCGATAACCAGCCCTAAGTATTCTTGAGGGTGTTTTCTGCTCGACACCTGTTATCCTTCTGGGTGCTAGGCTCTCTATAAACTTGCTATCAACTTCTTTTTCGATATATATGTGAGCCCTATACCAGATCCTCCTGACCTTTGCCGGCAGCTCTTCAGCGATCCTCCTACTACCTCTACCAAGGATCTCAACCCTATATGTTGATGAAGACCTGTTGAGGACTTTTGCTAGGTTTCTGAGATCTCTTCTACCAGGCTCTGGGGATCTTATCTCTATGATCGATTCGCACCCTCTACCAAGGATTCTGTATCTAGAAGTGTCTCTTATAGGGATTTTGATACTCACATCCCTCCCAAGATCCTTTATATCGCTTCTAGCTATATCCTCTAGAGATCCTCCCCCACGGGGTCTTCTCCTAACACTAAAGCCCCTCACAAGCTTTACAAGCCTTGCACTGAGTATGAGTGGTGGCATTACAGCCTCAACAGATCCTCTCTCGAGATCTAGGATCAACATGACCTCAGGATCGTCGAAATCAGGCGACAAGCCATAGGTGGTAGCAACACTCTTACCTATCTCCCTTTTAAGCTCGCTCCTAACAGATTCCCAGTACTGCAGGGAAAAAACCCTGGCTATCTCCTCCTCCGCCTCTACAAACCCACCAGGAGGTCTTATACCCAGTATGAATCGAGAAGCACCGAGGTTCCTTATAGAATCCCCAGCCCTTTTTACCCACTCGCCTATAAGACTCTCTATCCTCCCCCCGCAAATATAACAAGGCATCGTGCTAGGCGGTTCAGCCCCATATATATATCTATATAGGCTTTGGAAAGGCTCCCCAGCATTTCTCGAGATGTTATAGAGCTCATCCCTAAGCCTCTCAGGATCCCTCGAAGCCTCATCATGATAACCCATGGCTAGGGTGAGCTTTATAGCCCTACCCCTCTCCAGATTACTCAAACCCCTACCTAGATTGGCGAAAAGCCTCCCCAAACACCTATCGCACAACGGATATCTAGCAAGGATCTCTCTAGAGAGTCTCAGGATCTCGCTCATCACGCAGACTCCACAGCATACTAGACTCCATAAATATTATTTATTAAACGCCGCTATAGCTTGGGGTTCTGGCTTCATTGCAGCTGATTTTATACCAACCATTCTTCCCATGGCTTCATAGGCCTTAGCTCAATGCTGTGGGGAAACCCCCACATCCCGGATCTACTGTAAACTACATAGAGCTTATACTATGTTCCATTACTGCAGAACTCGGGTTTAATATCAACTCCTAAAACCGCCATGAATTCCGAAACAGCCGGCTACAGCGATTTACTCCCAGCTTTTTACTATGTCGCTTTTGGTCATAGTGACTTTTTTCCCTTCCCTATTGATCAGGGTTATTCTCTCTTCATCGACTCTCTCAACTATATATGGCTGACCGTTGATCCTTATATAGGATCCTTCTTCAATGCTTGGTATCCTGATACTTATCACTAGCCTTGGCTTCTTACCCGTCCTCATGCTTCTTCCCGTCCCGCCTTCCTCTGTTTCTATTATTCTTCCGCCGAGTTCTTTCCTAAGGATACTCGCTATGCTTTGGGCAGCATGTCTGGAGACAAGCTTAAGATTTATGCCTTCTCTCAGGTGCTCTATCTCGGCTATAGAGTTTCTGAGAGCCTCTGGGAGTTTATATAGATTCTCTTCGACGACTCTTAAGAGGCGCTCGTTAATAAAAGGAAGTCCTCTTATTTGTATAATTGCTTCATAACCCTTACCGCGGATTTTATGGCAGGCTGGGCATAGGGTTCTCTCTCTATTGAGCCCCACTCTCTTTGTGATCCTGTATTGAGAGCCTCCTATGCTGATCCTCACGCTCGCATCTATAGCCTCTCCGTAGTCTGTTCTAACGACCCTTAGATCCTCTAGATCGGCATTGGCTATCTCCTCAGGGATCTTTAAACCGCTCTCAATGATATATGCCATAACAACCCTCTCGTCATTACCCATATCCTCGCTGCTAATCCAATCACCACTAACCCTATAGCTCCCACATGATGGGCAGTATGTTAGAGTAATACTTCTGGGAAAGAGCTCTCTCCCCCTAAGCTCTAGATAACAGTCAATGCATAGATGCCTAATTATAGGCACGGATCTCTCATCACGACCGCACTTAGCACAGAACCTCAATAACCTACTAGCCCTAATAATAGGGATCTGTGACAGGTAATATATCCTTAAACAGATCATTGTTGGAATACCAGCTCTATGGAAAACCACTGCCCAGACGCACGATCCTTGGGTAAAGAATAAATAAGAGCACTGATTTAATAAATATAGGAACCCCCCGTAGCTCAGTGGCAGAGCGCCCGGCTGTAGTGGGGCGGGCGGAAACCGGGTGGTCAGGGGTTCAAATCCCCTCGGGGGGACTTAATAACTTAATAGTTTTCAATGCTCGAGAAGCTGAGGATTATACTGCAAGATCTTTATAGGCTTATGGCAAACCACTGTTCCTTTGACAACAGGGCTTCAGCTAGGATAACGATCCGGGTTTGCAGATCTATAGAGACTCGGTTATGAGGGATCATGAGATTATTATGTTAGATCTTCTTCCAAGACTGCTCATCATTCTTCTCCATGGCTTCTCTTACTAATCCTAGCTTCTTCTCCAACATTATCAGTTTTGATTCCAAGAACTCCAGGGATTTTCTCACATCTTTTGAACATATATAGCCATCCTTGCTTGGGTTTAGATATTTCTCTAGATCATTTTTAACCATTTTTTCAAACTCCTTTTGGAACTCCCTGAGACGCATTAGCACAAAGGGGTGGTTTGTAAGACTGAGATCCTCTGTAACCCTGCTCCTCAGCTTCTCAACCCGCCCTACGATCTCTTCCACATCCTCCCTAGTATCTCTGCATAGATCCCAGAGGATCTTGTCAAGAGGCTTTGGAGTCCTCATAAGGGTTCCTCTATATCTTCCAGACGGGGTTATTAAACTATTTCACCAACAAACCATCATCACGGTTCAGTAAGATATAGATTAGGATGTATTATATAGCGATACTCTTTGATAATAAAAGAACATGGATTAACATTTGGTATTTAGGGATGAACAATATATCAATATAATGCTTATATATCCCCAGGGGTTATTAGGAAGGGGAGCTCTATTCTCCGAGAGTCCGGATCCTATAGAGTGGCTGAAAAGCATCTCCTCCAAGTGGCAGAGTATATGGGAGGCTGAAGGCGCCTATAGGGTTGAGCGTGTTGATGCTAGGGATAGGCGTAAATTCTTTGTAACAGCAGCGTTTCCATATCCTAACTCACCTATACATATAGGTAATGCTAGGAGCTATGTTCTAGCAGACATTATTGCTAGGCATAGGAGGACTAGGGGTGAGTATGTCCTCTACCCAATGGGTTTCCACTATACGGGGACGCCTATACTGACTATGGCTGAATCTATAGAGGCGGGCGATACAGAGCTCATAGATCTCTTCGTTAATATATATAACGTTCCTCGAGAGATCGCTCTAAAGCTTTCAAAACCAATAGACCTTGCCCAGTACTTCCACAGAATCTCTAGGGATAGCATGAAGAGGCTGGGTCTAGGTATAGATTGGAGGAGGGAGTTCACAACAATAGATCCTTATTTCAGCAGCTTTATAAGATGGCAGTTCGAGCTTCTCAGAGAAAAGGGCTTTGTCACCAGGGGGACGTATCCTGTTGGCTGGTGCCCGAGACACGGAATGCCCGTTGGGGGGCATGATACCAAGGATGACAAGGATCCCGAGATAGGTGAATTCACACTAATATTCTTCAGAGACGAGAACGGCAGGGTATTACCAGCAGCGACTCTCAGACCAGAGACAGTGTTTGGCGTGACAAACATCTGGATCAACCCCGGCGCTGATTATGTCGAAGCCGAGGTGGAGGGCTCGACATGGATTATCTCTAAGAGATCTTATGAGAAGCTGCTATACCAGAAAAGAGGGGTTAAATATATAAGGAGTATATCCCCAGAAGAGCTCCTCCTAAAAACAGCTATAAACCCGATAACAGGCGAGAAGATCCCCATACTTCCAGCAAGGTTCGTGGATCCTGAGACAGGTACGGGGGTTGTTATGAGCGTCCCCGCCCACTCGCCAGACGATTACCAGGCATACACCGAGATCGTGAAAAACGCTGAGGGTATAAAGCCCCACGAACCTCGGGTCGTGATACGAGTACCAGGGATCAAGGGCATCCCTGCAAAGCATTTCGTTGAGAAGCACAGGGTTAAAGATCAGCTTGATAGGGAGGCGCTGGAAAAAGCTACTAAGGAGCTATACTCGCTGGAGTATAACCTCGGCTCTATGGAGAGAGACCTATCAAGGCTTGTGAAGAGCGATAGGCATGATCAGGGCTTCTTGGCTGGGTTTATAAAGGGCTGGGTCGAGGGTAAAAGGATCCCTGAGGCTAGGGAGAACATATCTACATTTATAAAGCTCTCGGGAGTAGGGGATTCTCTATATGAGATCACCAATAAGCCCGTGTATTGTAGATGTGGGACAGAGATTGTTGTTAAAATGCTTGAGAACCAGTGGTTCATAGACTACTCTAACCAGGGGTGGAAGGCCGAGGGTCTCGAGCTACTTAGGAGCATGTATATACAGCCCCCCGAGATGAGAGAATATATGGCTAGCCTTATAGGTAACCTTAGGGAGAAGCCTTGTGCGAGGACTAGAGGGCTTGGGACGCCTCTTCCCTGGGATACTGAGTGGGTTATTGAGAGCCTGAGCGACTCAACGATCTACATGGCTTTCTATACGATCTCCCACAAGCTCAGAGAGATTGTTAAAGATCCCTCTATGCTTGGTAAGAGTTTCTGGGACTATGTGATGCTAGGCAAAGGAGATCCTGGGAGTATCGCTAGAAGTCTCGGGATTAGGAGAGAGGATCTCGAGGATCTGAGGAATGATTTTCTATACTGGTACCCCTTAGACCTCAGAGTCGCTGGAAAGGATCTAGCTAACAATCACCTGCTATTCTTCATAATGAACCACGTAGCCGTGTTCCCAAGAGACCTATGGCCTAGAGCAATGCTGATCCACGGCTGGGTTCTTAGAGAGGGTAGGAAGATGTCAAAGAGTCTGAGGAACATATTGCCAGTATCTAGAGCTGTAGATCTATATGGAAGCGATAGTGTTAGAATAGCGCTCTCAACATTATCCGAAGAAGGCCAGGATCTAGATTTTAGACATGAAGCAGCTGTAAACATTGCTGAGAATATTAGAAGAATATATGAGCTTCTAGAAAGGCTTGTGAAGATGCCTGTGAGAGAGGATCCGAGCGAGCTTGATAAGGTCTATGCCTCAAGGATCGTCAGGAGTATTTTGAGAGCCGACGATGCTCTAGAGAAGCTAAGGGTTAGGGAAGCAGGGATCGGGATTATATATGATGTTGCAAACACCCTTGCAGAGTATATTAGAAGGAGTGATGGTGCGTGGAAAGAGATCTTGGGGATTGTTAGGGCGTGGGTGATCATGCTATCTATATACGCGCCACACGCTGCTGAGGAGATATGGCACAGCGTGTTAGGTGAGAAAAGCCTTGTGGTTAGGGAGAGCTTCGATAGGGAGGATCTGAGGAGATATATAGATAGAGATCTGGAGCTGAAGCACATATATCTAAGATCCCTTAGCGAGGATCTCACGGAGATCATATCGATATTGAGAAAGAAACCCTCGAGAGTAGTGATCTATACAGCGCCGCAGAGCGAAATAGAGATCCTTAGAAAGAGCCTTGAGGCTCAGAGAAAGGGTGAGGGGATTAGACCTGTTATGGAGGCCTATCTAGGCAAGCTAGGCCTGGGATCACGTGATGAGGAGGCTCTAAGGATAAAGAGGATCTTTGACCACGCGTCATCGCTATCGGAAGATCTCGCCTCAATGATCCTTGAGGGGGCTGTTATAAATGAGATAGATGTTATAAGAAGCAGTCTAGAGACTTTGAGAGAAGCTACAGGGGCTTCCGCGATCGAGGTATACGGATCATGGGATCCCAGCGCACCTGACTATAGGGGGAAGAAGAAAGAGGCAATGCCACTAAGACCTGGAATATATGTAGAGTAATTCTAAAACAAACCCTTCTTCTTAACACTGATCAGTTTAGTAACTTGTACTCATCTTCTCTATATATGCTATGGCGTTCTTAACAATATATGGGAAGGCCTCTTTTGGAACATTATAGTAGGCGATGGAAGCCTCTCTAAGCCCTAGAGCGCTTATTGGTGATATCCTCACCTCATAGATCTCGTCGGTTGACGTGTTTTCAAGGATCCTTTTTATACCTTCGTCGAGATCGCTTGTCTTTATAACAAACTTAACCTGGGCAGATCCTGGCTCGTATTTGAGCGAGCATTCTATGTGGTCGTAAATGCCTTTTGATATGAAACATGCTTGGAACTCTGGTGATTTCGATATAGCCTCGAGATCTTCTACCAAGGCCCATCTCCACTCGCCAGTATCGATGTCTTTGAATTGAATAGCCCTGTAGGGGCCTCCTTTTCTCATCTCCTTGAGCTTGTTCTCAATGATCTTTTCAGGTAGCTCTAGGGCTTCGGCAACCTCTGTTACTGTCATTGCGAAGCCTTTGAGGAGCTTTGCAACTATGTATGATATATCTCTCAACCATGGCCTGATGAGAGGCGTCGATAGGATCTTTTTCGATATAGGTGATGGAGGGGTTCTTTTAGGTACTATGTGGATCTTTATCTCCCCGCTTGATAGGCCTGCGAAGAAGGATCTGACGCTTCCTTCTGACTCGAGATCCTCTAGGATCTGTCTCACGGCTTCTTTAAACACCACACTCTCCTCGGGAACCCTGCCCATGTAGCCGAAGCTATGCTGGATCTCCTTTACCTTTATAGATAGCTTGGGGCTTCTTTTGAGAGCATCACCCATGATCTCATCAACATATTCCCCAGATCCTATCTCCTTAAGAATGGTTTTGAGACTAGTATTGGAAGCCTTGATCGAGATCCCGAAGGGGGTTACCCTCACACCAACATCCATCCCCTCCCTCTTTGACGCGATGTAGAGGAAGAGGTAGCCAACAGCCTCAGCCATCTTATCCCCGAATGGGTAGAGCATAATCTCCTCCTCGCCTAGATCCTCGATAACCACAGTATCTCTCGATGGTATTGGTATTTTGTTTTTAACAAACCAGGATCTGATCTCTTCGAGGGCGCCCTCAACAAGCTTTACCGATCCCTTATCAAGTATGTTGTTGTTAATGCTGAACCCGTTTGAGAGCATCTCGTAGAATTTCTCGGCAACGGCTCTCGACCTTGTGGGGGATTCGCCTCTCCACAGCGGGATCATGCTGTTGCTCTCATCTGTTGGCGAGACGTCTATGATCATGTTATCCTCATCTATTCTGGAGATCCTCCACAGCCTCCCACCTATCCTGATCACGTCGCCTACCCTCAGGATCCTGAACACGTATTGATCGTCTAGGTAGCCAACGATCTTGTCACCGCTCCTCACAGCAAACATAGTGCTCTCAGATATGAATGTGAAGAACTCTGTAAACATCCTGGAACTCCTCCACTTCTGATCAAACCGCCATATATTGAAGAAGTTCTTCCCAAGCCTGATGGTATTGCTGCCGGAGTACTCCAGAACCCCGTTCTTAACCATCTCCGAGATCACTTCTGCGAAGGTTGTCCACTCAAGGTTCCTGAAGGGATAGGCCCTCCTAATAACCCTATATATTGTGTCAAGGCTAACGCTCTCACCCCTGAGCACCCATCCAACGATCTCCCTTGCCAGCACATCTAGGGGGTTCTCTATCATGTAGGGCTTCTCCAGATACCCATCCGCTAGGAGAGAGATCAGGGATGCGGATACCAGGATATCCATGTTGTCGAGGGTTATTATTGCTCCCTTAGATACTTCGTCAACACTATGTCCAGATCTCCCGACCCTCTGGAGGAGCGAGACAACCTGTCCAGGCGGCCTGAACATTATAACCTTGTTTATACACCCAACATCTATCCCTAGCTCTAGGGTTTTTGTCGCTATAACCACATCTATATTGCCTTTTCTCATCTCATCCTCTATGCTCTCCCTCAGCTCGTGCGAGACTGATGAGTGGTGCACTGCCATTCTCTTGAAGCCTGTTTTCTCAAGGCTCTCATAGATCCTCTCGGCTATATACCTGCTGTTAGTAAAAACCAGTGTAGGAGGTTCTATGCTTTTAGCAAGCTCCTTAACGCCTCCCTCTATTGGGTCGTTGTTCTTCTCATCTATAGAGACTATAGAGAACATTAGATCTTTATAACCCCCGCCCTTAACTATGGATATGTTTCTCTGAGAGGATCCTGAGAAGTACCTAGCAACCTTCTCCGGATCTCCTACAGTTGCTGATAACAGGATCCTTTGGAACTCCTTACCACTCATATTATACAGCCTTTCGAGGAGGACTGCTAGCTGAGCCCCCCTCTTAGTACCAACGAGCTCGTGAACCTCATCTATTATAACCCAAGATACTGTTGAGTAGTATTTTCTGAACTTGGTAGCCCAGTCGAGGTCTATTTCAAGGCTCTCGGGAGTTGTTATCATGATCTCAGGTACTGTTCTATGTCTCTTCATCCTCTCGATCTGTGGTACGTCTCCATGTTTCCTACCAACGTTGAACCCGAGTCTCGAGGCCCACCACTCGATCCTCAATGTGAGGTCGTTTATGAGGGCCTTGAGGGGGGTTATGTAGAGAACATAGATCCCCTTCCCATCCTTGTCCGTCTGGAGCATCTGGGATAGGACTGGGAGTAAAGCCGCCTCTGTCTTACCATGACCTGTTGGAGCCATTGCTAACACGTTATCGCCGGCGAGTATTCTTGGTATTGCTTTCCTCTGGATAGGTGTTAATTGCCTCCACCCCTTCTCACAGACGAGCTTCTGTACAGCTGGGTGTAGCATCGAGGCTACCTCTAGATCCTCGCCGCTTAGACAGTTAGCATCTTCCTCCATACTAGCTCTAGTTATTGCCCGCAACAATGCCGCCATTTAAATAATTTAGATAAAGAGGTTTAAAAGATTTTAACACAGAGATCCTATGTTCCGGGGAGCCTCTTCTCCCTCTTCTTCTCCTCTATAGCCTTTGAGAAGCTATCAAGCACGCTTTCAACAGCCCCCATGCACTCCTGCCCAAGGAGGGGTAGTAACTCTCTCAGGAACTTGGTTGCACATGTCTTTTTGTGGAAAAAGATCTCTTTGTTGCGGACTTTAACATAGATCCCCTGCCCCTCGGGGAAAACCTTACCGCAGACAGAGCACCTAGGCATCTAGCTTCCCCTGAGAGCCTCGATCTCCTTTATAACTTCCAACGCGTGTCCAAGGGGGTTTACCTTACTCCATTTCTTCCTAACAATGCCCTTATCATCGATTAGAAAAGTAACCCTTCTTGCAAGGCCAAAGGGTCCCTGGACGCAGTATCGCTTGATAACCACCCCCTCTGGATCCGATAGTAGTGTGAATGGTAATCCATATTTCTGGGAGAACTCCTTTATACTATCAATACTATCTTTGGAGACACCAACTACAACAGCCCCTAGCGATAAGATCTTCTGGTAGGAGTCTCTAAACTCAAGAGCCTCTATGGTGCACCCTCTTGTCATTGCTTTGGGGTAGAAGTACAGTACCACATACTTCCCCCTCATGCTTGATAGCCTGAAGATCTTTCCATCCTGGTCTGCCAGCTCGAAGTCAGGAGCTAGAGAGCCTTCTTCGACGCACTGCATGGGATCACCACTGTACATGTTAATGGGCTATAATATGCTACACGGTTGGTTTTCATCACTATATTTCTCTCCCGCGTCCAGAAACCCTGGCTATTATGTCCACTATTATCCTTGCCCACTCCCGCTTGAGCATATACCCCTTAAACAGGATCTTTCCGCTAGAATCTATTATAAGCCCCTCGTCAGTGTCATAACCAAACCCTGTCCCGGGTTTTCCAACATAGTTTGCCATCACGTAGTCAAAGCCGTATTTCTTAAGCTTCCTATATGCCTTTTCAACAAGCTCCTCCTCACTGTCTGTTGTCTCTGCAGCGAACCCTATGATTAGGGAGTTAGGGGCTTTTTTCCTCACGTACTCGGCTATTTTTGGTGTTAGCTCTAGCTTTACCTCTGGAGCTCCTTTCTCGCTGGGGATCTTAAGGGACTCTTTCGCCGAGAATTTAAAATCAGCTGGAGCCGCTGCTAGCACTATCGATTCCGGTTTCTCTTTCTCTATAGAGGCTTCAACGGCTCTTAGCATTTCTTCTGTACTTGTTATCTCTATAGTCCTGAGCCATGGTGGTATTGGTACAGATACAGAGCCGTGTATTAGTATTGGTGATGCTCCCCTATAGAAAGCCTCAGAGGCTATCGCTACACCCATTTTACCGCTGCTGGGGTTGCTTAAGAACCTCACAGGGTCTAGATGCTCTCTGGTAGGTCCTGCGGTGACTAGTATCTTTACACCCCTGAGATCCTCTCCCCTGAGTATGGTTGCCTCAACCTTGTCTGCTATGAAGGATATGTTCGGGATCTTTGCCTTCCCCTCCTCTATAACCGGTGGTAATACGGAGACACCCATTTCGGCGCATCTCCTCAGAGCCTCTTCAAGAGGCTTTGATCTATACATGGGTTCGTGCATAGCTGGAACTATGATCACTCTTTTACCCATCCCTATCATTACTTGGGCTGTGAGGGTTACACTAGTATCTGCTATTCCATAGGCTATCTTGGCAATAGTATTGGCTGTTGCTGGTGCTATCACCATACCGCTAGCCCTTCTAGCAAGCGCTATATGTCCAAGCTCTCCGCCGAACCTCACATAGGGTTTATTCCCTGTGGCCCATCTCCACATCTCCGGGGATATTAGTTTCGCAGCCTTAGGCGAGATTACTGGGTATACCTCTGCACCCCTTCTCATAAGCTCTCTAGCAAGATCCAGGGATCTATATAGAGATATGCTTGATGTTACCCCCAGTATTATGTGGTGCTCTAGAAGAGTCCTTGCCGACCTGCCGAATATATCCCGCGAGGGGTGCTCAACCTCCAAGCAGAATACCCCGGATGGATCACTAACTATAGGTTTAGGAGGCTCTTATTCGTTCTAAGTATGTTAGCAACTCTAGCCATATCCAAAGGCCCTGTCTCCAGCATCACCCAGCCCGGGTACTATGTATCCTTTATCGTTAATCTCGGGATCTATTGCTACTGTGAATAGCCTAGCCTTCTCTATAAGCTTTCTATCCAGCAAGAAGCTCCTCAGCCTATCAATAGCTACCATGGTCGATATAGCTGTTGTGAAGAATATTCTCTTCGGCATTGCACCCATGTTAAGGATCCTGTTGAGTACAGAGATCATTGTAGAGCCTGTGGCAAACATTGGGTCGACCATTATCAGCGTGTCCCTCTCATAGATCTTGGGGATCTTCATGTAATGTATCTCAACATCGAAGGAGTAGTTAGCACCCATACCCTTCTCCTCAACCCTCCTAGCACTAATGATCCCTTGCCTAGCGCTGGGGAATATCTTTATAAGCCCCTCAACCATGGGCATCGCAGCCCTGAGGATATTTATTATGACGACATGCTCCATATCAGGTATCCTAACCCCTTCAGCCATAACCCCCAAGGGCGTCTCTACATAGATTTTCTCGATATCTAGGTGCTTAGTCATCTCCATACCAATTATCCTTCCAAGCCTTACAAGACCCTTCCTAAAGCCTATCTGGTCGGTTCTTCTATCCCTGAGGGATGTGAGAATAGCCCTTGCGAGTGGGTGATCAACCACTATGACGAAGCCTTGCTCCAAAGCCCACCAACACAGTAGCGAGAGAGCTTATATTCTTTCAAGCCAGCCCGGTATTTCCCAGCCTTCTCATGGTTAAGGCACAAAAGGCAGAGTTAAGCTTAAATTCCATGTTATGTTTTTAATAAAAATGGAAAAGGAGGGAAACCGGGTAAAAATGGGGGAAAACGCCGGGGAGGAAAATAGAGGCGTTGTAGAACAAGAGCTTGTTCTAGAGGATAGAGACACTAGAATCATTGGTAAACATGTATATGCAAACATATATGATCCAGATCCCTCGCGTATATCGGACGAAGAGTTCCTCAGAAACCTAGTAGTAGAGGCTGCTAAGAAGGCCAACATGCACTTAGTTGAGGTAAAGTCATGGAGCTTTGGTGGCAAGAAGGGAGGAGTCTCTGTGATAGCGCTTGTAACTGAGAGCCATATAGCTATACACACATGGATAGAGTATTCATACGCCACGGTAGATGTATATACGTGTGGCGATCACTCAGATCCTTGGAAGGCTACAGAGTATATCATCGAGAACCTAAAGCCTAAGAAATACTCGATTGGGTATGCTAACAGAACACAGGAGCTATAGATACTATAGGGATTGAAGCATCTCCCCTCATAAGATCATGCTTATCTTTTTTACATATTTCCAATAATAGGTTTTTAAAAGAGCCCGTGGTTTGTGCAGAGGGTTCTTATAACAATACCATTGGATGCCATGGATATCATCTCCTCCACCTCTCTATCATCGAAAGGTATATAGCCTATCGCTTTAAACCCTATCTCGTTGGCAAACAAGAGATCCCTTGGTGAGTCGCTTATAACAACTATAGAGCTTCTCGGGATACCGAGCCTCCCATATTTTCTTGCCAACTGCTCATAGAGCTCTCTCTTTGTCACACCGAATCCGAGGTCTCCGGTTGAGTAGACGCTAATCATATCTAGGGGGAAGCCATAGCTGTTGAGCTCGTCCACGAAGAGCCTGGTCTCAACCTCTCTACCAGTTACTATCGCTGTGATCATTCTACCAGCACTCTCTCTTAGGAAATCCTCTGAGCATGGCATCGGGATCCCGTAGATCCTGTTCTCGAGATACTTGATCCACACATATCTCCAGAAGATCCATCTCTTCATAGGCTCGTTTATCTTTATCAAGCTACCATTGTAATAGGACTTCATTATGGCTCTCGTATCAGAGTCCAGCTGGATCTCTAGAGGGAATTCCCCCCTCACCATATCCATAGCTATAATCAAGCCCCTAGCAGTATCAACAAGAGTCATGTCGAGATCTATGAAGAGCGCCTTTGCACCGAGCTCCATCAGATCTCTAGCAAGACCCACAACGAGCACCCACGCCTTTATCAATTACCCTTTATCCCTTTTCAATTCCACAGTAGATCGACCTTGTAGGTTCATTGGCTACTGTCGAGCCAAACGACGCTAGTCTCCTATCTACTGAGAGATCATTCCCTGGACGGCTTGGAGCGATGCTCCAATCACCACCCAGAGTCAATATAGAGACAAATAACCGCCAAGAACAGTATTAATCGAAGATCTATAGATACCTACTACTAAATATCAGTTAAGGAAACAGCCCTCATATCCAAGGGCTTCAGCCGCATTAAGATCTCGTCATACTGTTGTTGGACAACATGCTTGTTAAACCAAGAGTATCTGTCTGCTGCATTCTATGCTATGCTTGAAGCATAGACAAACCCTCAGGATCGTGGAGGTCAGCGAGCTCCTAATACATCACTGTTCAGAGACCGCCACACACATCATTAGAGGGTTTTCCAATAGCTATCTCTTCTAGGAGTTTATTAAGCATTCGCCTATCGGTTCCTAACGATCCTTACACGATCAAGGATCTTAGGATCTCCATGTTACCTAACTCCAAGTCCCGGCTTGTGTGTAGCTATATATCCTGGTGTGTAATACTTATTGGTGATTAGAGAACCCGGATCTGAATGGTGATGATGTCCCGCATATATGAGTGACAGCTGCTACTAATTATGAAAATATAAGTTGTCTGATTATTAATATACGGTGTAATATATTTGGGTATAGCTAGAGAGATAGCAGTAATAGCTGTATCACTTATATTGATTATATTATTAACCCTATCCTTCGGATCTGTAGCATCTCTCATGAACCCCTATGCTGGTGTGTGGACAGAAATAGGGAGGGGGGATTTCAGAGGTTCTATAAGGATCAGTGTGAAGGGGATCGATAACAGTGTTACAGTGGTTTTTGACGGCGATATGGTTCCCCACATATATGCATCGAGCTGGCGGGACGCGTCATACGCACTTGGATATCTCCACGCCCACCATAGATTGTGGCAAATGGATATACAGAGAAGGCTTGCCGAGGGGAGGCTCTCAGAGATTCTTGGTAACTCTACGCTGAAACAGGATATCTATATGAGGATAGTGGGGCTCTATAGAGCTGCTGTTAACACTACAAAGTGGCTTGAGAACACCTACCCGGATGTCTACTCGATAATGGTAGCATACTCAGCGGGGGTTAACATGGCTGTAGAGGGGATGAAGGCGAGGAACGAGCTGCCATTGATGTTCAAGCTGCTTGGATACGAGCCAGAGCCCTGGAGGCCTGAGGATAGCATGGCATGGGCTCTCTATATGGCTTGGGGTTTAACGAACTTCTTCGAACCGCTAGAGCTAACATACCTAGCGATAAAACTAGGGCCTAGCGATACCAATGTACTCTTCCCAGTCCACCCATACTATGGAGATAACGTAACAGTGATCCCTGGGGATGGGAGTATAGATGGCCTTAGAATCAATAAGGATCCCGGTTATCTTAGAAGCCTTAACTGGTTCTCGCAATGGGCGACGGGAATAGATCTCAGCGATCGAGATCTTGCACAACAGATCCTCGACGCCATAGAATCCATACTGGATCTCAGCGGTGAGAAACCACCAGATATAGGGAGTAATAACTGGGTTGTGGGGCCCTCTAGATCCACAACCGGTGGGGCTATAATGGCAGACGATCCCCACCTACCGCTCAACATACCAGCCATATGGTACGAGGCCCATATAAAGACTCCTGACATGAATGTGAGGGGCGTAACCCTCCCAGGCATACCATTCATAATCATAGGGTTTAACGAGCATGTCGCATGGGGCCTCACAAACACACAGATAGGCGTTATGGACTTCTATCTAGAGAAGATATCAAACGGCTCCTACCTCTATAATGGCGAGTGGAGACCTTTAAAGGTGGTTGAGGAGCCCATAAGGGTTAAGGGCTATGGTGTCTATCTATTAAAGGTAAATATAACAGCTAATGGTCCTATAATAAGCACCAAAGGAGCCCCCATATCGCTTAGATGGGTTGGTAATGCGGGGTATATGAACGATAACAGCGGGGTTACGAGGGAGGTTTTAGCAATATATCTCGTTAACAAGGCTAAGAACTACGAGGATCTTGTTAACGCCCTCAGATACTGGGATATACCCTCACAGAACTGGGCCTTCATAGATAGGGAGAATAACTACGGGATAATAATACCCGGCCTCTTCCCATACAGGAGTGTTAGGCTGCCCGACGGCGATGTGGTGAGGGTTATAGGGTCTAGATCTATACTGAATGGGAGCGGTGGCTATGGGTGGGAGGGTTATGTTCCCTACGAGCAGATACCAAGAACCATTAACCCCCAGAGGGGTTGGGCCGCAGCACCTAACCAGATGAGCGTTGGTCCCTATTACCCATACTTTATCCTGGGGAGCTGGTGGGATCCTGGTGCCAGGGCTCAGAGGATATACCAGCTCCTCTCCAGCAAGGATAAGCACTCGGTGGAGGATATGATGAAATACCAATCAGATATACATCTATGGTATGCCTCGTCAACAACCCCCACGCTTATCAGGGCTGTTGAGGGGTATAGGGATCTAAGCCCCGTCGAGCTCAAAGCCCTCGAGATCCTCAGATCGTGGGATTATAGGATGGATAAGAATCTAGTTGCACCAACGATATGGTGGGCTTGGTTCTCAGCCCTCTACGATGAGGCTTTCTCAAAAATATATGCAGACCACGGGATCAAGCTGAGAATCTATCCCACGGAAGACGCACTGGTATGGCTGATCCATAATATGCCTGGCTCGAAATGGTTTGGCGGGAACCTAAGCGACGCTGCTAGAAAAGCCCTCTCCAAAGCAATGGATAGGCTTAGAGCTGTTTATGGCGATGATATCAACTCCTGGGTATGGGGAAAGATCCACAGGCTATATATAGCCCATCTAAGCGGGCTAAAACCCCTATCTATAGAACCAGTGCCTGAGGATGGGGCGTCAGCCACTCTGATGAATGCTGGCTTCCAATACGATCTCAGAAACCTTGGGAGAGAGGTGTTTGTTAGGACAGGCCCTAGCTGGAGGATTATAGCATATGTTGAGAGAGGATCTATAAAGGCTTATGGGATATACCCAGGTGGCCAGAGCGAGAACCCTGTTAGTGATTATTACAAGAACTTCTTTGACACGTGGTATAGCTATAAATATAGGGAACTGGATCTCCCAACAAACCCAGAGGCTGTTAGAAGCAAGGTAGCTGTGATCGATATGGTGCCTGGGAGGTGATCTGGGATGGGTATGCTTAGAGATCACATATACCCGATCATATCTGGGATCATTGTTGGTATAGTGGGAGGCGTGCTTGGCCTTGACTGGCTATGGATATCGATCCTAATAGCAATACCACTAGCTATCCTATCACCTAACAGTGCTCGAGCAGGAGCCTTTAACAGTATCATAGCCTCTCTAGTAGTGTTTACAGCCCCAATTATAACAAGGATCTCCATGGATCCGAGGACGATGAGAATGCTGGATATACTATCATCTATAACCGGGCTCAGCTGGCAAGTAATAATAGCAATACCAATAATAGTTTACATCGTAGTATCGTTACTGGCATGTATAGCTATCATATCTATGAAGAGAGTAGTGGTAGAACTACGCACCAAGAGGATTGGCTAGAAACACAGTAACTCTTAGAACAGATCTCTCAGAGCAATTCTACCACGCACTGCCGCAACACACTGGTTGTCTAGCTAGCTTTTTGATACACGCAAGCCAGGATTTCTAAGCTTTGATATTCTGGGCAATAGGCTGTGCGGTGAAAGATCGTTTCATACAACACTTGTTCGTAATAAGCCTGGGAAAAGGATTCGTAACCTCTCCATTATTAATCTTTATTTGCTAGTCTTCTATGGAGCTCTAAGATGTATCATAACTGGATCCCGAATTCGGATCCCGAGATCAAGGCTTCAATGCTAAGGAGCATTGGTAAAAATATAGATGAACTTTTCGCAGACATACCAGAGCCTATAAGGCTTAAGAAGAACCTCAACGTAGGGTTTGGGAAACCGTTATCTGAGTACGAGGTTCTCAGGCTTGTCGATAGGATATTGTCTAAGAACAAAGTATTCAGGGATCCTCCCCCATTCATAGGAGGCGGGTTATGTGCTAGCCACACCCCCTCTATAGCCAGGCTCCTCTCACTAAGGGGCGAGGTTTACACAGCATATACTCCTTACCAGCCTGAGATAAACCAGGGTATTCTCCAAGCTTTGTTTGAGTATCAAAGCATGATGGCCGAGCTATATGGCGTCGATGTTGTTAACGCCTCTATGTACGACGGCTCGACGGCTGTTGCCGAGGCCTTCAGGCTTGCCATGAGGGTTACTGGGAGGAGGAAGATCCTTGTTCCCGAGACTATGAACCCCTTCCATAGATCTGTTGCCAATACGTGGATCTCGCCTGTCGGGGGTGTTATTGCAGAGTATAGGGTTGATGGGAGAGGACAGCCCTTGATCCAGGATTTGATTGGTAGGATTGATGGGGAGACGGCTGCTGTCTATCTAGAAAACCCGTCTTTCCTTGGAAACATGGTCGAGGAGCCCGAAGAGATAGGAAGCATAGTTAGGAGCAAGGGATCCTTGTTTATAGTCTTCTCAGACCCTGTAAGCCTCGGGGTTATAAAGCCTCCTGGAAGCTATGGTGCCGATATAGTTGTTGGCGATGGACAAGGCCTCGGCTTAGGGCTTAACTATGGAGGCCCTGGGCTAGGGATCCTCGGGGTTAGAATGGATCAGGGGTTGTTGAAACAGCTTCCAGGAAGGCTGGTTGGCGTGACGCTCGATTCTAATGGTGATAGGGGTTATTCACTGATCCTCCAGACTAGGGAGCAGCATATTAGGAGGGAGAAGGCTACAAGTAATATAACCACAAACTCCTCCCTCATGGCGATTATGGGGGCTATATATATCTCATACCTGGGTTGGAATGGGTTAAGAAGGCTTGGAGAAAGCATTTTGAAGAGAACTAGATATGCTGTTGAGAGTATTAGAGAAAGGCTCCAAGGCAGGGTCTCTATAGCTATTGACACAGATCTTCTCTTTAAGGAGGTACCCTTGAGATTCCATAGGAGGAGTTACGAAGAGATCCATAGGGATCTCTTGGCTAGAGGCATCCACGGGGGACTATGGTTAAAAGATCTTCTAAGGGGTTATGAGGATTGCTCCCTCTTCTGCTTCTCAGAGGTTCATAGCAAAAGCGATATAGATCTCCTTATAAACGCTCTAGACGAGGTGAGCTGATATGTGGAGACAGGCTAGGTGGGACGAGGATCTCTTGCTAGAACGTGGAAGGAGATCTTCTGCAGGACCCCTCATCCCCTACGAGGATCAGTTTAGCGAGATCGAGATAAAGATCCCCGAGAACCTGTTGAGAAAAGACGAGCCCTCAATACCAACGCTCTCCGAGATCGAGGTTGTTAGACACTACACCAGGTTATCCCAGATGTCATATGGAGTAGATCTAGGGCCGGTTCCTCTCGGCTCGTGCACCATGAAGTATAATCCTAAGGTGTTAGATCTCATAGCCATGGATCCAAGAGTTGTCGAGCTCCACCCCCTACAGGATATCGATACTGTTCAGGGTATCCTGGAAATAATATATCTAACCGAGAGATGGTTAGCCGAGATCACCGGTATGGATAGATGTAGCTTCCAACCCCCAGCAGGGGCTGCTGGCGAGTTTGCAGGAGCCCTTATGATTAGGAAATACCACCTCGATAGGGGTGAGGAGAGGGATGAGATGCTCATACCAGACTCTGCCCATGGAAGCAACCCTGCCAGCGCTGCGATGGCAGGCTTCAAGGTTGTTAGAATCCCCACAGGCCCTGATGGAGAGGTCTCTATAGAAGCGTTAAAAGCTTCTGTGGGTCCGAGAACCGCTGGGATTATGCTCACCAACCCAAACACCCTCGGAATCTTTGAGAGCAGGATACTCGAGATCTCTGATATAGTCCATGGTGCTGGAGGGCTTCTATACTATGATGGGGCTAACCTCAACGGGATAATGGGGATTGCAAGGCCGGGGGATATGGGCTTCGATATAGTTCACCTCAACCTGCACAAGACATTCGCAACACCCCATGGGGGTGGGGGTCCTGGAGGAGGTGTTGTATGCGCTAGGGGAGAGCTTGTAGACTACCTCCCAAGACCCTTGGTAGAGAGAAAAGGTGATAAGTACTACTGGGATTATGATTGTAAGAAATGCATAGGAGCTGTTAGAGCCTTCTATGGAAATATAGCGCCTGTTGTGAGGACATTCGCATATATAGCGATGCTAGGTCCCCAAGGGTTGAGGGAGGTCTCCGAGATCTCTGTATTGAATACAAACTACTTTATAAAGAAGATCCTTGAGAAGCCATATTACGAGTTACCCTATGCGCCCGAGAAGCCCAGGAAACACGAGGTTGTTATAAGCGCTAGCAAGATAGCGAGAGAGACTGGTGTGACGACAGAGGATATAGCTAAGGCGTTGCTTAACGAAGGGCTCCACGCCCCAACAATATACTTCCCACTCATAGTTAGCGAAGCCCTAATGGTAGAGTTCACAGAGACAGAGCCTAGAGAGGTTATAGAGGCATACGCAGAGATCCTCAACAAGATCGCGGAGAAGGCTTATAGAAATCCCGAGGAGGTCAAGAAAACACCGAGCAACACCTCAGTGTCCAGGCTTGACATGGTTAGAGCAAACCATCCAAAGACCCTTGCTCCAAGCTATAAAATATACAGATCCGTATATGGGGTTCGGGTTTCATAGCGGAGGTATTTTTTTTTTTTGATATCAACTGTTCCCCCGGCTTCACAGACCTCAAAGCCCCCATCACTGGAGCCCATATACTCAGCCCCCACACATCCAGAGAAACCCCAACCCATAGCCCCTCATAGCAGCTCCGGCCCATCCACTCAGGCCTCTATCCCCACACTAAAGGTGAGTGTTAAAGTCGCTAGATATGGAAGAAAACAAAGAGAAATAAAATTAATATCTAAGAACCAAACGGCATATATATAGGTTCTCTAAGATGTTCTACTCTATATTTTGCAACCAACATAGCTGGGGATAATACCATTATTGTTCTTTTAGCTGAAGTAACCCCATCACTCCATCCGTCAAAGACGAGGCGGAGCCCTGGTCCTATCTCGATAATCTTTGGGGCTTCGATTGAGTGCACAGAGCCCAAACCCCATTTGAAAGATACGGGCATCTCATCCGCGCTGTATTTTATATTATCAATTATAAGCTCGCCAACCCTGGGTTCGATGTCGAAGCTGACATTCATTAGAGGTGCTTCGGTGATGGAGTAGGAGATAACATTACCATCCCGATCCAATGTGAATCTATACATATTCTTGCCATCGGCTATCGCGACTATATTTCCATTCCAATCCCTAAAGATCGGCACCTCTCTCCTATACACGTTACCATTGGTATCGGTGGTGTAGAAGAGCGTGGTGTTCCCTCCTTGGGAGTAGACATTTGCGAAGAATAGGAATTGATTGATTGGCTCTTTATACCCCTTATCAAATCTGCTTAAAGCGAGCTTTAGTGTGTGGGAGCTGTTGCTGAAATACTGGTTTGATATCGATGCAAAGAACTCCTGCGGGTATTTCACAAAAAAGCCGCTTTCGAACATGCTTCTGAGATAATTCATGCTATTGTTCCCAGCCCTTGCTATCAAACCATCTAGACGGGGTTTATAACTCGGATCCGGTGTGGAGAACCATTTAAAGCGTGGGTATAGATATGCATCAACCGCGTGGTTAACCTCATGGATAAGAACCATTGTGAAGAGGTCAGAGTACCCCGGCTCTATATCATTTGGAAACTGGTTTTCAATATATGAACCGACTTTTACGTTGAATAGATTCACACTCAGCTTTGTAGAAAACCATAGAAAACGCTCATTCGTATTGCCCAACAGCTCATTGCATGTGATGCTACCAAGCATATGTAGATCTTTCGGGATCTTGCTCAAAACGTCTTGTATAACCTCTAACTGCCTTTTATCGAAGCCATTGTTATCTATCACCAGTATTGAGAACTCACGCCATATATCGAGATAAATGCCATCAAGACCTATTGTTTCGGCTATTTCTTGCTTTACGCTTTGGTTTAGGGGTATAGCGTCTCTAAGGTTCATCCACACTTGAGCCCTTATTGTTGCGAGATATGGCTGTGTGTTTGGGTTGAAGGTGATCTCTTTCCTCAGCAGATGGGGATAGTCTCTCACTAGCTTGATATAGAAAGAATATATTTTGTAGTTAGCCTCATCCCCCACTACGCCGAGCTTCGTATAATCGTTGATAAACCCGTGGGAATTGAAGAGTGTCTGAAGAATTGCGGGGTTGCTGGATAGAGTATCGCTCAAATTCTTACTATAGTTCTCCATAATATGCTTTATGTTTGTTAACATCGGGTTTATAAGGCCCTTTTGAAGGTTGAGACGAACATCTTCACTAAACCACGAGAAAACCGCGTAGCTGAGATAGAACTTAAGATGATCCGTAAACGGGTTAGAGCTAAAATACTCTGTAAAGAAGTTCTCCCACGCCTTCGAAGTATAGCTCGTATTACTCAATATCCGGTTAGCACCCTCGACAGCCTCTTGATCCCATCCTTTAGAGAGTTTTTGCAAATAACTAGTAAGCTCTGACCTAACGTTTTGCGGTAGCTGGGCATCGGCTTCGCCTATGAACACTTGCACTGGGGCGAAGAATGTGATGATAACAAGGATAGAAGCTAGGAGAGCAGACGCCCTCAAGCTAACTGCTCGCCCCTTGATATTTATTGATCTTCTTCGTCTTTCCCTGGTATACAGAGACCCCCGCCCAGCCCGTATGGATAAAGAGATTCCTCCTGAGGAATTGCTGGCTTCCCTTGAATATGGTTGGATAGGGTTTTCATCTACAGATCCCTTAATAGATCCGGGCATTATTCCCCACCCGGTTCGGCTTGGCGAGAATACTCCGTATATAAACTAATATATTTTACGTTTTCTCGAAGCAACATTAAGAAAAACAGTTTCTATGAATATCTCTATAACGATTTTCTTTACACATTTATTAGGACTTATTACGCTGGAAGCTGTGGTTAAGGATCCCATAACCTCCTAATCCTGTGATTTTGATTAATTATTAATCTAAACCCGGCTTTTACGAATCACAGGGGTCAGATAAGGAATTCAGGTTTCATTGTTGTTACTGCACGGATCCAGCCGCTATTTTCTTGGCTTCATGGACTCTAGAGCTCAGTTCTTCTATTAGATCCTCTTATGTTTTATAGATAAGCCACAACCTAAGGAATATTTGTCTGTGATGTGAACGGAGATAGAAAAACGGGTAGAGGGTTGAAAAGGGAGTCATGGTACAGAGGTTACCTCATAGCAGTAAAACAGGCAATATTGGAAAGAGGCTATAGATAAGGGCTCTAATAATATGGTGCCAATCACTATAGAACTTTAATTAAAACTAAGGCAACCCGTTACGGCATTGGCGCCGGGGGGAGGATTCGAACCTCCGACCACCGGGTTAACAGCCCGGCGCTCTACCAGCTGAGCTACCCCGGCCCATATCTCTATAATCTTCTAAGGCTTTTTAGCTTTCTGCTAGCTTCCGATCAATAATATCAGAGAACCAGCGAATACAGGGATTCTTCAGGCAATACGCATAGATCTCCTTATTTGCGGATCACGGATAGATCTCAGCCTAACCACGCGGAACTCTAATCACAGGATCTTGTCTAGATGGTTTAGAGTACTGCTTAGGGGTTCTGGCTTAATAGCAGTTGATTTTTATACCAACCGTTCTTCCCTTGGTTTCATGGGCCTCAGGGCCTCTATCATTGGGGCCCATATCCTTGGCCTCCACCCGTTCGAGGTGACCCCGATCCACAGCTCCCCTTCATAGCTTTGCTCTGGCTCATTGCTGTGGGGAAACCCCCACATCCTGGGCTTTTTATTTAACCCGCCCACTCGGATCTCTATCCCCACCCTCATTGTTGGGCGGCATCCCAGTGAAATATAAGAGCTTATATAAGGTTACATTACTGCAGAACCTCGAGTTTAATATCAACCCCTATAAACCATCATGAAACCTGAAACAGCTGGCTATGGCAACCACCAAGGATCTATATGGTATTGTGAGGAAAGGTTCATATCATTTAAAAATGACTCCACATGTTTAGTGCATCAGGATAGGGATCATAGATCTCCATATGCGAACCCTTATTAGCTTCTACACTATCTACTATCATTGGGTAGTCGGAATGTTCCTGTTCTTTAGCCCAATAGCATTAGTATTAACAGTGCTTGGATATGTAGTGATGTTTCTTCTAGCTGCCACCATAGCGCCAAAGGTTGCTGGGAAACTCTCAGGAACTCTATCGCTATACAGCTCAATGGCTCTAACACTCGTCCTGATAATATTCGTCTTCTCAGCAACCCTAGCAGCGATAATATATGCTATCCAGCTGTGGCAGGGTGTTCCAATAAATCTCACCGATCCATCGGTTGTGTGGGGCTTTATAGTCCCTATAATGGCTTTCGTCATAATAGCTAACCTGATAACATACCTAATATCCCCCTTCATGATAAACCTATTCTACGGAGCCACACCGGACCAGAGGCTTCAGGAGATAGTTAATAGGGTTGCCCAGAGGCTTGGTGTAAAGCCTCCCAAGGCTGTGAGGGTAAGAGGTCCGCCCAACGCATTTGCATATGGAAACATAGTGACTGGAAAGTATGTTGCTGTTACCGACGGTATGATGGAGCTTGTGGATCAGAACGAGCTTGAGGCCGTTATAGGGCATGAGATAGGGCATCACAAGCATAGGGATAACGCTATAATGCTCTTCCTCGGAATACTCCCCTCGGTTATATACTACCTAGGAGTAAGCCTTGTGCACCTAGCACTATGGGGAGGCAATAGTGGAAGGAGAAACGGCTCTGGAAACGCCATAATAGCCGCAGTAGGGATAGCTGCTGTCATAGTATCCTTTGTCCTCCAGATCCTGATCCTAACCTTCAGCAGACTTAGAGAATACTATGCAGACCTAGAGGGAGCTAGAGCAGCTGGTAGGAGCGCCATGCAGGCAGCCCTTGCTAAGATACATATATTCTACCGCAGGAACGAGGATATCCACCAGAGCGTTAAGGATAGCAAGATGAGAGCCCTATTCATATACGCCTTAACAGATGCTGTTGCAGAGCCCTTCTACAGAGTATCGAGGGCTGATATAGAGAGGATCATGAGATCTGAGTACTCGCCGATCGAAGAGATCCTAGCAACACACCCACCGATCCCCAAGAGGCTAAGGTTCCTAGAAAACCTCACCTGGATCTAGGTTTTTAATCCCAGTATTTTTTAGTAGATATATAGGTTTTTTCCTTCTCAAGGATCTTTAGATACATATCTGTATCGCTAATCGATGAGGATAATATATCCCTAGCCGTCTCCGGACCTATACCCCTACCCATCATTACCAGAACAGCTTTTTTACCATATGTAGCAACAAGATCCGCAGACCTTCTAAGCAGATCCACGACCTTCTTCTCATCATCACTAAGCGCCCTCGGATCCTTCAAGACCCTGGGATCCTTAGCAATCCTTCTAACAAGATCTCTCGCCCCCTCATAGCCATATTTATTGACGCCAAGGAATACGGAGCCGCATGATGGGCATGAAAGACTTTCAGGAAGATCCTTTACCCTCCTATTCTCAGAATATCCACACATTATACATACCAGCTGTGCCTCCTTCTCCTCCAATCTCCTCCTAACCAGCTCGGCAGCAAGATCTGTTGGTATAGACTGACTCCTAACCCTCTCAAAGCCCGATACACCCCTATAGATCTCTTCCCCAAGAGGGGTTGGCTCTGTAAGATCCAGGGTAGCTATCCTTATATCGCCACTCTTAATACCTCTAAGCATCTCTAGAAGGGAATCTATATCGAGCTCCTCGTGAACCATATCTCCTATAGCCTCTTCATTAACCACTGTTCCCTCGAGATACTTCACATACTTCATAGCCTCGTCAAAAGATACATCCTTATCCATTAACCCCATTTTCTTAGCCGCTGCAACCACGTACCATTTATAAGCACCGCTAGACCTTGCTGCGTTAATAACCCTTGAGATAACCTCATCCTCGCTCTCCCACGAGCTGAGAAGCCTCTCTAGATCCCTTAGAGAGAGGCTCCTAGTCGATGCTAGTATAAGTGCATAGGGCGTAGCCCTATATGATATTAGAGGACCTGTGAAGCTCGATATATAGAGACCAAGGGTCTCATTACCCCTAGACCCTAGGCATGTGTGAATCACGGCTATGCTTAACCCAGGCTCTCTCCAACCCTCTATAAGGATAAGCCTCTCCCCCGGTAATGGGTATCCACGTGATATGTGGTTATTAACCAGGCTGGAGAGCCTCTCAAAAGACCCTTGATCCATAGGATACGTAGAGATAACCTTTGAGCTGTCCTTTCCACTCATGGCTATTAGTTTGAAGAGGCTGCAAACCTCCCTAGCTATCCTTCTATCAACAGGGATCTGCTGCCCTATCCACTTAGGTATGGAGCCCTCTATGCTCTCCACAGGCTCCGCATAGATCTTCTCACCCTCTATCTCAAGAATCCTCCATATAGAGCCGCCAAGCACTATAGCAACGCCTGGGGAGATCTCTTTTGCAACGAATCTCTCATCAAGCTCCCCTATGATCCTGTTGCTCATAACATCAACAACCTCATAGTTCTTAGTATCGACTATCATGGTCACGCTATAATAGTAACGCCTAGTCCTCCTCCCCTTTCTAAGGATCTTTCTCCCCTGATTCTCAGCAACACTGATAACACCTATATCTCTGAGGAATTCCACCACCCTCTCCACCTGCTGGGCTTCCAGCTCTCTGAAGCAGTAAGCCTTAGACAGGGTATCGATGATCTCGTCTATAGAGATCTCACCATATTCGAGAACCAAGCCAGCGATCTGGTGGGCTAGGACGTCCAGGGGGTTTTTACGGATCTTTATCCTCTCTATCCCCCTATGCTGATTGCTGGAGCAAGTCCTCTTAGCTATTACAACACTCTCAGCAAGATCATATATATTCTCACTAGCTATTATATAGCCTTTCGACACAAGATCCTCCCTATGACCGCTCCTACCTATTCTCTGAACCATTTTGAGGGCCTGGCGTGGTGACATGTACTGGATAATAGTATCTATACTACCAACATCTATCCCTAGCTCGAGGCTTGATGTGGCAACCACGGATTTTAACCCTCCTTCTCTAAGCTCTCTCTCGATTTCCTCTCTTGTAGTTCTTGATAGAGAGCCGTGGTGAACACCAACGGCTATGCCTCTCCTTCTCAGCTCTGCTCCTAGTCTTTCAGCCTGATCCCTGGTGTTGGTGAATATGATCACGGTGCCGCCCGCGTTCCTAACGATCTCTTCGATCTTAGAGATCCTTGAGGCGAAGAAAGGATCGGAACCATCATCGCCGGGATCAACACTCCCTGGGAGAGGGCTCATAACAGAAACCTCGCAGGGCTTGCTACTACTATCTATTATTATCTCCACACTAGATAGAGATCCAGCTAGGAAGAGAGCCGCATCCCCTGGATTGCCTATGGTGCCTGATAAACCGATCCTCATAAACCTTGGCGAGTATCTCTTAAGCCTCTCGAGAGCCGATATAAGCTCAGCCCCCCTCTCACTCCCCATGAGTTCGTGTACCTCATCGACAACCACATAGCCTATACTTGCTAGGTGTTGCCTGAGATCCTTGTTAACCATTATATACTGGAGAGTCTCAGGCGTCGTTATAATCATAGTCGGTGGAGAGCCGGCAATCCTTCTCCTAGAGCTCTGGGGAGTATCTCCGTGGAGTACCCCGAGAGAGAATCCGACGGATTGGAAGAGCTTCTCAAGCCTATTCCTAAGATCCCTGTTAAGAGCCCTCAGAGGAGTTATATATAATATCTGGAGACCCCTAACCCCGCTATCAAGGATCCTTGAGATTACTGGGAACAGAACGGCTTCGGTCTTACCACTCCCGGTTGGAGCGATCACTATAGAGTGCTTCTTAGTTCTAAGTAGAATAGGTATGGCCCTCCTCTGTATCCTCGTGGGCTTCTCATAACCCAGCCTCCTTATTGCTTGTCTTAACACTGGGTTGAGGAGATCAAATACATTGTTAGGATCCATACCCAAGATCTCGATCCTCGTTAGCCATAGAGACGTGCTGCTCTATCATTATATCTAGGCATAGAGGTATAGTGATAAAATCCATATGAGATCCTGTAGGAGGTATCAATAACACTAGCCCTTTGACTTCTTCTTAGATGTCTTCTTCTGCACCTTAGCCTTCTTAGCCTCCTCCTCAACCTCTTCCTCTTCTTCTTCAACACCTTTTACAGGTGTGGAGATCCTGTTTAGAAGCTTTTTTGCATCCTCAACATCTATCCTGCCAGAGACCACCGAATCCCAGATCTCTGTTACATGGATCATTGTGTTAATTTGATCCAACCCTAGGAGGAGATCTGAAGCCTCAACCTCAGCCTCAACCTCCTCAGTAGTAGTCTCTTCCACACCCTCCTCTAGCTCTTCAATCTCCTCCTCAACCTCTTCCCTCTCCCTACTCAAGGATGAGCCTCACCAAAATCATAGATTACTAGAGATGCTTATTAGCTAAAACGATATTCCAGCAATACTCATAGCTTCATATAGTCTAGAAGAGTCTTTTTTCCTCCCTTTCTCTCTTCCTTCTCTTCTGAAGATCTTTTAGAACCCTTTATCCTAGCCAGCTCCTCTACAGCTATCCTTAGATCTGCCTTAAGATCCTCCATATTCCCCTTATTCCTGAGGATCGCTGCGGGATGATAAGTAGGGATCAACGAGATCTCTATCCCCAACATATCACCCCTATATATATTACCCCTCATCCTGGTTACACCAAGCCATCTAATCCCCATCTTTGATGCAACCCATTCCCCAGCAACGCTTCCTAGGGTCACTATCACTTTCGGGCGTATCATGAGGATCTGTGATTCTAGATAGAGGGAGCATGACTCTATCTCATCCCTAGCCGGTTGCCTATTGTTAGGCGGCCTACACTTAACCACGTTTGTTATATATAGATCGCTTCTCTTTAAACCTATATCCTCCAAAACACTATCGAGAAGCTTGCCAGCAGCCCCCACGAAGGGTAGTCCCAGCTCGTCCTCTGTAGCCCCGGGCGCCTCTCCTATAAGCATGATCTCAGCATCTCTCCTACCATCGCCAGGTACGGCTTTTCTCCTAGACATATGGAGTCTGCATTTTGTGCATGATAATATATCTTCTACTAGGATATCCCATGATTCATAATGACTGGTCAATGTAAGCCCCAATACTGGCTCGGTACAGATTAATATATAATTGAGAGATACTTGGTATAGCTTGGTTAGATGAGATCCTGTATATAGCCTAGTGCCGGGAGCTCAAAGATCCCGTCTCCCCTGGCTAGGATATATGGCTTGGCGTTCTCTATATCGCCATAAGCCCTGGTTATTGGTGATAGATAGTTACCCCTGATCGTGGTTACTGGAGAGCCTGCCTGATAGCTCCCTGAGGCTGGCATTATAAGCCCTTTTATTACCTTATCACCCACGTTTAACGGCATCTCTATGAAACAGGGGAACTTGGCTATCTTCCCAAGCCTATCTCTTATCGATATGCTTGGATGCTCATGGCCATAGATAATAACTTCTGTATCTTTTACAACATCCTCACCAACTACATTCTCTAACCCTTGATGCCCATGGATTATCAAGAATGATCCAGCCTTATAGTAGGGTTTTGGCTCTACACCGTATTTCGATGTCACTATAGATGCATAGTTATCATGATTACCTCTTACAAAGATCACCTCGGAGTTCTTTTTCTTCAGAAAAGATAGAACCTCCTCGATCTCTCTCCTCTCCTGCGCACCAAGCTTCTCGAATCTGTGTTTCAGATCCCCAGCTATTATTATCAGCCCTATATCAAGCATGCTAAACGCTGTCTCGAGATCCTGTAAGAGTTGCTTAAGCTGCCCCCTTGGTAGATATAAACCAGCTTCCCCCATAGCCTCTTCAAAGCCTAGGTGGGTATCAGCTATAACAAGAGCTCTCCACCTCCTCAGATAAGCGAAAGGCGTGTCTACAACTAGCTCTAATCCTGGATATATCTCCAGAGCCCTCCCCCTCTAGAATCAACATGGCTTTGAGAAATAATATCCCTTTAGCCGGTAATACGGGTTTAGATATCCCAAGAGATGGTCAGCATTTAAGCCTATATAGCTTGATACACTTGCTAAAGCTCTCATCAGCCTTCCTAAGAGTATCTATCACTATTGGGAGCACTTTTTTAATAACATGTGACTGTCTTCCCGCCTCTCTATAATCGTTATACGGGATCTCTATCGAGTATCCCTTCAGCAGAATCCTAACATAGCTTGGTCCAAGCACCAAGCCACCCTCCTCCCTCAATATCCCCAGCTCTCCATTCTTGAAGGATATAGCTATATCGCTCCCAACCTTCGATATCGAGGTGACATTATCTGTGCTAACAATGCTCCACCTACCGTCACATATATACCCAAAGCCCTTAATCCCCCTGGAGCTTGAGAGACAGAGTCCTTTCTCAATAACCTTCTCACTATAGCTTATCACCTCTTTAATCGACCCTATAACCGATAGCTCTGAAACCCTTGCCGAGGAGCCTGCCTTCTCGATACCGTCTTCGAGATTTCTCAAAGATAGTTTTAGGAAGCCTAGCAGGTCTTGGGGCATCTTTATACACACCTTTCACCCTATCTAAACACTGAGAGGATTTAAGCTCGTTGCTATAGGGATAACCCTGCGACTGATTAGTCCATGGATCGTCAGACTTAGTCTAGGGTTAACCAATAACAAGGATCCTTTTCAGACCTGCGCGGGCTCCGCATCACTACGGCCCTTTCGAGCCTCATCATCAATCTAGATACCCTTCGGAGCTATATATCGCCTCAACCAGATTAGTACATATGTAAACATATGATATATAATAATACCTCTGAAGGATTAATAATATAGGGATTATGAGCGTCTCTCACGAGGAGGAGAGAAGGATCCAGGAGATTAGGGGCTCATATGTTCTATACCTACCAAAGGAGTGGTGCAAAGCCCACGGGATTGAGAAGGGCTCAAGGGTTCTGATCAGGAGGGTTGGGTCTAAGCTTATAATAGAGCCCTCCCACGCTCCACGTCTCAAGACATACTCCGATATAGATATGGATAACTATGACCCGATCTCGCTAAAGCATTTGTTAATAGCCCTCTATGTGTCAGGTGCTGAGCAGATAAAGCTCACATCAAAGAAGCCTCTTTCCCGAGATACCAAGAGACAGATCATGTCTATTTTGAAGCTCATGCCGGGCTTCAGCATATTCGACGAGGGTAGGAATTTCACAGTATTAAGAGAGGTGAGGAGGGGCTCTGGTCTTGAAACTATTGTGAGGAGGGTGATGAACAACGCGAGATCACTCTTCGAGCTGACCATATCATCATACTCGGAGCAGAATGGCTTTGCTGAAGAGCTCGAGGATCTCGATAACGAGATCGACGCTATTAGGAGGGAAGCCGAGAGGATCTTTAATATTATGCTCAGCAACCCGGAGATCGATAGAGATCCTAAGTATCTACAGAGATCATATGTTATGGTTCAAGTAGTGAGACTCATAGAGAGGATCTCGGATCACCTAGTAGCTATAGCTAGACTTGGAAGTAATGTTGATGATGGCGATAAGGTTAAGATCTACCTCGTGCTAAAAGATATGTATAAATACTACGTGCTATTGGATGAGATACTCAGAACCGGTATCCAGGATCCCGATAGAAGGCAGAACGGCAAGGGAGAAAGGCTAGAGACGCTTATGCCCTCCCTCGTGAATCTCATAGAGAGCAAGGAGACGATCCACGAGAAGATCTATGGCCTAGGACTTACCAGAGACATATCAGCCTACCATATAACGAGAATCTATGACTATATAACAGATATAGCTGAGTATCTGCTCGATATGGTTGCAATGTCTTCCTTCGTTAACTATATGTAAATATCCAACGGGATCGTGGGGGTTCTGGCTTAATAGCAGTTGATTTTTATACCAACAGCTCTTCCTCGTCTCCCTCGGCCCCCACCAATCCAGAGAAACCCCAACCCACAGCTCCCCTTCATCGAGTTCCTCTGACTCATTGCTGTGGGGAAACCCCCACATCCCGGCTCAACCGTAAAATAATAGAACTTATACTATGTTCCCACAACACTATAGGTTTAACATCAACCCTCTATAAACCATCACCAAATCAAAAACAGCTGGTTACGGCATTCAACGATCATATGTAAGTACTTAGAGAGATCTCTCTGTCTTTTGCAACCGCTACATAGAGGCTTAGCAGTAGAAACAGTAACGAGATCAGTAACGGTATTGTGATCAAATTAGTTATAGACATAGGCCCCACGGATCTTATCTCGAACCACGGGTACTGGATAACATCGCCTAAAGTGCATGTAACGCCGCACACCACGCTTCTCGTTGCTGCAGAACCATACCCATAGATCATCACGCCATTGTCATCATAACTAGCTCTAGCTGATATCGAGAATGGGACAGGAACATTAAGTATAGTTACGGTTAGGCTTCTCCTAATATCCTCCGTAGAACCCCTGCTCTCGGTGTTTATCAATATATTTGATGCTAGCAGTCTGTTAACAAGTATTCTCGAGGCATCATCAACAATAGGGCTCATGCTAAAATCCGAAGACCCTCTAGTTACCAATAGAGTCGCCATAGAAGAGCTATAGGGAGGCTCGTTAGGGCTGCTACCTATATTAACGCTAACCGTATAGATCAGCTGGGATCTATCTATATAGGTGCTTGAATAGTACGAGTATAGACTAACCCCCATGAGGGATAGGATCGCTATGACCATCACAACCTTCGCACCCCTACCCAAACCCTCGCCCATCTCGGTGAAAATACTAAGCGTGTAGGAGAACGGATGCTTCAACCTTGCCACAATATCTCTTCCCAATAACCATGAGAGAGCAACCCCCGCGATGAAGCCGCCAGCATGCGCAAAGAAAGCAACACCACCGAGCCTGAGGTAGCCATATAGAACCTGTACTGCGAACCAGAAGAGAAGGAATGTAGAAGCCCTGAAAGTCCCACAGATAGGGAACGGTAGGAAGAGACACATGGCAAGAGGTGTTGCTGGGTATAGCATTAGATATGCTCCGAGAACACCACTTATGGCTCCAGAAGCACCGACAGCGGGTATTGAGAGGGCTGATGCCCCCTGAAAGCCCACAGATACCGTGTGGAGAAAGGCTGCCAATACCCCTGATGCTATGTATAGTGCCAAGAACCTTGGAACTCCTAGGACGCCCTCGACGCCCTTACCAAATATATATAGGAAATACATATTGAAGAATATGTGCAGAGGATCTGCGTGGAGAAACATTGAGGTAAAGATCCTCATGATCCCTTGATCCGTTAGGAGATATGCTGGAATATAGCCATAGTTCCACAGAACATCGCTATTTATAGAAACAAAGGAGTTCTTATATGTGGTGAGTATATAGATAACTACATTCACCACTATAATGAATATAGTAGCTATAGGTCTTCTAAGCTCGGCTGAAGCAGCATCCATAGGTATACCCATTGCATGTGACAACTGCTGGCAGGGCATCTACCCACATCCACTGAGATAGGGCAACGCAGGTTAAAAACAACCTTGGGCAAAGAGCACAGGGGTTTCGAACTATTAGTCGGTTATTCGAGCACCATCCCCGCTAGACTTGTCAATTAACCTTTGGTAGGGACGGTATTCCAAACTATGTAGATGATCTTAAAAAGTAGATGGATCCCTGTTTTGCTTTATTAGACAGCTTTGGGACTACATGTATAGAGATCCCTGTGTAGGTAAAGCACAGAACCCCAGATAACAGGGCCAACGATAAATATCTAGAGATAAGCATGGGGAAAGTAACTCATATATATACTATTATATCTAGGTTGTCTATGATATCTCTATACCTATTCCTTATAGTCACCTCAGAGATCCCTAGGGCTTCTGCTATGCTCTTCTGCGGCTTTTTATTCTCTAGCAATATAGATGCTAGATACACAGCTGCCGCGGCTGTTCCTTCAGGATTCTTTCCTGAGGTTGATGTTGGCTCATACCTAACCATGAGATCTATGATTCTTTTTGACAGAACCACTATATCGTCTGAAAGACCAACGGAGCCAGAGATCTTGGGTATATAGCTTGCTGGAGTTAGTGGAGCGGATCCTCTAGGATCGCTCTTCTCCCTAAGCTTCCTCTTAAGGTCATTAAACACACCTGCCCATGCTAGCCTCTTGGTGGCATTGTGTATATCTCTCTCACTAAGGCTGAGTGTTTCTCTAAGCTTTTTTATATCTATTGGTATACCATAGGTCTTGCAAACCTCTATGATCATGGCCCCAACAGCCGATGCGATCATGTTCTTTCTAAGCAGATTGTTCTTAGCAGCTTCTTTGATGAGCATCCCCACAGTCTCTGCCACTACACCTGGTAATCCCATTTTGGCTATGGTATCATTCATGATCATCTTGGCGTCTATCTCCTTCCTAACCCTATGATCTCTTGGTCTTCTTGTGCTTGTTTGAAGCTTGTTGAGCTTCTTACCCGTACTCCCCCTAGGATCTATATAGCTTGTTAAACCCCCATCGTGGACTTTGAAGGTTATCTGGGGACCTATTCTGGATCTGTTAAACCGATCCTCAGGACTATATTCCCTCCACTCCCTAGCCTGCGATATTAAGCCCTCCTCGATCACGAGACCAGTCTCTGGATCTATGATCTCTCCTCTCTCATAATCATATATAAGCTTACCACTAGCTATTAATTCTCCGAGATCCTTTTCCACAGCTGTGCTAGCGCTCATCATCTAACCCTCTTTCTTCTCCTAGGCTCGTAGACCAGCTCCTCCCCAACACTAACCGAGGCCCCCTGGATCATCTTTATAACAGCATAAGGCTCCCTCGTGGGGCCTATTATATCGCTCACTATCCCCACCTGTCTTAGTCCCCTTTTGTGATAGGCTCTTGAACCGAGTTCCGGGATTCTTGAGGGGTTATCTATCTTAACCACAACAACTTGATCCTTGAATACGGAGATCACGGATCCTAATGGGATGAGCTCCACAAAGATTCACCACAGTATTATTACGAGAGTATTACTATATAAAACCGCCCCCTATTCTCAGACCTTGATAGAGGGGCGGTAGTTTCACATGGTTATTGGTATTTCTCCCACAGCATCAATCAAGACAATGATAAAACCCCTTTATAAGTCCATTATATCTTTCGAGCCTAACCAGGCTACTCATCTAAGGCATTAGTATAAAGATCTCTATTTATACATCTCATAGCCTTATTATATCCTTTGAACTCTTATCAAGTATAATTGTATCGCCATTATCCAGTATAGCTATATCGCTCTCGATCCTGAGCCCGTAGTTGCCCCTAAAATAGACCCCCGGCTCTACGGTGAAAACATTACCTCTATCAAGCACATCGGTGGATGTTATCGAGAGATACGGTGGTTCGTGGATCTCTAAGCCTATGCCGTGACCCGTTCTGTGAAGTATATTTCCACCCAATCCATAATCCGTGAGGCAGCTTCTAACCCGTAGATCAACCTCAGCAGCTCTAACCCCTGGCGATATGATCGATATCGCTTCATTGAAACACGAGATCAGAGCTGTAAAGCTATCCTCCACATTTTTGGGTACTGGTCCTAGCGAATAGATCCTCGTGAGATCCGATACGTATCCATCAACCACAATCCCTAGATCTACTAGCACAAGATCCCCGTATGAAAGAACCTTGGATCCAGGAATATGGTGTGGATTAGCCGTGTTCTCGCCAAACGCCACTATGGCGTTGAAGGCTTCTGCATAACCTTCAGAAGCAATCAAGCTTGATATCTGGCTAGCAACAAACCTTTCAGAAAGCCCAGGGCTTAGGATCCTGTAGAGTTCTGAAAAAATATTCTCAGCAATCTTCACGGCTCTTGAGATTATGTTTATCTCATAGAGGGACTTCCTAATTCTAAGCTCTCTCAATATTGTTGACACAAGCACCGTGCCTGAAGGTGATAGCTCTTCTTTCAACAACTCATATGTTCTCAGACTCATAGTATCCTCAAAAGCCCCCTTCTTACCATAGATCCTCAGCCTCCTCGCCACCTTATCCACAATGCTTCCAACGTTGTCCTCATCGCCCCATAGCACTATATCGGAATACCTGTTAAACCAGCTCGGTATATTAGCAAGCTTGGGGGCTAGCAATACCCTATCATTATTAACTGTCAGTATAAATAGTATTAGTCTCTCATATCCCTCCTCAAAGAACCCCGTGAGATATCTGAAATTCGGCGACGGGGTTAAGGCTATATATTCAACACCACTCTTTCTCATCAAGGCTATCGCATTAGCAGTCCTCCTCTCAAGCTCTTTCAATAACTCCTCCAAGGCTCTCCAAGAAAATAATATCCGAAAACTATATTTTATAACGTGGCTACATGGACAAGATCACCATGGTTAACAGCCCCAGAATAGACTGCCCCATCGAGTGAGCTAATAAAATATCGTATGGAGATACGCGAGAAAAACCCTCGCTACTAGAACTATCAATGGAGAGCCAGGGTCTCCCTAAACTCTTAGCAAGATAATAGATGAAAACAACGCAAACCCATTAAGAACTATGAAGTCTAGAATGTGTTTTTACTTTTTAACCAGACATGCTAGAGTTCCAAGACCTCGAGCATCTCTTTATTACTCAGCCTGACTACTTTAAAGTACTTCGAACTGATCTTCCTAAGATCAGGGTTCTCCCCCATCACCATAACGGTTATAAGTCTAACATTATTCTCCCTCAGATGCTTCCTAACCATGTTCTCCGCAAGCCTATCCTCACCATCGGTTATCAATATAAGCTCCCCCAAACCCCTCATCTTAAGCTCCGCAACATCTTGGCACGCCGTTATAATAGATCTAGTTATATCCGTCCCTCCACCACTCTTTATCCTTGCTAGGTAGTCCATCAGCCTCAGCGTCTCGCCCGACTTGCCGGATCTAGAGACCTTTATAAGATTATATGGTGCTGAGTCAAAGAACCTTATGAGGAAAGGCCTCCCCTCCCTCCTAGATCTCATGAAAAGCGCTATAGCTGTGGCTTTCGCCCATCTTATCTTCTCACCATCCATAGATCCTGACTTGTCGAGCAGCACGTATAGAGGCCCAACATCCTGTCTAACCACCTTTTCATACAGGATCAGCTTTCCTGTTGCCCACTTGTATAGAAGAACCTGCTCAGCCTCTCTGGTTTCGAATAATGCTAGCTCTGTCCTCGAGATCCTGGTTAGCTGGCTTCCCCTTGAATAGCCTATAACCTCTCCCCTCGATGACTTGATCATCTTCTTCCTCATCTTGAACGTTATCTCCTCTATGAAGCTCAGGCTATCGAGGAGCCTCTGGACGTCGGTGTTTCTAGCAAGCCTGATTATATCGCTTGAGTTCTCGATCATCTCGAGCATCGAGCCTGAACCAGCCTGGGTACCCATTGCCATCTGCTCTAGCTTCGATAGACTATCAACCTCGTTCATAACCCTTCTAATGGCATTTCTAACGGCATTCTGAATATTATTGCTATTCCTCTCATTATCATTCTCACCGCCAGTTTGTCCTTGATCCTCGCCCTGGTTCTTCTGCCCACCCTCTCCCCCCTCGCCTCCTGACTGGGGGCTTAGCTCTTGTAATAGGTGTTCTAGGAAGCTTGCCCCAACGATAATGGATCTACCGCTATGGGCTATCGTGTAATACCTGATCTTCCTGGCCTCAGCATTGCCCAGTATCCCTCTAGCCACTAGGTATCTAAGCTGGGTAATCCTATCCCTCTGATCCTTTGGCGGTACAGGTAATGGGAATGGGAGGTAGAAGAGATAGAAGATATCTATACCTAGATCTGTATCTATATCCTTATTCCTTACTCTCGACAGCTTTTTAACGATCTCAACCAGTTTTTCTCCTCTATATCTTGCAAGAGGATCATCATATCTTACCCCAGCCAGAATCCCTGTCATTATATCATCCTTACTCTATCCTTCTCCTTATCTTTTCCATAGCACTGCTTATAAGTTCAAGCACCCGCTTCCCAGCAGCCTCTACGTTCTTATCACCGCTCTCTATAATGATAGAGGATACCCTCTCCTTGAGAGCCTCAAGATCCCTGTAGATCTCGTTAAGCCTCTCCTCATAGAACCTAGATATCGTTGCACGGGCTCCGGGCGCGAATGGCTCTACATACCCATAACTCTGGTTAAAACTGCTTACATAGTTTATGAGCTCCTTAACATTCCTCTCTATATCCTCAAGCTCCCTCAGATACATATATGGCGTCTTGAGCTCTTCGTGGAGTATCACGTTAACCTTCTCAAACTCATCTATATCCCTCGGGGCTGTGTATTTAAGAACCAATAGATCCTCTTCCTGCGCTTTCATCCTGTTATTAAGGATAGCGTTGGCAGCTATAACCTTCAGGGTCTTGCCCTTCCTCCTGTCGGTTAGATGTATACCCTTCGATTCCAATATCGCCAGTAGTTTTATAAGCTTTGGCTTAATCCCCTCAAGATCTACCTTGAAAATCTCCTCCCTCAAATCCCTTAGATCCTGCATGGAGAGCACAGGCTCTACATCGACTACGTCTTCCTTCATCTCGTTAATCCACTCCTGGTTTAACAGATCTTTCCACAGATCGTCTGTCACAGGCCTAACATGGTGCCTCAGCAACATCCTATCATATATAGCCGCCAACTCAGGATCGTCTGGTATCTCGTTGGTAGCCGCGAAGAGACTCCATAAGGGGACCTTGATAGCAACACCAGCCTCATAATAGATCCTCTCGTTTATTATCGACAATATACTGTTAAGAATACTCGAACTCGCCTTAAAGATCTCATCTAGAAATGCTATCTCAGCATCGAGCAGCGTTCTCGCAGTAACCCTTCTAAACCTCTTCTCATCTATAAACGCCTTTATATCAACAGGGCCAAAGATCTCGTCGGGCTCTGTAAACTTTGTCAAGAGATATGAGAAATACCTAGCATTCAATAGAGCAGCAGCCCTCCTTATCAGAGCACTCTTAGCAGTCCCGGGTTCTCCTATTAGTACAGCGTGTTCTTTGATCATAAGGGCTAGCGTTACTACTTTTGCCTCCTCATCCCTACCCACGAATGGCTTGACAAGCTCTCTGTTGAATCTGTTTATCTTATCCGCCAGCTCACTGAACTTTGAGATTTTGATTACCCCTTAATCAAGTTATCTGCAATCCGGGCTAATATCCTATGTTGAAGAAGCCTTGCACCTTACTATGTATCCGTATGTAGCTATAGAATGACAACTATGCACCATGTGATCCCATTGCAAGGCTTCTTTAACATATATAATTATCAATAATCATCGCTTAAGCTATCTCTCTGGGGGATATGGAGCTCGAGATTTTCTCACTACACACTACCAAGATCGTATAGATCCTATATAGGATCATAGGTTATTTTACCCCTAGAGTAAATATGACTCGGTGCATATGATGTCTCAGCAGACAAAGAGCAAGGAGCTCAAAATAGTAACAAAACCCGTCATAGCACTCGATCATCTCAAGAGTAACAAGAGAGCCTTAAAAACACTGTTCCTCATATCAGAGCTAGGCGGGGTTACCGAGAAGGCTCTCGCATATATAATCAGAGAGCTTCAATCAACAGGCATGGATCTCGGATACAGTTTCGTAGAAATAGCTGGGATACCTACGTCAAAAGATCTTAGAGAGGATGTAATAGCAATGCTATACGTAGGTCTGCTCGAAAGTGGACAGAATAAGAAGCTATCAGTAACAAGCCAAGGCAAAGAGTTCCTAGCCCAGGTTAGCATCGAGCAGGAGTTTATAGAGAATCTCAAATCAAAACTCCCAGAGGTTAAGAACAAGCTAGCAACGCTATTGGCTGAAGCAGACCTAGGAGTCCAGAAGGGTAGAAGGTATAGATAGGTTTCAAAACACATCGTGTCAAGCTGTATCGGTTTTCATAAATGCCGTTGTTTGCTGTCGAACACAACCAACTACCCAGGAATCAGGATCATGGATCCTATGTAGTGGGCAGCTATTTGTGTTAGTATAAATCTAATGGAATCCTTTCTGGAGGGTCTCACGATCACCATATATAGTGCTTGAAAGACACCTAATCCTATTAATAGGAACACGAAGCTCTCAAGAGCTATCCAGAGATGATCAGGGCCTGGGTACAACGATTTATATATCGAGAACGAGAGACCACTGCCAAGCCCTGCAACAAGCCTTAATATGAATAGCCTGTAGAAACCAACCCTCTCGCTCATCAGCGACATAAGGCCACCATATTTATCACCATACCATGGTTAAAACTTCGATCTCTCGCCACATAATAAATATGCGTAAACACCTAATACTACTTAGAGATCTATTATCTGGGATAGAATGAAGAAGGGGATGAGCTGGCTAGATCTTGCAGCATGGATCAAAGAGAATAGGGAGGCTGTTGTAGGGAGCTATATTGATAACATCTATGGAGAGAGCAACAGGCTCACGCTAAAGATCAGAGGAGGTGGAGAGCCTTTTTACCTATCAATAACAGCCGGAGAGAGCATCTATATAACAAGAAGAACAGGCCTTATAGGACATGGAGAACCCGGCTCGATAGTAATGGGTTTTAGGAGATATCTAAGGGAGTCAAGGATGATCGATATATACCAAAAACCATGCGACAGGATTGCTGAGATAAAGGTTGTTGGTGCTAACGAATATAGAGTTATCGTTGAGCTGATCCCTAGAGGTGTGGTCTCCATAGTAGATCTTGATGGTATTATCAGGTTCTCCAACACCACAGCCACCATGAAGGATCGGGTCATAAGGATTGGTGCGAAATACTCCTACCCACCCACACAAGTTTCAATATGCAATTCTGACCCTCGAAGCCTTGTTCCAAACGTTAAGAAGGGGTATGACCTTGCAAGAGGTCTTATTATAGGAGCCGGAGTCCCTCCAGATATCGCTGAAGAGACTCTCTATAGACTTGGTCTTGACAAAAATATAAAACCATCAAGCCTTGCCGATAACGAGGTCGAGAAGATCCTAGATGAGGTTAGGAGTCTTACAGAAAGGATCACCACAAACCCAGAACCTGGGATCGTTATAGATGCTTCGGAAAAACCGCATGGCTTCTACCCATACGAACCCAAAAGCCTCGTAGCAAGGGGCTATGTGTTTAGAAGAACAGCTAGCTTTAACGAGGCTATAGATGTGTTCTACGCATATGTGGATGCATATAGAGTTGAGGAGAAACCAGCCGAGGTGATCAGGATTGAGAAGAGTATAGAGAAGCTTAGAAACCAGATCAGCAGCGCTGAAGAAGAGCTATCAATACTTAGAAAAGTGCTTGAATACGTGGATGCCAATTATCAACAGCTTGAGGAGCTCTTCGAATGTGCCAAAAGAAAGATCACTGATTGCACCGGAGAGACGGGAGTTATGGCTAGGGTTAAGAATAACACTGTGGAGATCGTGCTTGATAGTGTGAGGTACCCGTTAAACCCTAGGTTGTCGTTTATGGAGAACTATATCGAGCTTAGGAAGAGAATCTCTGATCTTGAGAAAAGGATCTCGAGAGGCTCTAGCGAGATAGCAAGACTCGAAGAAGAGATCAAAAAGATCCTGGCTGAGAGGGAGAGAGACAAAGCAGTAAGAATGATCCGGAGTCTCATGAGGCAGGAGTGGTATGAGAGATACCATTGGCTAATCACATCAGAAGGCCTCCTAGCTATAGGCGGTATGAACGCTGATCAGAACGAGAAGATAGTTAGAAAATACCTCAGAGAGAACGACATATTCATACACGCCAACATACAGGGAGGCTCCGCAGTAATCCTCCTAGTAGATAGGGAGTATAGTGAAAAATCAATCCAGGAAGCAGCAACCCTAGCAGCATGCTATAGCAGGGCATGGACAGCAGGCTATGGCGCCATAGACGTCTTCTATGCAAAAGGATCCCAAGTTAGTAAGTCACCACCACCAGGGGAGTACTTGGGGAAAGGTGCTTTCATGATCTATGGCGAGAGAGGCTGGATCAGAAACGTACCCCTACTACTAGGTATAGGTATCGAGATCCTAGAACACGATATACCAAGGATCATAGTAGGGCCTCCCGAGCTTGTTTCCAAAAGAGCCGCTTCATGGAGCGTTCTAGCCCCCGGGGATCGGGATAGGAGAGAGATAGCTGATAGGTTGAAAACAATATGGCTAAAAAGCGGGAGCGTAAGAGCAGAGGTGATCGACGCCATAGATCTGGAGGAGCTGGTGAAAAGGATCCCGGGGAGATCCAGGATCATCACAGATCTTGGGAGAATAAAGCCTAGCAATAGATCTGATAACCTCGAAGAATAGCAAGACAGCAAAAAGAACTTAGATCCCACTGTTCCGCGAACCAGCAGTCATGACCCTGATTTCGCGAGGGTCTATATCATTATAACATCGACCTACACACTAGCTTTATAACAACATGCCCAGATCTCTCCCAACATCCATCTTTGGTAGGAGACGATAATAGCATTTGAAGAGTTTTTCAAACTACTTGAGTAAGTAGATATATAGTGTTAGCGGGGACACCCATGACCCTAACCCTATATAGTTTCTAGTTATTAGGGAATATTGGTGAGACTATTGGGCGCGGGCGGTGCTGAGATCGATCGTGATCTGTTTTTTAAGGATAAGGTGAGGGTAATCAATCCCGAAGAGCTCAAGAGCCTAGGATCTATACTCGAGGCTATGAGCGAGACAGCGTACCAGGGTAGGAAGCTTGGAGAAGTGTTTAAGATCATCACAGCAATGATTCGCGATCCTGATGTTACGATCTATATGGGTCTTGCCGGATCTATGGCTACAGCAGGTATGTGGGGTATTGTTAGCTGGATGATCGAGAAGAGGTATATAGATGTGCTCGTATCTACAGGAGCTAATGTATCAGAGGATATCTATGCCGGTATGGGTTTCCCCTATGGTAGGGGTTCTCCCTGTGTCGATGACACGATCCTGCTTAAATATAGGATAGATAGGTTTTACGATGTATATGCTGATGAGTATCTATACAGAGAGATGGAGAGGCTTTTAAGGGACTTTATCAGGGATCTTCCTTCTGACTATGTTTTCTCCTCAGCAGAGTTTCTCTACCTACTTGGTGCGAGGCTATCAAGGCTTGGTATTAGATCTATCGCTACCTCCGCCTATAAATCCAGGGTACCCATATTTGTACCAGCTATAGTTGATTCAGGCTATGGGATAGCCTATATACAAGCCCTCAGAGAGTTTGGAAAAAGAGTCTATATAGACCAGTTTAAGGACTTCGAGCAAATGGTCGAGATAGCCATGAGATCCAAAGAGACAGGGGTTATATACATAGGGGGAGGAGTACCTACAGACACTACACAGCTCGTAGCAGTGGCGAAAGCCCTACTAGAGGAGAAAAGACAGGGCGTCGACGTATCTAAACCGCATAAATATGCTGTAAAGATAACCACAGATCTACCCCAGTGGGGCGGGCTAAGCGGGGCAACGTTGGAAGAGGCCGTGAGCTGGGGTAAGGTGGAGCCGGTTAGTTCGGCGATGGTTAATGTTGATGCAACAATAGCCCTCCCAATAATAGCCGCAGCGATCAAGGAAGCCGGGCTTGAGAGGAAGGGCGTAGATCTAGGCTGGGTCTTCGAAGGAGTGCGGAAATATGAAGATAAGATCTAGTGGGGAGCTTCAGAACATACTGGCCAGGCTCAATATATATGAATATGAGTATATAGAAGGCCCTATAATTATAAGGCAGCATGTAGAGCTCTTTAAAGATGCTATTAATAAGGGCCAGGGTTTTTTAGACACGACACTAGATCTAGGTTTTACCTCGACCCGTGTTGAGCTGAAGGGCTATGATGTCTATATAGAGGGGTATGTAGCATCGATTAGAGGGCTTGATGAAGAGATCAGAGAGGGTTTTTTATACAAGATAATCGAGGGGAAGCTGTATAGGCTGGATATGTTTAGAGATGGTAATTACTATAAACTAAAACCAACATCGATCAGTACAGCACCAACCATCGAGATCAATGGTATCCAGATGCACAGAACAATCAACATAGATCCCTGGAGAGATGCCTATAACAAGACCAAAACCCTTGGAAGGGTTAAGGGGTTAAGAGTGCTTGAAATAGGAAGCGGTCTGGGCTACACATCATCGAATCTACTGAGGCTGGGGGCCTCGATGGTGGTGTCTATAGAGAAAGATCCAAATGTTCTCTACCTAGCAAGGATGAATCCATGGTCAAGAATGCTTGGCGACGAGAGAATCAAACTGATCCTTGGAGACGCTGTCGAGATCATAAGGGATCTATGTGACCAGTGTTTCCACAAGATCCTCCACGACCCCCCGAGGATCAATATTGCTGAGGATCTCTATAGCCTGGAGTTCTATAAAGAACTATATCGTGTTCTTAAAAGCCCGGGCTCTCTATTCCACTACACAGGCGAGCCTGGGAGACATTCAAATATAAGCTATCTCAAGGGTGTAAAGGAAAGGCTCGCAGCGGCGGGGTTTAAAGATATAAGGTGGGTTGATACGGCGCAGGGGTATATAGCGTTAAAATACTGAGGATCATTTCATAGCAACGAAGAGGCTGCTCCTCGTAGCCTTTAACCCTGGCTCTCCATGCTCAACCTTCTTAGTTGTTATAGAATACTCGCCTAGATAGTGTCCTATCATCTCCGGGGTTACTGTGAACGTGACATACTCCTTACCATTATACACTGCGAAGGTGAGTCCCACCATATATGGAAGGATCACTAGATCTCTTACATGTGTTTTTATAACAATCTTCTTGCCAGCCTCAGCAAGCCTCCTAGCCTTCATTATCTTCTCAACAAGCTTTTTCTGAGGCTCCGTAAAGCCTCTCTTAAGACTCCTCCTAGCCCTAGCTGGTAGTAGGTTCAACAACTCATCCATGGGCATTTCCATAAGCTCCTCAAGACTTTTACCCCTATACCTAAACTTTCTCCACTCGACGGGTATCTCGAGGGACATGGCTACCTATACCCTATCATTTAAATCGACATGTGGGGTAATAAGCGGTTTACCTCCACTCTCCATATTGTTCTACCGATGTAGCTCTCTACACTACTCAGAGTTCTTTATAAAATACATACGCCCGCCATGGCTTCTCCCTAGCTAGTGGATAGATCGATTCCCAAGCACTCAGCCTCTGCTCCGGTCTCTCTACTATTACGAGCTCTATCTCTCCAAACCTATCCTGCGCACTCTCGTAAGCTATACAGCCAGCAATATCGTTAACACTACCCATAGTTTTTTGCGCCTCAAGCACCAGAGCCTGCATCGTCCCTCGATCTTTTCTAGAACGTATCAAGGCTACCAAGCCAAAGCCTCCGTCTCTGGCGAGGCATATCCTCTCACCTGCAAGGATCATTCTCTCTATAGCCTCCCCGCTGGGGGGTCTCCATACCCACATGTTATCACTATCTGGGATCATGAGGTTGCTATTACCTACAGATCTTTTTATATGATCCATAGCCTTTTTATCGATGCTGGGCATTGATATATAGATACCCCCCTCACCGAGTCTGTAGATTTTATCCCTATCCATATACATCCACGATATGAGAGCCCTTTTCTGGAGACTAAGCTTCTCGCATATCCTATGGACAGGCTTATTATCCACGCTCGTTAGTAGTGCAACCCATCTGAGCCTAGATCTAGAAGCCTCTTCAACGAGACCCTGGGTTAGATAGCTACCAACTCCATGCCCCCTATGCTCCTTCATAACCCTAGCACCCATAAGCCATGCCCCTTCTCTATCGACAACATGTATTATGCCTACCGCAACTGGTTTTCCATCGATCTCAACAGTATATGCCTTTCCCTCACCAACATATCTCTCAAGAACCCCTGATCTTAGATAATCATTAGGCTCTAACCACTGGAAGATATACTCTAGATCCTGTTTCCTAATCGGTCTAAATATCAATAACCCTCCCAAAACCTTTCACACAAACAAAGCTAATGTGTATATAACATCCACAGCCCACAGAGCTCCTCATAGTTACTGTTTAATACAAACCACCGCCTATTGTCTCGCAAACCACGTGGCTTCTTTGAAGCCGGTGTTCTTAACCAACCAATTCAGGATCGCTATATCCTTGTTCTCTTCAACAGATACCCCGATCTTTGTAAGATACACATAACATGCGCTTGTCTATAGGAAAATCAAATACACCACGATAAAGTTCCATGAAAGCAAAAACGGTTTTCATATATCATCCCAAGAACTCATGGAGTTTAACTATTCTTGATAAACATGGATCCTGCTACACAATTGTATCATAACCGAGATAAGAATTTTTACCCTCCCATAACGTAGTCTTATGTAGATATAAATCCTGGGTGATAGCTTGAGAAGTTTAGAAGAAGTACTAAGTTCTGCAACAAAAGCTTCCGAAAACGAGGATCTTAGAAGGCTGTTAAGAACAATACTCCCAAAAGTCTCTGAGAAGGTCTATAGCGTTCTTGAGAGGTATCCGTACCTTGTGGATCTTGCTGAGGAGGTTTCTAGGATTAAGAGGTATTCTATTGAGAATCTAGAGGTTCTTTTGAGGAGGGCTATGGATAGTGTTGTTAGGGTTGGTGGTAGGGCTTATTATGCTGAGTCTTCTGAGGATGCTAGGAGGATTGTTGGTGAGATTGTTGGTAAGGGTAAGATAGTGATCAAAGGCAAATCAATGATCTCTGAAGAGATAGGCATAAACGAATACCTAAAGAAACTCGGAAACGAGGTGTGGGAAACAGACCTAGGAATGCTAATACTACAAGCCGGGAGCGAGAGACCCTCACACCCAGTTATACCTGCTGTCCATCTATCCAAAGCCTCTGTAGCAGAATATCTTAGGAGTGTTGGTGTTGATGTTAATGAGAAAATGGAGGCTAGCGAGATCGTTAGGAGGGTGAGGATCTTTCTCAGAGAGAAGTTTGTGAAAGCAGACGTAGGGATCACTGGGGCCAATGCCTTCGCAGCAGACACAGGAGCCACTGTTACCGTAGAGAATGAGAGCAATAATAGGCTTTCGTCAGCGCTACCCGAGATCCATATAGTTCTTGTCTCGGTGGATAAGATAGTCCCCACGCTTGAGGATGCGTTAAAGGTAGCCATGGTTCAGGCTGCATATGCTGGGCTATACCCACCAACATATATAAATGTTATAGCTGGTCCAAGCTCTACTGCCGATATCGAGTATGAGAGGGTCTATGGAGCCCACGGTCCTAGAGAATACCATGTTGTCTTCATAAACAATAATAGGTTGGGGTTTTCCAAAGACCCCTTGCTATCCGATATGCTTAGATGCATAAGATGCGGGAGGTGCCTAATAGAATGTCCTGTTTATCAGACTATAGGGCCTTCATGGGGTTCTGGAGCGTATAACGGGCCTATGGGTGTTGGGTGGCTCTATATAACTAAGGGTGTAGAGGAGGCGGGGCCCCTGAGCATGCTATGCATACATGCGGGGAACTGTAGGGAGGTCTGCCCACTACATATAGATATACCAAACATAATGCAGAGAATAAAAACAGAATATATCAGAAAAACACTCAACAAATAACAAGAACAGACCCGGCTACAATAGTTCCCAAGAGTTCTCTACTGTTACGATACTGGCATTATTGATAAACAAATATTATGTACACTTAAAAAATAGTGTCAACAGTATTCGTCATTAACAGGCTGTTTATGGCTATAAATCCTGCTGTAAAGCTTGCAATATGATCTAGCGATAGACCATTCCAGGAAAACATAGATATAGGGCTTCTCTACAGTTTATTCTGAGGGGTCTTGTCATTGAATATAGCCCTTCTCGTGCTACTATTATTACTCATAAGCCTCGGGCTCGTTGTACAGACAGCCCAGCTGATATATAATTATAGGAGCATAGTAGCTACTATGAGGAGTATAGAGGCAGCGTTGCTCAGGGCTGGTCAAAATGATTCAAGATCCATAGCGCTCATTCCGTGCAAAGTCGCTGCCTCCTCGCGAGATGAGGTTTTGTATACTATCAACTCACTCAGGAGATCCCGAGATCTTGGATATATAGATCACGGTATCATTGTTATAGAGCGTGATGATGTTGAGCCCTTAAAACGTATGGATATAAGTAGAGATGATAATATAGAGGTTCTTATCAGTAAAACCGATGAGTGTACCGAGTGTTCGGGAAAGAATAGAGCCTTGATCACAGGGTTGAAGAGTATCGATCGCAACGCTAGTGGGCGTGAAGTAATCGTTATGCTTGATTGCGACGCCTATCATCATCCGAGATCTATATTCTATGCATCTAAAGCCTCCTCCGTTCTTGACGCTATTGTTACCGGGTATAGGTGGTACTTGCTTAGGGATCTATATTCTGTATTATATAATACTGTCTCATCGATAGCATTCGAGTATATGGGGATAAATATTACGAGGATCGTGTGGGGCGGTCTAACAGCAATGCCCCTAAGTGCTGTGAAGAGCCTAGGTTTGGAAGAGAAGTTTAGAGAGGAGCTGTCAGACGATGCTGTTATAAATAGAGAGGCGAGAAAAAATGGCTATAGGATTGTTTTCTGCAGCAAATGCATATCTCTAACACCAGCCCAGAAAGGTTTTAGGAGCTTTTATCGATGGGCTGTGAGACAGATGATCATAGTAAGGCTCTATACACCGCTCGGCTTCAAGATCTTGATGTTGATATATGCTATAAACACACTGATTCTGTTGTTACCAGTGATCCTGATCCTCATTGGAACCCCCCTCGAGATCCTGGTTCCATTGGCAGTGTTGATCCTCGGCTATATATTGATCGGGGCTGTAAGAGCGTTCATATCGCTGAGAAACTATAGCCCAGGATCGATCTACCAGGATCCCGAGATCGAGAGGGATAAGAAGCTCTGGAAATACATATATATAGTCATATCATCATTAAGAGCACCCCTCATACTCTCCATCCTCATCGCCGCAAGGATCTCGCGCAGGTTTGTGTGGAGGGGTGTTGAATACTGTATCGTTGATAAGGGTAGCAGAGCTGTTCCATGTAGCATGAGTACTAGATCTTATCAACCTCCTGCCTGATCCGTCTTCATATCCCTGCTCTCTCTATAGATCCTTCTGATCTCGCGCGGATATATACCAAGGATCTTTAGCGATGGATAGAGAAGGATCAATAGTGATGTTAGAGATACCAATCTATATATAACCACTATGCTTGCAGAAGCCCCCGGCTCGAAGTTGAGGAGCTGATATGCTATAGACGCCAAAAGATCTGTGATCCCTATAGACCCGGCGAATGATATTGGTAATATCCACCATAGGATCTGGATCATTATTATCGATGCCGCGGCTATAACTAGATCCCTGTTCAAGGAAAGAGCTACAAAGATCGCATACATGGATATCACCAGGAAGAGCCACTCGATAAGCGAGATTATCAGTGCTAGAGGAAATCTCGATCCGCTTATCAAGCCAGACATAGATCTTCTATACTCTTCTGAGAAAGTACGCACACCATCGCCAATGATCCTTGAGAGGTATTTCTCATACCTCCTCATCAAGTTCTCAAAGATTCTGGTTTTTATCAAGCCCATGGCAAGGACGTTTGGAAACACTATAACGACCAGGTATACCGCCAATATGGTGGTTATAGTCGCATTCTCAACAACAACAAGATCCCCCCTGAGGTAGATGATAAGGAACAATAGGGCTATGAGCGGAGCTAAGGTGGTGGAGATCCTGTGAGCAAGTATTGATAGAACTGTGGTAGCAACACCAATCCCGATAAACCTTGTAGCTATGAATAACCTAACCAGCTCTGAGGCAGCCCCTATCGGTATCACATACGAGGCGAACAAGCTGGCAATTGTAGCTGATACCGTCTTTGAAACGCCTCTTATCTCTCCACCAATCAATACGTGCCATGAAAGCCCATGGAGCAGGATCGATATGAGGAGAAAGATCATCGATACCACTACCATCACAGCATCGATCTTGGCCATGATAGAGATGAGCCTCTCTATCCCCACATAAGCAAATATATAGACAAGGTACGCAACAATACCTACAACCATAACAGCAAGGGATCTCTTCTCCAAGAAACAGCCCAAATAGTATTTTCCAGCAGGTATTAATGATAAACGCACCCATGATCATTGTTGATCTTCTCCCAACCATGTGAGCAATAAGTATCATCTGCCTCCAGATATTTCCCGATATTCTCCAAGGAACATCTATCCAGCCTTCATAGATCTCTGCTACCGCAGAAGCTTGATTTGTTACTAGCCCAATAGATGCTGAACTTAATCTACCGAGAGACTACTCTCTATACTGACTAGAGCACAGCCCCCGCCCCAATCCAGGGATACTATGAAAACAATTCATAGCAGAACCCTAATAGATCTTTATATAGATCTTTCTTATTATTTGGCAAGAACCCCGGATCCGAGTTAAGCTATTATAGTCCCCATACAATATTCTATTTAGAGCACCATGTCATCCATAATCGAGACATGGAAAAAGATCCTTGAGCTGGCTAGGAGGCCTGATGATGAAGAGTACAGGCTATTCCTGAAAATAATATTTCTAGGACTCTTCCTCGTAGGTACAATAGCGTTCACAATAAGATCCATAGTTATATTCATGCTAAGCGGTGGTACAGGTTGAGCACACAAGACGAGGGAGAGAAGACCGAGAAGAAGGGCATAACACAGCTGTTCGCTATGAGGACAACAGGAGGGCAGGAGGGAAACGTAGCCCTAATGATCGAGATGCTTGTAGAATCGTCTAAAACCACCGGTGGGAGAAAGATAGATGTGAGAGCTATCGTAGTGCCCCCAGGTATAAAGGGTTACATAATCCTAGAGGTTCCCAGCCTCCACATGGTCTACCAGGCTGTGAAGGATATAAAGCATGTTAAGGGGAAGGCTGCAGGAGCTGTTAGCTTCAAGGATCTCGAGGTGATGCTCAAACCAGTCCCAATAATAGAGGAGCTTAAGGAGAAAATGATAGTAGAGATCATCGCAGGCCCCTTTAGAGGGCTTAGAGGAACAATACAGAGTATTGATAGGAGTAGGATGGAGGTTACAGTAGCCATAGTTGAGTCCCAGTTCCCCATGAACATAACAGTCCCTGCAGAGTATCTCAAGCCTCTGAAGCAGCAATAGACATACATCTTTGGGATCGTGTGTTATCTTTATAGGCTCTTATCCGTATAAACTAGCACGAGGGTTTCCCATTGAGCTCGCTGTGCGACCCGATATATGTTGAGGTTGGGGGTAAGAGGATAGAGGTTAACGAAGATATAGTGAGGATCCTGAATAACTATGTCAAGATGGAGTATAGCCTTGAGAGATTAGCCCAGGATCTCGGGCTTGAGAGCTGGGAACAGGCATACGAGTTTGTGAAAAAAGTGCCAGCCTGGATAATGTGGATCTCACCAACGATCTTCAGCCTTGAGAGGCAGAGATGCGGATCTGGGAAAAAGCCGGAGGGCCCTGAACAAGAACAAGAAGCCTAGCCGGTCAGAGAAGCTCGATCATCAGAGCAGTGCCTCCTCCCAAACCATGGCACATCGAGGCTATACCCCTCCTACCACCCCTTATCCTCAGAGCATTGATCAAAGTTGTTGTTAGCCTCGCCCCCGTCGCTCCCAACGGGTGGCCAAGGGCTATTGCGCCTCCATGGACATTAAGCCTCGACATAGAGATCCCGAGATCCTTCACAAATATATATGTGGATACCGCGAAAGCCTCGTTATTCTCATAGAGATCCACAGATGAGAGCTCGATCCCTAGGCCTTTGACGAGCTCCTTAACAGCAGGGACAGGAGCCCATGGGAAATCCTCAGACTTTGTATCAACACTCGAATACGCTATAAGTCTTGCGAGAGGCTTATAACCCCTCTCCCTAGCATAGTCCTCCCTAGCCAGGACGAGAGCCGCAGCCCCATCACTCAACTGGGAAGAGCTTCCCGCGGTGTGGGGACCCTCTGGCGTGAATACAGGGTTTAGAGATCTAAGTCTGTCGAGAGACACATCATCCCTGATCCCCTCATCCCTATCGAGATAAACCTCAGCCCCGTTTCTAGAAACCCTTACAGGTACTATCTCTCTAGAGAAGATCCCGGCGTCTCTCGCTTTAGCAGCCCTCATATGGCTCTCAAGGGCTATGAGATCCAGATCCTCTCTAGACGCTCCAACCCTTCTCGCATAGAGATCCGCTATCTTGCCCATATGATACCCAGTGAACGGGTCTATCAACCCGTCTACGAGCATTGCATCCGCTATACTAAGGCTCCTATTGGTTAGGTGTGGAACCCCCCATCTAGTCTGTGATGGTATCAAGTAGGGCGAGCTGCTCATGCTCTCCATACCGCCAGCTATGGCTATCTTTGCAGCCCCCTTATCGAGATATAACGCAGCTGTAGCTATAGATGCCATGCCCGAGGAGCACACCATATCTATATTCATACAATCTATCGTTGGTGGAAGCCCTGCCAGTATTGCTGCCTGCTTTGATGTCAACATACCGCCTCCAGCCCTTATCACGTTCCCCATGGCTATGAACCCTATATCCTCTGGATCTATATCGGCCCTTGAAACAGCCTCCCTTATAGCTATGGATCCCAGCTCCGATGCCTTTAGATCCCTTAGCGTTCTTCCAAACTTACCTATAGGGGTTCTCACAGCAGATAATATTACTATGCCATCAAATTTAATGAACATGCTCCACCAATAATAAATCTACACTCAAGAGTTAATATTAGCCAGTATTAATCACTATAATCCAAAACTTATAGATAGATCCAGCGATTCCCGGTATAAAAATAGCAACCCACTGATCATGCTATATTATGCCGCAAACCTGCAACCAGACACGCGGTTTCATTAGAGTCAAATCAATATAACCTAATTTATATTAGTTTGAACGAATTGTACATGGGGTGCTTTGGTGTGATTGCAATAATAGGTGCTGGGAGAGTTGGTGTTGCAGCAGCGATCTATATATCGATGATGGAGCTTGACGATATAGTCTTGGTAGATATAATTAAGGGGAGGCCTCAGGGTGAGGCCCTAGATCTAGCTCATGCTCTATCTATACTTGGTAAGAGTGTGAGCGTTACAGGCTCTAATGATTACAAGGATATAAGTGGTGCTGACATCGTCCTGATAACTGCCGGTTTTCCAAGAGGCCCTGGGATGACTAGAGAGGAGCTTGTTGCCAAGAACGCTGAGGTTGTTGTAGACATAGCTAGAAATGTTGCTGAATACGCGCCAAACTCCGTTAACATGATAACCACCAACCCACTTGATGCCATGGTATACCTGCTATATAAGGCAACAGGCTTCCCGCGCGAGAGGATCATAGGCTTCAGCGGTGTTCTCGACTCTGGTAGGATGAAGTACTATATATCTAGAAAGCTCTCCATATCCCCCGCATCTATAGAGGCGATAGTTATAGGGCAGCATGGTGAGAAGATGCTCCCACTTCCAAGACTATCAACAGTCATGGGGAAGCCCCTAACAGAGGTTCTTAGCGAGAAGGATGTGGAGGAGATTACCAAAGAGACTATACAGGCTGGTGCTAGGATAATAGAGCTTAGGGGTTATAGCTCCAGCTATGGTCCAGGAGCTGGTCTAGCCATAATGTCTGAGGCTGTGAAGAAGGATCAGAACAAGGTCTTCCTAGCCAGCGCCTGCCTAAACGGAGAGTACGGCTATAAAGATGTCTGTGTAAACGTACCAGTAGTCCTCGGAAAAGGCGGTATTAAGAAGATCATAGAACTACCGCTCAACGATAGAGAGAAACAACTCCTAGACGAGAGCGTGGATGCTATAAGAAAAAACATAGCCCAGATACCTCCAAAATATCTAGGATAGCTAGCTTTTTCTCTACTCCCGTTTGTCCCTGGATTTTCATTCCAATCATTTTATATTTGTTCATGGTCTTATCCAGGGACTTCCACCTCTACCCACAGGATCTCTGATCCTGCAGGGTCATGGGCGGCCGTCGAGCCAAACGGCATGTGGCTCCCATCTAGCTTTGCCCCGGATGGCTTGGAACACTGCTCCCATCACCACCCAGGGCTTGTGTGGGGAGACCCACACCGGGAATAATATCTTTCAAGGATTATAAATACCCAGGTGTTGGTGGGAAAGCAGCCTCCAGGCATGCCCCAATATCCATGAAAATTTCCAAAACCTATTAATCCTCCCTATATATATCAAAAAGAAAACAGCCCGATCCCCATATATTGTGCAAACTATCTGTCTAGCCCTAGATATTAATCGATGGATCTTTATATCCTTAACAGGCAGAGTGAAAAGACCTGTCTCTTATCTAGGCTATTTCGCACCTTTACCGATGATTTGTAGGAGCTTTATATAGGATGATGTTGCGAATAGCTTGTTACTTTTTCTCTTTATCTCTACTATTTCTTTTAGAACTAATAATTCGTCGTTGCTGAGATCCTGTGCGAATCGATCTACAAGCTCGTTCACATGATTCTCAGGGATATCTGTATATATTATGTCGCCCTCGTTCACATGCCTCCCTACCAATATATTACCCCTGATAGAGATCGCAACCGACATCCCTGTCCTAGCTATATTTATGGTTTTCCCAGCATCCTGGATCTGCATTATAGTTCCAAGGCTTCTACCATCCTCTCTCATTAGGGGGTAGCCGGGTCTTATAACTCCCCCGAGGATCTCTACACCAACTATTGCTGGATCGCTTCTTCTGAACACATAGCCCGGTATGATCCTTATCTTACCAGCTCTCACAAGCTTCTCTAGCTCCCTCTCCCTCTCCTTCCTCTTCTCCTCATTAACCCACTCGATGTAATCCTCAACCAATCTATAAATTATGTTTCCCTGGAATAGCTTCACACCAGATCCCCTGAGGATCTCTTCGGCGTCGCTGTTAACACCAACGTTGAAGAGGAGAACAGCGCCTAGGTATCTATTATCCTTAGAAACCACTGCAGCCTCTATAGCCTCCCTCTTAGATAGCGGCCCCACATCAGCGATCCTGATAGGTATGTTCCTCTTCTTAAGCATCGATACAAGGGCTTCAAGGGTTCCCAGGGTGTCTGCCTTAACCACAAGCCCTAGAGTATCTTGGGAGGAGATCCTCAGGGATCCTATCTCCTCGGCGATTTTAGCAGCAAGGATCTTAGCCTCCTCCTCGCTCTGGGCAACAAGGATAGGAGACCCGGCTATCGCTTTCTCAAGATTAGGGGCCGAGATCTTAACACCTGCAGCAGCATATACCTCCTCAACATTGTTAAACCTATCTGTGGGAGCCCTCATCTCATCCAGGGGTTTTGGTAGTAGGAGTGCTCTGACCTTCGTAATTATAGCTCCATCAAACCCTCCGAGCACTATTAAGTCTCCTCTCTTCATAACACCATCATATATTATAGCATCTATAGTTGTTCCGAGACCCTGCTCCTCCTTAACCTCGAGTACAACCCCCTTGGCAGGGCCTTCGGCATAGACTAGCCTCTCCTCCAGATACTGCTGCGCTATCCCGGCGAGAACTGCTAGTAGTTCTGGCAAGCCCTCGCCTGTTTTAGCCGAGACTGGGACTATGGGGGTTGTCTTTCTAAAATCCCTCACCCTATCGAACCTCTCAGCCTCTATTCCCAGGCTGGAGAGGCTACCCACGATCGAGTATATATTTCTATCAAGAGCCTCAAGCACCCTTTTATCCTGCTTTTTACTGCTCTCCATAAACGGTGTGTCTTCGAAGGATCTCCAACCTTGTATCCTGTCTATCTTGTTGGCAGCAACCACAAATGGTACGCTCCTATCCTTAAGGATCTCTATGCTCTCTATAGTTTGGGGCTTGACACCATCTATTATATCTATAACAAGAACCGCCAGATCAGCTATAGATCCGCCCCTACGCCTTAGATTAGCAAAAGCCTCATGCCCAGGCGTGTCTATAAACAGAAGCCCCGGTATCCTCAGCCTAAATCTTATGAACTTCTTGAGAGGCTCTGCTATCGATTCTATAACATGGGTTGGGACAAAACTAGCACCAACATGCTGCGTCATCTCCCCAGGCTCTTTCTTAACAACAGCGGTCCCCCTTATCTTATCGAGCAGAGTGGTTTTCCCATGATCCACATGTCCTAGGACAACGACTATAGGCGATCTAAGCCTCCTAGCCTCACCCATCGCAGCATCCTCTAAATAATATTTATACTAGCAGTTATTTTGGTAAATCGACCAACGAGCATCTATAGTTGTTAAAGGGATCCGGGGATCCCATAATGGTTGGTATCATTTGACAAAAACACTCTACCCAGCTTCCTCGAACCCTAGCCCCTCCTCATAGACACTCACACTTACGCTGTAGATAAACCCAGCATCAGATGTATGTCTATAATTCTTTTTCCTCTAGCTCGAAACCACTCTCTAAAGACTATTAGAAAGGGAAGAACCCACTGTATGTTGTTTAGTTTAAACCATATTTTATTATATTTAAATTAATGAGAGTTATAAATAGCGGGGAGGCCTGGAATGAGGATCCCGTTAGGCCTAGTACTAATCATTCTAACCTCCTTTCTAACATCGCTGAGCATTGCAAACACACCATATCCCTTCTTCGGATATGGACCGAGCGCCTTTGTCCTCTTCGCTGCGGGCCTGCTCTTTAAACCGATCCTGGCTACAGCCAGCATATTTATCGGTACAGCCGCAGCAGCCATCCTGATTAGTATAACCCAGAGCGCCTTCACATTAACCGTTATCGGGGCTGTTATTATAAGAACAGCACAGGCTTTCATTCTATCAAGCCTAAGGCCTAGGATAGGGTCGCTCGGCTCTATGCTGACAACAACTGTTTTTGGCACGATTGTAGCAACCCTTCTGGGCCTGGGATTCTATGGTGGTGATGCTATTAACGTATCCTTAACCATTTTTGAGGCTGTGTTTATCCCGCCCGCATATGTTCTAGCAAAGGCTGTGGAGAGAGAGGCAAGGTTAGATAGGAAAATACTCGGAGGCATAGTATTTATAGCAGTAATAGGGATCTTTCTCTCAGCAGCACCCTATCTAGTCCCCCTAGGTGTTCTGGTCTCTCTACTCATCCTATTTATCGCATCATACTCGGTGCTAACGCAGCGAATGCTGAGAGGGACTGGGATGGCTCTTCTCTTCCTAGCAATAGTCTTGATAGCTGTGCCAGCTTCTCTTCTAACCAACCAGACACCCCTCGCCTATAATGTGAGGAACTTTCTCTACCCACTATACCCAGACTCGCTTGAAGCCAAGCAGTGGTTCCAGAAAAACTCCTCCCCCGCCTGTCTCCAGGGTAACGTGGCTGGTGGTGGGACTATAGAGAGTGGTGTGTGGGGGCCGCAGAGGCTCAGGGTGCTCGATACATGTGTGAGCGTTACTGGAGTGGTCGAGGGTATATATACTCAGTCAGGGCCTTCGAATGACAATGACTTCACAATAGATCTGAGGGTCGATCCCGAATACTCGCACTACATCTCTGTCGGCAGCATAGTACTGAGAGACGGCTACCTACATATAGAAGTAGTACCCTCTATGCAGGAGTCGCTGAAAGATACCCTCACCAGGCTCAAACCTGGGGATAGGATCCTGGTTATAGGATCCCTTGTTCTTGACACGGATCACGGTTTCTGGGCAGAGATCCACCCGGCATGGGAGATAGTGATCCTCAGCTAGATAGAAGAAAACAAACCTGGATGTCCTAGATAGTAAATATAGATCTGCCAAGAGTGTTCTACAAAACCCCCACCTATGTGGAGCTGTTTATTTATAATACCTCAGCTATAAAGCTGGGGAGCCCTGGTTGAACGCGGTGCTCAAAGCACTCTCCAGAAAGCCTTTCGCCATAATAGGCCATAGGGGTGCAGCTGGTCTCGCCCCGGAGAATACTATGTCGAGTTTTCTTAAAGCCATAGAGGTGGGTGTAGATCTTGTTGAGCTCGATATCCAGGTTACTGCTGATGGTGTTGCTATAGCACTCCATGACGAGGATCTTAGGAGGGTTGCTGGTTTAGAGATCAATGCTAGGAGGTCTAGGTTCAAGGATCTCAGCGAGATCAGTATAGGTGGTGAGAAAATACCGACCTTCGAGGATGTTTTGAGATCGATTGCCGATAAGGTAGGGATCCTGGTAGAGATCAAGGTTCCCGGGGATGAGGAGATAGCTATCGATGTTATGAGGAGAGTAGGTGTCGAGGATAGGGTTGCGATCATAAGCTTCGATGAGAGCGTGCTAGCAGGTGTTAAGAAAAAATTCCCAAGGATTGTCTGTGGTGTTGTTTATAGCCAGCCTCCTGGGAAGGTTATTGAGGCTAAGAGGGCTAGGTTGGAGATAGTGCTCCCAAGGTATCCTCTCGCTACTAAGAAAACAATCGATCTCGCACATAGGATGGGTATTAAGGTTATTGCCTGGACTGTTAATGAGGAGAGATGGGTTAGAGAGCTGGTTGGGAGAGGTGTTGATGGTATTGCTAGTGATTATCCAGATATGCTTGTCAGGATAAGATCCTCGTTACCTAGTATATAGGGTTTTTCTATACCCTAGTATCTGTTGATGGGTACAACTGGTTACTATATGGTTAAATAGATTTTTCCATAGCTCTCATCGATGACAATTGACCATACGTCCCCAGCCCGTGAGGCTTGAGCCTTTACTAATCATAGCGTTTTTATCCCTAGCAGATACCTCCTTCATATCACCGATCCTCGCATCATATGCTAGGAGCATAGGTGCTAATGAGTTCGAGGCAGGGCTTATAGTTGGTATCTACTCTATAACAGCCATACCAGCTACGATTGCTATGGGTTATATTATTGATAGGTTTGGTAGGAAGAAGATCCTTGCTCCTCTATTCGTAGGCGATGCCGTCTCGATCTATCTCTACTCGGTATCACAAACCCCCTGGCAGCTCGTGCTCTTCAGAGCCTTACATGCTGTATTCGATTCAGGTGTTTTCCCAGCATCCCTATCAATATTCAGAGAGGCTGTCTCTGGGAAGAAGATTGGTAGATATATGGGCTTCTACTGGGTTTTCATAGCCATAGCAATAGTCCTTGGATCCTCCACATCAACGGCTCTTGTAGCCTTGATAGGCTTTAGATCTGTTTTTGTCCTACTCTCAATCCTAATGATCCTCGGGCTGTTCTCATCCATGCTTGCTAAAGAAGTGTATACCGCGCCGAAGAGTAGGAGGGATATAGGTTTCAGCATCCTCAGGGGATATCTAGTAACGTTAGCACCAGCCTATATAGCAACCTTCGCCCTCTACATATCGCTAGGCGCCATAGTAGGCTCGCTCCCAAGCAACCTGATCAGATATCTAGGCGTTGATGAGAGAAGCGCAGGGGTTGCCACAGGGATCTATATGGCTTTAGCAACAACGATAGCCATTCCAGCAAACATAGCTGCAGGACTGATCATAGATCGAAGGGGTGCGAGATCCTCACTCACACTAGGACTGGTATTCCTTCTACTCTCAATGATAATGCTAAGCCTAAGAATAGACCCCACAGCTAGGTATTTATCAGCAATAATACACGGAATAGCGATCGCTATGGTGCTAGTAGCAGGCTCCGAGATCGCAACAAACGTCCCAGACGCTGCAAGGGGTAGCAGTGCAGCTATATTCGGTACAATGCTACTACTAGGAGTAGCTATAGGCTCACCCCTAACAGGCTACCTAGCAGGATCCCCACCCATCGTTATAGGAGGCACCACAATATACGCATCATTCCTCATACCAGCGATCCTAACCCTAGCATCGCTATTAACAATCATCATACAATCAAAAGCTAGAAAAGACTAGCAGTTCTAACAACCACCAAGCTGGGATACCCTGTCCACACTATAGAAAGAATACATTAGTGCTTCCATCCGTTCCTGGTATAGAGGATCGCTAGAAACCCCCAGAAACCCTTATCCATCTGCACAGAGAACTCTTTTCCCGAGGGATCGTGTGTCGTTGCTAATCCCACGGCGCGGAACCGATAGCAACATATATGGCTATGAAGAGCATATAATCAATGACCCCGGGATCTTAGATAGTAACGCTTTTTCCCCGCCATATTTATTATTTCTATGGGCGGGGGTGCCCGAGCCAGGTCAAAGGGGTCGGGCTTAGGACCCGATGGCGTAGGCCTGCGTGGGTTCAAATCCCACCCCCCGCACCATCGGTTTGGATTCATAGTGTTTGGTTGTTTGACTCTACATATCCTCACCGGCTTAGGGCTCTTTTATCAAGGGCTTTCTTTATAAATCTCCATGGATGCCAAACGGCTTGTTGCGGCTTTGCCTGTTAGTGGGTTTCCCGGGAAATTGGTGATCCTCTTACCTATGGTTCTCCAATGATCCTGTGTTGCTTATTGCTTGGGCGTGTTTGCTATATATCGGGTTTAGATCTATAGATTGTTTTATCAGGGATCCCTGCCTCTTTGAACGCCCTCGCCCTGTTTATGCAGCTCTCGCATTTGCCGCAGTGGTGTTCCCCGCTTAGGTAGCAGCTCCATGTCTCGTATACCAGATCCCCCACTGTTTCGTAGCATTTCTTCAGGTTCTGGGCTTTCGACATACCCTCTCTGCTTGGGCTCCATATCTCTATCCTTCTCTCGCTTCTGAAGTGGCATAGCCTATATGCTGTTTGTAGGCTCTCTATACACTCTGGAGAGCAATCAGGGTATAGGGGTTCTCCAGTATCTCCTCTAGGCTTTACATCGCCGTAGTGGGCTCCATATATTATATAAACCCTGCCTCCAAAGATGCTGCTTATGCTATATGCATATGCAGTTGCTATCGATAGCATCACAACATTCCTTATGGGTACAACAACTGTTGGTGTGTATTCCTCCTCAACAGCTACCTTCTCATCTGTTAGCTGCGTCCCCCTCCAAAGATCCCTCATGAAGGATATATCAACAACCCTGTGCTCAACAACCCTCCCCCAACCCCTCTCCCCAGCAATATCATCGAGAACACCAACAATCCTCCTAGCAACCTCAAGCTCCTTAGAACCCTTCTGACCATAGTTAAACGAAAGCACATGGGCATCACAACCAAGGGAAAGCCATCTAACAAGATAGCAAAAACTATCAGGACCACCACTCACTATAGAGACAACACGACACGGCTTCTCAACAACAGGCGAGACACCAGCACTCACTAACCACACACCACAAACAAGCAATAATACAAGCAGTTAATAAGACAGCCATACATAGATATATAAATATTACACAACAACACCTAACCCTAACTAAGCATCATACATAAAAGTCAAGGATCGATCTAATAACGCAAGAAAAGCTATGAATACTTGGTATACTGTTAATGGAAATAACACAACGATCAAGCAAATTAACATTTAGAGTCTTGAAGATCATTATAGCTAGTAGTCATAGACCCCATAGGGGTTCCTAGATCTCTGCAGGCGAGGTGAAAGTCTATAGATAATAAAAAGAAGACAAACAGGCCTAAGAACTGCGGATCTGTGTTGTCTTTTGCTCGGGTATTTATTATTTGCCTCAGGGTTCATATCCTATGAGGCATTAGTGTTGGCTAAATTAGTTGCTAAACTTGTTATTGAGAGTATCCTGGCTGAGTATGTCAAGCAGATCGTTGCCAAGACATCTAAGCCAAATAAGTCTTTAAAAATAGAAAAAAGCTTAATGCTATATGGTTTGTGAGAAGATCCTGAAAGATCTAGCTGTAAAAGAGCAGGGGAAAAGTCATGCTGAGATCCTTGAAAGAAGAAGCTGTAAAGGAATATAAAGGGAAAGTTAGACGGAGAAAAGAGTTTATTAGAAGGTTCTGGAGACTCCTTGACATATTCGGAGAGCAAAAAGTACTACAAAGAATAAAGAGACTTGAAAGAGAGGCGCAAAGGGCTATTGACTCTCTTTAGCTTCCGATCTTTGTCTCGTATTCCTTTAGTTTATTTACAAACTCCTTCATAGCTGATGAAATTGCAGAGATAATTATAGGTGAAAGTGTGTATTCTTTTTGACTTTTTAATGGTGCTCTTTTCGATAGGTCGATCGCAAGTTCCAGTAGTGTTGAGAAGGCTCCTCCGAGCCATGAGTATTTTCCGGTTAGCAGTTCGTTTAAGAATTCTATCCAGTACTCGATCTTCCGGGAGCGTTTGATAAGAATTAGGTAAGCCCCTAGTACGGGGCCTACATCGCCTCTTACAGCATAGATTCGTGGATTACCAGTTTGGATAGGGGTTATACATCCTGCTCTTCCTAAGGTTTCCAGAATTCTTGTAAACAGCTCTTCGGATCGGCGTCCTCCAAGCTTGATCATAGCCTCGGTTCTCTCCTTTGTTCCAACGTTGAATGATATCTCTCCTCCTTTCTTCCTAGATTTAAAGATCAGGTAATAGCTATACTCCATACTATCACCTCAATCGATCACCAGGAATAATGCTATCCTGCTGAAGCTTAATAAACAATTCTCTTTATAATACCCATGAGTCACATAGAACCCATGCTCATCCATAATCACATCATAACCATGATCTGATGTGATGAGCACGGATTTTTGTTCTGCGAAACGCCTTATCTCCTCGAATAGCTCTGAGGGCTTGAGAGAGTCCAGAAAATCTCTGAGAGTAAAGCCTTGCCTATGTGTTATGAGATCTATTGTTGAGATCTTAGTTGAGAAGCCAGCCCTCAATCTCTCTTTCAATAGTCTGGCATAATGGGCTAAGTATGTTCCACGATCAAGCGCCTCAAGCTGCCCCGTTAGAAAGCGTGTCACCCCTACTGGATTTACAAAGACCTCTTCGAGAATCGTTGTATTGCGCCCTAACGCTGAAAACTTACTCGCAATAGCTATGAACTCTGGTACTGATGCACAGTCGAAGACAAAGACCCCATCAACCTTGCCAACCCTACTTTCGAGGAGCTGCACAATATGCTGGAGATTAGCCTCTCTAATAATTACAGCCTGCCTGTTATCCTCTAGGAAGGAGTTGAAGGCTTTTATAAAGGAGAGAGCGTTTAAATAGAGCTCACCGCTTACCTGCGCCCTGTAGGGTGCAGGGATCGTCCTAATAAGATCTTTTACCTCTTCCTCCCACCTTCCTCTCACACCACGAACGGATAAGCCAGCTCTTAAGAAAGAGCTAAATATTATTCTATGAAGAGTATCCACAGTCAGGCGACCTAGTGCTGAAGCTATTTTGACCATGTTTTCAAGATCTTTGGTAAAGTTGGTCATCACCCCCTTACCCTCGCCTCGAGGCGTTTTCGCGGAAACTCTGCAGGAGATATATCGCTTAGTTCGTCTACGATATATTGTCTCATTTCTAATGCTAGATCGATCACCTGCTTTAGCTCACTACTACTAAACTCTTTATGGGGGAAGAGGAGTTTAACAAACCCTGAGATAAGCTTTCCAACAGCTCTTTCATCCCTTATAGTGAAACTGCCCACGAATTCTACATGGGCATTAACTATGTCTCCAAAGCTCTCCTTCCTCATGCTGTGGAGTATTTCGGCAAAATAATCTACCGCCAGCCCTATTCCTCGAGCCAGGTGCTCCTCACTTCTCATTATTTTTGGCATCTCCCAACCCGGTATAAGCCCGTGAATCCTGTCAAGAAAAGCCGGATCCTGCATGATATTGGGCAGAACCTCTCTTATCTTTCCGACCCGAGTATCCTCTTTTTCAATATTTCCTAGGAATACAAGTGAGCAATCACTATGGGCTCTTTTCAATGCAGCTCGTTCGAAGAAACCGTCGACCATAAAGTCCTTCAATTTTCCAGCCATCTCGTCGGGGTTCGCGAACTTGATCCTGCTTATCTCATCAAATATTACAACATCGTGCGTCGCTATATCGCCCATTAATCGTGATTTTGCATCGAAGAAAAGCTTAGCTGGGCTTACAGTACCGCCTGAGTAGATCCTGGTATGGTGTGATATATTTCTGTAAAGGTACGTCTTCCCAGTGGCTCTTGGGCCAAGCTCCATTAGGTTTACGTTCCCCTCAATAAGAGGGATCAGTCTTGCCACTAGCAAGAGCTTTTGCCTCTGGGAATAGACTCTAGGATTTAACCCTATCGTTGTTATTATAATATCTATCCATTCATTTAGCGAAAATTCTCTGCGACCTTCAATATATGATTTCACATCTATATTGTAAACCTGGAATGGCTCTATATATGTTAACATTATAGGCGATATCTCCACATTCATGTTCTTGGATATATCAGGGCGGTACTCTAACTCCCCAAGACCCCACATTCCTGAAAGTAGTCTCTCATATTTCCTAACAACCCCCTCATCAGCTAGAGCGTTGTTTATCTGTAGGCATGGTATATGCAGCCTGTATATGTTTCTCTGCAGGTCTACACTTACTTTGAACTCATCTATAAGCCTAACCCAGCCTTGCTGCATTAACTTATAGAACACCCGATCCTTATCCCTCGGCTCTGGGAAGTACTCCGCAACTACTTCAGCAAGCTTGTTAAAAGCAGTCTCACGATTCGGATACTTAGCACTATATCTAGATATTAGATACTCTGATATAAAGCGGGGCAGTCTCGCAACCTCATGACGTATAGCTAGTCCTTTATCAACAACCACATCCCCAAAGGCTTTCCGGATCTTTTCCTCTAACTCCGTCAAGGTCTCCCCTTCAAGTTGGTAGGAATTTATCCCAGCTCCTACTCACCTTTTTAATATAGAACGGACCAAGTATTTCTTTAAGCTTATCTTCTGGAAGAGGCTTTGTAAGCATGATCTCGAGCTGAGGGGCTACATTGTATTTCTCAGATATTTGAACGAGGAATCTTGTCGCACTAATTATCATGGGGATCTCGTGCTTTGAGCCCTTGAACTTGAGAGTCGCCTCAATAGGATCTCCAAAAGCATTGATACTTATTAACTTGATCTCGACACCAGGTGTTTGAGAAAGCGAGCTTAATCTCCGTTTGAAATCCTCATAATCAAACCCCCTCCCTATCTCGATCACAACATGGTCTCTCTCTTCCACAACTTTTTCCTCTCTACGGGTTTGATCAACTCTTACGGTTACCTCCTTCTCCTGCTCTTTTCTCTGTATCTCTATGGTTTCCTCGACCGGTTTTACCTCTTCTATAATTTCTTCTTTAAAGAATATCAGATCCGCCTTTTCATCTACCTTCAATATTACTCTTCTGTTCTTAACCTCTATTGTTTTTTCATTTAACATGCTAATAGCCTCGCGAACCACATTAACACTCAGAGGCTTTACACCATATGTACCGAGCATCGCGTTTTCGATTATCTCACTTATTCTGTCCGATTCTCGGAACACGTTGTTTTCAATCTCCATCTTATAGCGCCTGTATATAGCATCAGATATAATCTTTGGATCCCAAGTGAACCAGGTGGACTCGACTACCTTTCTAAAGAACATATTCATAATAAGAGAATATTCTGATAAAGAGGATTTTTTATTCTCCTCCAGTTTCGAGGCTTCGCCAGATAGTTCACCAAAGAGCTTGACCAGGCTTTGGGTTGTGAAACCCTCAGACTGCATGCTATAGAAGATCACATCCTCAAATAGCTCGATCACGTCTGTAGCTATTTTCCTCGATAGTTTTATAAGCTCTCTTTGGGCAGATAGTCTTGCATCCCTTACCTGGCGATCTACGAATGCTTCTAGCTTTTTGCGCTGCTCCTCGAAATACTCCATTAAGCTCTGCGTAAGTCTCTTCTTAATTGTTCTCTCATAATCGCTCATTTTCTCCTCCAGTATTTTCTCTTTATTCTTGAGATGATCTATGAAATTCTTTACTGCCATGTATGAGATCGCATCGTCTATTAGTTGTGCCAGTTTATCTTTACTTATATTTGGTACAAGGATTAGAAGGTGATATTGACGAGCGATCTCTCCCTCCATAACCTTGTTTTCAAGCTTTCGCGCTATCTCTTTCACAATAACATGATAACTCTTGTTCCTCTGGTATAATTCGTAGAAGAGAAAACTATCCCAAGGCGGAACAACTACTATGGAAAGCTTTCCTTCGTTTTGAGCCTCCCTCAGATCTCTGCTGTTTATGAGCTCCTCAACGTTTTCAACGGTGTTGTAGTCTTTAAGCAGTACTTTAACCTCCCCCTCCCTCGCTGGTATCGCCACCCTTGGATTGTAAAAGAGACTGGGTAAACCCGCATCCTGCAAATAGGCTGGAATTCTTAATGGCTCTTCAAGTACTTTTCTCTGCTCTACTACAAAGGCTGCAAGTTTATCATAAATGGTTCTCATGGGCGATGGTATGTAGAATTTTTGCGCGTCATATTCCTTTTCATCGATCCTTGCGCTCTGTGTTTTTAAGTATTCTATGGCGTCTTGAAGCTTCGCTATGGTTTTTGATGCCTCTTCAGGTGGTAACGTTGCTAGTATATCTATCTGTATTTCCTCCAGCGAAACACCATATGCTTTGATCTCCTTCGCATCTTTCAATTCTATGAGGGCTAACACGTTAGCCGTAGTACCCTTCGCAAGTATTTCTTTAGCTATTACCTCTACTGTTTTCTGTATCTCTGGATTTGCTGATCTTATGGTGTGCTCTATATCTGAGATAGCGCTTGCCCATTCTACTTCAAACTCTCCCATAAGGTCGACCACACCTGACATTCCGAGTGGGAGGTGTTTTACCCCAATGCTCAGTGCTTGAACATCATGTTTAAGGGCTTCTTCAGCAGCCCTTGCAAGTATATTTATAACTGTTCTAACATACTCCGTCCTTGGAACATCGTAGGGGTTTAATATTTTCCTGAATAACCATATCATGCTTGGGGATAAGGGGTAGTAGTTCTTGATCTGCTCCTTATACACCTCAAGGGTCTTCTGCAAGTTATATTGCTGAGCCTGTAACGCTAAATGCGATAAAAGAGCCTCTCCCACATCTACCTCTTTTCCTATCTTTTTAAGCACTCTGTGCTTCGCTATGTTTATAACATGCTCTAGATCGTAGGACAAGGCTATCTCCTCACCCAAGCCCCCGGCTGCTCTGCCCAAGCGCTCTCTCAAGATATCGAGGCGCTTTTGAAGACCCCTTATCTTTTCCCGGATCTCGGGCTTGTCTGACTGCTGGAGATAGATGTATTCCAACTCTCTAATATCTTGCTCCGCGAGGGCTACTATAATGTAAGCCGATATCCCCTTTCCACTTAGTTTTGTATAGAGATGCTCTATAAAATTGATTATAAACTCGATCTCGCCGTATTTCTCCTCATTATATCTACCGGTTTTTATATAGCTTTCTATATAGCTTGTCAGCCTCCCAATTATACCTATTCCAAGCTCGTCTATTAGGAGCAGAAGTTTCGGATCTGCTCCTGTCTCTCTATATCTTTCAAGGATCTTGACTATCACGTTTGCGAAATCCTCTGACGGCTTAGATAAAATCTCAGCTTCATTTATTTCTCTAAGCACTTCTATTATAGCACTAGAAAGCTTTGGATCTTTTATCTGCCACTGCTCCGGCTGTCTCTTCGCTATTGCCTTAAGCTGATTAAACAAACGGGAGAAAGGCTGTTCTTCTTTAAAATCTATACCCAAAACCAAGGTCTCTCTAACTATTCTCTCATCAAGCTCGAGCTGTTTTGCTAACAGCGAGCTTGCCCCCTCTTTTGAGTTCAACATATGCCACAGAAGTATTATAGCATGGGTTTTTCCAAAGCCAAAACCCTTAATGAGATATGTACCTTGAACCGTTGGGGTTTCGAGGGCTTTTAGGATCCTTTTTATAAAGATCTGTAATGGTGGTGTAAGAAACGTGACCTCCACCACATACCCCGGATCTTTGAATCTTGTCCTCACATGCTGGCCTAGGTAGCTTCTTATCACTTCATCGAAACTAGGTATTAGCTCGGATTTTAAAGATTCTAAAGATTCTTTTAATTGAAAGACTTGACCTATTGTTTTCAAATTTTCACCTCTCTAAAAGACTAAATGTGTCAAAGTTTTTATCGCTAATTCTCTTACAACCTTTGCAATTTCACTTTCATCCATACCTGGAATATATTTAGTCAGCTTTGTACCATCAGCTACCCTATAGCCGAGATCCTGGTCACGCGCCGTTTCTAGCAAGACTATCGCTAGAGAGGCATAGCGCGAGAGCTCTCTCTCATCGTATTTACCATATTCACTTATCTTAGCTTTAACACTTTTAGCCCTAAGCGCTGGATCCCCGCTCTCCGTCATGCTCATCTGTGCCAGAACCACAGCTCTTCCTGGGGCTACTTGCATTAACTTATACAGGTGGGTTCGTCCACCAGGTAGGGATAGCATTTCTAGGAACTGTGGGTAGTAAGCCTTCTCCCCCTCCCTCGCAGCTTTCTCAGCTATAAGGCCATATTCTTTCAGCTTCTCTATACCAAAGCCGCATAGCTTACCCACAGTCTGGACAAGATCGAAGTATAGTCCTAATGGCTCTTTATAAATCTCTCCTGTCGCCAAGTCTAGACGAGATATAAGCCATAGAGTTAGGTATGAGCGAGTAGCCGGATCCCAGAGCATTGCCTGGGCTACTTTCTCCACTACTCTTCGAGCAGTGCTCTCATCCAGCTTTACAGGGCCGGTCTCTACAAGTACCTTGCGGATCAGAGGTTCTATATACTTAGACATCACAGCAGTTATAGCCGCATCATAGAGATCGGTAAATTTAGCACCTACAGGAAGCTCGAACCTTGATGCAACACTAAGCGCTGCCCCAAACATAAGAGCTGCCCTATCAGCTGGAGAAGCGCTAACCCCTGCTATAACCTCTCTTGTATCCTCAACAACCCTCTCAACGGTCTCCCTAAACAGGCTGTTCTCCATAATACTCTCTCTAACATTGTGGGGCGATACCTCTAAGAGCTTCTGGCGAGGATATTTACGCCCCACTATGATAAGGCTCATCTCCTGCGCCACGACATTCACATGCCTCTTATAACGGGTCCTCATCTCCGTCTGAACAGGCCAGACCTTAGGAACCACGTAGCCGCTTTCATATAGAGATTCACTTACCACTCCCCACGCCTGCGCCGTTGGATGCGTAAACCATAGGACTAAAACCCCATCATCCCTCAACACTTTCGAGGTCTCCGCTATGAAGTCCTTAAATAGCTTGCTAAACCTCCCCTCTCTATCCTCCTTATCATAAGCCACAACTTCCCTCTCCCTAGGAACAGTCGGTTTAGTCCAAGTCCAACCAGTTAGCTTCAGATTCTGGCTAAACAGCAGATCAAGAACCGGAGCCAAAGCCCTACGAAGTATAACCCAGAAGAACTCACTCCTATCACTATAGATCACCTGCTCAAAGTACGGAGGATCAACATTTATAACATCCACACTCTTAGGCTCCAGAATACTTGAAAGCCTGGTCGCATCACCCATATAGATTCTCACCAGCCCTTTAGCATCCCCATCCCTGAACTCGTCGCAAAGGAATCTCAATACTGGAAGAACACCCCCAGCAGTTTTTGTCAGAGCGTAAGATTCAGCTATATCTGGCTCTAAAGTCCAAGTTATTGCTTTATCTATACGCTTTATTTCACAGTACTCTTTTCTGAAGTCAAGGGTGCTCTCTCCCCTAAGCATAGGCGCAATTATCGCACGACTTTTATGCCACATTGTTGCTATTGTGTTATAATCTACTATTTTGTCTATGGCTAATGCTAGATAGGTTGCTATGGCAGCGCCGAACTCACCGTTCTTCGAGGCTAAACTTTCCGCTGTTTCTGCTACTAGCTTTGCAAGCTTAGCTATACTTAGCAGCTGTCTGGGATTGAATAGCATATACCACTTTGTCAAGCCCTTGCTTCTTGCTGTCCTCGCCCACACGTTATCCGGAGGGATCTCATCGAGCGGAATATAGTCCTGAAGATCTAGAAGCTCGTTGCTGAGGGTATATAAGGAATCGAGGAACTTTCCTCTCTCAACCTCATCACCCCAGACCGATTGAAAGCTGTTGCCAACCTGCTTTACAAGCGGTATATGTAGGTTGAATACGCTTTCCTCGATCTCTGTGGTAATGGGTGTAAAACCCTCTACTATGTTTTCCATCAAAAGCGCGTGATCCCGGAACCATTTATCGAACGCTGTAGCCCCGCCCTCTGTTCGTCCTCTTAGCTGAAACCACTTACCACAGTATGGACACATAATATAGTTCCCACGCTTAGCAATAGTTGCGGAGCGTATGGGTTCATCCGTTGTCTCTGTTGAAAAGGTCTTTCTCTGTTTGTCATAGGTTATTTTTAGAAACCTCTTTTTAAAGCTTGAATCCTTAGTTATCTCAGGCTCTATCCCCTGGATAGGGATAAGCCCCTTACAGAACGGACATCTAACCCCACGAGCGAAGATATAGTTTTCAACATCCTCTCCATAATATCGACTTAACTCCTCACGAGCTCTGCGAATAAAATCTCTAGAGGCCTTTAAGGTCTCTTCGAATAGTCCTGAATCAGCGTATTTCGCCGGAAACTCTACAGTTGCCTTTAGAACGAGGTAGGCGACAGGATTATATTCCATAGCGATAGTTCGAAAACCAAGCCGAGCAGACTCTAGAGGGATGCTACCTCCACCTGCCATAGGATCTAAGACCGTGACCTCGGTCGGAGGCTTTTTCATACTCTCGTTAACGATTTTTTCTACCAGATCTTTATCAGGCTTTGCATAGAAAAGAAGACCAGAACCGTATTTATGTGCAACGATCGAAAGTCCTTTAACACCTAGCGCGTTAAACAAAACATCCTTTGTAGTTTCCGAGCTTACCACAGAGCTTAAGGTCAGCATGCGAGACAGAGAGCAGGGTCTTCTTGCAAACCACGTATGAAGATTCCGAATCCTTGGACCTCTAACCATTGGCTTAATCTTAAAGACCTTTAAATATTCTTGTCTTTTTCCTTTTTCAAGCCCTTTAAAACCGACCTCGATAATAGTATCAAGGCTGATCTCGCTCAACGGGAGGGATTCTTCAATTAAACGCCTATCTTTTTCTATACTTGATACTCTACTCAATATTCAACCCTCATAACCCCTTTATTTGCCTAATAATATTATCCAGAAAATTATTAAAATTATGGTTAGATGCTGGATATCTCAACCAGTTTGTTTAATGAGTCTAAGTAGAAGGAGAAAGAGGATCAGCAATGATTCAATAATTCCGAAAGAAGGCAGATTAATCTAAACTGAAGATATATAAGCATACGCTTGGACAGCATAATCGTGGGATCCCATCCGAGTTAGGTTCTGTAGAACGTGTTAGATTGGGGCTGAAATGGGATTTCTGCCAGATCCAATGTATACATTCTCATATAATATTGAGCAATCAAAGCATGTGTGGTGATGTTATACAAGGTTTTTCTTTTTGATATTAGCTTTCTGGCTGTATTTAGTTGGGCTGGGGTTGCTAGCGTCGAGGTTCGCGGTTGGTAATACGGGTTTTCTGGGTCGCTTTTTTGATAGGGCTTTGAGGAGTGTTGATGATTGTCTTGGAGGGGGTTTGTGTAGGAGGGTTGTTGTTCTTGCTTCTGGGGGTCTTGATACTGCTGTTCTTTTAAGGCTTCTTGAGATCTATGGTGCTAGGATTATCGCTCTCAGTATAAATACTAGGAGTAGGGCTCCTAGGGAGAGGGAGGCGCTTAGGGATATGCTCTCGGCTATAAAGGGTGTTGAGGCTTTCTATGAGGTAGATGCTAGGGATCTTATGGAGGCTGTGGAGCTCGTTGGGCTTGGATATAGTGCTATGACCGGTAGGGAGCCTTACTATGTGCCTGCGAGGAACGTGATATTCTTTGGATATGCCCTCTATATAGCTGAGATCCACGGTGCATGTGCTATATTGACTGCCCATAATGGTGATGATTCCCAACGCCTTCCAGACGTGTCCCAGGCTTTCTTAGAGGATATCGCGAAGATAGCTAGATACTATGTCCCGGGGATAAGGATCTGCTCACCCCTATTACCCCTAAACAAGGTTGAGGTTACAGCCCTGGGACTAGGGATCGGGGCTCCTATTGAGAGGAGCTGGAGCTGTTATGATAACAGGCCGTCTCCTTGTGGTAAGTGTAAGGGCTGTATAGAGAGGGAGCATGCCTTGAAAAAAGCTAGAGAGATTATCAATAGCGGGGATAGAGCTACATAGCCTTTCCCATCGTTAGAAAAAGATCGGGTTGGGTTACTAGTAGATCATGGTGCTCTGGGCCTAAATAGAGGACATATACCGCATAGGTGGTACGCCATAGACACCCTTACTCTCTTAACACCATCAACCTCGACAACAACCTGGTCTCCATATATAGCTGTTATCTCATGTATATTCTCACCAAGCCTCCAAGCATAGCACACGCCAGACTTATTATTCAGGCATAGAGCTAGCTTCCAAACCCCCACAACGCCTATCAGCCTTGATATCGATGCTTCTTTCCTAACAGACTCGACATACCCCTTCATAGACTGTATAGCAGATCCCAGAGACTCTATATCCCGCCTAATATCCGCGATCACATCAACACTACTCTTCAGACTTTTCAGAGAATTATCGAGACCCTCAACCCTATCGCTTATAGACCTAAGATCAGTATTGATCCTATCTATAACACCAACAATATCTATCACACCCACACTACCATCAACAATCAAGGAGGAATTATTGCTACCAACCACACCCTGCCGATCCTGACCACCCTGTTCACTGCTGGCACTACCAGTATTTGGGGTAACCTGCTCCTGCGCAGTGCTCAAGCAAATACCCAGCATATGGCTTGCCATAAATATAGATAAAAGATATAGCCCACATGACCAGTTGTTATCCAGCGTACTACGAAGGGATAAAAAGAGACACCGCCAATAAAACACCCATAGATCATTCTAAGCCATATAAAACCAGTGGCGTTCCTATGCCCCAGGCGCTCCAACCAGCTGGTATATAAATACTATCACATATATATCATACGCACCCGGTATCGATACCGCCGCACTCTTAAATATAGCTGCTGGTTTGAAGTACGTCATGTTACCCTTACCCGCTGGATCTACAAAGGTGCCTCCAGCACCCGGCTGGTCTGAGTAGAACACAGATCCTGGGAATGCTGTATAGACACCGTTGATCATTATTCTGAAGAGCAGCATATTCTGTAGAGACGGCGACTCCCAGTTGGGCCTCAGCTTTATCTGCTGCCCAAGGTTAACAACCTTAACATACTTCTGAGGCCCGCTACCAATATAGCTAGGCTCTCTAGGATTGTTACCATATATATCGGCATCTATATCATAGCCGGCTATCCTAAGAATAGCTGAGATAGCCTTAGCAGCATCTGCATTGACCAGAGGATAGACAGAACCTTGCGCAGATACAAAGGTATCGTATACAAGAACATATGTTTTCCCAGGTACTGCTTTGAAGTTCTGGACAAGGATCCTGGCAGCCTCATCCTCCCTAGAAGTGAACATTTTTGCCAAGAGCTCTATCTGGGTACCATTGATAGTAGCACCATCAGCGACAGAAGCCCTCTGACCAAGCACAGAGATCCAGTAGCCATAATCCCACCACGAGACAATCACAGAATCCTTAGAAGTATTCTCCCTCATCCATTCAAGAGCATCGAGCCATGCCGTGTTTGGAGATGCAAGACCTATACCTGATGTAAGCACCATTGGTAGGTGGTTCTTATAAGCATTTATATGATACGAATATGAAATATAACCCTGAGCCGGTATCAGCGTTACTAGAAGAACTATGGATATTATTGGAGCTATTGATGAAGACCTCCTTCTCCTCGCAGCAAAAAGCCTTGAGGATATGGTGGATGATAGAAGCCCTATAAAGTATGACGCCATTATGCTCATCACAAGGGCTGCGAAAGACACGAAATAGCTTAGATTCTCAAGAACATATAGTGTTGAGATACCGAGCACCGCAACATAGAGTGCTATGAGATCCCTCTTCGCAATGATGAGATAGATACTGTATAGCACTGAGAGGATAGCCACTATAATGAGAACCCCGTAATAACTCATGAGAAAGCTCGGGTTTGTCGGCTGATACTCAGCTATCGTGAATGAGAGCGTACCAAGGATATGGGTTATCCCGAGAGCCTGGGCAGCCTTTCCACCAACAAGATGACCCACAGCCACCAGGACTAGACCTGTTACTACGGTTAGCACAAGGATCCCTAGATAGATAATATTCGCATTCTTCCTAGCCACCATTGGTATGAGATAGTATCTCACAGCTATTAGGGCTAGGGTGAGTATCGTGATCCCGCCAATGCTTTTATATACATAGGATACCCCGTACAGGGGGTATGATACAAATACGATCAACGGAGGGATCATGATCAATGCAGTGTTTATCATGATCTTAGCAGGATCCACATTCCTAGCCACAAAGGGGTATAGGATCATAACGAGGGATGAGACAGCGAGCACACCTATATAGAGACCAGAGGATGCAGCCATATAGGCTACTACAAGACCATGGATGAGGAAGTCAAGAGGCTTGAACGATTTATACGCCCTTACAAATGTATAGATCCCGTATGGGAGTAGCATTAAAGCCATAGTATACTTAACAGTAAAGCCAGCAAGCGTTCTATCCGTGAAGAGGAATGCAAAGAACGCTGTCGAGACTATCGCTGCCAACATGCTCCCAGAGATCTCTTTCGAGACGAGATAGATCCCGATCAAAGCGATCGCCGTAGCTATCGCGGGGAAGAGAACCATATATGTCATGAGATCAACGCCGAAGAGCTTTAGAGGCAGGTATGTGAGATAGATCGTATACATCAAGCCCGGAAGCTCTGTTGTCAGGAAATCCCTTCCCCACGGATACCAGAAGATCATTGTAGCCGGGTTGGGAGGCCTTAGATCGAAATATGATAGGGGTCCATGTTGAAGCATATAACTCACAACATAGTACGCTTCATAGGGATCCAGCTCATCCAGATATGGGGGATAGCCATAGCTAATTGTATTGATATATGGGAGGATGCGGAGATACACAGCGATCATAATCGTTGCTGCGAGAACAACATAGCCAGAGATCCTAACAATCCTTGGGATCACAACCTGCGGGGTCTTCTGCACAGTCTCCGATGGCTTGGCTTGTCTCTGTCCAGCCCTACCCATAAGGATTCCCAGAGATAATGATTTTCGGGGATAAAAAGAATCCAGTCCATAGCGAAAACACTGGGGCAAGGCTATAGCCAATTGCTTCGAGTTTCAAGAGTGTTTACAAGGAATAATACTAAGTATGTAGTTCTGTGGGAACATAGCATGGCTCTATTATTCTATGGGGATATCAGTCTAACAATGGGTAGCTATAAAGACCCGAGGGGCGTGTAGATAGCGGGGTGGATAAAGAGAACACGGATATAGTGCTTCCTAAGCAATAACCAGGGCAAAACGGTAAATGTAGTTGGGATGGTGCAACCCCTAACGGCGGATACCAAGGATAAGGGCCTCAATGACAGATGGCCCCGAGGCCTGTGAAACAATGAGAAGCGCTGTTGATACTTTGATCAACCTATATGAGGCTTGAACCCCCAATAATCATCGATAGATATGTCTAGTGCGAGTTATATCAGGGCACACGAGTATCTAGCTTTAAGACCGCACATATAGATCTACAGTGTTGAAAGTTATAGGGCTTGGAATATAAAGATAAATGGTGGGCCCGTAGCTCAGCCTGGTGGAGCACCCGGCTGATAACCGGGGGGTCGGGGGTTCAAATCCCCCCGGGCCCACCACATCAACACAGAGCCTCTCAATAACAGATCTTTTATAAGAGTATTAGCAGAAGCAATTCCACCGTATTTAGGGCTATTACTAACACCGGCGTGATACCCCAGTATAGCAATACCCATAATCGCTATGAAGAATGAATAAGAAACGGTCTCCAAGCCTGGGTTTTGGATAGGCAGAGGAAAAGATGTGTATGCCTACCTAGAGCTGAGTGCTATTCTTTCTATCTCATCTTTCCTAGCTATTGCGTGGCTTTTGGGATCGTTGGATGCTGCTGCTATTATCTCTTCTGCTAGGCATTCCTCTATTGGCCTTACGCTCTTGAAGGCGCAGAGCCTTGCTCCTTCTACTATATGTCTTAAGGCTAGATCGACTCTCCTCATTGGTGCTATGTCTACTGCAACGTGGTATACTATTCCTCCGTACATGATCCTTGTGGTCTCCTCCCTTGGTGCGGCATTCTCTATAGCTCTCACCAGGATCTGTAGTGGGTTTTCACCTGTTCTTAGATGTATTATTTCGAAGGCGTTCTTAACAATGTTATATGCTAATACCTTTTTCCCGATATTCCTTCCTCTCCTCATGAGGTTGTTTATAAGTCTCTCCACTATAGGGACCCTGGCTTTACCAAACCTTCTATGCTCATGCCTACCCCCTGTATGGGGGAGGAATACTGGCTTGAGGGATATGTATTTCTTCAGGCTCGGATCCCTTACGTCTATGCCAACATAGCTCCACTTATTAAACAGCTTTATATCTGTGATCGAGACAACACTCTCGGACAGATCCACGGCCTCGCTTGTCACCACAAGACCCACAGTTATGTAGTTAAACAGTCTTTTAAGGTTAAGGGGTTCGGGTTTCATAGCGGTTGATGTCGAGCGATATCAACCGCTCTTCCCTTGGTTTCATAGGCCTCAGGGCCTCTATCATTGGGGCCCTTATCCTCGGCCTCCACCCGTTCAGGGTGACCCCGACCCACAGCTCCCCTTCATAGGATATCTCAGGCTCATAGCTGTGGGGAAACCCCCACATCCTGGTGTATTTTAGATATATGTTTATTGATGCTAGTTTCTGCCTATCTAGTTTGAAGCCGCATTTCTTACATTTGAATATCCTGCCCACTTGGGTCTTTACTATATACCCGCATTGTGGGCAGGTTCTAGAGGTATTCTTGGGAGATATTTTTGCTATGAATGCTTTTTCTGAGAGTTTTCTGTGTATCTGTTTCCATGGTGTTCTTGAGTTTCTCTTCCTCCTAGCCTTATCAACCTCTCCTCTCCTCACCATATCCTCTTTCTCAAGATCCTCTAGTATATGTAAATGCTTTTGGGAATAGTATTGTTATTTGTTTTGCTAGCTTGTTTATGAAGTCCTTCTCCTTATTCCTCTCCCTCCTAGAGTATTTCTCAAAAAGCTCTCTCTTCCCGAGCGACTGTGCTTTTGCCTTCTTCCCCTCATAGACTATCTTTATACTCTGCAGATATCTCAGATCGACTTTTATAAAGCCCCTGCTAGGTGAGTATCCATCTAGCGAAAGCTCGTTAGAGTCCCATGCAACAAGATCCTCTATTATCTCTACCTCGTTCTTCTTGAATGGTATTAGGATCCTGTTATCCTTTATAATGATCTCTCCAACATTCCAATCTCTAACCCTGTTGATAAACCACCTGTTAGCCCACGAGATCTCTAGATACTCACCAGGCTTTAGAGTTACTCTTATTATTCTTCTCTCATAATCTATTCTCATTAGTGTTATTTTGCATCTAGCAAACCTCCTCCTAATCCTAGGCATCGTCTTCCTAGCCTTTCCTTTTAGATATCTCTTCCTCCATGAATTGATTATAGAGTATGCTGTTCTAATCAAGCTATCAACCCAGTGCCTAGCATAAGGGCATTGTGTTAATAGGGAATCCCTGAGGTTCTTCTTAAAGTTCTTGTCGCTAGGTATTTTTGGAACCCTGATCTTCCCCCCGATCTTTACTCTGATTCTTTTCTCTTTTTTAACTATCTCTGGGAATTTGTACTTCCATATAATGTTATTCCATATTTTTTTCTATTGTTCTCTGGAGCATCTCAGTATACCATGTGATCAGATCCCCAACCCTATCATCACTTATTAGCACACTATATGTCCTAACAACCTCGCGAGTCTTTAGCGTGTTTTCCATGGCCTCTGCTCAATTAATAATAACCCCTTATATTTATGTTACTCCCAACCCACAATACAGGGCTTAGCTGGCTTCCACACCTCAATAGATCCTATTCTATACCTAAATACTTGTCCAGGCTACTCTTTTTAGCAATACCTATATCTTCCCAACATCTCCCCCCAAACCTCTATCTACTACCCTCCACAGACATACAGCCCTCCCAACCACTACCAAACCCAACCGATCTCCAGCCTCCCATATCTCTCCAGATCCCAGCAAACTCTCTTAACCGTAACTGATATCAACCCATACAAACCTTCATGAAATCCGAAACAGTTAGCTACGGCTATAATGCTACGATGCATAGCCTGGCTAGAACCCCCAGCCCCATTTAATACTTCCTTTGGAGATTATTAGGATGGTGGAGTAAGTGGCTTACGAGAGTCTGGGGATGGGTGCTACAGCAGTTGGTCTGAGGGTAGGCGATATAGTTGTTCTCGGCTCGGAGAAGAGGTTTGGCTATGGAGGTTTTGTTATGAGTAGGTCTGCTAAGAAGGTGTTCAAGATCCACGATAAGATCGCGGTAGCAGCTGCAGGGATCTTTGCAGACATGCTCACACTCTCAAGAATAATATCCACGGAGATCAGGTACTACGAGATATCCTCCGGATCAAGGATATCTGTGAAGGGAGCAGCAAAGCTCCTTTCAGCGATACTTTACTCCTACAAATACATGCCATTCATAACAGAGCTAATAGTAGGCGGTGTTGATGACGAGGGAGCCCACGTCTTTGTGATGGATCCTCTGGGGTCGCTTATAGAGGATGACTATGCCGCAGTCGGTACTGGGGCACCCATAGCGATAGGGATTATTGAGAGCGAGTACCAGGGTTTGGTGTCTTTGCAGAAAACATCGCGGCAGGAGGAGCTTGTTGAGAACGCTGTGAATCTGGTTGTAAAGGCTATAAGGGCTGCTGCTGCGAGGGATGCTATGTCAGGCGATGGAGTAGATGTTGCTATTGTTAGGAGTAATGGTGTTGAGGAAAGAACATACCCAATAAGATAGTCTCGCCGCGTGCGTGCTTCTTATATGGGTTATCGCGACATAGATCTTTTTAAAGCTTCACAAGCACAGGTTATGATAGCTAGAAAAGTAAAGATCCAGAGGCTATCGAGGGAACCCAGATCTGTGGTGGGTTTAGACGTATCCTATAGAGGGGAAACAGGCTTTGCAGCTGCTGTCTCAATTAACTACAAAACCCTCGAGATCGAGGAGATAGGGATTGCCGAGGGAAAGGTGGTGTTCCCATACATACCCGGCTATCTAGCGTTTAGAGAGGCGCCCCTGATGCTCAAGGCTCTTATGATGCTTAAGGGGGAGAAGGATCTGCTTGTTGTGAACGGACACGGGATAGCTCATCCCAGGAAGTGCGGCATAGCCAGTTACTTAGGAGTCATAATGGGATTACCATCGATCGGTGTTGCCAAGAGACTCTTGGCCGGAAGTGTGGTTGAGAGGAACGGTAAGAGGCTTATTGTTATAGATGATGTTGTAGCTGGCGTGGCGCTCAGGCTTGGAAAATCAGATCTATACATAACTATAGGCCATATGGTCGATATAGAGGATCTCGAAGAAATAGCTAGGAGGATAACCATTAGTGGGAGATCTCTTCCAGAACCCATATACTGGGCTGACAGGATCTCTAGAGAGAAATCCCTTGGGAAGGTATCTTATCAGAAAAAACTGATCTGAGGATCCTATTGAGTGTTGTTAATACCCGCCACAGTCATCTCTTATGGTGATTATATGTGAAGAAAGCCCATACAGGCGATGAGGGCTATACCTATATAATGTATGGTGAGAGGGTTGCCAAGGAGGACGATATAGTTGATCTCATGGGCTCTATTGATGAACTCAACTCGCTTATAGGAGTTGTGAGAAGCCTTAAACCCCCGGAGGATGTTGACCAGATGCTCAGACGGCTTCAGGAAACCCTTTTTAGATATGGGAGTGATATTGCAACACCTATAGAGAGGCTCACATCGCCAAGGATAGCTGAGCAGGATATAGCGTGGGTTGAGAATATGACTAAAGAGATCTGGGAGAAGATCTCTGAGCCCAGGCTTGTCTTCGTCTACCCAACAGGAGATCCCGTAGCAGCTATGCTCCACTTCGCAAGAACAGTGTGTAGAAGGGCTGAGAGGGTTGCGTCAAAGCTGTACCATTCAAACATGATCATGAAGAACCACCTAGTCCTTCTAAACAGGATCTCGGATCTATTGTATGTCCTTGCAAGATATGTTAACCAGACGAGGGGTGTTAAGGAGGAGCTATGGCCATAACCATAAACAGCCAGAGAATAAAGGCCGTTGGAGAAGCCCTAGGGAGGCTAGGGCTAGAGGGGGTTATGATCATAGAGGAGGGAGATCCCCAGTATAGAGCCTTAGAGCATCTGGTTAAGAGGATTGGGGATTGCAGCTCTGCAGCTCTCCTCACGGTTCTTAATGCGATCTCGGCATATCAACTCTCAGCCCCGGGTGAGGATTACTGGTGGGAGTTTGCTACATATCCCTTCAAGCCCAGCGATCCCGATTCTCTGGTGAGGGATTTCATATCATTCCTGGAATCATCGAGGGGCAACATTGCTTCAAGGGATAAGAAGATCTCTAGGGTGAGGAGACTCCTAACCTCACAGACCCACATAGAGATCTATGCAAAGATCGATGAGATCTCAAGTAACCCTGAGATCCTGAGGATCTTGTTGAGCAGATCTCTAGGCAAAACGGGGTACGAGAAGACAATAGTCTTCGCTGTAAAGATGTTCTACTACGTATCAAGGATCTGTGGATATAAATCCACACCCCCAGCAACTATAGAGATCCCAGTGGATAGAAGGGTAGCAGCAGTAACATACACCTCAGGGATTGCTGATACCTCAAAGCCAGACCCTATCGAGGAGATAATGAGAAACTATAGAGATGCTCAAAAAGCATGGGCCAGGGTATCAGAAATATCAGGGATCCCTATGGTTAACCTCGACTCAATACTATGGCTTTGTGGAAAATACGTGAGGGATGAGAGAAGGGTTGAGAAAGCATATGCCGAGATCGCGGGCTATGCGAGAGGGAGGATCGAGAGCGGTGTCTTATTAAGAGTTGTTTCAGAGCTACTATATAGAAAGATCTAACCATTAAATCCATGATCACAGCCTATTAAAGCTGTGGTATAGCTCGTTGAACATAGATCTACAGAGCCGGGTTGTTTTCTTTCGATATATAGGGGGTTGATAGGTTTGGGGAATATTAGTGAGTACCCATCGATGTCTAGGGATATTTATTGAGCTTTAGTTTTGAGATGGACTGCTCTCGATATGGGTTTCTCCACACAGGTCTCGGGCAGAGATGGGAGCAGCGCCCCAAGCCATCCAGCTTAACCTAGATGGGAGCCACGTGCCGATTGGCTCGACGGCCGCCCATGACCCAGCAGGATTAGAGATCCGAGATCCTGAGGGTAGAGGCGAAAACCCCTGGATGAGGCCATGAATAAAGTGAGTGGTATAAACATCCAGGGTCAAACCGTTTGTCCTGCTATTAGTTGAAGATTTATCCCCATCACCACTTCTAGGTTTGGTGGATACATGGTACTCGCTAGCGATACTTCCGATGACTGTGAGTTCAGGATTCGTGAGGCTTCATACTCGGATCTCGATAAGATTATCGAGATAAATATGAGGAGCCTTCCAGAGCACTATCCGAGGTATTTCTGGGAGCAACATATAGAGGAGTGGGGCAAGATCTTTCTTGTTGCTGAAGCGCCAGGCGGTATTATTGGGTATATGATGAATAGGATTGAGAATGACGAGGGTTTCTTTAAAGGCGATTTTGTCCTGAGGGGGCATGTCGTAAGCATAGCGGTGCTTAGGGAGTATAGGAGGAGGGGTGTTGGTAAGGCCCTTATGCTCGAGGGTATGTATAGGATGAAGAAGATATACGGGGCTGAGGAGGTTGTGCTCGAGGTTAGGGTTAGTAATGAGCCTGCCACGAATCTATATAGAAGCCTTGGCTTCAAGGTTGTCAGGATCCTCAGGAGATATTACATGGATGGTGAGGACGCCTATCTAATGGCTGCCCCTTTATAATATAAAGATTTTGAATTAAGTATATGTGGCGTTTATATTAAATGTCACCACGTCTTTCCGGAAGAGACCCATGGCTAAAAATATATTTTAATTTGGGGCGATATTTATGTATGGGGCCGCGCGTGGTTATTCGTAATACCAGCATGACTTATTATGTTAGCAAAAGCGCTATGACTAGAATGGAGTCCTTGATCAAAGAGCTTGCTGACTCGATAGAGGCGCCGAGAGATATAACCGATAAGGCTCTCGATATAGCTATAAGGTGTATTGAGAAAGGCCTTACCAGGGGTAGATCCTATAGGTGTGTAGCCTTAGCAGCTCTCTATGCAGCATCAAGGATCTTGGGGAGACCATTCCCACTGAAGCGTATCTCAACGATAGCTGGAGTACCCCTGAAAGATCTGAGGTCGTGTTACAACTCGATCTTAGAGACCTTTGAGAGAGAGCTTAGAGAGATAAGACCCCCGGATCCTAGGAGCTATATAGGGTATATAGCAAAGAGGCTGGGGCTTGGTAACGAGGTGGTTAGCGAGGCCCTCAAGATTCTCGATGAGATTAGGATAAAAACACCTATAGAGGGTAAAGATCCCACCGGATATGCTACCGCAGCAATATATATAGCATCAGAGAGACTTGGTCATAGACTAAGTAAGAACAAACTCTCGATAGAGACAGGGTTAACAGAGGTCACTATAAGGGCCAGGATAAAGGAGGTTGCTGAGAGGCTCGGGATAAAGGTTGAGAATATATAGCCTTTTATTAGCAATACTATGTAACGGCACACCTAGACCTATACTCCTTAACAAGATCTCTCTCAACAACCTCTCCCAAGGGTTTCTCCTCGTAGAAGACCCTGCCAGGGATTCTATATACCTTCACGCCACGTCTCATCCAGCATGCTAGATCCAGACCTGCTTTAAGGCATGTCTCGCCGAGAAACGTCTCCTCATCCCAGCAATAATCTATAGGAACTTGTGGGAGGAGTATTCCTGAGCCATATATGCTCTCAACATATATCGCATCCCTCCCTATAGATATATCGCTGGGGTCTTTGATCGGTATCTTTGGTCCGAGCAGTGCTATCTCGATAGCAATGGATCCTAGCTCCCCTTTTTCAACAGGCCTAAACCTAGGGTCTTTGAATGCTGAGGATATCGCGGATCCCATCACAGCGCTTGCGAGTTCTAGGTGGTGCACGATAAAACCTATACAGCCTCTAAGCATTCTAGAAGAACCGCTCACCTTTTCGAGCGTTACAAAGACAGCTGCTTTTTTACCCATCCTGGGATCCTTTCCCACAAGCTCTGAAAGAGCTGAGAATACAGCATCTTCGTCACCGAGATCCATATAGAGCTCTATAGCCTTTCTAGCAACGGTTATAAGTCTCCTAGCAAGCTCTAGATCTACCTCCTCTATCTGGAGAATCTCATCCTCACCCAAAGATTCCCACCTGTGGTGATAGGGCTTTGGCTATGGCCTCGAGACTAGGCGTACCCGAGGAGCTTTCCAAGCTCATTGCCTAGGAATGCCGAATGCTTCTCGAGATCCTTTCTAGCAGCAGAGATCATAGATCTCTGTGCATCACTCTGGGCCTGGAGCTCAGCAGTCTTGAGCCTAACTATAGCGTATGTGATAGCCTCATTAGCGTCTATCAATGATAATGCGTCTCTAGATATGTTTTGATGCCTCTTCACAAGCTCTTCAACAACACACTCAAGATGTGCGAAACCTATGTTCTTTATAACAAGGAATCTCTGACCCTCAATCACCTGCTCCCCACATAGCCCACACTTCCAGACCTTGTATTTAGCCAACCATACACACCAATACTCAATAATATATGGTCAAAAATATTTCCACAAGATCCTCCTACAGCTTGTTCTGTGGAATAGCTTAGCAAGATCCTAATATATGCTAATAGCGACAGGGGGTATTTAGGTCTGGCTACGCGTTACCGCACAGCTCTGTCCGTCAAACATCAAATACCCCCTATCCTCACTAGCTATTAATAAGTAAGCTCTGTACATAGCAATACAATCATGATTGTATGTCGTGTTAGAGCTTATATGAGCCATATGTGATAATAGCTTGGTGCATGGGATGACTTTTAAGGAGAGGGACTTCGTTCTGGTTGAATATACGATGAGGGTTAAGGATACTGGGGAGGTTATCGAAACCACGAGCGAAGATGTTGCTAAAAACAGCGGGATCTACAGAGAAGGCGAGGTCTATAGACCAAGGCTCATGATAATTGGCGAGGGTAGATATGTGAAGGGCTTTGAAGAGGCTGTAGCTTCATCTGAGGTTGGTGAGGAGAAAACCATAGATGTAGAGCCCTCCAAGGCTTTTGGCGAAAGGGATCCTGAGAAGGTCAGGATTCTCAGCCTTAGAGAGCTGGCTAAGCTCAACATAATCCCCGAGCCTGGGAAGACCATAGAGATCGGGGGGGCGATCGGTGTTGTTAAGAGCATCTCCGGCGGAAGGGTTGTTGTTGATTTTAACCACCCGCTTTCTGGGAAAACGCTTGTATTCACGTACAAGGTTGTTAAGAAGCTTGAGGATCCTGTAGAGAAGATCAAGCACCTAATAGCCAGGAGATCTAGAAGGATCAATATAGAAGGGCTTAATGTTAGGATCTCGCAAGATATGATCAAGGTGGAGATCGATACGCCCGAAGAGATCCTGCTAGCAGAGGATCTCCAGATCTTTAAAAAAGCAGTGGCTGATGATATATTCAAATACTTCCCAGAGGTAAAACAGGTAGCATTTATAGACAGCTTCTTCAGACCACAGTAGCCCCACCATACTAGCGATCAACACGGAGATCGGTGATCGATGGAGCACACAATAGATCCAGACCATATACTCAAAGAACTTAACAATATCGCCGATACCTATGACAAGACATCAAGGATCTTTACCCTATGCCTTGAGAACAGATTTAGGACAGAAGCTGTTAGCGCAGCAAAGCCAGGCAGGATCCTTGACGTGGGGAGCGGCAGCGGATCCATGATTAGGCATGTCAAAAAAATCTATAGAGATAGCTATATAGTGGCACTAGAACCACTACCCCGCTTCCTAAAAATACTATCAAGACTAAATATAGATCCCGATGTAGATGTTGTCCAGGGATATATAGAATACGCACCATTCAGACAAGACGCCTTTGACACAATCATAGCAGGCTTCATGCTTAGAGACGTTATGAGCCTCTCCAGAGCTATAGCTTCCATGATTCACACGAGTAGAAGAAGGATCATTATTCTCGATTTCTGGCGACCCGGCTCCCTCTTACTATTACTCATCGAAGTACTCTACATGGTAGCGATCATGGCCCTAGTAGCAGCCGCAGCGCCCAGGCATGCTAAGCACTACCTAGTAATAGTGAAAACACTATTGAACGTCCCACCCCTAGAGAAGTTTATACACGTACTATCCAAAGTAGGTTTCCTGAGGATCAGATGCTGGGCGCTATGCATACTGTTTAACATAGTAGTAGAACTGCCTGTAGGGGCTCGAACCTCATAGCGGTTAATAACGAGCAAACCAGGCCAGACCTCGACTCTATCAATCCAGGGCTCTTTTTCATCTACTAGAAAATATCCCTAGCCTCAATCCATAAGAGCTACCCTAGCAATCAGCCCCCTATAGCATGGCTCGACTCAATGCCATGGGAAACCCTATATTCTGGCTCTTTTTATCTCTAACCACCGCCCGCATGAGTCTCCTATGGACTATACGTTATGGCTATGCATAATAGTAAATTATATTTAATATATTATAAGCTTATCTATAAAACAATTAAGAACTAATATGAGAATCAATATGATTATTATAAACTTTCGTTAAACTGAAACAGCTACTACGTCACAAACTATCACCAGTTAATAGCTATTCCAGAACTCGCCGGTAAGTTTTCAATATATATACAGGCTTCGTGGAAGATTACCCAAAAGCCATCATTCTAGTTTTTAACCTCGTAAGGAATAGGTATGGGGACTAAAATGTCCCAAAATCCTTTCGAAACCTTTTATAATTTAAATGATATAATGGAAGGTTTAGATCTAGAGAGAGCCCTCAGCATCTATAGAATCATTGACACCGACGGCAGAGTTGTTGCCGATAAAGAGCCAGATCTGCCGAGAGAACTGCTTATCAACATATACATCTATATGATTAGAACCAGGATCCTTGATGGGTGGCTCCTAAAGCTCCAGAGGATGGGGAAAGTAGCGCTTCACGCCCCAAACATAGGCGAAGAAGCCGTCTCAGTTGGATCAGCGCTTGCCCTCAGTAAAGAGGACTGGGTATTCCCATACTATAGAAACATAGGCGTGTTCATAGCCAGAGGGATTTCTGAGGAGGAGATAATAGATAGGAATATGGCTAACATAGACGACCCTTTTAAGGGAAAAGAGTTCACGATTCTTGGTTCGAAGAGACATAGAATAGGGCCTGTCACAGTACCTGTGGGAAATCAGATCCCCCATGCGGTTGGCTTCGCACTAGGTGCACGAATAGCTGGGGAGAATATAGTTGTTATGACGATATTTGGAGATGGAGCAACATCTAGAGGAGGCTTCCACGCCGGGCTTAACTTCGCTGGGATCCATAGACTCCCTGTGGTTTTCATTATAGAGAACAATCAGTGGGCAATATCAGTCCCGGCTAAGAAGCAGACAGGCTCCCCTACATTCGCTATCAAGGGCGTTGCCTACAACATACCGGGAATGAGGGTTGATGGCAACGATGTAGTTGCGGTATATATGACTGCTAAGGAGGCTGTTGATAGGGCTAGGGAGGGTAGAGGCCCCATATTAATAGAGGCTGTTACTTATAGAATGGGGCCCCACACAACAGCTGATGATCCTAGTAGGTATAGACCGCCTGAGGAGGTTAAAAAGATCGAGAGATACGATCCGATACAGAGGTTTCGGAGATACTTGATAGATAGAGGCTATATATCGGAAAAAGAAGACAAAGAGATCTATGAAGAGTGGAGCAGAAGGATAGAAGATACTGTTAGAAAGTGTCTATCAAAACCACAGCTACCTGAGGAGGTTATATTTGATGATGTATATTCAAAAAGGTTCTGGAACCTTGAGGAGCAGGCTTCCGAGTTCAGAGAATCCCTCGAGATTATGAAGAAACTCGGAATCAGGGTGGAGTAGATGCCTGTAATGAACATGGTACAGGCCCTCAACACAGCTCTTAGAGAGGAGATGAAGAGAGACCCCAGGGTCATCGTGCTGGGCGAGGATGTTGGTAGAAGGGGAGGAGTATTCCTAGTAACAGAGGGCCTTATAGACGAGTTCGGCGAGATGAGGGTGATAGATACGCCTTTAACCGAGATGGGGATTGTAGGGATCGCTGTTGGTCTCGCACTATATGGCTTCAAACCGGTTGCCGAGATACAGTTCATAGACTTCGTCTACGAGGCATTCGACCAGATAGTCTCGGAAGCAGCTAAGATGAGGTCAAAGACGGGAGGCATGTTCACAGCCCCAATAGTTGTGAGAGCCCCTTGCTGTGGTGGTGTCAAGGGAGCAATGCATCATAGCCAGAGCCCTGAGAGCTACTTCATACACACAGCAGGGTTGATAACCATGATGCCCTCTAGTCCCTACGATGCTAAAGGAATGCTCAAGGCTGCTATAAGGGCTGAGGATCCCGTGATCTTCCTCGAGCCAAAATCGATCTATAGAACTATAAAGGAGGAGGTGCCTGAAGAGGACTACATAATCCCGATAGGAAAGGGTAGGATAGTTAGAGAGGGGTCTGACATAACGATCGTAACCTATGGTGCTATGGTTTACACAGCCCTTGAGGCTGCTAAACTGGCTGAAGAGAAGCATGGGTGGAGCACCGAGATCATAGATCTTAGAACGCTCTTCCCCTTCGACAAAGATCTCATTATAAAGAGTGTAGAGAAAACAGGAAGGCTTATAATAGTCCATGAGGCCCCAAAAACCCTGGGGCTTGGTGCAGAAATAGCTGCCTATATCTCGGAGAGCGCTATAGATCTTCTGAGAGGACCCATAATAAGGGTCACAGGCTATGATACGCCCTTCCCGCTGGTTCACGAGAAGCTCTATATGCCTAACATAGCTAGGATATATCTCGCTATGCAGAAAATAATGATGTACTGAGGCTGAGGCGAATGCCAAGGGTTGAGAAGGTAAAGCTCCCAGACATAGGTGAGGGTATAGCTGAGGGAGAGATTGTTAGATGGCTTGTTAAAGAGGGAGAGCAGATCAAGCAATTCCAATCAATGGTAGAGGTACTCACCGACAAGGCTAGTGTTGAGATACCATCCCCCTATACAGGGAGGGTTGTAAAGCTTCTTGCAAAAGAAGGGGAGAGGGTAAGAGTTGGTGCTGTGATAGCAGAGATAGAGGTGGAGGACGCGCAGCCCCAGATAGCTATCCAGGAGGCTGGGAGGGAAGCACCTCCAAAGACTGCCGAGGTGCAGGCTAAACCCCAGGAGCAGGTTGCTAGGCAGGTTGTGAGGGCTCCTCCGTCTGTTAGGAGGCTTGCACAAGAGCTGGGCGTGGATCTAAGCCTTGTTGTTGGTACAGGCCCTGGGGGTGTTATAACGAGAGAAGATGTTATGAAATTCTATGAGGAGCATGTCAAACCAAAACTAGCTGCACAGCAGGCTGTTCCTGCGGCTCCTGTCACACCTCCTGCCCAGGTTGCTGCACCTATTGAGAGGATCCCGCTTAGAGGTATAAAGAGGAGAATGGCCGAGAAGATGGCCGAGGCTAAGAGCAAAATACCCCATGTCTACCTAGCAGAGGAGGTTGACGCTACAGAGCTTGTAAGGCTTAGGGAGAATCTCAAAAGGCTTGCAGAGAGCAAGGGTGTTAAGCTAACCTACCTACCATTCATAATAAAGGCTGTTACCAAGGCTCTCAAGGAGTTCCCACTCCTCAATGCTTCTCTCGACGATGCTAGGGGAGAGATCGTTGTTAAGAAGTACTATAACATAGGGATAGCTATTGATACAGAGCAAGGGTTAGTTGTACCAAATATAAAGAACGCTGATAAAAAAGGTCTCTTCCAGATAGCTAGAGAGATAGAGGAGCTTGCTGAGAAGGCTCGCCAGGGCAAACTAACCCTCGAGGATATAAGGGATGGGACCTTCACGATAACGAATGTGGGGGCTATAGGATCTACCCTCGGGTTCCCAATAATAAACTACCCAGAATCAGCGATCCTCGGGATCCACAGGATAGTTAAGAAGCCAGGCTATTACGAGGATAGGCTAGAGCCAAGGTATTATCTAAACATATCCCTCAGCTTTGACCATAGATTCATAGAGGGCGGCTACGCAGCAAGATTCCTATCAACCCTTAAGAACTATCTCGAAAACCCATTATTATTCCTAGCACAGGAGGAAGAGTTCAAATAGGTGTGGATCTGTGGATTCGAAATACGATTTGGTAGTTATAGGAGGAGGCCCCGGAGGATATCCAGGCGCTATAAGGGCATCACAGCTAGGATTAAGAGTAGCGTTGGTCGAAGCCGATAGGCTTGGCGGTGAGTGCACAAACTACGGGTGCATACCAACCAAGGCTTTGCTAAAACCCGCTAACACGATCTGGAGTGTTAAGTCTATGAAGTTCGTTAAAGGGGAACTGGATCTAGATTTCAACGAATACCTCTCGTGGGTCTCATCGATCGTAGAGAGGATCTCTGGGGGTGTTGAGATGCTTCTCAAAGGCTATGGCGTTGATCTCTATAGAGGTGAGGCAAAGCTTCTCGACAGAAACACCCTATATATTGAGAACATGGGCGAGATCAAAGCAGAAAAGATCCTCATCGCTACAGGGACAAACCCCTCAGACCTCCCACTCCTTAAAGTCGACGGAGAAGTGATCCATAATAATAGAACCATACTTGGGATTAGGAAGAAGCCATCATCGATCCTAATAGTTGGCGGAGGATACATAGGTGTTGAGTTCGCAAGCCTATACTCAAAGATAGGTGTTGAAGTGCACCTAGCAGAGATCATGCCGAACCTTTTGCCAGGAATGGATCAGGATCTGTCGAGAGCGGCGGAAAGGATGCTCAAAAACCTAGGAGTAAAGATCCGCACGAACACAACTGTTAAATCTATTGAGAAGAGGCAGAACGAGGCACATGTGGAATTATCAAGCGGGGAGAGACTGTCCGTCGAGAAGATCCTGGTAGCTGTTGGTAGAAAACCAAGGTCGGAGAACCTAGGCCTGAGAGAAGCAGGTGTCGAGCTCGATGAAAAAGGGTATATAAAGGTTGATGGTAGCATGAGAACCTCGGTTGAAAATATATATGCCTCGGGCGATATAACAGGCCCTCCGCTATTAGCCCATAGGGCTTTCATGCAGTCATTAGTTGCTGCAGAAAATGCTGCTGGTAAGAAGGTCTTATACGACCCAAGAGCAGTACCTTCGGTAATCTTTACAGAACCAGAGATGGCTTTTGTTGGAATGAGTGAGGAAGAGGCGAGGAGGAATGGCTATAAGCCTAAAAGCCTCAAAATGCCCCTAGGAGGAGTTGCTAGAGCCGTGATAGAGGGGGGCGAGGAAGGGTTCGCAAAGATCATATACGACGAGGATACAAAACAGCTCCTAGGCTTTGTGGCTATGGCTCCACACGCCTCGGAGATTGTGTCAGAAGCAACACTCGCTATAGAGATGGGGGCATCTATAGAGGATCTATCCCTCACTATACATCCACACCCCACAATCTCAGAAATACTGGGAGAGATCTCAGAACTCGCTCTAGGAAGGCCTAAGCATTTCCTTATAAGGAAAAGGCAGAAGTAAAGCAAAGCCCGTTTTGATCGATATATAGCCTGTATATCACGATCTAGTAGGTCTACAAAAACCACTCCACATTGAAACTACTGGATAGGGTTGTTCATATCTTCGGCAGCAACTGGTTCCTTGTTGTGTGGGAATGCTTATAGGCTTTACTAGGCTCTTATAATGAGGTACCAGCCTTGGTTCAGGAGGAGAAGCAGTATATAGAGCTAAGCTTAAACGAGATCCCCGATAAAACCCCCATTAGAAAGGAGATCGGAGGGCTCAGAGGAGTCCTCATAGTAAGGATAGGGAACGATATATATGCGGCCGACGATGAATGCCCTCACGAGGGGTGCTTCCTAAGCGATGGCTACCTTAACGATGAGGATAAAACCATCACATGCACATGCCACTGGTCAACCTTCAGGCTTACAGATGGCGCCTCACTAACACCTGAGGTCACTACAAAACCGATGAGACTCTATAGAGTTGAGAGGAGAGGAGATAGGGTAGTTATACTGATAACCTAATCTCTATGGACTATTGTTTTTAACATAGAGTTAAGGATATAGCTCCTGCGCCTATACTTTCATGGTGGCTGGTCTGAGGATCTCTGTTGAGATCTCTGAGAACAAATCCATAAGGATCCGCGGACCCGCCAGGATCAACGTCATAGACGGTGAGTGCTACATCTCAGGCGCAAAGCTCTCGAAAGGACTGCAGGTTATTATTAGCGCCTATAAATCACAAGCCATATATTCGAGATCAAGAGCTCTGGTTGAAATAGAGCTTGGAGAAGGAGCCGGGGTCGATGTCGCTAAACCCGAGGAAGAGTCTCTCTTCGAATGGCTCGAAGCCGCCTATAAACTTGCCACCAAGGGATCTAGGGTTGTTGTTATAGGCCCCACGGAATCTGGGAAAACCTCGTTCTCGGTATTGCTAGCCAACATAGCTATCGAGCAGGGGTTAAGACCATGTATAGTAGATGGAGATGTAGGTCAGGAAGATATAGGACCGCCGGGCTTTGTAGCCCTCTCATGCCCGTCAAAACAGTTCGTATGGCTAAGAGATCTAGAGCCCCAGGCTATGAGGTTTATAGGGCATAACAACCCATTGATGGGCTCTTATAGGCTAATAGCATCTATAGCAGATCTCGTATCCAGAGCATCAACCCAGAGCGATCTAATAGTGATAAACACCGACGGCTGGGTCTCATCTCCCCAGGCTATCGAGATGAAGCTAGATATAGCTAGATATGTCGGGGCAAGCCATATCGTGGCCCTAGCCGGGGGATCTTTCATGGGGCATCTCCCCAGAAAGGGCTTTGCAGAGATCGTGGTTCTGAGATCCCCCCAAGGCGTTAGGGTCAGGTCGAGGGAGGAGCGGAGGGCTCTGAGGAGCCAGGCTTATAAAAAGGCTTTCGAAGGCTCTGTAATGAGATCGTTCTCGATAAGCGAGGTTATCATCACAGGCTCGTGCCTCTTCTCAGGAAGCCCTGTTTCGGGGGAAGAGCTCTCACAGCTCTCTGAGGCTCTCTCAACAAAAGTGCTCTATGCATCGATCCTTGAGAACACGATCTATGCGTTCACCGAGGGTGGGAGGGAGAGTGATAAGCCTCTTAGGCTTAGGGATGGTAGGGAGGTGGTTGTGATCCCCAGGGGAAGCGAGAAGGGGCTCTTATGTTCCCTCGTATCGAGAGCAAGAGAAGAATATCCATGTATAATTGATAGCGTAGACCCCGAAAACCTTAGGATCAATGTGGTGACTAGATACCAGGGAGATGTGAGCGCGATAATCATAGGACGAATAAAACTAGACGAGAGTTACGAGGATAGCTGGAGGGGTTCGAGATGCCAGATATAATCAGCGCGATAAAGCTTCTCGAGGATATGGGGTTACTTATAAGAGAACCCAGGATCCTTTCCTGGAGGTTCGAGGCCGCCAAGGCTATAGAGAGGGCCGACTCTCTCGGAAAAGCAATTATTTTTAGGAGTAACTGTTGCGATGGAATCGACATAGTATCTAACCTTATACCATCAAGAGAGATCCTGAAGAACTACCTAGGAGTGAGAAGCGATGAAGAGCTATATTTAAAACTAACCAACGCTATTGACAATCCTGCTAGGTGTTCCGAAGAAAGCTTCGGGGATCACTATATAGAGGATAACAGATCCCTGGAGGAGCTCCCAGCACTACACTTCTACGAAGGCGATGCTGGTAGGTATTTCACCTCATCAATATTTATAGCACGAGACCCTGATCAGGAGATCTATAATGCATCGATACATAGAATCCTTATTAAAGGTAGAATGACCGGCGCGGCTAGGATTGTACCAAGACATCTAAGAAAGATCATAGATGCCTATAGATCTAGGAATAAAGAAACCCCCATAGCTGTGTGCTTCTCACCCCACCCCATAGTATTCCTCGGAGCAGCCCTTCAGCCAAGATATGGAGTATTTGAAATTGAGGTTGCTAACAAACTACTCGGCGGTAGTCTGAGGCTCTGCAGAACACCTATCCATAACCTCCCAGTACCATGTGAATGCTCCCATGTCCTCGAGGGCCGGGTCACGCTTGAAGATGTTGAGGAAGGACCTTTTGCCGACGCTCTCCTAACATATGATTCTATCAGGATGGAGCCCCTCATAGTGTTCGACAAGATCTATAGATCGAAGGTTGATAGACCCTTCCACACAGTCCTCGCGGGGAGAACAGAGCACGTATTGCTCATGGGGATTGGTAAGGAGGCCGATATATATTACTCAGTATCGAGGGTTGTTAGAAGAGTCTATAAAGTGAGGCTAACAAGGGCTAGCGGTGGATGGCTCCACGCATTGATATCTATAGAGAAGAGCGTTGATGGAGACTCAAAAAACGCAATACTAGCCGCATTCGCAGCCCACCCATCATTAAAAATCGTAACCGTTGTTGATGGAGATATAGATATCGATAACCCAGAGGAGGTTGAATGGGCAATAGCCACAAGACTCCAGGCATCGAGAGGGATAGTGATCATAAGGGAGGCTAGGCTCAGCAGCCTCGACCCGTCAGCCCACAATGGTATCGGAGACAAGCTGGGGATAGATGCTACAGTACCGATCAGTGAGAGGCATAGGTATAGAAGAGCCAGGATACCTGACACCGGGTATTAGGTTGCGCAACATCGATTTAGATTATAGGCTTCCGGCACTAGAACCATTAGTAACAGTTCAAGCGGTTTGAGCTCGCCACTCACAGGATCTACCTGGAGACCTAGTTCCCCAAGCGTTACTACTCCCAAGAGATGTGTTCCCTCATCGCCAAAAACCGCGATCGTATGCACAGCTCGACCTCCAATCTCGATCCCGATCAGCCCGATCTCCCTCTCAACAACCCTACCATCTGCTAGCCTAAATCTCCTTTTACCAATAGGTTTGACACCAAGCTCCTCAAGGAGACTCCTTGGGAGAACAGTATATATAGCTCCAGTATCTGCCAGCAGAGTTACTTCTCTAGCAATACCACTCTCTATACACCACACTCTCGCATTGACTTTAAAAACCCCAATTAGCACTCCACCACTGAATTTCATACTCTCGTTATCTATATATACTTCCTTAAAGCCAGCAGCAGTATGAAGGGCAGAGTACCAAGCACTATACTGCTTAACATTGCTAACCATATCCCAGGGGTTTAGTTCAAAGCTCTTTTTAAGCACCGCCGAGAGCCTTCCACTAATGGAGCTTTAATCGTGGAGCGTGTTTCCCTGATCTTAGCCCACTATCCGTGAAAAATACTGATCTTCTTGAGCTATGATGAGGAGGCCGAGATGCTTCACAATAGCTTTCCCAATGATCCCTTATGTTATTCTTGAAAGGGATCTACCCCATCTAGTTGGGCTCGTAATATTTATTCTAGCCCTATCCATTTTACTGATGGCGAGGATTATCTATAGGAGTGTTGGAGGGTAGATGCTTGTTAAGAATCCTTTGGTATGTCTCGTCAAGGGCTTTAAACACGATAGTGGATGTTAGGGCTATATATAGGAAGCATATAGCTAGTAGGAAACCAAGAGTGCTTGAGGTTGCTACAGGGTTTGGGATAAACACTTGGGCTCTTCTAGAGTTTCTTAGGAGCGTTGGCGGTGTGCTTACAAGTATAGATATAGATCCTAAGGCTATTAGGAGGGCTAGGAAGATCTTTGAGAGATATGTTGAAGAAGGGATCCTCTCTCTAGATGTGGTAGACGCTAGATCCCTTCCTTATAATAGTGGTTCCTTCGACTATGTGGTTAGCCATATGACGATGCACCATATAAACGATATAGAAGCTGCTCTAGACGAGATGCTGAGGGTTCTAAAACCGGGTGGGAGGATCATTATAGTGGATCTAAACCCGACCATTATTATGAGCATGATCCCAGAGCATGGGAAGAAGAAACTAGATAGTGTAAGGTCTAGGGTTATAAAATATGTTTGGGATAAGCTCTCAGTGATCGATCATGGGGATCTGAGGTTCTCATACTACATAGTTGCACAGAAACGGGTAACAAGCTAGACCTAACAACAGACCCCCTGATCCCCGTGTTAAACGCGATCTAGATAATATGGTGAGGCATGTACAACAGATCCAAGGCTTTAATAAGGATCACAAGATCTAGTTTGATGTCTTTATATTACCCCTAGCTAATGCTCACTTAGGCTGGGCTGGAGGGTCACCTTGTCTAGCAGAGATGAATATATAGAGAACCTAACAGACCTTGTGGATCCTTTTGTCCCGGCTGCCAGCGCGACAACCAAAGTATGGGAGACAGCTATAAAGATGAACAGGCTGAGAAGACCCTGTGCTGTGGTGTTTAACAAGGATCCCTCAGGAGATCTGGGACTCTATGTTACAGCTAGACGAGTTGCTAGAGAGCTTTTCGAGCTCTCTGAAGAGGGTTTGGTTGTGGTTGAGAGAGGGAGGATCTCATGGATCCTTGATAGAAACGTCATAGAGATCTCCGACAAGATCAGGAACATACCGATCTCGTCGAAGCTCTACGAAGCAGTTAACGGCATATATAGCGATGAATGCTTATCACTCACAGACGATTCGGGGAACCCTGTGGGGTGCATCACAGAGGATAGCTTGATAAGAGTTCTGGTCAGAGCCATACCCCCAGAGCTGAGGGCAGGGGATATAGCCTCAAGCCCCATAGAGACTATAGATCTCGAAGCCCCATTATTAGAAGCAATAGGGGTTATGGTTCAGAGAGGATTTAGAAGACTTGTTGTGAGCGATAAAGGCGTCGTTATCGGGGTTGTTGTGATGCTCGACATAATATCAAAAGTCTCCGAAGCCCATATAAAGGGCAACCCCGACGAGGTTCTTATTGGGAAAAGCATCTCTGGAATAGGGTATGAGGAGCCGCTATTCGTACCAGAGGATACAAGCCTGGTCTCGCTTGCTAAAAAGCTGCTAAACACTAGATCTAAGTGTGTCTTGGTCGGATCTCCCGAGTCTCCTGCAGGAATAGTTACCGAGAAAGATATAATCAGAGTTATCATGGATTCCCTTAAGGATCAGTAGTTCTACCTCAATATCGGTGTTCTCATTTCAGTGCTGCGAGATCCAGGATCCTGAGACCAAGCTTCTCAACCAGCTCTCTAGGTTTCAGAGCAAGGAGCGTTTTCTCATCACCGCCTCCACAGAAGATCTCATCCTCCTCCCTAGCAAGCCTGGAATCAACTATGGTCTCCATACCCTCTATCACAGGGGGCACTCCACCAGCCTTATAGCCTGTTAGCATCGCAACCTCTTCCTGTGATGCCAGCCTAGCGTTCTTCAATCCTAGGCTTTTCTTCAGCTTGCCCATATCAACCCTGTCAATGCCCCTGAGAAAAACAGCTATAGCTCCCTGGTCTGTTATTACTATAATGGTCTTTGCAATCCTATCTCTACCAACGCCGAGGGATCTAGCAGCATCATCCACAGTTCTTGCATTCTCAACAGAAACGAACTTATGTGCTATGCCGTACCTATCAAGGATCTCCTTTATAGCCTCACGCCCTTTCAAGATCGCCACCACAGCTGCTATATCATGTTATTAGAACCATCCTTTTACCTTTAGTAAAAAGTAACCAGCCACTGATGAGGAGACCATGAGGAGCAGGGCATATATATAGCCGAAGCTCCAAGATAGCTCTGGCATGTTTAGGGGGTAGGATCTATCGAAGTTCATACCATATATAGAGGCTATGAGGGTTGGGAGCATGAGCACAACCGTTATGGCTGTGAGCCTTTTAACTATATCGTTCAGCTTAAGCCCTAGTAGGGATGCGTGCGCCTCTCTCAGCGATATTATGGTTTCTCTATATATCTCCACGATTTCGAGTCCTGCTAAAGCCTCGTCGATCAGTTCTAGGAGTATGTGGTGGCTTTTTACCATAGAGGATTTTCTCTGATCACTGTTGATCTCCCTCAGCATCTGGACAAGGTTTTTAAGCCCTCTTCTAGTATTTATAAGGGATCTCCTCAGCACGTATGTCGCCTTAACAACATACCCGAGATCCCCGCTCTCAACCATATCCTCAACCCTATCTACAGCATCCTGTATACTACTAAGAATCGCATTATAGCTCCCAACCAAGTGGTTGAGAAGTTCTTGGAGAGCCTCCCTATAATCACCAGCCCTCTCAAGCCTCTCCATCCCAAGACCTGCTAGGAATGCCTCTCCATCCTCCGGGTAGATATACATCTTATCAACATCTGGATCCACTACTATGAATACCCTGAATAGCTCAACCTGCGGGATCCCGTTGCCCAGAACCTTGGGAATGCTTATAACACATACGAGCAGGGTTTCCTCAAACTCGCAATAACCATCACCAACATACCCGATATATTCCCTAAATATGCCCAGTATCCTGGGATCTATTCTGTGCGTTTCAAGATCCCTCACAACCTCAACCTTAGCACTATGCATAATATCCACCAAGAATCATGCACCCCAAATAGTATTAGCTCTAGGCTTAAGCAGGCTGTCCAGGTTTTACCAAAGGATCATATTATTAACATGATTCTACCGATCCTCAGCTAGATCCTCGCGATCTTACGACATAAATATCTGGGAGGATTTGGTAGGAAAGATCGTGACTAGGTTCTTGAAGGAAAATCCCGTGCCCAAACCCATCGAGAGCATGCAATATAATCAAAAACAGCCTAGCTGATTGACATGGGCTACTACCAAGAGATCTTCCACACCAATGCATTAAGAATAATAGAAAGAACGCTGGTTATGCAATGAGTAGACTAAATCTACAAAGAGGATCCCGACCAGGAGGCATGACGACTAGATGCCGGCTATTACTAGCTTAAACCTCCTTTCCCCTGAGATCGGCTCGCAACTATGAACCTAGGAGGGTTTAGGGTCTATTGAGATGCTAAGCCAAAATAACCCTGCAGCTAACAACAAGAGGTGGCTGACGTGGATAGAAAGATCCAGGCTGTCCTGTTTTTAATCCTTTGCCATTTTCTTTGGAGCACCAACAATATAATTGGTAGAAGTCTTAGCGAGTATTTGAGCCCACTAGCGATAACAACACTTAGATGGCTCCTAGCCTCTTTGGTATATCCATTGGTGATGGGTTTCGGTGTGGTTAAAGGTTTATCTATCTACGCAAATGCTAGAACCCTTATCCTAGGTCTAGTTGGTTTCGCTATATTTAATATAGCTCTTTACCAGGCGCTAGCCCTTGCTCCATCCTCTATAGTAGGGCTAGCCTACGGGTTCACACCTATATCGATCATTATTGTGGGGGTTGTTATGAAAGTCTCTAAGCCCGACACCCTTCAAATCCTGGGCTCTGTTCTCTCATCGATAGGCGTTATCCTGCTATTCACAGCCAGAGGGATAGATATAGAGGCTTATAGGGATTCCATAGGGATCCTCCTAGGGATCCTGACAGGCTTCATATGGGCTATATATACAGTTATGCAGAAGAAACTATTCCCCGAAGGGGATCAGAGGCTCATAACATACACCTCACTAGTCCTATCAACCTCTCTGCTAGCTGCGGTCTCTTCACCATTCATATACAAAGAGGTTTCAGTTATATCTAGACCTGAGATCCTGTTACAGTTGCTATGGATAGCCGCCCTCCCGGGGGCGGTTGCATATTATATGTGGAATAAAGCCGTATCGATAGTCGGCTCTGGAACTGCCGCACCGTATTCAAACCTATTACCAGTGTTCACAGCGCTTCTAGGGTATGTGATACTTGGTGAAAAGCTAGGATTGGGCGACATAATCGGTGGTCTCCTCATAGTGGGAGGGTCAGCTATATCAACAATCCCTAGAAAGCCTGGTAATAAGGTTAGCAGGAACACATAGACTAAACCAGGCCAGAGAAATGCCCTTGTTGAAGCCCTGTAGATCTCCAGATCCGCTCAAACCGCTTTGCCACTATATCCTCCAGCCCTGGCAATACGTATCGTTACCCGCATCATCAACGCTCCGAGTATTGATAGGCTTAGTGATAGGGCTAGGAGGATATCTATTAATCCCTGCTGGGCTAGGAGCCCCACTATATAGCCTCCCACCGCTAGTGCTATTCCATAGACCATGTGGTAATATCCATATGCAAGCGGCTCATTACCCCTAGCTAGATCCCCGATCACTGCTTTCTGGATACTGTTCTCTATAGCAAATATCACTCCTATTAATAGTAGCAGGGGGCTCAGGATCAGTCCAAGAACCGTTAGGGGAATGATCATGTAGTATATATAGATAGCCCTTATACCTATCCTATCATATAGCTCACCAAGCACTATCGACATAAGGATCTCTATAACCTGGATTGCAATGAAATACATAACACCGATTAGGGGATCGCTCTTACCCACCCAGTATATAGCTACGAAAAGAGAGATCGATGAAAGAGCAGGAATCGATATTGAAATATTATATAGTGTGAGAGGCCCCCTGAGGATCCCTACCACAGGTTTCCTGGGGGTTACTTCCACATCCCTCGGGTATATAGATCTTGTATAGACGAGGATCGAAACCGCCATGAATGAAAATACCGAGAGTACAATAAATGTAAGAGGCGAGAATCCATAGGATGCAAGCATATAAGCAGCTATCAAAGGACCTAGGACAGCCCCAACCTGATCTATAGCACCATGAAGTCCAAACGCCCTCCCACTCCGCCCCTTGGCGGCTACTATGCTTATAAGTGCATCCCTCGGCGGCGTTCTAAGCCCTTTAGCAATCCTCTCCATGATTGTTAACAACGCAACATAGACCCAGCCAGGCGCGATCGCGATAAGAGCCACGGAGAGTCCTGTGAGCATGTATCCAGAGATCGTTAGCGTCCAGAGAAGCCCGTATTTAGATGATACTAGGCCGGACACAAACCTCAATAGATAGCTGGCAAACTCCCCAAAACCCCCGAGAAAACCTATAACAGCTAGGTTTGCGCCTAGGTATCCTAGGTACTGGGGTAGAATAGACCTAGCGCCTTCATAGGTCATGTCGGCAAACATGCTCACAAAGCCAAAAAGCATGACTATGACTAGATATCTCTTCAAGCTATCCACATAGTAGTATAATCAGCTATTGCTTATAAGCCGTGTAAAAGCGTGTTAGAGATCCTTGTATACTGTGTGGGGATCCTTCTTCAATATATTCATTATATCAAGGAATAGATGTTCGATATATAAACTGCTAACTACTCCGCGAGATAGATTTTTAAACCTATGCTATTTCTGAGAGACAATATTAACAGCCTTTCTATGAAGATCTTATTAGCAGATCCTAACGCAGGATAGATCCTTGGATGTGTACTAGGATCTCTTATACATATGCTTCTCGATAATCTCTATGCATTTATCGCTTCCACGGCATAGCTCTCTAGCCAGGATCCTGATCTCTTTCAACGATGTTTCGGCTATTTCCCTCACATCGAATCCTAGGGAGGAGTATCTATCCGCCTGGAGATATGTTGACAGCTTATCACATATGTGGGCCAGCATGGATGGTATCGATGATTTCTCTCTATATTCTCTGTAGAGGGGTAGTATAGCTCTAGATCCTATTTTAGCTATGGCTTTCTCCTCGATCTTCTCTTTAAGCTCCCCGATCTCTTCCGAGACAAATCTATTAAGATCCCCAACTATACCCTCACCTATATCGTGAACCAGTGTGATCATAACAGCCCTGGAGATGTCTCTCTCGCTAATAATACCTGTATACGCAAGTTCAGAGCCTATCTCTAGGCATAGCACGGATGCTTCATAAACATGCGACGCTACGGTCTCAGCTATTGCTGGGGGGATTCCCCTCTGAACCCACCCGGTTCTCGGTATGTTTTTAAGGGCTCCCAGCACTTCTGAGAGTGTTTTTTCCAACCAGGCTACCATTTATTTGAATCATCCATAGGTTATAAGCGGGTCTAGAAAATCCACTGGGAGGGGTTTCCCAGCCTTTGTGATCTCATCGTATTTCTTCTCAAGGAATGCTATGAATACCGGGCATGCCTCAAATCTTCCGTCTCTATCGCATTTCTCACCAAGCCTTAGGAAACACACCACCGTCTTTTTATCATAGTATGGGCATATTTTGTGATACTGCTTCGCACTCCTCATCATTCTCTCAACCCATCTTTTCTTAGGATCCTTCTTAGCCTTAGCCTCGAGATCTAGGGCTTTTTTCAACTCCTCCTCAGAGACCTTGTAGCTCATACCACTCACCCCAGCATCTCAACACCATATAAATATCTACCCAACCGTAGTATATTAGTTTTAACGCCTTAAGTCAAAACATCTTTATGGATCTGTTTAAAATTTCCCAGAGATCTCTTTCTTAAGAACCTCTACATTGATCCTAATGGATAGAGGTTCTGGAGCCGGGGGAAGCGATCTCTTGTGCTGTGTATCGATGAACCTTCTCACAACAGCAGTAACAATGCCAGGATCTATCCTTAAAAGCTCAGCAGTCGTTCTCACCCCTAGACCCTTATCAAAGATCAGGTAGAGTATCTGATCCAGTATATCATAGTCAGCTGGAAGCTCGTCAACAGCCCTGTGTCCTGGGTATAGCTGGGGCGATGATGGCTTTCCATATATCCTCTCAGGCAGCCCGAGATATCTGCCTAAAAGCCTCACCTGTGTTTTGTATAGATGTGATATTACAAGAAAATCCGAGGCTCCATCACCATATTTTGTATAGTATCCCAACAGGATCTCGCTCTTATCAGATGTTCCAGCCACTAATAGGTTTTCAAGGTTAGCGTGTAGATATAGAAGGGACATCCTAACCCTAGCCCTAAGATTAGCTATAGCAACCTTGGTCTTTACGTTCTCCTCAACAGAAGCTGCTTTTTTGAACCCCTCGACAATATCATCTATCGGGATTACTTTATATCTTATCCCAAGTGTCTCAGCAAGCTCTATTGCGTCTTCAACATCACTTTTTGGTGTGAAGCTTGTGGGCATGACTAGACCTAAGATCCTCTTAGCCTCTATAGCCTTGGAGAGAAGAGTCACTGTTACCGAGCTATCAACACCGCCGCTTAACCCCACCACGACGCCAGAAGCTCCTGAAGATCCTACATAGGATCTTATAAAATCTACTACTCTAGCAACAGTACCCCCGAGATCTATGTTAACGATCTCGTTAAGGAACGCCATAACCTATTACCATCGATTTAAAATATGAGTATCTATATATAAACATGTGTTAAAAACATGTAAAAGTTACATTGTCGCAAGGATCAACACTGAATGGCTAGATAAACAATAATAATAAAAAAAGCAAGCATACTTATCTATATCCATCCCCTCAGTTTCATTGCATTATATACTCTTTCCACTGCTACGGCTTGCGCAGCTGTTCTAGGATCTATATCGCTCCTCTTATTCATATAGCTATAGAGTGTTCTAAACGCTGTGATCATCTTCTCCTCAAGCTTCCTCATAGCCTCGTCATCTGTTATCCATCCCCCTGTCTTGTTATTAACCCACTCTATCCAGCTCGCTGTAACACCACCAGCATTGGCCAGAATATCGGGAACGACAAGGACTCCTCTCTTGAATAATATATCGTCGGCCTCAGGAGTTGTAGGACCATTAGCACCCTCAACAATAAGCTTAGCCCTTATCTTTGGAGCATTATCGACGGTTATAACATTCTCCAGCGCCGCTGGGATGAGTATATCTACATCTAATGTTAGAAGCTCCTCATTAGATATTCTCTTAGCATCTGGATATTCGATCACCTTCCCCTTCTCATTCTTGATCCTCACAACATCATCAATCCTCAAACCCTTTGGATCATAGATCCCGCCGCTCGAGTCGCTCACAGCAACAACCCTCGCCCCCCAGTTGCTTAGATAATAGGCAGCATAGGAGCCAACATTACCAAAACCCTGGACAGCAACCTTCTTACCCTCTATGCCTCCGAACACCTTGTTAGCAGCCTCTCTAGCGATTGCTGCTACACCAAAACCTGTGGCAACTATCCTTGTTCCCAGGCCTCCCAGCTGCTGGGGCTTCCCAGTAACCACACCGAATATGTTATGTCCAATTATTCTATAATACTCATCTATGTACCAAGCCATGGTCTGTGGGTTTGTATAGACATCTGGTGCCGGTATATCTAGATCTTCACCAACAAGTCTTGAGATCGCTGCAAAGTATCCTCTGCTCAGAGCCTCGATCTCCCTGAAACTCAGCCTCCTAGGATCAACCCTAATGCCTCCTTTTCCACCACCAAATGGTAGCTGTAACAACGAGCATTTCCATGTCATCCACATGGAGAGGGCCATAACCTCGCTCATATTCGTCTCGGGATGATACCTAACACCCCCCTTATAGGGGCCAAGGGCGCTGTTATGCTGAGCCCTCCACCCAATAAAGATCCTTGTTTTACCGTCATCCATTCTCACCGGGATCTTTACCTGGATAACTCTCTCGTGGGTTTTTAAAGCCTCAAAAGCTTCATCGTCAAGCCCTAGAACATTAATAGCTTTTTTTAACTGCATAACAGCATTCTCATACGGATCTAAGGCTTTTTCTCCCACTTTTCTCACCATATTAAAAATCACAAGAGGAAATTAAGCTTGCAAACCCGGGATCCATTGTGTCACGGTGATATAGGTTTTTACCCTTATTAGGTCTAAGAAGGTTTTTGATTTGGACGTTAACCTTTGAAGAACCTGAAGATCTACTCGATCCTAAATAACCTCGCTAACGGGCTCGGCAACCCCTTCGTAGGCTTCTTCGCAGTATCCTCAGGGCTCTCTATACACTTCGTATCACTAATATCGTCCGCATCAACCGCGCTCCCAGGAGTCTCCCAAATAGCTATTCTGAAGCTTAAGTCGAATCCAAAGGCTCTTGCTATTATGGGTACATTATTCTCAGGCATACTATGGATCCTTGCGGGAATAGCAGCAACCCTTGGTCCTCTCTTCGTGGGCTTATACCTCACAACCCAGCTAACAGCAGGGATAGCTTCCCTCGGATGGACACTTATCCTCGAGAAGATCAGTCGTGGTAAGAGAGGCATGGAACTTGCGAGGTATTCTTTCTATGCAAACATAGGCTCGCTCACAGCAACGCTGCTTACAGGATATGTGGTTGGTAAGAATCTAAACAACATGGGTTATTTCTTCATAGCATCCGGAGCCCTCATGATCCTGAGCTCTCTATCCCTACTAAGTTATAAACATGAGGAGGAATACAGAGAGACGGAGACAACGAGCACAAGCACCACTAGGATCGCATCAAGTATAAATGCCCTCAGAACCTTCTATCTAGTCAATGCATCATACATGGTGGTTATGTCCCTAGCATGGCCTCTCTTCCCCATCGCCCAGGTTTATAAGTTTAAAATGGGGGCTGCCGAGGTTGGGCTCTTAACAGTTATAGCAGGCGTCTCAACACTTATACTCCAAAGGATCGTTGGAGTACTCGTGGATTTTAATAGAAAGATAGCGATGTTCTCTGGACGGTTGCTCTTAGCAGTATTCCCCCTAGGCTATGCTCTTTCAAGCAATGTATACGAGCTCTACCTAATCCAGCTCGTAGCTGGCTATACGAACTCTGCTGTGATAGCGTATACGGCATACGTCATGGACCACTCGATCGATAAGAGGAAAGCGCTCTCACTCTATAGCTTCTTCAACGGTGTTGCGACCGTCATAGGCTCCGTAGCGGGAGGCGCTCTCTACACCTATATATCGACACTCGAGGATCCTGTGAGCTCTATAGATACCCTTATGCTTGCAATCGGCATTATCAGGATACTGCTATCAATACCATACTTATATATAAAGGACACCGCGAGATATAGGTAGAAGCCCAATATGTGGAGCTCTAAGAGAGTAGTATCTATATCGATACCAAGCCTTATCACGGCACTCCTAGTATCTCTCAGCATAAATATTCTAGCAATCGTATTAGTAATAATACTGACGATCCATCTCTTATCAATATCGATAGGGTTTATAAGAATAAAACTTCGCCTATGCCCCGCAAATACCATCATAACGTTCAGAGACATCGCTATAAAAAATAAATCTCTATCCGTGAAGGCAGATAAAATATACACATCATCAAGAATCACCTCAACAATATATATGGCGAAGGGCTATGTAAGCCCGAGGGCGTTCTTCCTTAACCCAATACTCCTATGTATATTCACATATTTCAAACCACTACACGTGGGTGCTGGGGAATACCTAGCATTGGGATCCGCGCCTCACTTCATATATATCTTTAAATCGAGGATTAATGCCCCTATATCGTTAACAGATGAGGAGGAGGTTATAAGTATTATGAAAGACCTCTGTTACAAATGATCCCGTTTTATACTTTATAAAGGGCCTAACATAATACTGAATAGCAGCCGCAAAACCGATCATACATATGTATACTCAAATATAAGGATTCAGACAATATCGCCGGTATGTATATCCAAATATAAGGGTTCAAACAATATATATTACTGAGCGGTGCATAGAATGCCCGAGATCGAGGTTATACTGGGGGGCCCGCAGGGGGGAGGTATAGAGACTGCCGCTCAGATCTTCATAAGGTCTCTTGCAAGGATGGGGCTATATGTTTATGGAAAGAGAGAGTACTTCTCTAACATAATGGGTAGGCATAGCTATTTTCAGGTAAGGGCTAGGGATAAACCTGTTAGGTCTGTGAGAAGCAGAGTAGATATAGTAGCAGGGCTTGACGCAGAGTCGATAGCAACCCACTTCGACGACATAGTCCCCGGCGGAGCGATAATATTCGACCCCACCTTCAGCCAGGTTAAAATAGACGCCCTGGGAATGATGGAGAGCGATACGAAAGAGCATGTGAAAGAGAAGCTCAGAAGCAATGGCTACGAGCCCAGTGTAAAAGGAGCCCTGATGTATGCTGAGGAGAAGCTGGGAGCAAAGCTCTGCCCACTCCCATACCAGAAAATCCTAGCAGAGGCTGCTGAAAGGCTAAAAGCTGGAAGCCTCTCAGCTGTTCAGAGATTCCTCAACACAGTAGTGTTATCAGCAGTTACCGCCATGATAGGTGTATCAATAGGGGCTTTCAGAGCAGGTCTTGAGGATGTGTTTGGCGCTAAAAGACCCCAGGTTATTGAGCAGAACCTGGTTGTGGCTGATATAGTTTATAACTATGTTAAGAATAACTTTAACCATTTTGATAAAAAACTCGAGGGCTTTGAACCAAGAAAAGAACCAATGGTTATACTTAACGGCAACGAGGCTGTAGCAGTAGGGAAGATCCTTGGGGGGCTGACTTTCCAGACATACTACCCCATAACGCCTGCTGCCGATGAGAGCTTCTTCCTAGAGAGTTACGAGGCGATCGAGATAGATCCTGAGTTTAAAGACGAGGCAGAACTTCTTAAAGGAGCCGGGATAGTGGTGTTCCAAAGCGAGGATGAGATAGCAGCTATAAACATGGCTATAGGTGCCGCCCTAACAGGTGCTAGGAGCGCTACAGCAACCAGCGGACCTGGCTTCTCACTAATGGCTGAGGGTCTTGGATGGGCTGGGATTAACGAGGTTCCCGTTGTTGTAACACTATACATGAGAGGTGGTCCAAGCACCGGGCTCCCGACAAGGGATAGCCAGGCTGATCTGCTTTTCGCACTCTTCGCAGGTCACGGCGAGTTCCCAAGGATCGTGGTATCCTCAGGAGATCATGAGGAGGCTGTCTACGATGCTGTAAGAGCCCTTAACTGGGCAGAGATCTATCAATGCCCTGTAATACATCTGGTGGAGAAGAACCTGGCTAACTCGTGGACCTTGGTTAAGATCGATAAGAATAAGGTAAAGATTGAGAGAGGAAAGCTTGTCAGAGATCCTGCTAATAATTACAGGAGATTCGAGATAACAGAGGAGGGTATATCGCCCAGAGCCTTTATAGGAACACCTGGGGTTGTTATGTGGTATACAGGCGATGAGCACGATCCTCTGGGACACATAACAGAGGATCCTGAGACTAGGTATGAGATGTATATGAAGAGGCTTAAAAAGCTAGAAACAGCTGATAAAGAGATACCAGAAGAGGAGAGGGTAGCCATATATGGGGAAGAGAACCCAGACATAATGATAGTTAGCTGGGGAACAACCAAAGGAGCTATTCTAGACGCTCTGGATCTTCTCAAGGAGAAGGGCTACAAAGTAGGGTTCCTCCAAATAAGGGTCTTCAGCCCCTTCCCCAAGAGGATCGTTAAAAAAGTCCTCGAATCCTCCAGACTAGTGATCGATATAGAGAACAACTACCTGGGACAAGCCGCCAGAGTCATTGCTATGGAGACAGGCTATGTAATAAAACACAAAGCCCTGAAATGGACCGGAAGACCTATAACAGAGACAGAGGTTATAAAAGCTGTTGAGAAGGTTGTTAATGAGGGTGCTGAGACAATATACCTTAAAGATGGTAAATAGTAAAGTAGCTATTCTGCGTTCTAGTACCATTCCTTATATCTTTACGGGGTTCGGGCTTCATAGCAGTTGATTTTTGATATCAACCGCTCTTCCCATGGCTTCCTCGGCCTCAGCTCAATGCTGTGGGGAAACCCCCACATCCTGGTTTTTATTTAACCCGCCCACTTGGATCTCTATCCCCACCCTCATTGTTGGGCGGCATCCCAGTGAAATATAAGAGCTTATATAGTGTTCCATTACTGCAGAACCCGGGTTTAATATAAACCCCTATAAACCATCATGAAACCTGAAACAGCTGGCTATGGCTTTTTCTGCTAGCTATAGCTTTAAGGTATTTTTATTCTGTTGGTAAAAGTATTGCTGCTTAGCATACATATTTTCTAGCATGTAAGCACATGCAGCTATATAGCTTTGTATATGTGTGTAAACATATATATACCTCGAATCACATTATATATAGGAGGGATGGTTCCACGTTCTATATATTTTTTGACCCTGTATTCCATGTATGGGGGGGGGTGGAGGAAGAGCTCTAGGTGGCTGGATGGGCATGTTAAGGAACATATGCTTCTTAGGAGAGCTTCAAACACGTTGCTACTTTCTGCTGCATCGGCATATATGCTAGATGAGAAAGAGCCTTTTGAGCAGGTGCTACCCATATATATAGAATTTGGGCATGCGTTCATCTCACACCATGAGAGGAGTGAAGAGGCTTTAGCTGCATTAACAGAGCTGTTGGGTTCTTTTACCAAGAGGTATGTATTTAGGTTGTTCAGGGATCTAAAAGATGCTCATTTAACAATTGAGTATAGGTTTAAGGATCTCATAGAAGCACAAACCTATGCCCCAGAGGATTTGGGAAGAGAACTCGCATCAAGAGCAGCTATATATTATGAGACTACGGAGGATCATAGAGAGGATGAGGAGAGAATACTTTTACCCAAGATCCTGGGTATCATGCTAAAGGCCGGGTGTTGTGCTCAAGAAATCTCCCAGGCTCTCGAGGAAAACAAAGCAAAACTAAGAGAAGGGTTCCACGAGAGGGCGATCAGCTTAGTTAACAAAATGGAGGAGAGGATCTCAAGTGCTATTCTGAAAAGCAGTGCAGTGGCTATGAATATTACCGGCTTAAAGCCCTATGAAATGCGTACAGCTACAAAGGAAAAGATCCGCGAGAACAAGGATAAAAGGATATATAGACTGATCCTCATAAATGATCATGACCCTGTTCCACTCTATCACGAACTACTCAATACTGAATCATGCATTGATCAGAACTTTTTCCGAGCAGAGCAATTGTCAAACAGAATATGGGCATCCATGATAGTTCTTAGAGAAGGATGCAGATAGCTAGATCTTGTGAAGAGATAGAGATCTAATATAAGAACTATTCTATAGGTAGTATTGATAGGAATCTTTAATGCTGTATTTAGCTAAGCCGTAACGACTGTTTCTGATTTTATGAGGGTTTATGGGAGCTGATATTAAGCTCGTAATTCTACGAGAACACAACCAATGGCTATGAAATATAATTTACAGCGGTTCTACCCACGATACGGGCGGCTATAAAGATCCAAGCAATCAGAGTAGAGAGCCGGGATGTGGGGTTTCTCTACAGCAGTAAGCCAGAGCTAATACGTGAGATGGGACTATGAGGAGGGCCACCCCGAATGGTGGGGCCAGTGATAAGGGTTCTAATGATAGAGGGCCCTGGGATTCGGTAAAGCCGAGGGATAAGCTGTTAATATCAAAAATATTAACCGGTATGAAACTCGAGTCCTCAGCAACTTCTTCATATGGATGAGGGAAGGCGTAAACGGTGGGAGTGTCGGTCACATGGATGAGTAACTGTGATTACCAGCTAAGCCGAATATCTCTGAGAGGCTGTCCAGCAAAGTTCTAAATATGAATGATAACTCTTGCATTAATAAATGGCTGTAACGTTTTTAGCTTCTAATTATATGTCTATGGGGCAAGTGCTATGAACCCGCTCCAGCTCATAGCCTTTATACTTCTTGTAGAGGTGGTATTATACTTCCTGGCGAGTTCGTCGCCGAGGATAAAGGATCTCCTGGCTAGAATAGGTATAGAGCCATTTCCCCTGGGTTTTCTGATAAAGAGGAAGAGTGGTGTTAGCCCTCTTGATAGGTTTGTAGGGTCTAGGAGTGCTAGGGCGTTTTTTACACTAGGGATTCCTGTAATGGTTGTCTCCATGGTGCTCTTCTACATATTTGTCTATGTTGTTGGTATAGATTTTGTGGCTAAATATATCAGGGTAGCCTCATCTGGAGGCGAGCCGCCTGCCTCTCCTTTGGTTCCAATAATACCGGGGTTAACGATCACTGGATGGGATATTATATATCTATTAATAGCAATAGGGATCAATGTAACTATCCACGAACTAGGCCATGCGATCGCTGCTAAGGCTGAGAATAAGAGGCTTAAAAGCTATGGTGCAGGACTCCTGCTCTTCTTCCCAGTAGCCTTTGTCGAGCTAGAGGAAGAGGATGCGCTGAAGAGCGGGGGGCTCGCGGCAGGAAGGATCTTGGCTGGCGGTGTTTTGATGAACATGGTTATTTTTGCTATAGCCTCAGGAGCGGTGCTGGGTATTGTGTATGCAGCCCCCGCTATTGGTGTCTCGCAGGGTGTGATTATAGAGAGTGTTGAGGAAGGGTCTCTTGCTGAGAGGAGCGGTATCTCTCCCGGTCTTCTTATACTGAGTATAAATAGCACGAGGATCGGTAGTCTTGATGATTTCCTCAGATTCAGGGAGCATATAGTTTCTAATAGGAGTGTATATATTGAGATAGAGGGTATATACCCCAACGGGACTAAATACTCGTCAACGATCTATAAACCCTCTAACACAACAAGGCTAGGGATCTATCTAAGCGTTGTACCCCTGATCTTCGGCCTATCTATGGGAGCCCTTGTAGCTGTTAGCGAGCACGGCTATGCTAGGCTATACGTTCTCGAAGAAGCCATGAAGATCCTCTTGTGGACGGCTATAATAGGCCTAAGTCTTGCAATAATAAACGCCGCCCCGCTCTTTATAACAGACGGCGGCAAGTTCCTCGACACGGTACTGCCAAGGAGATTCTCAAGGCCTTTACAGATATTAACTACGGTTGGCTTTATAATCATCTTTGCACTATCTACGATCAACATTCTATCCTAAGTCTCTTGTTATGCTTGTTACCAACATCTACCACTCACTTATATTGGATTTCTTATCATAATGTGCGGGGGTCTTTGGTTGAGGAGGTTTGGTATAGATGATGTGATAAGGATCTCGAGGATCGTTGATGTTAGGCTTTCCGGAAAAGGGGATCTGGCGTATATAGTGAGCATACCGGATGTTGATAAGAATAGATATGTCTCTGAGATAAGGATCTCAACCCATGCTGGCGAGGAGTTCTACCTAGCTGGTGAGGGCGACTCCTCACCCAGATGGTCTCCATCAGCAACGAAGCTCGCCTTTATAAGCAGGAGGGGTGCTGGGAAAGAGGATAAGGGGTCTGGTGTCTTTGTATGGGGCTTGAAGGGTGAGGCTAGGAGAGTTGCGTGGTTTAAAGACGGTGTTGCAGATCTCGAGTGGCTTGATGAAAACACGCTAGTGGTTCTAGCAAGTATTCCGAGAGCACAGCTATATGATCCAGATGGTGATTATATAGTTAGCGATAGGATCCCGGTATGGTTTGATGGGAGGGGGTTTGTCTCGCACATCACACAACAGATCCATCTGGTTGACATCGATTCCGGAAGGGTTTCTAAAATTACTGATGAGCCAAACGGGGTCCAGGGCTTCTCGGTCTGTAAAGATGGGATCTACTATTACACCAGGGAGGATTGGAGAAAACCCCTTCACCATATTGTTAGAAGGCTTAAGCCGGATGGCGGTGTGGAGGATATTATTAGGGGTTACACGGTATCGCAGATCTCCTGCATAGATGGTGAGATCTATATGCTGGCGCATCAGAGGAGCATAGGGATTGCTAGCCACTACAGGCTCTGGAGAATAGATAGTTCCAGCCCTACATGCATATCCTGCGGGCTTCTCGACAGGAATATCGAGATGATAGCTGGCGACTATATGGGCAGCCCGTCGATCATATATTCAGATTCTGGGAGAACAGTGCTCTCCATAGTGGATCGTGGTTCTCTGAGAGATATTGTTAGGAAGGACGGGGTTGTATATTCGGCTAACTCGAAGGGCGATAGGGCTGCCTATATCTATGCATCGCCATCAGAACCTCCAGAGGTTTATATGTTTAGCCAGGGTTCTGTGAGAAAGATCTCTAGGGTTAATGAGTGGCTTTCCAGAGAGGTGAAGCTCTATAACCCGATATACGAGCCTGTCGAGGTCAACGGGGAGAGGATAGATGGGTGGGTTTTGGTTCCCGAGGGCGATGGTAAGAAACCACTGATCCTCTACATACATGGCGGGCCCAAAGGTATGTATGGCTATCACTTCAACCCAGAGATGCAGCTCATGGCTTCCGAGGGTTTTATGGTGGCTTTCTGCAACCCGAGGGGGAGTAATGGTTACTCTGAGGAGTTTGCCGATATAAGGGGTATGTATGGTGAGAAGGACTACGAGCAGATCATGGGTTTCCTAGACATGGTTCTAAACAAGTACCCAGTGGATGATAAGAGGATGGCCGTGACTGGGATAAGCTATGGAGGCTATATGACGAACGTGATAATAACAAAGACAGATAGATTTGCAGCTGCTGTTAGTGAGAACGGTATAGCTGACTGGATAGCTGATTACTGGGCTTCTGATATAGGCTTCTGGTTCGATCCAGACCAGATCGGGGGGACTCCTATCGATAACCTAGAGGAGTATGTTAGAAAGAGCCCTGCTTTTCATGTATCGAGGGTTAAGACTCCCCTCCTGCTTATACACAGCATGGAGGATTATAGATGCTTTATAGACCAGTCGCTCTCAATGCATGTAGCAATGATATCGGCTGAGAAGGAGTCGAGGCTGGTTATCTTCACAAAGGGTAGTCATGGGCATAGCATTTCTGCAGAGCCCAGGCATAGGAGGAAGAGGCTTGAGATCAAATTATCATGGATTAAAGAGAAGCTAGGGCTGACTAGCCAGGGAGGAGGGGAGGCTAGGAAGAAGGGTTCCTAGGATGCCTAGATATAGGGCAATAGATCTAGCAGTAGTTGCTATGCCTCTCTTTTTCTTCCCACTATCATTCATAGTGTTTAGAGAGAGGTTCATAGTATCGATGGCTATATCGACGATCATTATGGGGTTTACATCTATACTAATAATATCTAGGAGGAGCGATTTTCGGAAGATCTTGCTGAGGGGCTGGATATCCTCGACAGTGATCCTATCGATGATAGCGACTGTGGTTCTATATTTTATATTTATAGCTGGCGGGTATATCTCGATCCTCATGGGGTTATGGCCTTATGTGGATATGGTTTATACGTCTATCGAGAGCTCTATAGGGGGTTACAAAGATCTGTTACCGTTATATTTAGCTATTATAGGCCTTATGGAGGAGATCTTCTGGAGAGGCTTTGTACAAAGCTACATTGTAGCAGAGATCCTGGGGATTAGGGGTTCTATAGCTATGCTCCTCTCATCCCTATACTACACTCTAGTCCACATACCAACCCTCAATCCACCCCTAATAGCCGGGGCTTTCTTTGTTGGCATAGTAACAGGCTTTGTAGCAGCGAGACAGGGTGTTTTGGGTTCTACCATAGTCCATATAGTATGGCTAGAGCTGATAGTAGTATACGCACCAGCATCGAGCGTGCTGGGCTGGCTTGGGGTTCGGGCTTCATAGCAGTTGATTTTTATACCAACCGCTCTTCCCATGGCTTCATGGGCCTCAGGGCCTCTATCATTGGGGCCCTTATCATTGGCCTCCACCCATTCGGGGTGACCCCGACCCACAGCCCCCCTTCATAGTTTACCTCTGACTCATAGCTGTGGGGAAACCCCCACATCCTGGTTTTTATTTTAACCCGCCCACTTGGATCTCTATCCCCACCCTCGTTGTTGTGCGGGCATCCCAGTGAAATATAAGAGCTTATATAAGGTTACATTACTGCAGAACCTCGAGTTTAATATCAATCCTTATAAACCCTCATGAAACTCGAAGCAGCTGGTTTGGCGTGTTATGATCATATGGCTAGGTTTTTATCATATTAGCTTGATTTTTATGGGTGGGTTAGTATGGTTCAAAAAGATCCTGGGTTCTTGAACCTCGCAGGACTCTTCCTACTCCTCGGATGCTCTCAGTTCCTCGTATTTCTCATTGTGGCTAGCTCGCTATATCCTGGTTATAGCATTTCGCAGAACTATATCAGCGATCTAGGTGCTACTTGCAGAGCTCACTCATGCGTGGTGTTCCAACCATCATCGACGATATTCACTATCTCTGTAATTCTGCTGGGAATAATGGCGATTCTATCCTCTGTAATGTTTAGGAGGGGCGGTGGTGATCCTTATCTCTCTATCTTCTTGTTCATAACCGGGATAGGATCCATTGGTGTAGGTATCTTTGACGAGACATTCGGCTCACTCCACACTCTCTTTGCAGCAGTGACATTTATCTTTGGAGCTGCGGCACCCATAGCAAGCTATAGAATCCTCAAAGGCTATATCAGGATAATCGTTCCAACAATGGGGGTTCTAGCAATAGTTTTTCTGGTGCTCTTTATAGCAAGAATCGATCTTGGACTCGGTCCCGGAGGAGTTGAAAGGCTTGTCGCATATTTTGAGCTAATCCCAGGTATTATTATAGGGAGCTATCTAGCGACACCTCAAAGACGACATGTCCCTGCCGATTAATGCTCAAGCCTATTGGGTTTCTAGAAAAACGTTTATCTTTTGCTAAGGAAATCTCCTATTCTTTTCCTTGTATCTTCTCTCAACGCTGACTCAGCTATAAGTTTAAAGCCTTCCTCTATGTCCCTAAGCCTCTGCTGAGCTATTACCCTCTTTATTGTTGAGACAGCATATGGGTCTGATTTTGAGATCTCCTTGATTATAGATCTGGCTCTATCCTCCAGACCAGCTGGATCTGCTATCTCGTCGACAAGCCCTATTCTTAAGGCATCCTCGGGAGTGATTGTTGAACCGCTTATTGTTAGATAGGAGGCTCTCCTAACACCTATATTGATCCACCCGATGACAGGGGATATGGGGGGTACTAGCCCTAGTCTGGCACCGGTTATTGCGAATGAAGCCTTCTTCGAGGCTATCACGTAATCGACTAGATGGGTTAGCTCGACAGAGATCCCGTAGGCTGGACCGTTAACAGCCGCTACCACGGGTTTTTCGAACAAAGCGATCGATTCGAAGGCTTTTCTCGCTGAATCAAAGATCTCGTAGATCTTCTTTCTATCCCCCGCACTAAGGATCTCTCTGAGATCTACACCTGCTGAGAAATACTCACCATCACCTGTTATAACAAGTCCTAGGATTTTCTCATCATTTGAAATCCTTGATATGAAGTCTGCTAGGAGCCTTGATACCTCAGAGTTCCAAGCATTCCTCCTCTCAGGCCTGCTAATCACAGCCCATGCTATGTGATCTTGATCAACGTATCCCTTTACCGCCATACCAAGCACCATGGTAGAATAGCTAGAGGGTTTAAGTTTAGATGGTTTTCAATAGATAAGCCTGTGTTTGTATAGAGATGTTGGGTATGCTTTTGGAGTTCATATTAAGACCTATAGGGTTTGTAAGGGTATCTCTCCCAGATGATGTTGTTAGGGAATCTATTAGAGGAGTCTCTGGCATCATAGAGGTCTTGCCTGAGTATGAAGAGGCCCTCGATGGTATCGATGGTTTCTCCCACTTAATAGTGATCGCGTATCTCCACAAAATAGTTCCAAGCGATAGGAGGGGTTCGGGCTTCATAGCGGTTGATATCAAATGATATCAACCGCTCTTCCCTTGGTTTCATAGGCCTCAGGGCCCCTATCATCGGGGCCCATATCCTTGGCCTCCACCCGTTCAGGGTGACCCCAACCCACAGCTCCCCTTCATAGATTTCCTCGGGTTCATTGCTGTGGGGGAACCCCCACATCTTGGTGTGTTTTAGATGTTTTAGATATATGTTTAGGGATGCGAGTTTCTGTCTATCTAGTTCGAAACCACATTTCTTACACTTGAATATCCTGCCCACTTGGGTCTTTACTATATACCCGCATTGTGGGCAGGTTCGTGAAGTATTCTTGGGAGATACCTTTGCTATGAATGCTTTCTCCGATAGCTTTCTGTGTATTTGTTTCCATGGTGTTCTTGAGTTCCTCTTCCTCCTATTTTTCTCAACCTCTCCCTTTCTAACCATATCCTCTTTCTCAAGATCCTCTAGTATATGTATTGCTTTTGGTAATAGTATTGCTATCTGTTTTACTAGCTTGTTTATGAAATCTTTCTCCCTATTCCTCTCCCTCCTAGAGTATTTCTCAAAAAGCTCTCTCTTCCCGATTGACTGTGCTTTTGCCTTCTTCCCCTCATAGACTATCTTTATACTCTGCAGATATCTCAGATCGACTTTTATAAAGCCCCTGCTAGGTGAGTATCCATCTAGTGATAGCTCGTTAGAATCCCAAGCAACAAGATCCTCTATTACCTCTACCTCATTCCTCTTAAATGGTATTAGAACTCTATCATCCTTTATGATGATCTCTCCTACGCTCCAATTTCTAACCCTATTAACGAACCACCTATTAGCCCAAGAGATCTCCAGATACTCTCCCGGCTTCAACGTTACTCTTATTATTTTTCTCTCATAATCCATACTCATTAGTGTTATCTTGCATCTTGCGAACCTCCTCCTAATCCTTGGTTTTGTCTTTCTAGCCTTTCCTTTTAGATACCTCTTCCTCCAAGAACTGATTATAGAGTATGCTGTTCTGATAACAGCGTCTACCCAGTGTTTAGCGTAAGGGCATTGTGTTAATAAGGAATCCCTGAGGTTATTCTTAAAGTTCTTGTCGCTGGGTATTTTTGGAACCCTGATCTTCCTCCCGATCTTAACTCTAATTCCTCTCTTCTTCCTAACTATCTCTGGGAATCTATACTCCCATATAATGTTATTCCATATCTTTTCTATTGTTTTCTGGAGCATCTCAGCATACCATGTGATCAGATCCTCAACCCTATCATCGTTTATTGGCACGCTATATGTTCTAACAACCTCGCGAGTCTCTAGCAAGTTTTCCATGGTCTCTGCTCAATTAATAATAACCCCTTATATAATGTTACTCCCAACCCACAATACAGGGCTTAGCTGGCTTTCACACCTCAATAGATCCTAATTCCTACACCCAAATACCTATCCAGGCTACTTTTTTCAGCAATACCTAACTTAATAATCTCCCCAGACCTCAGCAAACCCTCTTAACCGTAAACTGATATCAATCCATACAAACTTCTATGAAATCCGAAACAGTTAGCTACGGCTTAAGGTGAGGCCTAAAAGACTGATCAGGCTTGGACTGTCTGAGGAAGAAGTACCTATGGTGGGTGTTTTCTGCACCGACTCGCCGTACAGACCCAACTGTTTGTCCCTGGATGTTCATTCCAATCATCTTTTTATTCATGGTCTTATCCAGGGACTTCCACCTCAACCCTCAGGATCTCTAATCCTGTGGGTTCATGGGCGGTCGTCGAGCCGAACAGCACGCGGCTCCCATCTAGGTTGAGCCCCGGGTGGCTTGGAGCACTGCTCCCATCACCACCCGAGACCTGTGTGGGGAGACCCACACCGAGGACATTATCTTTCAAGGCTTATAAATACCCTTAGGTGTTGGCGGGGAAGCAGCCTCCAGGCATGCCCCAATACCCATGAAAATTTCCAAAGCCTATTAATCTCCCTATATATCAAAAAGAAAACAGCCCATAGCGGTAAGCATAGTGACGTTTATCGGGAGGGAGGGTAGGGTTCTGTATGTTGATAATCTAGATCTCTTCGACGGGACGCCCGTCCTTGATATAAAGCCATATACCTTCTCTAGAAGAGTGGAGGGAATAGAGGTTCCTTCTTGGTATCTCTCCCTTGTTGACAAAGTGAAGAGAATCCGCCCCGATATAGCTGAGATATAGTGCTCTGATCACACTGCCTCCTTGAGTTTGGCGCGTTCTATAGATACCCACCACACGATCCTTACTCTCCTCTCAGGCCTACCAATAATAGATATTCTCCCAGTTCCAAGGCCTACCTTTAATCCTAGGTATTCTAGCAATCTGCGGCAATCGGTTTCGATACCACTGCCTAGGCTTGCCCTACACATGCTTGGTTTTACTATAGCTGTTCCCTTTATAATGGCTATATCTGGATGTGGTTCTGAGATCTTTCTAGCGGATCTTATTAAGAGTCTCTCAACACCTAGATCTATCCCTATGTTACCGGCAATCCTCCTAGCCTCTGGCGTCATTACAACCATGTGGAGTAGCTTTTCATCCTCGCCGTGTATATAGTATCTACAGGTCTTCCTAATCATAGAGTGGATTTTATATGCGTTCTCTATAACATATGCTATTTTCTCTCCGATCGATCCTTGTTTGAGCGATATCACGGATAGATCCTCCTCGTCGAGCGGCAAAACAACCTGGGGATCTATAATACCTCCGGAGGCTTTCACAAGCTCTCCAGGATCCCCAAAGAGTTTTTTGAAAACAGATACCGGGATCCCAGTGAGGGATGCTATAACGAGGCTATGGGGGTTTCTCAGAGGCATTATTCTCGTGCTTGCTGATGCAACGCCACCCAGGATCTTAACAATATGTAGGGGGTCGCTCTTTAAAGCTGCGAGATCTCTCATAACGATCTTCTCGACCTCTTCAGTGATCCTAGCAAGGTCTCTCGAAGCATCTTTCAGGATCGATTCTAGAGAGAGTATTGATACCTCTACAAGGTTTCTAAAACCTGTTCTATCGCTAAAGCTGAATGAAACATCCTTTGAGGCGCTATCAAGCGGAACACCGCTTGCCACCAGCCTCAGGGCTTCTCTAGCACCAGATACACGGATCCCGAAGAGATTCCCCATAATCTTCATAATCCTCTGTGAATGGCCAACACTCCTACCCCCTATAACGCCTAGGAGGAACGATCTATATTGCTCTGGATCTTTCCTAACCTCGTTATAGATCTTGTTAATCCTTAAGAGCCCTATGTATAGCTGTGACAGGTCTTTATCAACATACTCATCCCAGGAAGCCCTGCTCAGAAGAACCCTCAATGTATTTCTCTCAGCATCTAGATCCCTATGGAAGGATAAAAGCGGGGTTCAGGTTTCATCGTGGCTCTTCTCTATCAACCACTCTTTCCTTGGCTTCGTGGGCCTCAGGGCTCCTTTCATCGGGGTTCTTATCATTGGCCTCTACCCGTCCAGAGAAACCCCAACCCACAGCTCCCCTTCATAGTTTACCTCTGACTCATAGCTGTAGAAAAACTCATCCTGGCTCTCTTTGCCTTTACCCCGCCCACTCGAATCCATATCTCTACAATCATTGTTGGGCGGCATCCCAGTGAAATATAAGAGCTTATATAAGGTTACATTACTGCAGAACCCGGGTTTAATATAAACCCCTATAAACCATCATGGAACCCGAAACAGTTGGCTACGACGATAAAGCTGGGACTGCTCTATGGGGAATCGAGACTCGTAGATAACCATGCGTAGGAAAATATTTATAAGGATGTTTACAAATAGCTATTGCGGTGGTTTCGTTTGTCGTCGAGAAGAAGGCTAGAATTCTAATAGTAGATGCGGTTTCAAAAACACTTGTAGAGAGCCTTATCGAGAAAGGCTTTGATGTTACCTACAGACCCGGGATCGAGTATAGGGATCTTGTAAACATAGTTGGTCACTACGACATTCTCATAGTTAGGAGCAGGCATAGAATTGGAGGAGAGATGTTTGAGAAAGCCGGCAGGTTGAGACTTATAGTGAGGGTCGGGATCGGACTTGATAACATAGATCTGGAAGAGGCTTCTAAAAGAGGTATAGAGGTTATCAACACACCCGAGGCTCCAATAATATCTACCGCTGAACTAGCACTAGGTTTGATGATCATGTGTGCACGTAGTCTCTATGAGGTTGTTGATAAAGTTAAGAAGGGCTTGTGGGAGAGACCAATGGGTTCGGAACTCTATGGAAAGACGCTATGTATAGTTGGGCTCGGGAGGATAGGATCTAGAGTAGCACAGCTGGCAAAATCCCTGGGGATGGTTGTTGTTGCGAACGATATCCTGGATCTGAGCGATAAGGCCTCTAAACTCGGTGTTACGCTTTATAGAGATCTATACTCAATGCTACCCCTATGTGACTACATCTCGCTCCACGTACCCCTTAACAACACTACTAGAAGGATGTTCTCAAAAAGAGAGTTCTCAATGCTCAAGAATGGCTGTGTGTTTATAAACACTTCAAGAGGAGGGGTTATAGATCCTGAGGCTCTTCTAGAGGCTCTTGAGAGTGGTAGGGTTAGCTGTGCAGCTCTCGATGTGTTTGATAGAGAGCCTCCAGAGAGGGGAAGCGTTGAAGAGATCTTGGTTAAACACCCCAAAGTGATCCCTACACCACACATAGGGTTCCAGACACACGAGGCCCAGGAGAGGGGAGCCTTAATAGCTCTTAACGAGATACTGAAGAGGTTTGGTTAGAATGCAGAGGATCTTCACCCCAGGGCCTGTTGAGCCCTATAGAGAGGCTTTAGAAGCCTTACAGAGACCCATGATAAGCCACAGGTCTGTGGAGTTTAAGAAACTCTTAGCAAGTGTCTCGGAGAAGCTCTCAAAGCTCGTAAAACTCGATGGTGTTTCGGTGCTTTTAAGTGGGAGTGGAACACTAGCTACAGAGGCTATGATCTATAGTATTGTTGCTCCGGGAGACGGTGTGCTTGTTATAAGCTATGGTGTGTTTGGTGATAGGCTTGTTGAGAGTGCTAGTAGAAGAGGTGCCAGGGTATTTGTTGTTAGGAGAAACCCTGGAGAGCCTGTAGATCTTGGCTTGGTAGAGGATCTCGTCTCTAGAGAGAAGATAGACTGGATAGCTGTAGCCCATGTTGAGACGAGCAAGGGGCATAGGTTTCAGGAGCTGAGGGCTCTTGCAGGACTAGCAGAATCGCTAGGATCTAGGGTTCTTGTCGATGCTGTGTCATCTCTCGGGGGTGAGGAGCTAGTATATTGGAGGGGTCTTGGAGCTATAGCCTCGTGCTCCCACAAGGCTCTTGGCTCGTTTCCAGGCGTGTCTTTCGTTATGCTTCCCGAGGATATGGTTGGCCGTGTGGGCAAGATCTCTAGGGAGCATCCTCCACCAAGATATCTAGATCTATCTATGTACGTTGAAAGCATAGCTAAGGGATCGACGCCCTTCACACCAGCCATAAGCCTTATGTACGCTCTTGATGGTGCTTTGGACAGGATCTTGAGGATCGGTGTTGAGAAGAGCATAGAGATCCATAGGGAGAGGGCATCGATACTCTACAGAAGGCTTAATAACGAGGCTATAAGCCCCTTGATAGGCTCTCAAGACCATAGATCCAACACTGTTGCCGTGTTCAGAGTAAATAGCAAGGATCTTAATGCAAGCATGTTGGTAGATATGCTGGAGAAAAAGGGATATATTATAGCCCCGGGCCTTGGTGAGGATAAAGAGAGGCTAATAAGAATAGGGACTATGGGTGGCATATCTACAGAGGATCTCAAGGAGCTCTCAGACGAGATCCTAGAGATCCTTGGAAGCCATATGCAAGGAGGATCTCCTAGATAGACTTATACCTGTGTTGTGGAGAAAAACACGGTGTTGTGAATGTATATCGAGTACAAAGGGAAGTTCTACAGGCCTCTCCACCCGAGACCAACAGTGGTTCTTGGTACGCTTTGTAAGAATGGGAGAGTAAATCTAATGCCAGCTAGCTGGAATACTCCTGTGAGTGAGGAGCCGCCTACGGTTGCTATTGCTGTTGATAGAACCACATATACATATGAGTGTCTAGAATACCATGGCGAGGCTACTATAAATGTTGCTAGCGACACACAGATTCAGTTGGTATATGATCTAGGCTCTGTATCGGGAAGATCTGTCGATAAGGTTGGGAAGTTCTCGGTGGAGCTAGTACCAAGCGTTAAGATCAAACCACCAGGGCTCCAAGGTTCTCTAGCAATCCTCGAGGGCAGAGTAATGGGTAAATATCCTGTGGGCGAGGTTATGCTCTATATCTTCGAGATCCTCTTGGTAAGGGTTCTCGAGGGTATTGCTGATGAGTGGGGTCTAGATCTTAGCAAGGCTAACCTACTTCTTCACAGTGCTGGCAGGGTTTTCTATAGAGTTGCCCCTACAAAGCTTTTCGCTAGGAAGAGGGTCTAGTGTCGGAATATTAGTTTTTAACTATATAGAGGTTCTCCTAAGCCTCTGTGATATGTGGTTTGTGAGAACTATCGCTACAATATATATAGCAGCGATCCCTGATAGCGAATATATCATCATTAGATGAGGATCTATAGGCATATAATTGATCCCAGTAGCCCCTCTCCTCAGCATCTCTATAGGGTATGAGAGGGGGTTTACCGACATGATTTCCCTGAGATATTGGGGAGCATAGGTGTAAGGGATCATCCCAGATATAACTGGAAGCACGAATTGGAGTGCGTTGGTCGCTACCCACGGTCTTCTCATTACCATTACAGCGATGCTATATATGAGGGCGATCCCCGAGGCCATGGTTTCAGATAACACATAGCCTGCTATGAATATCAAGGGATCCGCTGGTACCGGGTTGACACCCAGCATGGGGAATACTGTGAGGGAGGCTATAGCTAGCGATGCCAGGGTCCATACCATAGCTGCTGGCATTTGGGAGAGGATGTGGATCCATAGGGGTGTGTTGGTTGCAAGTATATTCTCAAGTATCTTGCCCCTCTTCTCACGCTCCAGACTATGCCCCAAGATCCAGAGCTTATCCGAGATCATTATAAACACTATAACACCCCAGGAAATACCGCTAACCCCATGTGGGTCTCTCAATATAGAGGGGTTCTGCACAGCTATTGTGAGTGTTATGCCTAGTATGAATATTACTGATGAGACAACCTCTATGAACGCATCGAAGCCCCTAAAGCTCACCCTGATCGCTCTCCAGATCTCTGCTAATACTATAGTATGGATAGGGTTGCTTGTGTTTCTAGGCAAGGGCACCACCTGATCTCAGAGTTCTCGAGAATCTTCTATATAGAAAACCGCCGATAGATCCGTAAGCTATGGTTATGAGCAGCAGGGTTGGGATTCCCCCAAGATCCGGGTTTCCTGTTATGAGGAGGGATCTGAGGGAATCGGCTATATATATGATTGGGAGGGATTTCGAGAAGAACCCAAGGATCTCTGGCAATATGGTTACTGGGTATAGAGAGCCTGAGAATGTGAATATAACGGCCTGGGCTAGGTTGAGCGCTATTGGGGAGCCTATCTTTGCTATAGCTAGTGAGATTAGAAGTCCTAGCACGAAGATAGGTATCATACCAAGCCCCAGGATAGCTGTGGCTATTAAGACCACGTGGAGGCCATAGCTTGAGATAGCCTTATACACAATCGGTAGCGATGATAGTGTGAATGTGATCAAGCCGAATATTATCATGGGTATGCTTGTGGCAATAACAACAGTCGAGATCCTAACAGGAGCTGCTAACAATGATTCAAGCCTTCCGCTAATTGAGGCTGAATTTATATACTGCCCCATGGAGGAGATTATGATCATGCTTATAACAACTATAGAGGCTCCTATGGATTGGTATGAGAGCGGATCGCTATACCCCGTTATTGATCTAAACCCGCTCGGATCTCTGCCTATTGCGAGGCCTGCCAGGGCTATAAGGGCTATGAAGAGGTATGTTAGCCCAACCACTGCTAGTATCGATACCATGTCCCTGAGTATAAATTCCTTAACCTCGGCCTCAACAACTGCTACTATAGGGCTCAGCCTAGATCTTCGATGAATCCCCAACCACCTCTACAAACACATCCTCTAGGCTTGGCTCCTTAACCCTGATCGATGCTACCCTTAATCCCTTCTCTTTAGCCTGCTTGAGGATCTCTTCAAGCGATCTAGCCATATCTACCCCAGCCTCGATCCTAGCTATATATGTGTTCCCACCACTCATGATGATCTCTGCACCGTTAAGAGATCCCTGGGGGTTTTCTAGAAGCTCAACCTCTATATATCTCCTCCCGTTCAGCCTTTCCTTTAGATCATCAGGCCTGCCTTCAACAGCTATCTTGCCTTTGTATATTATAGCCACCCTGTCACACATGATCTCTGCTTCCCACATATTATGGGTGGTGATCATTATAGATCTTCCACTCCTAGCTAGTCTTAAAAGCACGTCCCTGATCTTTCTCGACGAGACAGGGTCGAGACCTATTGTGGGTTCATCGAGTATAACAACATCTGGGTCATGTATAAGGGCTTTGGCCACTGCAAGCCTTGCCCTCATTCCTAAGCTATACTCCTCATACAGTCTATGCCTAGAGTCGCTGAGATCTACTAGCTCGAGTAGCTCAGCAGCCTTTCTAGAAGCATCGCTTCTACTCATGCCATAGAGCATGCCATAGTATACTAGATTCTCAAAACCAGTCAGCCTCCCATAGAAGCCCTTATCTACGGAGAACACCACTCCGAGGTTCTCCCTAACCCTCTCAGGCTCTTTGACAACTGAGTAGCCGTTTATATATGCATCCCCAGAGTCTGGTGTGAGCACTGTGGCTAGGATCTTCACCGTAGTTGTTTTCCCAGCCCCGTTGGGGCCTAGGAGGCCGAATACGGAGCCTCTATCGAATGAGAAGCTAATCCCTCTCAACGCATCTATATAAACCCTCTCTCCTCCGAATAAGCCTTTCCTCTTCTTTGTTACATACCTCTTTACAAGATCGTGGGCTTCGACAGCTTTGCTTGTCATAGTATCTATCATACTCAATTCGCATACGTTCTTAAAAACAAAGCCCAAGGCTATATGTAGTTTAGCATTGTTTATCTACTTAGAGTTTTCTCCACGATCTGTTGCATTTTGACCACAAACATACGGATCCGTGTGAGAATCAGGACTTTGTTGGGATTAATATTCCTTACGACTGTTATGTGAATATAGAAGTGCTTGGTATGACGGGAGCCTCGGTTAACATGGTGCTTGAGCATATGGAGAGGCAAAGGATCATGATTGAGGGGTTTGAAGAAGGAGTTGTGTTCACAGATAGAGAGGTAGAAGTATCCAGGATCTTTAGCAGGATCCCTGTATTTCCGGGCTATGTAACTATGCTCTACGGTCCCCGGGGTTGTGGGAAAACAACTCTCCTCAGGGTTTTGATGGGGTCTGTGGGTAGCTTGGGCCTCAACACTAACATGGTGTTTGTCAGCTCTGGGGAGGGTAGTTTGGGGGCTAGGGAGATCCTAGCTTCGAGGGGTTTGTTAGCCCTTGTTAGAGAGGCTGGTAGGTGGTTTGGTTTCGATGTGGATCATTATGGGAGGGTTATAGGCTCTATACGTGCACTCGATCTCATCAATATATTGTCAGGCTATATGGCTAGGAAATATAGCGGTAGCGGTAGAGATGTGGTTATTATACTAGACGGTATCAGGGTGGGTACGCTCAAAGGTGTGAGGCTATTTAGGAGGAGGCTTGAGAGGCTCTATAGAACCATAGAGCGTGATCATAGGATGCATATCGAGGGAGGTGGTAGGGGTATATCCCTTATAATCATGGTTGGTGGTGCCCTTATTAGAGAGGTTTGGAGAGGCGTTGCTGGCGATATGGATCTCGGTATAACTTGGTCCCTGATCTGGAATCTCCCTAGAGAGGCGTCAGATAATCTTGCAGACCAGCTGGGCATAGATCTTGATAGAGATCTTCTTTGGAGACTTGCTGGAGGAAATCCCAGGGCCCTTATAAAGATAAAGACCCTCGGGCTTGAGAAGTGGGTTGAGCTTGTGGTGATAAGGAGCCTCAGAAAAGCCGTGTTTCGTTCTATAAGGAGGTATGGTGGTATTGATAAAACCTTGCTTGAGATGGGTAGGATTATAGAGGATCTAGATAATCTAGGCAATAGCTGGGCTGTATACTACCTAGTAAAGAGCGATATACTGATACCTATGCACATAGCCACTACAAGGCTCTCCAGGATCCCGGCCGAGCCGTGGATAGGTATGAGGTATTCTTTCCAAATCCCTGCCCATTACTATGCCTTAAGAGCCGTTGTTGAGAAAAAAAGAGCAGCGGTAGAGGTGGATGACGTGTTGAGAGAGGCTAAGAAGGGCTAAGAAGGGCTGTTTTCTTTTTGATATCCATAGGGGTAATTGATAGATTTTGGAAATTTTTATGGGTATTAGAGGCAGTATATCTAATGGGCTGTTTCTCTATTGATGCTATAGGGAAAAATTTATAAGGCCCTTGCTAAGCATGTTTTGGTGGGCTGCTTCCCACAAGCATCCCTAGCGCTTACTAATGACGAAGAAGATGCTTTGATTGTTACGAGGACTGTTATTGTTAGGTCTGAGAGGATTTCTAAGAAGCTGTTCAGGGTTTTTGTAGAGCTTGAGGGTATGTATAGGAATACTGATGAGCAGCTAGTAATATACTCTGCTAGGGAGGGGATAAAATCTTTCATAAAGCTTAGGGCTTTAAAATATAGGGAGATGCGTAACCTCTATCCACATTTACCATCACACTATGTTCACACGGCATGCCAGGACGCATCCACGAGGGTTAAGAGCTTCCTAAAACTAAAGAAAGAGGGATCAACAGATAAGGAATACCCAAGTGTTAAGAGGATCTCAATATGGCTTGACGACCACCTATGGAGGCTTGAGGGCTTAACAAGGATAGCTATATCAACGCATAGAGGATTGATCAAGGTAGATCTAGTTCCTCACAAGCAATTCTATAAATATATCAACTCCGGCTGGAGATTAGCTTCTGAGGCAAGGATAAAGCTTGATAGAAAGGAAAGAAGGTTGATCATATATCTCATTTTTAGAAAGGATGTTAGGTTATATAAGCCTAGTGGTTATATAGCTGTGGATGTTAATGAGAATAATGTAGCAGTGCTTATAAACAGAAAGGTATATCTATTTGAAACAAATATTGAGAAAATAACACTTGGCTATTATTATAGGAGGAAGAGGGTTCAGGAGAAATACGATAAGATCTACGATGCTAGATGCCGTGCTAAGAGGAAGATCTTGAGGAAGCTTAGGGAGGAAGAAAAGAAAGACAATACCAGATGGAAGGTAGCGAACATAATCGTTAGAGAGGCATTAAAACATGGATATGGTGTTGTTCTCGAGGATCTCGGCGATAAGCCTGCTGAGAACATGATCTCCAGGATTAGGGATGAGCAATTAAGACACAGGATCTTCCAAGCAGCGTTTAAAGGCATCCAGAGAGCCATTGAGGAGAAGGCTAAAGAACACAGCGTCCCAGTAATCTATGTTAATCCTAGGAATACATCTAAGCAATGCCCAATACATAGATCAGAAATAAAATATAACGGCTCGAGAATAGGTATATGCTCGCTAGGTAGGGAGAAATGGCATAGGGATGTCGTTGCATGCTATAATTTATTGTTAAAAGCCCTGGGTGGTGATGGGAGCAGCGCTCCAAGCCACCCAGGGCTAATCCTAGATGGGAGCCCCATGCCGTTGGGCTCGACGGCAGCCCATGAACCCACGGGGATAAAAAGATCCCTGTGGGCGAGGTTGAAGTCCCTGGATGAGACCATGAATGAATATAAAATGATTGGAATGAACATCCAGGGACAAACGGTGAGGCTATCTAGAATGGAACACTACAGGTGATTATAAATGCCTCTAACCGATCCTCTGTTCGGGTTTGTATCAGGCCTTCTATATGGCTTCTCACTGGCTGTTCCACCCGGTCCGATGAACGCTCTCATAGCTAGCAGATCTCTATATTCATATAGAGAGGGTTTTCTAACAGGCCTTGGTGCTATGACAGCTGATCTTATCTTCATGATCCTCACATACACAGCCTATGGCTTTATAAAGAGCCTATCACTTGTGCCTGTATATTTAGCAGGAGGAGTCTACATGATCATACTAGCCCTATGGATCCTAAGGGCTAGGGTGGATAACAATGCTGATAGAAGAGATAAGGGCAATAAGGTTGGCTCGGTAGTCTCCTTTCTATCAGCACTTGCTCTCGGCATGACTAACCCTTACCAGATCCTCTGGTGGCTTTCGGCGGGTCTCTCCTTCATGGATCTATTCGGATTCGGGTCGATCCTAGGGCTTTTCATAGCCATATTAATATGGATCCTAACATTCCCTCTAGCAATAAGGACAGGCTATATGTATGGCAAGGGAGTTGCAGCACTAGCAATAAAGATCTTCTCTGTCTCGGTCATGTTGATCTTCGCTGCCCTCATACTCTATAGAGGTTTCTCGATACTCATACTTCGCGAATAAGCCATAGCCAGCTGTTTCAGATTTCATGATGGTTTATAGGGGTTGATATTAAACTCGAGGTTCTGCAGTAATGTAACCTTATATAAGCTCTTATATTTCACTGGAATGCCGCCCAACAAT